>DASYLJ010000127.1:0-90855 GCA_036009625.1 Binatia bacterium
CACCGATACTCAACGGATCACGGCCCGATGGCGTTGAAGATCAGGCCGTCTGCCTTCTTCACCAGCGGGAGGGTCATGCCGAAGCACGCGGCATCGCTCGTCACGACCTGGACGGTGGCATTGGACGAGCTCTGCATCAGCGCCGCGATGCCCGTCGGCATGGTCGCGGAGCTGTTCTTGCCGACCACGACGACCTTGCCCTTGCCGGCGTCGCCGCCGCTCACGGACATCTTGAGGATGCCATCCGCGGTCGTCACCTTGTCACCGTACTTGAAGCCCTTGCCGCTCACGACGGCCCAGCACGGCTTCGTGCCGCACGTGTCGCCAGAGCGGTCGACCGTGTACTGGCCACGCAGCGTGTTCGCGGAGTCGTAGATGCAGACGTTGTACGTCGTCGTGCCGGCGACGGGATCGCCGAAGTCGCTCGGCAGCACGGCCGTCTGGAGCTTCGTGAACGAGACCTTGAGCTTCTCCTTGCCCGCGACCTTCTCGTTCACGAGGAGCACGCCCTTGCTCGGAACGACGCATCCGGACGCCGGTGCCGGCGCAGCTCCGCAGTCGAACGGCGGCAGCGTCGTGGTGGTGGTCGTCGTGGGCGCGCCGCAATCAGGGTCGGCCGGGAAGTCGCGGAGCCCGTCGCCGTCGTTGTCGAGGCCGAGGGCGTCGGGGTCGAACGCGAAGTCTTCCTGGTCGCTCGAGCACGGGTCGGTCAGGATGCTGAAGCTCGGCCCGAAGTAGGGGGGCGCGACGTTCTCGCCGAACAACACGGGGAACGGATCCGGAGCGCCGAGGTTGCCGGGCGCGTGGCAACCGGCGGTGCCACAGGCCGTCACGCCGGCGGCCACGTGCACCTGCCGCAGGCCGTACGACGTGGATTTGGGCAGCCCGCTGTTCGGGGAGGTCTCGCCGTAGTCGAGACCGTGGCATCCGGCGCAGCCGAAGCCGTTCGTGAGCGGGGCAATCGGCCCGCTGGTGTAGGTGAGCACCGGCGTGGTGCCGCCGCCGTTGGGGTGGCAGACGTTGCAGCGCGCCGCCTGCTCCGTCGGCGTGCCCAGCAGCGACCTGTGCTGCGCGTGCAGCGGCCCGTTGCCGCCGAGGAACCCGGTGTGGCACGTCACGCAGCCCGACGTCTGCGTGCCGTCCTTGTCGTACCAGCGGTAGGCGTGCGCCGTCGGCGTCGTCAGCGTCAATGCGAGGACCACGAGCGCGCCGCCAACCTGCAGCGCCATGGTGCTCTTCGGCCTCTCGGGCCTGCGTCGGAGTCGAATCACCAGCTTCCCCCTTGCTCGGTGCGTTCTCGCGGCCACGGCCAACGCCGGGCGCGAGCGCACGCGGAGTGTCCAGGAAAGGCTCGACGGCTGTCAACAGAAAATCTGCGGTCCCCGCTTCCGGGGCCGCCTACCGGCTCAGCTGTGTGCGGCCAGGGCCCGGGCCTTGTCGATCTGCTGATTGGCCTCGTCCGTGCGTCCGAGCTTCCGGAGGACCCCGCCGAGGGCGTTGTACACGCCCACGCTCGGGCGTTCCGCGAGCGACGCCTGGTAGTAGCGCACCGCCTCCTCGAGTTTCCCCTCCCGAGCGAGCGCCTCGGCCAGGTTGTTGTAGGCGGGAGTGAACTTCGGGTCGATCGCGATGGCCTCGCGGAACTCGGTAATGGCGGCGTCGTCGCGGCCCTGATGGGCGAGGACGTAGCCCAGGCCGTTGTGGGTCTCGGCGGTGGGTCGACCCGGGAGCGCCTTGCGGTAGTGGGCCTCCGCCTCGGCCAGGTCCCCCGCCTGGACGGCCGTGACGGCCATGTTGAAGTGCGCCGATGGGCAGTTCGGGTCGATGGCCAACGCCGCCGCATACTGCTGGCGTGCGTCGTCGCTCCGACCGAGCCGGGCCAGCACGAAGCCCAGGTCACTGTAGATTTCCGGTTTGGGCTCGATCGCGAGCGATGCCTTGAAGTGCGTCGCGGCGTCGTCGAGCCGCCCGAGCTCGACCAGGGCCAGCGCCATGTTGTTGTGCGCCTTGGCCTGCTGCCCGTTCCCCGCCAGCGAGCGCTCGTACTCGGCCACCGCCTCCGCGGACCGCCCGTCCTGGAAGAGCGTCCAGCCGAGGGCGTTGCGGAGCTCGGCATTGTCCGGCGCGATGTCGAGACCACGGCGGAACGACCGCTCGGCCCCCACGTGGTCGCCCGTATGCTCGTTCGCCATTCCGGCGCGCAGGAACGAGTACGCGTCGAGGAACTCCTCGCGAATGTCGGCAATGGCGTCGCCGGGCTGCCGGACGAACTCCGGAATGTTCGCGGCCCGGTCCGACGACGTGAAGCGCTCGAGGAGCACCGGCGGGCTGTCGTTGCCCTCCTCGTCGATGTGCGTGAGGAACAGCTGCGTGTACGGCCCGTTCACCTTCGACGAGAACACGAGCCAGCGGCTGTTCGACGACCAGCTGTGCCACGAGTTCATGCGCGCGGTGTTGTAGCGCAGCCGCCGCGCTGCGCCGCCCGCCGTGGGCACGATGTACAGCTCGCTGTCGGGCTGCAGCAGCATGTAGCTGTTGGCCTTGCAGAACACGATCCACTTCCCGTCCGGCGAATACTTCGGGAAGAAGTTGCTCTTGCCGTCGGCCGACGCGCCCGCAATCGCTTCGGCCGTACCGCCGCGTCCGTCGTTGAACGGGATGCGGTACAGGTCGTAGCGGAAGGGCCGCTTCTCGATGGTGAACTCCGGGACGTCCTTCTCGTCGACGAGCGCGGCGTTCTGCTGATCGAGTTTCTCGGGCCGGTAGGCCTTCGCGCGGGCGAACACGAGCTCCTTGCCGTCGGGACTCCAGACCGCGTTGCTCTGCACGTACTGCGGATCGTCGGCGCCCGGCAGCGCCGCGAAGTTCTTCGTCTCACGGTCGTAGACGACGAGAATGCCTTTGATCGGGAAGAAGAGCTGCGAGATCATGAGGTCCGGGATGGCGACGAACACGGAGCGGTCCTTCACCGTGCTCACCACGTAGCGTCCCGTCGGCGACATCCGCGACAGCAGGCCGAAGGTGATCTCGCCGTCGTGTCGCTGGAAGTCGGCCCAGGTGATGATCTTGGCGTCGTTCATCACCATGTGCTGCGACACGTCCATGATGGCGTACGCGCCCTTGTCGTTGCCGTAGTCGACGTCGAGGCCGAGCGAGCTGCCATTGTCGGCGAACGAGTGGCAGTTCCCGCACACCGGCAGGTTCTGCAGGACGATCGGCGGACCGGTTTCGGAGTCGACGGTGCCGAATCGCCATCGGATCTTGGAGGGATCGCGCACGGCGGTGAGGAAGGGCAGCGGCACCTCGCGGTAGAAGAGGGAATCGTTGACCGGGTCCTTCGAGGTACGGATGTGGACCCGTCCGGACGAAAGGACGGACGCCGGAGATGCCTCGCTGGTACCGGCGACGACGATCTCCGCGTCGCGCTCGCGGCTCTGTTCCTTGATCCGGCGCCAGTCGTCGATCGACGGCCGCCAGCTCGACGTTTCCACCGTCGTCTTCAGGAGGTCCGTGCCGGTGTCGTCGCGCACGACCACGTACCAGCGGTCGACGAGGTTCGTCGTGTCCGTCCAGGCGAACGTGGGCGCGACGATATCCGGGGGGAACAGGGTCCCTTCCTGCGGATACGTGATCTGTAAGCCGGTGGCGACGGCGCCGGCCGCGTTCCCGTCGGGAAGGGCGGCGAGCATCTCCTGAGTGCTGGCTTCTCGATCGCAGCCGGTGATGAGCAGCGCGGCCGAGAGCATCAGGGGAGCGACGGCGGCGAGCATGGCCGAACGACGGGGGCTCGTCATCTCGGAGGATGCTACGCTTCCGAGCGCTTTACCGGAAGTATCGACACGGCCTCGGCTTCACAGAGGAGCTCGGGCCGGCAGAGCGGTGCGTGCACCACCGCCGACGGGAAGCCGCGGAAGCCCCGGCGCTGGAAGATCGCCTGCAGCGCGGCCGCGTCCTCGGCCCGCTTCAGGTAGGTGATGGCGGACGCGAGGTCCGAGAAGGTGGCGCCCTGTCCGGCGAGGAGCGTGGAGATGTTGTGCAGCATGCGCTCTGCCTGGGCGGCGAAATCGCCGACGTGTACGGTGCGCCCGGCCTCGTCGATACTGGCGGTCCCGGAGACGTGGAGCGTCACCTGATTCGCCTCCACGAGCCGTAGGCCGCGCGAGAAATCGGCGCCGTAGCTCCAGGCTTCGTTCAGCGTCGGCGTGGAGATGACGGTCGCGTCGAGCGGCCTGCTCGAGCGCACGGCGGTCAGGCTCATCACGACGTCGTGCGCGTCCGGAAATGGGGTTCCCTGGACGCCGGTGCTCGCGGGCCGCCGCCCGATGCCACGGGACTCGAAGAACTCCCGCCGGGCGGAGTTGAGGGCGCCGTAGTCCCGGTCGATGTCGCGGAGCTGGATCCACGTGCGGACGACGTCGCCGAAGCCCATCCCGCACTGATCCAGCAGGCGCTCAGCGGCGTGGAACATGCCCAGGGCCTGCTCCTGCGCCCCCTGCCCCTCGCCGTAGACGTTCGTGGTGTGGACCGACGTCCGGTCGCCGAGGCGCACGATGCGCGCGCCGGAGCGGGCGCAGCCGTCGCAGGGGCACGACGGCATCGCCGCGACGTCGCGCACCGACCAGGCGTCGCGGCGGTGGGGCACGACGACGGTGGCGGCGAGTTGAAAGGTCGCATCGTGGCCCGCGGGCGCCTGGCCGATGAACGCCGGACGCGGTGCGAGCGCGGCCTGTCCGAGGTCTCCCAGTACGCGCGCCCGGACGTCGAGGATGCCGGGGAGATCGCGCCGGACGTCGCGCAGCAGCAGCGTCTCGGCAGTGACGTCCTGGAAGGAGGACCCGTGGGCGGTGAGAAACGCCGCCAGGGCCCGGTAGGTCTCCTCGACCTGCAGGGCCACCTCGTGAGGCGACCCTGCAGGGAGGATCTGGATCGTGAGCTCGTCGGCCTCGGGGCCGACGAACCGCCGGCTGACGATCGGGCAGGCAATCGATGGCATCACGTCTACTTCACGCGACGCAGCGACTGCCGGCCGGATCGTCGCCAGCGGCTTTCAGCCGCACTTCGGTTCGAGTGGGAACAGCGGCGGGATCGTCGTGACGTTCGCGTTGAAGCAATTGCCCGTGCCACCGAGCGCCAGGAAGTCTCCGGCGAACACCGCCGGGAAGCCCGGGCCGATGTCGCCACCGTTTCCGGTGACCGTGTTGGCGATGTAGCGGTTGTTGTCCGGGACCGTGTCGGCGACTTCCGGCGGGTTGACGGAACAGTCGAAAGGACCGTCGGCGACGCCGAGGCACCAGTCGAGCGCACCGATGCCGACGGAACCGTTGCCGGTGACCGTGTTCCGCTTCATCGTCACGCGGTCGACGCCGAGTACGAGCACGCCGATGCCGGCGGGCAGCGCGGCAGACATCGACCCCGGCGGGGCGGTGTTCACGAAGTTGTTGTCGTGAATGTTGTTGGCGGTGAGCGTCCAGTCACCGTACTGCGTGTACGGCGGAATCGCCGGCAGGCCGGCCGCCGTGGGGTGATAGAGACCCACGCCGACGGTGTTGTTGTGGATGTTGTTCTTCACCATCTTGATGTTGGTCGAGATGGTGACTTCGAGGCCCGTCGGGCTGCTGTGCAGCTCGTTGCCGATCACGCGCACGTTCTCGGACGCCTCGATCCACAGCGCCGCGTCCTCGGAGCCGTAGGACAGATTCTTCTTCACGAGGCCGTTCGCCGAGAGGGTCGGCCAGATGCCGTTCTCGAGGTTGTTGACCGACTCGTTGCCCTCGATCTTGTAGCGATCGACGTAGCGCAGCCAGATACCGTTCTTCGAGAAGCCCTCGACCGTGAAGCCCTTGACCCGCACGTTGGACACGTCCGGATCGACGCCCGGGTTCACCGGCTCCACGACGATGCCATGGATGTTGCCCGCGCCCGGGAGGAGGCGGACCTTCGTGTCGGGCAGCTTGCTCTTCGCGTAAAGCTTGAGGCTCTTCGTGATCCGCACCGCGATCTGGTTCCCGTGGGTCTCGGTGTAGTCCCCGGGCATCACGAGCACGGTGTCATTGGGGGCGGCCGCATCGACCGCGGCCTGGATGGACTGGCCGGGCTGGACGATGTGCGTGGCCGCGAGCGCCGCCACCGGCATGAACATCGCCGCCACACCCAGCGTGAGCGTTCCAACGGACTTGCACGATCTAGACCAATTCATCAACGGTTCCCCCTTCGCGTCGCAGGACTATTCCTTCGCGCAAGGAGAAGTACCCGGCGCATCGGAAAGTAGTCAACAGAATAAATCGCGGCGGACCGGGAAAATGGTCCCTGGAGGAGCGGGAGACCACGGTGTCGGATCGTGCCGCGCCGCGCCGTTTGCGCGCTGGATACCGTCAGGATGGGCGCGACCTCGGGATTCCACCTCCCACATAGGGTGATCCACAGCATCCGCGATGGTCCGGAGGGCGGGATCGTCCCTCACGGTGCCCTGGTCTCGAGCATCGGGCGCGCCCAGACCGCTGAGCGCGTCGTGCCCGCGGCCGGGACGCCGGTTCGCGTCCGCGTCGCCCGCCCCAATGCGACCGCGGTGCCCGACGGCACGATCGGGCTCGACGCGGGCCTCTTCCGCGGCTCGCCGACGACGCGCAGCCGTCACAGGTGATCGCCACACGACGCAGCGGGTCTTGCCGAGCGACGGAACACGAAGCCACGCGGACGAGGCCGGGTTCGCCGGCGCCGATGTCCGCGAGCTCGTGCACGGCGTGGTCGAACGGATCCGACACTGCCGGTGGCGGCGGCCACGGGCACGCCGCAGCGGACATGCGGCGTGACGCGAGTTTGCTATGCGCGCGGTCCGTGAGATCCGTAGTCGCAATGCATGAAAGCCGCCGACGCCGCAGTGCGGCTTGATCGCTGGCCGATGCTTTCGCAAAAGCTCTCGCCACTCCGGCACCGCCACCGATGGCGCCGGGTCCTGAGGAGACCTTCAGCCCATGGAAGACCACGATGCCACGACATCGTAGTTGGTGGTTGGCCGCGGCGGTGACCGTGGTGTCGTGCGACGCGGCCACGCACGCCGTCGCGATGATGCTGCGGCCCATCTCGCTCGAGCAGCTGGCGCACTTGTCGTCGACCATCGTCCACGGTCGCGTCGAGCAGATCGCGTCGGGTCGCGATGTGCGCGGGGTGCCTGCGACGTGGATCACGGTCGAGGTGGCCCGTACCGTCAAGGGGCGCGCGCGAAGCCGCTTCACCTTCAAGCAGTTCGGCACCTCCGAGCCGCTCGCCGACGGCACGATCGCCCGCCTGCCCGGGCTACCGATCTACCACGTCGGCGAGGAGATGGTCGTCTTCCTGGACGGCGAGAGCAGCGCCGGTTTCACGAGCCCGCTCGGAATGGGCCAGGGCGTATTTCGGGTCCATCGTCAGGGCAGGACGACGTCCCCCACGGTGGCGCGTGATCTGGTCGCTCCCAGCGAGGCGGATCGCCCGGCCCCGTCGGGTCAGGGCGACGGCGATCTGGAGACCTTCCTCGACGAGGTCGCCCGCCTCGCCGCCTCCGGCCCGAAGGGACAGCGTCGATGAGACGGCGATTGCGCTACGCGGCGCTGCTGCTCGGGATACCGTTCCTCGCACCCGTCGTGGTGCGGGCGGCCGGTCCACTGCTCGTCAGCGGCGCCGGCGAGGCCGCGCGCTGGGGTGTGTTTCCCGTGCCGTACAATCCCGATCGGGGCTCGCTCGGCACCCTCGACAACGCCTCGGCCCTCGCCCTCGTGCAAGCGGAGGTCGGCGTGTGGAGCAGCGTGGCGACGGCGGACCTGCCGTTCGTCAATGCCGGCGCGTTGCCAGTCGACGTCACCGGGGCCAATTGGCAGGACTTTCTCCCCAAGTGCGACGGGCTGAGTCCCGTCGTCTTCGACCGCGACGGCGCGATCACCGAAGCCGTCCTCGGTCCCCTGTCCAGCTCCTTCATCCTCGGCTTCGCGGCGCCGGAGTGTGCGGTCTTCCAGGACCCGAACATCACGATCATCGAATCGTACGCCGTGCTGAACGGGCGCTTCATCGACGGCCATCCCGATCCCGAGGTGCCGCTGTCGACCTTCGAGGGTGTCATCGCGCACGAGTTCGGTCACTACCTCGGGCTCGACCACTCGCAGATCGGTCTGCTCGAATCCGGGGACACCGACGTCGGCAACAACGAGGCGATCGCCACCATGTTCCCGATCGCCGTCGACGACACCGACTTCCTGACCCTGCATCTCGACGATCGCGTCTCGGTCTCGATGCTGTACCCGGCGCCGGCGTTCGCGACCGACTTCGGCACGATCGCGGGCGACATCTTCCTGAAGGACGGCACCACGCCGTTCCAGGGTGCCTACGTGGTGGCACGTGCGGTCGGTGATCCGCGCATGACGGCGGTCGGCATCACGTCGGGAGATCACTTCGTACCGGGCAACCCCTTCGGGCCGCCCCCGCCCGAGTTGGAGGGACGATACGTCATCCCGGGCCTGCCGCCCGGCGACTACACACTCGAAGTCGAGCCGGTCAACGAGTTCTTCCGTGGCGGCTCGAGCGTCGGACCGCTCGAGTTCCAGCGCCTGCTGCCCGGACCGTCGGAGTTCTGGAATGGCGCGAACGAGGCCGGCTACGACCCACCCGACGATCCCGGCGACGCCGTGCCGCTCGCGGTTGCCGCCGGAACGACCGTGAACGACATCGACGTCCTGCTGAACCCGCCCGTCAACGATCACTGCGAAACCGCCACGCCGATCGTCGAGGTGCCCTATGCGTCGGAGCCGTTCGTCCAGAAGTTCGACACCTCGCAAGCCGAGACCGATCCGACCGATCCGGTGCAGTCGTGTACCGAAGGTGGGCCGAGCCAGAACGCGACGAGTGTCTGGTGGTCCTTCCTGCCACCAACCAACGGCATACTCTACGTGTCCACCGTCTTCAGCCACGGGCTGGAGGTGATCTTCGGGCAGACGGGCTACGACACCGTCGTCTCGATACACACGGGGACCTGCGGAAACCTGACCGAGGTCGCGTGCGACGACAACGGGCCCTTCCCGTCGCATGACGCCTACCGTAACGGTCGCGTGCCCGTGACCGTCAGCGCCGGCGTTCCGATCTATATCGAGGGTCACCGGAAAGGGCGATCCGCCGGGAGGCGGGATGAACATCCTCGCGCGGTTCACGCCCGACAGCCCCATCTGTCCGCAGGGCGACGCCGGTCTCATCGGTCTCAAGAAGCTGATCCTCAACAACCTCGGTGAGCCGCTCGGTGACGAGACGCTCACCCTCGACCTGACCATGGCAGTCCCGGCGCCGATCGCGATCGACCCCCGCGCGGACGGCGTCCAGCTCCTCCTCGAGGACGAGGGCCGCAACTTCACGTCGCTCTTCGATCTCTCCGCGATCACCCTGCCCGTCCCCTCCGGCGGACCCGGGTCGGGGTGCATGCCGAAGGACGGATGGGCAGTCAACGGCTCCTTGACCGCCTACAAGTACCGGAACTTCTCCGGTGCCCTGCCACCGACCTGCGCACCCGGATCGGCGCAGGGGCTCACGTCCTTCTTCGTCACCGATACGCGTGCGCGCAACGGCAAGCCGATCGCGCTCTCCGTCCGGACCAAGGGCTCGACCATCCTCGCGCCACTCGTACCCTCCATCGGCGTGGCATTCGGAGAGTTGCGCCTCTCGATCAATCTCCAGGGTACGGTTGGCGGATTGCCCTGCGCAATCAAGTCGATGCCCCTCCCCAACTGCAAGCTGACCGGTGCGGGCAGGAAGCTGACCTGCAGATGAATGGGGGGCGCGGATCGCTCCGCGCCCCCCATTTCCCCCTACGGAAGCGGGCAGGCGAACGCGTTGACGCCGGGATAGTCGGCGACCAGCGTGCCTTCGTCGACGTGGTCGATCACGCCGTTCGGCGCAGCGATCGCATCGGCGAGGAAGTCGGGCAGCAGCTCGCCGTCGGCCGTGACCGTCGACCAGCGCGACCCCGTCGTCAGGATGGTGTGGTACGGCGCCGTCTGCGCCGGCAGCCAATTGCGGATGCCGTTCAGCCCCTGATTGGTGCAGTACGACGTGCGGAGCGCGTTGATCCAGTCTTTGGTGTTGGAGAAGAACGTCGTGCCTACCTGGCCGTCGTCGACCTGGTTGGAGATGTTGATGATCTGCTGCTCCGGCACCGCCTTGAGACGCGGTGAGCTCGACGCCTGCAGCACCGGCCCGACGCCGCAGTTGCCGGCGAGGCAGTACGGCGGCTGGAGGCGACGCGTGCCCCACCCGAGCGGCGGGGTATCGGGACCGACGACGAGGCCGAGGCTGGCGACGCCGAGCACCTGACCGTTGTCGAGCGCGAGGCCGGCGTCCGGGATCGCCGTGGTGTGCGCCCAGCGCAGGTCGTCGAGCAGATAGGCGTAGTTGTAGTTGACGCCGAAGCCGCCGGCCGACTCACCGCCGAAGAGCACCGTGAGACGGCTCGGGTTGTAGCCCTGGGCGTCGGTGTCGCCGAGATCCTGCCAGAGCGCGTCGCGCACGTAGCGCAGCGCCGCCCGCACGTTCAGGCCGCCGAAGCGCTGCACGGTGACGCTCGGGAAGGCGCTCGTCGTGCCGCCACCGAAGTGCACGTCCTGCGTGCAGTAGGGCAGGAACACCTGCGTCCAGTCGGAGAACGGGTTGATCGCGGGGTTGGCGTCGAAGAGGCCGGTCGTTGGATGGCCGTCGTCGAGCGCGTTGAAGAGCGACGCCGGTATGCCCGCACAGTCCGCCTCGAACAGGCAGACGCCGCCACCCTGGAGATCGATCGCGACCTTCTCGGACGGCACCCCTGCCGCCGGCAGCTTGAGCCAGAAGGCATAGTCGGTGCCGTCACCGCACTTCGTGCCCCAGGTGGCGTTGTCGAGCACGACCTGCGTCCACACGCCGCGCGCCGGCGTCGTGACGTCGGGACGCGGACCGCAGTCGAGCGACAGCGGTGCGGTGTCGCCGTGGCCGGCCGCGGCCATGCAGCGCGACTGCGCCGCCGCACGCGCGACGTACTCCGGCACGGTGAGACCGATCGGCGTCGCGAGGTCGGGACAGACGGCGGTGATCTTCGCCGTGCTCTTGGCCTCGATCGCGGCGATCTTGGCGAGCGTCTTCGTGAGGCTGCAGGTCTTCCCCGCGTGCGTCACCTTGAGGCAGCTGGCGTAGGTCTTCGACTCGAGCTGCATCATCTTGGTGGCTTCGGCCTGTGCCGTGACGAGGCACGCCGTCGTCGGGGCGTCCGCGGTCGCGAGGACCGCCGCCTGCGGCCCACCGAACGAGCGCGCGGCGAGCGACGCCGGCTCACCGGCGCACGCTTCCTTGACGCGCGCGATCAGCCCGGCGGGGTCCATCATCGCGCCGAATCCCGCGGCGGCGACGGTGGCCGCGTCCGGGCACGCCTTCAGAACCTTCGCATCCACCTTGGCGAGCGACTTGACGACCAGCTTGTCGGTCGGCGTACACGCGGCGCCGGTGTCGGCGTAACACTTGCCGACGTGCAGACCGACGGTCTTGCTGCACGACGTGATGAGCGAGGCGACGCTCGCCTCGCACTTCTGCGCCGGGGTCGCTCCGAAGGCGGGAGCGACGACGGCCATGGTGAGGCTCAAGGACAGGAGTGGCAACGCACGATGGGATCGCATCGCGCGAACGTAACGGGGCGCGACGGAAGCGGTCAATGAAAACTTCCGCCGCATCGCGGCATGACCGGAGGGCTTCGGGAGGGGAGCAGGTGACGTGAATCATCTGCCGTCGAGACAGCTCTTGTCCTGTCTCGTGCCTCGGGATCGGTGTCTCGGCTCGGTGTTTGATCGTGGCCGATTCGAGGTTGGCCGATCGCGTTCCCCTTCCGCAACCCTCCGTCGTCCGTTCGCCCTCTCTACGCGCGAGCCCGACCGCCGGATGCAGCGCCAGGCGTGCGTCGCATGTCGGCGACACCGGACGGCGCGAGACCCTTCGGACCGAGCAGCTTCTTCCAGCGTCGGATCGGCAGCTTGTAGCTGACGATCGGGCAGTTGCACCCCGGATGCGCGCGATTCGCGTCGGCCAGCGCCTGCGTGCGGAACACCGTGAACTTGTGGTGCTGCTTGCACGCGTTGCAGCTGTGATGGCGCCGCGTCTGGAGCCGGAAGACGAGCTTGCCGGGCGTCTTGGGCTTCTTCTTCGCGTCCGCGACCGCCGGCAGGGTCACCACACCGGTGGCGGCGCTCGAGAGCAGCAGGAGGCGGAGAAAGTCTCGTCGTCCGGGAGCGTCGTGCGTCGTGTCCATCGTCGTGTCGCGGCGGAGGGCTTCGGGAGGGGAGCAGGTGACGTGAGTCATCTGCCGTCGAGACAGCTCTTGTCCCGTCTCGTGCCTCGCGGTCGGTGTCTCGCCTCGGTGTTGGTCGTGGCCGAGTCGAGGTTGGCCGATCGCGTTCCCCTTCCGAAACCCTCCGTCGTCGTCCTTTCACGCTCTCTACGCGTCAGGGTCGAAGGCGGATGCAGACGAGCGAGTCCGTCTGCTTCGTCACCGTGTGCGTGCCCTCGCACTTGCACCGCGCTCGACGGCCGGCGTATCCGGGCAATCTCGAGGAGACGACATGGCCGACGACGATGGACGGATGCATTTCCGCCGCATGGACGAGGGTACCGATGCGGACTTCGCCGTGCTCGCCCGCGTGCACGAGGAGAACATCCGCAAGCTGCCCGACCTGCTGATGGGCCTGCTGACCAACCTAAAGGGCGACCTCGCCTACCCCGTGGATCGGCTCGAGCACAGCCTGCAGACGGCGACGCGCGCGCTGCGCGATGGGCGCGACGAGGAGTACGTCGTGTGTGCGCTCCTGCACGACATCGGGGAGTCGCTCGGCCCGTTCAATCATGGCGACGTCGTGGCGAGCGTCATGAAGCCGTTCGTGTCCGAGACCAATCACTGGATCCTCGAGCACCATCCCGTGTTCCAGGTCTATTTCTACGGCAGCCACCTCGGCATCGATCCCAACGGCCGCGAGAAATACCGCGACAGCCCCCACTTCGACGCCACCGCCGAGTTCTGTGCGAAGTACGACGAGGTGTCATTCGATCCCGCGTACCAGAGCGAGCCGATGGCGACGTTCGAGCCGATGGTCCGCCGCGTCCTGCACCGCGACTGGACGCCACCGAAGTAGCGGCACGCGAGCACGTGCGGATCGCCGGGTGGCCCGAGGCCGCGCGCGGTCCTCGCTGGCCGGTAACAGGCCCAGCCTGCTCCACGAGTCACGGTTCGCTCACCGGGAAGGCACGGCCTGCCTGCATGGTGAGCACATGGCGCGCGGCGCGATGAAATTCGCGTCGATTCGCGTTTTCTCCTGGCGTTCGTGGGTGGTGATCGGCTAGCGACTACCCATGCGAACCAAGTCGGCTCGATATGTTGCTGGAGCTCGTGGCATCGCCGGTCTCACCGGCACCGCCGTCCTGGCCATGCTCGCCCAGGTTGCCGGCGCAGCGCAGCTCAGCGTCGCCGGATCGCTGGCGCCCACGAGCGTCGCCAGCTCCGCCTCGGGCCAGCTCGCCCGGACCGACCCGTCGCTCCTCGACCGCACCGACGCGACGGTCGTTCCGGTGCTGGTGAAGCTCGACTACGACCCGATCGCGTCGTACACGGGCGGCGTCGCATCGCTGGCCGCCACCAGCCCGTCGGCCACTGGCGGCAAGATGGCCGCGCGCGCGGCCACCACCAGCGCCTATGCGCGGCACGTCGCCGGACAGGAGGCGACGTTCCTCGCCGACCTCGCCGCCGCCGTGCCCGAGGCGCAGGTCGGGCAGTCGTTCCGCGTCGTCTACGGCGGCGTCGCGATGACGCTGCCCGCGAACCGCATCAAGGACGTGCTGGCGCTGCGCGGCGTCGCGGCGGTGCAGGCCGACGAGCCGCATCAGCCGACGACCGACTCGAGCCCCGGATTCCTCGGCGCCCCCGCGGCATGGGCGAGCCTCGGCGGACAGGCGAGCGCAGGAAGCGGCCTCATCATCGGCGTGCTCGACAGCGGCGTCTGGCCCGAGCACCCGTCGTTCGCCGACAACGGCACGCTACCGGCGCCGCGCCCCACCATCGACGGCAGTCCACGCGGCTGCAACTTCGGCGACAACCCGCTCACGCCGGCGACCGACGTGTTCACGTGCAACAAGAAGCTGATCGGTGGACGGGTCTTCCTCGAGACGTACAACGCGATCAACGGCGGCGAGGTGTTCCCCGACAGCACGCGCGACTCGAACGGACACGGCACCCACACCGCCACGACGGCGGCCGGCTGCATGGTCGCGAGCGCCAATCCGCTCGGCATCGACCGCGGCCCGATCTCCGGAATCGCCCCCGGGGCCGCCGTGGCCTCGTACAAGGTGTGCGGCGCCACGGGGTGCTACCCGTCGGACGCAGTCGCCGCGATCCAGCGGGCGATCCTCGACGACGTCGATGTCATCAACTACTCGATCAGCGGCGGGAGCAGCCCGTTCTCCGACGCCGTCGAGCTCGCGTACCTGGACGCCTACGCTGCCGGCGTCGTGGTCGTGGCATCGGCCGGCAACGCCGGCCCGACGGCTGGGTCGGTCGATCACCGCGGCCCGTGGCTCACGACCGTCGCGGCGTCGACGCAGGTGCGGTCGTTCACGACGACGGTGAACCTCGCGGGTCCCGGCGGCCCGGCCGCGTTCACGGGCGTGTCGATCACGAACGGCGTCACATCGCGGCCGATCGTGCTCGCGTCCGCGCCGCCGTACAACGACATCGGCTGCCTGAGCCCGGCGCCGCCGGGACTCTTCGCCGGCAAGATCGTCGTCTGCCAGAACGGACCGGGCCGGATCCTGCGCGGGTTCAACATCGTCCAGGGCGGCGCGTCGGCAATGATCTCGTACGGGGGAACCTTCGCCGCCGGGAACCACTGGCTGCCAACCCTGATCCTGCCGGACGGGGCCGGGCTGCTGGCCTACCTGGCGGCCAATCCCGGAGCGACCGGATCGTTCGCGCGGGGTGAGCCGACGGCCGGCACACCCGACGTCGTCACGAGCTTCTCGTCCCGCGGGCCGGGCGGTCTCTTCCTCAAGCCCGACGTCGCTGCGCCCGGGTTGGACATCCTCGCGGGAACCACGCCCGTCATCGAATCCCCGACCATCGGTCCGCCCGGGAATTACTTCCAGGTGATCTCGGGCACCTCCATGGCGTCACCGCACGTCGCCGGCGCCGCGCTGCTCGTGCGCGCGCTCCATCCGACGTGGACCCCCGGTCAGGTGAAATCGGCACTCATGACGAGCGCGATGACGGCGATGCTGGAGCCCGACCTCGTCACCGCCGCGACGCCGTTCTCGCGCGGCGCCGGCCGCATCGACATCGCGCGCGCCAGCGAGCCGAGCCTCACGCTCGACGAGACCGTCGATCACTTCCTCGGCCTCGGCAACGACGTGCAGACGGCCGTCGACCTGAACCTCCCGTCGATCAACGCCCCCCTGATGCCGGGCGAGCTCGAGACCGTGCGCGTGCTCACGAACGTCACCGACAAGAAGCTCGGCTACAAGGTGACGACCTCGACGTCGCCCGGGAACGTGATCACCGTGCTGCCGAAGAGCTTCTCGGTGAAGGCCGGGGCGTCGGTCGCGCTGACCATCAGCATCACGTCGACGAACCCGGCCGGCTCGCAGCAGTTCGGCGAGATCGTCCTCACGTCCAACAAGGGCGGCGGGCAGACGCTCCGCCTCCCCGTGGCGTTCGCCATCCAGCAGGGCGTGGTCACGCTGTCGAGCGACTGTGACACGGACACGCTCGTCCTGAAGGGACCGAACGCCGGCTGCACCGTCACGGCGTCGAACACCTCGGGGACGGATACGACCGTCGACCTGACGTTGGAGACGACGCCCCAGCTGAAGTTGCTGACGGTGGACGGGGTCGCGGCGAAGAAGAAGCAGGTCACGCTCTCCTTCCCGCTGGCGGGATTCCAGTACGGCACGCCGTCGATCGCGCCGGGCACGGTGGCCGGCTACATCCCGCTCGACGCCTTCGGCGGGACGACGACGATCGCGATCGGCGACGAAGATATCTTCCCGTTCAACACGCCGACCTTCAAGTACGGGGGCATCGCGTACAACCGCATCGCGGTCGACTCGAACGGCTACATCGTCGTCGGCCCGGACGGGAGCTCCGCGGACAACAATTGCTGCAACATCGCACTGCCGTCCACGGCCCGGCCGAACAACATCCTGGCGCCGCTCTGGAGCGATCTCGACGGCACCGGCAGGCCCGGCATCCTGCTCAATGTGCTCACCGACGGCGTCAACACGTGGCTCGTGGTCGAATGGCGCGTCAACGAGTTCGGGACGAACAACCTCCAGGTCTTCCAGACATGGATACAGGTCGGCGACACCGAAGACGTCACCTACGCCTATGATCCGAGCAATCTTCCCGACGTGGCCTTCAGCCCGTTCGTCGTCGGTGCCGAGAACGTCGACGGCTCGGCCGGCGCGCGGCTGCCGGCGGGCGTGCTGCCGACCCAGGACCTACGGGTGACGATCTCGCCGCTCGTCCCCGGTGAGACCCGCACGGTGCTGCTCGAGGTGAAGCCGCAGAAGAAGGGGACGGGTCTCGTGACGGCGGGGATGACCACGCCGCTCGTGAACGGGACCACCGTCACCAGCACGCCGATCGTGGTGACACCGCCCTGACGATCGCCGGGGCCCTGCGCGCGGCGCGGGGCCCCGGATCATCGACGGCCACCCGTGTCGTGACGGGTGGTGGCAACGACCCGAAGTCAGATGAGCCTGAGGCGGGGCGTCACTTCCGCTTCGGCACCTGCTGCTCGATCGGCACCACCTCCGGCATCTTGAGCCCTCGGCGTTGCCAATTGGCGCCGTCGATCACGAACGTGTGTCCGCTCACGTAGGTCGCGAACGGTGAGCACAGGTACGTCGCCGCCCAGCCGAGCTCGTGCGGCTGGCCGACGCGACCGGCCGGCACCGTCCGTCCCGCCTCGGCGTAGCCCTCGGGACGGTTGGCGCGCATGTGCGCCGCCATGTCCTCGTGCGGGAAGAGCCCCGGGCACAGGCAGTTCACCCGAATGCCGTGCTCGGCCCATTCGACCGCCAGCGTCATCGTCATGTTCGCGACGCCGGCCTTCGCGGCTGCCGAGTGCGCGGCGCCCGGTCCGCCGGTCCACGCATAGGTCGCCCCGATGTTCAGGATTGCGCCCGGTCGACCGGCGGCGATGCGACGGCGCGCGAACTCGTTCGAGCAGTGGAACGTGCCATTGAGCACGATGTCGGTGACGGCGTTCCATCCGTTCGCGCTGAGGGCCGACGCAGCGACGGGAAAGTTGCCGGCGGCATTGTTGATCAGAACGCCAACCGGACCGAGCTCGCGTTCGGCCGTCTCGAACCCCGCCGCGACCGATGCCGGCTGCCGCACGTCCATCTCGACGCCGAGGGCGCGCGCACCGACCGCCGTCACCGCCTCGACTCCGCGCGCGCGATGCGCTTCGTCGCGGCTGGCGATGACGACGCCGGCACCGAGCCGTCCGAACTCGACCGCCATCGCCTTGCCGAGCCCGGTGCCGCCGCCCGTGATCAGCACGACGTCGCCCGCGTAGGTGGTAGGCGGCAGCATCGCGGTTCCCAACGGTGGTGGATCGGGTACGCCCATGGCGCGGACACTCGCAGCTTGGGCGCGGTCGCGTCAACGAACGCCTTGACCCTCTCGGGGACGGCGACGTAACGAGCGCCTCATGACCACGCCCGCCGACGACTTCGCCGACGCCGTCACGCTGGACATCGACGACCACGTGGCGTTCGTCACGCTGAACCGCCCCGACCGGCTCAACGCGTGGAGCTGGGAAATGGGGATGGCGCTGCACCAGCGCATGGAGTCGGTCGCGGCGAACCCGGACGTCCGCGTGGTCGTGCTCAAGGGGAACGGGCGCGCGTTCTGCTCGGGGATCGACCTCAAGCCCGACGTCCGCGATCGCATCGTCGGGCGCTCGCCGGCCGAGAAGGTCATGAACTATTACCAGCGCTACCGGGGCTCGCACCGGCGCACGCGCTTCATCGAAGCCCTGCCGCAGCCGGTGATCGCGGCGATCCATGGCTACTGTCTGGGCGCGGGGTTCGAGATCGCGATGCTGTCGGACATTCGGCTCGCGGCGGACGGAACCCAGTTCGGCTGCCCGGAAGTGAAGATCGGCGTCGCGATCGATTGCGGCCTCGATCTGCGGCTCGCGCAGGAAATCGGCGCATCGTGGGCGAAATGGCTGACCCTCACGGGCCGCCGCATCGACGCCGCGCGCGCGCTGCAGCTGGGCATCGTCCAGGAAGTGCATCCGGCCGATCGACTCGTGGAGGAGGCCACGACCCTCGCGCGCGAGATCGCCGCCAACGCACCGCTCGCGGTGCAGGCGGTGAAGCGGACGATCGATCGACATGCGAACCGAGGGCTCGACGACGCGCTGGATTTCGAAGCGCTGAACGCCGCCGTCGGTTTCGTGTCCGACGATCTGCAGGAGGGCTTCGCGGCGGGACGCGAGAAACGCGCGACGCGGTTCGAGGGGAAGTAGCACCGCGATCAGCGCGCCCGGATACGTGCGACGGCGTGGCCCGAGGTCGAGGCCGCGATGAGCACGAGACCCGAGTCCGACGCCGGATCGAAAAAATACCCTCGCCACGGCACGCAAGGGCAAGCCCTCCCGACCCGAATGGTCTACCGAGAAGCCATGCGCGATCTCAGGATGGCACGATTCGGCCTCGATTCACGGCTCGTCGCCACAGGAGCACCGGTCATCAGGCGATCGTCGACCCGGCGTGGTGTCACCGAAGCCGCGGCGGTGCTGCTCGCCGCCGTGTTCGTCGTCGCGCCAGCCGCCGCCCAACAGATCACCGGCACGCCCGGTGCACCGAGCGCGACCGTCACGATCGACGGAAAGCAGATCCCGGCACCGCCGATGCCGTTCGGCGGGGTGATCAAGGAAAGCGCCCTCGACTCGAAACCGTATTGGCCGCCGCGCGTGGTGCCCCCCAAGGCCGCGCCCAACGTGCTGCTCATCATGACCGACGACCAGGGCTACGGCGTGTCGGGCACGTTTGGCGGTGTCATTCCGACGCCCGCGTTGGATCGCATCGCCAGCGCGGGACTGCGCTACACGCAGTTCCACTCGACCGCGCTGTGCTCACCCACGCGGGCGGCCCTGATCACCGGCCGCAACCATCACTCGGTGGGTTCCGGCGTGATCGGCGAGCTCTCCACCGGCTACCCCGGCTACGACTCCGTCATCGGCGTCGACAACGCCACCATCGGCACGATCCTGCGTGACAACGGGTTCACCACGTCGTGGTTCGGCAAGAACCACAACACGCCGAGCTTCCAGTACAGCGTCGCCGGACCGTTCGACCAATGGCCCTCGGGAATGGGCTTCGACTACTTCTACGGCTTCATGGGCGGCGAGACCGACCAGTGGACGCCGTACCTGTTCCGCGACCACACCCAGATATTCCCGTTCGTCGGCAACCCCGCCTACAACCTCACCACCGACCTGGCGGACGAGGCGATCAAGCACATGCGCGACCTGAACGCCGCCGCGCCAGAAGACAAGTTCTTCGTCTACTACGTGCCGGGCGGCACCCATTCGCCGCACCAGCCGACCGCGGAATGGATCGCGAGGTTCAAGGGCCAGTTCGACATGGGCTACGAGAAGCTGCGCGAGCAGATCTTCGCCAACCAGAAGAAGCTCGGCGTGATCCCCCCCAATGCGCAGCTCACCCCGTGGCCGGCGGAGATCCCGAAGTGGGACTCGCTGTCGGATATACAGAAGAAGCTCTACGCCCGTCAGGCCGAGGTCTTCGCCGCCTACGCCGCCTACACCGACAATGAGATCGGGCGCGTCATCCAGGAGGTGCAGGACGAGGGCAAGCTCGACGACACGCTGATCATCTACATCTGCGGCGACAACGGGACGAGCCCGGAAGGGACCTTGTCGGGCGCCTTCAATCAGCTCACCGCGTACAACGGCATCCTGAAGGCCCCGGAGGCCCTGCAGCTCCTGCACTACGAGAGCTGGGGCTCGGACAAGACCTATCCGCACATGTCGGTCGGCTGGTCCTGGGCATTCGACACCCCGTTCAAGTGGACCAAGCAGGTGGCCTCGCATTTCGGCGGCACGCGGCAGGGCCTGGCGATTTCGTGGCCTGGTCACATCACGGACGTCGGCGCCATCCGTTCGCAGTTCCATCACGTCATCGACATCGTCCCGACGATCCTCGAAGCCACGGGCATCCAGGCGCCCGTCACCGTCGACGGCATCACGCAACGGCCCATCGAGGGCGTGAGCATGGCCTACACGTTCGACAAGGCCAACGCCGCGGCACCGTCGAAACGCGACACGCAGTACTTCGAGATGGCCGCGAATCGCGCCATCTACCATGACGGCTGGATCGCGAACACGACACCGTTCGCGCCGCCCTGGGACCTGGCGACGGGCAAGCTTCCGGACGTGGTCAACGGCTACAAGTGGGAACTCTACAACATCACCGACGACTATTCGCAGAACGACGACCTCGCCGCGAAGATGCCGGACAAGTTGACGGAGATGCAGGCGTTGTTCGCGACCGAAGCGGCGAAGTACAACGTCTTCCCGCTCGACAACACGGCGTTCTCGCGCCTGCTCACGCCCCGACCGAGCGCCGTCGCCGGGAAGACCGACTTCACGTACACCGGCGCGAATGCCGGCATTCCCCTCGGCAACGCGCCGAGCATTCTCGACAGGGACTACACGATCACCGCCGAGGTGACCGTTCCCGACGGTGGCGCGGAGGGGATGATCGTAACGCTGGGCGGTCGCTTCGGCGGCTACGCGATGTTCCTGCAGAAGGGCAAGCCGGTCTTCGTCTACAACCTCCTCGACCTGGAACGATTCCGATGGGAGGGCGGCGTCGGCGGCGTGGTCGGCGAGGACTTCTTGGGCCGTGCGCTGCCGCCGGGCAAGCACACGCTGGTGTTCGACTTCAAATACGACGGCCCGGGACCGGGCAAAGGCGGTACCGGTGTGTTCTCGGTGGACGGCAAGGAATTGGCCCGCAAGACGCTCGAGCACACGATTCCGCTCATGATGACGATCGACGAGACCTTCGACATCGGCAGCGATACGCGCACGGCGGTGGACGACAGCTACGATCTGCCGTTCCGCTTCACCGGGACGATCGACAAGCTGACATTCCACCTCGGTCCGTCGCAGATGGTGGCGGCTGACCAGAAGGCGGCTGCCGATACGGTGGCCAGAGCGCGCGACTAGCGATGCTCGAGCGCCGGACGAGCGAGCGGCCGTCACCCTCGGATGAAGGCGAGAATATCCGGGTCGATGATGTCGGCGTGGATCGTGAACGCCCCGTGCGGGTAGGGCAGCGCGCGTCGGAGGGCGGCGTCAGCGGGCGCCGGCGTCCGGCAGGCTGAACAGGAACGTCGTGCCGCGCCCCTCGTTGGGCTCGACCCACAGGTTGCCGCCGTGCGCGGCAATGATCGACCGGCTGATTGCGAGCCCCATGCCCATGCCTTGCGGCTTCGTCGTGTAGAAGGCCTCGAACATCCGCGCCGCTTGCTCGGGCAGGATGCCGACGCCGGCATCCTGCACGCCGACGACGACCTCGGCGGCGCCGTCGCGCAGCCGACGGCTGGCGCGAATCGTCACCATGCGCTCGGCTTCGGGGACGGTGCCCGAGGCGTCCATCCCGTTGACCACGAGATTCAGCAGAACCTGCAGCAGCTGCACCCGATCGCCCACGACCCAGGGCAGGACGTCCGGCAACTCCAAGCGCAGCGTCACGCGACGACGCTCCGACTCGTGCCGAGCCAGCACGAGCACGTCGCCGACGACGTCACGCAGGTCGAGCGGCACGCGCTCGAGCGGCGTCTTGCGTGCCATTTGCTGCACCCGGTGCACGATGGCGCTCGCCCGACCGGCGTCGTCGACGATCTCTCCCAGCGCGTCGCGGATCTCGCCGAGCGGCGGATCGGGCTGCGCGAGCAGGCCGAGACAGGCGCCGGCGTTGTTGGCGACGGCGCTGATCGGCTGGTTCACCTCGTGCGCGATCGAGGCGGCCAGCTCGCCCACCGTCACGATGCGCGAGACGCGCGCGAGCTCGGTCTGGCTCGTTCGCAACGCCTCCTCCGCGTGGTGCCGATCGTCGATGTCCCAGAGCAGCGCGTACCACGACGCGATCCGGCCGTGCCCGTCGACGTGCGGGTGCGAGCGGGCCTGGAACCAGCGGTAGACGCCGTCCGCGCGCGCAATGCGAAAGGTGACGTCGAGCGGCTCGCCCGTCTCGAAGCAGCGGATCCACTCCTCGACGGTCGGGTCCGCGTCCTCGGGATGGAGGATTTCGGACCAGCCGAGCTGCCTCAGATAGGCGAGGTCCTTCCCCACGAAGTCGAGCAGGCGCTGGTTGGCGTACTCGAGCTCCCCGTCGGCACCGTTCACGGCGATCATTCCGGGAATGCACTCGAACAGCTGGCGAAGGCGTCGCTCGCTCTCCTCGAGCGTCTCCTCGGTGCGTTTGCGGTCCTCGATGTCGGTGAGCAGCGCGTGCCAACGCACGATCCGGCCGCCGCCGTCCTGCTGAGGAAGCGCACGCACCTGGAACCAGCGGTACCAACCGTTGGCGCCGCGGATGCGATGCACGGTGTCGTAGGGTGCTCCGGTTGGTAGGGATTGGCTCCACGCGGTCATCACACGGTCGTAGTCGTCGGGATGCACGACGACGCTCCAGTCGCGCAGCTTCTCGGCCGTCATGCCGAGGTAGTCGAACAGACGCTGGTTCACGAGCTCGACGACACCGTCGGGGCTCAGTGTGCACACGAGCCCCGGCAGGCCGTCGAAGACATGCCGGAGGTCGCGCTCGCTCTCGCGCACGGCATCCTCGGCGCGCTTCCGATCCTCGATGTCGGTCTGGGCTCCGCACCAGAAGGCGACGTTGCCGGCGTCGTCGAGTCCCGGGGCAGCCTGGATCAACACCCAGCGATAGGTCCCGTCGTACCGTCGCAGCCGCGCTTCGAGCGTCGCGGGCTCACCGGAGACCACGATCGCGCGCCACCGCTCGATGACGTGGTCGATGTCGTCGGGATGGAGCGCCGCCGTCCAGCCCCAGCCGCGCGCGACGTCCGCCGTCATGCCCGTATAGTCGAGCCAGCGCCGGTTGAGGGACAGCGCCGACCCGTCCGCATCGGCGCGCCAGGCGAGCGCGGGTAGCGTGTCGAAGGTGGCGCGCAGGAGACGTGCGGCATACTCGGCGTCGTGCGATGCGAGGCCGCCGCCGGCGCCGAGCGCGCGCCGGCCGGCGTCGAGGAACGTGGTCAGCCAGCCTTCGACCTGCACCTGCTCGAGCCCATGCGCGCGACACACGTCGACGACGGTCGTCTCGCCTTGGAGCAGCGCGACGAGCAGGTCGGCCTTCTGGGTCGGCGTCATCACCGGGGTCGCTCGGCCATGATGCCCAGCTGTGAACGCGGACGCGGAGTTTGTCCACGTCCTGGCGTGTCACTCACGCGCCATCTCGACGGTCGGCTCCCACCCGCCGCCGAGCGCCTTGTAGGTCGAGATCAGCGCTTCGACGACGGCCTGGTCGCTCTGCACCAGCGAGTCCTCGGTGGCATACTCGGCCCGCTGCGCGTCGAGGACGGCGAGGTACGTCCCGAGCCCGTGCACGTACAGGTCGCGCGAGAGGACGACCGAGCGCTGGTTCTGCCCGACGGCGTCGGCCAGCGCGTCGCGCCGGCGGCGCTCCTTGGCGTAGGCGACGAGCGCGTCCTCGACGTCCCTAAGACTCGTCAGCACGGTCTGCTCGTAGCGGTAGAGCATCTGCTGCGTGGCGGCCTCCTGCGCCTCGACCGCCGCGTGCAGCCGGCCGCCCTCGAACACGCGCCAGCTGATCGTGGGGCCTGCCCCGAAGTAGCGGCTGCCCGACGTGAAGAAGTCGCTGGCGCTGATCGACTGGAGGCCGGCGAAGCCGGTGAGCGAGATCTTCGGGAACAGCTCGGCCGTGGCGACGCCGATGCGCGCCGTTGCGGCAGCGACCTGGCGCTCGGCGCGCCGCACGTCCGGCCGGCGGCGCAGCAGGTCCGACGGCAAGCCCATCGGGATGCGAACGGCGAGTGCGTCGGGCCCCGCCGCTCCGGGGATGGGCTCGTTCGGCGCCAGGCGATCGCGGAGCGCGTTCGGCTCGCGGGCGAGGAGGACGGACAGCGCATGCACCGCCTGCTCGCGCTGGCGCTCGAGGTCGGGCACCTCCGCCTCGGTGGTGGCGAGCAGCGAGCGGGCCTGACGCACGTCGAGCTCGCTGGCGAGACCGCTGTCGAAGCGGCTCTGGGTGAGCTCCACCGACGTGCGCTGGCTCTCGAGGTTCTCGGCGGTGATGGCCAGCCGGCGCTGGAGGCTTCGCACCGCGACATAGGTGCGCGCCACCTCGGCGAGGAGCGTCACCTGCGTGGCCCGCGCTGCGTCCTCGGCGGCCGCCACGTCGGCGTCCGCCGCCTCGATGCCGCGGCGGATGCCACCGAACACGTCGAGCTCCCAGGAGGCGTCGAAGCTCGCCTGATAGAGATCGGTGGTGAAGAGGCTGGCGGCCGCGGCAGCGTCACCGCTGGCGCCGAGGAATGTGCCGAACTGGCTGTTCTCGCTGAACGGCCGCGTGTACTGGTACTCGGCGCTGGTGCCCAGGTGCGGGAAGAGCCCCGAGGTGGCGATCACGCGCCGCGCGCGCGCCTCGCGGATGCGGGCGATGCTCTCCGCGAGCGTCAGGTTCTGCGCCAGCGCCGCGTCGACCAGCTCGTCCAGCATCGGATCGCCGAAGGCGCGCCACCACGTGGCGAGGTCGGTGGCGTGTTCCGGCGCCGCGGCGGTGGGCTCGCCCCAACGATCGGGCACGGCCATCTCCGGCGTCCGGTAGTCCGGCCCGACCGCACAGCCCGCGAGCACGACGCCTACGAGCACCACGCGGCTTCGCACCCACACGCTCATTCCGCCCCCACGTGCGCACCCTGCTCCGCCACCGAGCGCTTCATGAGGAGCACCACCAGCACGAGCCCCAGGGCCACCACGGCCGAGACCCAGAAGACGTCGAAATAGGCGAGCGACAGCGCCTGCTGCCGGCGCAGGTTGCCGAGGAGTCCATGCGCCATCTGGGCCGCCTTCACCGGATCGGCCGTGTGCTCGAGCAGGAAGGTCTTGGTCTGCTCGAGGAACGCCGCCGCGTTGGCGCTCGTGGTCTCCACGTGCTCGCTGAGCCGGAGCGTGTGGAGCTGCTCCCGGCGCTCCTGGAGCGTCTGGGCCATCGACGTCCCGAAGCTGCCGCCTTCGTTGCGCAGCAGCGCGAACAGCCCGACGGCCGCCGCACGCTGGCGGAGCGGCGTATAGAGATAGGCGGCGACGTTCAGCGGCGCGAAGATCAACGACAGCCCCACGATCATGACGACGCGCGGCCAGATGACCTGGAACGGCTCGATGTCGAGGTTCATCGTCGACATCCACCAGCTGCCGGCCGACACCACGAGGAGGCCGGCTGCGATCAGCCAGCGCGCGTCGGTGCCGCGGCCGAGGAGCGCGCCGACCACCGCCATCATCGCGATGGAGAAGAAGCCGGCCGGCGACATCACCAGCCCCGAGAGGTAGGCGTCGTAGCCGAAGAGCGTCTGGAGGAGCGACGGGAGCGTCGTGGTGGCCGCGTACAGCACGGCGAACGCGGAGAAGATGATGACGCACGACACGGCGAGGTTGCGCTCGCGCAGCACGCGCAGGTCGACCACCGGCTGATCGATGGTGAGCTCACGCACGACGAGGCAGACCGCAGCGACAGCGAGGATGATCAGCAGCGTCTGCACGCGCCAGAAGGGATCACCCAGCCAGTCCCACTCCTGGCCCTTGCTGAGCACGATTTCCCAGGACGCCATCGTGAGCGCCAGCAGACCGAGACCGATACCGTCGAAACGCAGCGGTTGCCGGGCGAGCTGGGCGCGCTGCTCGCTCAGGTACGGCGGGTCTTCCAGCACCCGATACGACGCGGCGAACGCGAGCAGGCCGACCGGCACGTTGATGTAGAAGATCCAGCGCCAGTCGTAGTTGTCGACCAACCAGCCGCCGAGCGTCGGACCGACGATCGGACCCGTGAGCGCCGCGATGCCGAACATCGTCATCGCCGCGCCCTGGCGCTCGCGCGGGAAGGCGTCGAGCAGGATCGCCTGGCTCGACGGCTGCAGGCCGCCGCCGGCCATGCCCTGGAGCACCCGGAAGAGGATGAGCTGCGGGAGGCTGCCGGCGATGCCGCACAGGCCCGACGCGAACGTGAACATGGCGATCGACCCGAGGAAATAGTTGCGTCGGCCGACACGCGCCGAGAGCCACCCCGAGATGGGCAGCACGAACGCGTTGGAGGCGAGGTAGCTCGTGATGACCCACTCGCCGTCGGTCACCGCCGCCGACAGCCCGCCCGCGATGTAGCGCAGCGCCACGTTGGCGACCGTCGTGTCGAGCACCTCCATGAAGGTGGGCACGACCACCGCCACCGCGACGAGCCACGGGCTGCGCGCGGGCGTCGAGCTCATCGCACCTGCACCACCGGCTCCACCGACATGCCCGGGCCGAGGAGCACGTCGCCCACGGCCTCCTCGAACACGATCTTCACCGGCACGCGCTGCACCACCTTCACGTAGTTGCCGGTGGCGTTCTCCGGCGGCAGGAGGCTGAAGAAGGCACCCGAGCCGGCCTCGATGCTGTCGACGCGGCCACGGAAGTCGCGATCGTAGGCATCGACGTGGATCGTCACCGGCTGCCCGGGGCGCATGTAGCGAAGCTGCGTCTCCTTGAAGTTCGCGGTCACCCAGACCTGGCTCGGAACCAGCGCGATCAACGTCTGGCCGACCTGCACCCAGTCGCCCTCCATGACGTCCTTGTTGGTGACGCGGCCGTCCTCCTTGGCGTGGATCGTGGTGTAGGAGAGCTGCAGCCGCACCTGCTCGACCGTGGCGCTCGCCGTCTCGACCGCCGCCTGCGCCGTCTCGATGTGGGCACGCGCGAGCTGCACCTGCGCTGCAGCCGCGGCGCGTGCCTTCACCTTCACCTCCACCTGCGCGGCGCTGCGCGCGGCGGCGGTGGACGCAGTGTCGACCGCCTGCCGCGAGACCGCGCCGCTCGTGGTGGCGTGGTAGCGGGCGAGGTCCGCAGCCGCGAGACTCGCGTCGGCGCGCGCCGCCACGGTGTCGGCGTCGGCCTGCGCCTCCGACGCTTCGGCCACCGCGAGCTGGGCATGCGCCTGCGACAGCTTGCCCCGCGCCTCGTCGCGCGAGGCCTCGGCCTCGTCCAGGCGCGCGCGGAAGTCGGCCGGGTCGAGCTCGACCAGGGTGTCCCCGGCCGCGACCACCTGGTTGTCGGCCACCAGCACCTGATGGACGCGGCCCGCCACGCGCGACGAGACGTTGACGACGTGGCAGTCGATGAAGGCGTCGTCCGTCGACTCGTGGTGGAACGACCACACCCAGTAGCGGGCGCCTCCGACCAACGCGCCCACGACCACCACCGCCAGCGCGATGCGCGTCGCCCACCACCGCCAGGCCGGCACGGGCGCCGCGGGCACGGCGTTCTTCGCGGCGGGTGCACCGCCGCCGTCGGCGGTCAGGGAAGGCTCGCCCATGTCGGCTCGTCTCGGGACCGCCATCTGCACCAATCACGCCAACGATGCCCCTCGTCCGCACGCGCCTTCCGCGGCGTCGCCGCCGACGGGCCGGCACACGTGCCGACAATTCGTCGCGTCGGGTCGGGCGACGCTCTCGCGCCAACGATGACGCCGGCGATGGTCTCCGGATCAGCGTCCTGCTAGCAGCCGCTCATGCACTCCCTCCCGGTACACGAGCGCGACTTCTACCTGGGTGACGTCCAGCCGATCTATCACTGGCTGCGGACGGAGGCGCCGGTGTACTGGTCGGATGTCGCGGGCCTGTGGGTACTCTCGAAGTACGCCGACATCCAGCGGGTGTCGAAGCAGCCGGAGCTCTTCTGCTCGAGCCGGGGCGTGATCGTGAACGACCCGATCCGCCTGGTGGGCGGGCTGGCGACGCCGCCGTCGATCCTCCATCTGGATCCGCCGGCACACAATCGCTATCGGCGCATCGTGAGCGGCGCGTTCACGCCACGCATGATCGCGGCGCTCGAGGGACGCATCCGGGAGCTGACGCACGAGACGCTCGACGCGGTCCCCGCCGACGACGTCTTCGACTTCGTCGAGCACGTCGCCGTCCCGCTACCGCTCCTCGTCATCGCCGAGATGCTCGGTGTGCCGACGGCCGACCGCGGCACATTCCGGCGCTGGTCCGACGAACTGATCGCCGCCGCCGACAGCGACACGCCCGGGACGATGAACGCCGCGGCGGGAGAGCTGTTCGCGTACTTCTATCAGATGCTCACTGCCCGACGGGACGCGCCGCAGGCGGATCTCATCTCGGCCCTCGCGACGGGCGTCGTCGACGGCGACCGCCTCACCGACGAGGAGATCCTGATGTTCTGTCTGACGCTGCTCGTCGCCGGCAACGAGACCACGCGCAATCTCGTGGCCGGCGGCACGCGCGCCCTGATGGAGCATCCGGACCAGCTCGCGCGGCTCGCCAACGAGCCCGCCCTGATTCCCGGCGCGGTCGAGGAGATGCTGCGTTGGGTCTCCCCGGTGCGCGCCTTCGTGCGTACCGCCACCGCCGACACCGACATCCGCGGCGTCCCGATCCCCGCCGGCGCCACCCTCGTCCTCCTCTACGCCTCCGGCAACCGCGACGAGGAGGTGTTCGGCGAGACGGCAGGCGTGTTCGACGTCGCGCGCCCGCCGGATCCTTCGCACGTGGCGTTCGGGTTCGGCGAGCACTTCTGCCTCGGCGCCAGCCTCGCGCGGCTCGAGGCGCGGGCCATGTTCGAGGGGATGTTCGCGCGCTGGTCGGCGCTGGAGACGGCCGGAACGGTCGAGGTGCTGGCGTCGACGGTGATGAACGGGGTCATGCGGATGCCGGTGCGGGTGCAACGGCGCACCGGCTGAGCTCGTCACTCCAGGTCGTCGAGGAGCGCGCGGGCGTCGCGCAGATCGCGCAGGGCGGGGCCTTCGGTGAACCAGGCGTGGACCGGGGCGAGCAGCGCGCGCGCCTCGTCGCGCTTGCCCTGCCGCTGCCAGAGGCGAGCGAGACCCATGGCCGCGCGCAGCTCGAAGAGTTTGTCTCCTGCCGCCGCGCGATCTCGAGGGAGACGCCGAAGGTCTCCCGACTCCATGTTTCCGATGACCGTCGGGCCCATGACCGAGGGCACGATCGGCGACGCGCTCTCGTACCACTCCGGCGCCGCCTTCAGCACCTTCGATTCGGACCACGACACGTACTCGGGGAGCTGCGCCGGCGCGTACGGCGGGGGCTGGTGGTACGAGTCCTGCTACCAGGCGAACCTGAACGGCCCCTACGTCGCCGCCCCGGGCATGCATGCGCCCGACGCGGGCGGTATCGACTGGCTCCCCTCGCCGGGCCGCACGCAGTCGATGGCCAGCACGGTCATGATGATTCGCTGACGGGAGCCGTCCTGGCCCGCGTCTCGCAGCGCCGCCCTGACGTCAGCGCGGCGCTGCGAGCAGCGCGAGCGTGTGGTCGAGCTGAGCCGCGTCCAGCCGACTCTCGTGGCCCGGCACCACGATCGCGGGCTGCATGGCCTGGAGGACGCGAATCGACTCCGGCCATCGCGCGATGTCGGCGTCGCCGAGGTTCCCGAGCGACGGGCCGCCCTTCACCATGCATCCGCCGAAGAGGATGCCCCGATCCGCAAGGAACACGACGACGTTGTCGGAGGAATGGGCGGGCCCCGGGTAGACGACGCGGACGCGCTCGCCACCGAAGTCGAGGTCCAGTCCCGCGCGCGGATCGAACAGCCGCGCCGGCGGCGCCACACGGGTTTCGGCGATGGCGGCAGCGAACGTCGGGCGCGTCGTCGCGTACTCGGCGGCGATCGACTCCCGCATCGACCGCCCGCGGGCGACGATCAGCGCCGCGGTGTCGCGCGATCCGATCACCTCGGCACCGGCCTCGAGCAGGACGGCGTTGCCGCCGGACGCGTCGACGTGGAAGTGCGTGTTGACCACGACGAGCCGCCGGCGCCCGAAGCGCGCGCCGATCCAGGCGAGCAGCGCGCGGGTGGACGCCTCGGTCGCCGGCGCATTGACCAGCAACAGCGACCGATCGGGCATCTCGACCAGCAGCAGGTTCGCCTGCCACGGCTCGGGTTCCGTCAACACGAGCGCACCGGGAGCGACGTCGCGCACGACGAAGCCGGCCGGCGCGGGGGCGGGACGTGGCGCCGGCGCCGGGCCACTCGCACTGCAGCCGATCAGCGTGACCACCAGCATGGCGACGAACGGACCCCGCACGGTGACGGGATGTAGCAGCCCGCGCGGAGCCGTCAATCGAGGTCATGCCAGTCCGACGGCGCGCACGATCAACAGCAACCCGGCCCCGACGACGACGACCCCGATGGCGCGCGCGACGCGCTCGGCGGCAGGGGCGAGACGTTCGAGGGTGATGGCTGCCGCGACGACGACCATCGCACGAACGTCCATGACGCCGACGACGAGGAGGACCGCCGTCAGGCCGGCACAGCAAGAGGAGCAGTGGATGCCGAGACGCAGGCCGTGTCGCCACGCCGCACCGGCATCCGACCGCGACGAGCGTTCGATCGACGGTGTGCGACAGCACCCGAGGTGACGTGCCTTCCACGCGGTGAACTGGAGCGCACCGGCGAGCAGCACCACCACACCGACCGCGATCGGCACGGCGCGCGCCAGCGCCGGGTGCTGCATCTCGACCGCGGCCAGCGCGACACCCAGCGGAAAGGCCGCCACGCCGATCAGGGTCCACACGACGAAGTACCCGACGCCGACGAGCACCGTCAGCCAACCCAGGCGAGTCCCGCCGGTCCCGCCGACGGCCTGGCGAAAGTGCCACAGCATCGGCACCAGGGACGGCAGCATCATCGCCACCATCATCACGATCCACATCCTGAGGAACGTCATGGCCGCGCCGAGCCACGTCTGTCCGGGCATCCGCATCCACGCCATCGACATCGTCCAGCCGCCGGCCATCGGCATCGCGTTGATCGACGACATCGATGCGCACCAGACGATCGTGACCGCCGCGCTGACGGCGAAGAGCAGCGCGGCGGCGCCGAAGAATGTTCGCTCGGAGGCCATGTGCGTGCGATCAGCGCGTCTCGTACTCGTCGTGACGGCGCCACCAGATGCCCGTCTCGTTGCGCCCCTTGGGGGCGCGGTCGAGCCACTGGTACATGCCCCAGAGGCCGTCCAGTCCGCGCGCGTAGGTGGAATAGGTGTGGAAGACGACGCCGTCCTCGAGCGTGAACGCGCTCATACCCGGGCGCTCACGCGTGAACGTCGCCACGTCGGTTCCCGCCATGGCAGCGACCTGCGCCTCCGGCCCGTCGGCGGCGGGCAACTGCCCCGTAGAGGCCCGGTAGTTGTACTCGACGCTGCCCTCGCGCTGCTGCTCCTCGGTGATCGAGACGGCGAAGTCGGGATTGAAGTCGCCCCCGAACGACGACGCCCAGGGGAACGTCCACCCCATGCGCCGCTTGTACGCCTGCAGCTTCGCGAGCGGCGCGCGCGACACCGCCGTCAACGCGACGTCGTGGTTCGCCAGGTGGACGGCGATGCCGTTGAATCCGTCCGCGATCGCCGAGCACGACGGACATCCCGCCGTGAAGTCGGGCCCGAACATGAAATGGTAGACGAGGAGCTGCGAGCGGCCCCGGAAGAGGTCCGCCAGCGAGGCACTCCCCTCGTCGGTCTCGAATCGGTACTCCTTGTCGATGCGAACCCACGGCAGCTCCTGGCGCTGCCGCGCCACCTCGTCGCTGCGCCGCGTGAGCGCCTTCTCCGCCTCGAGCAGCTCGAGCCGGGCGGCGAGCCACTCCTTCCGTGTGCCGGTCATGTGCTTCGTCATCGCTCGTCTCTCCCTGGATGTGTTCGCCGTCGTGCCGTGCGCGGCACGACGGGCGGGTGTTGATCGTGCGATGAATGTAGCCCGTCGGCTGGAACGGGCGAGAGTGACAAGCGTGTCGGGATTTCGATGGATTCGCTGATCACCGCAGCGGCGCGTGCCCTGGCCGCAGGCGATCCGCTCGGCGCATTGAAGCGGGTCGCACTGCGCGACGACGCACCGGCGCTCGCTCTTCGCGGCATCGCGATGGCGCAGCTCGGCGATCTCGTCCGGGCGAGGGCGCTCTTGCGACGTGCAGCGCGCGCCTTCGGTCCGAGGGAGGCCGTGGCCCGTGCGCGGTGCGTCGTCGCCGAGGCCGAGGTCGCGCTCGCCTCGCGCGATCTCGGCTGGCCGGCGAAGGCGCTCGACGCAGCACGGGAGACGCTCGAGCAGCACGGCGACCGGGCGAACGCGGCGCATGCGCGGTATCTCGAGGTCCGGCGCCTCGTCCTGATCGGGCACCTCGACGAGGCCGAACGTCGGCTCGCCGACCTCGACCCCGCGCCCTTGCCTCCGGCGTCGAGGGCCGTCCACGAGCTGATGGTCGCCGGCATCGCGATACGGCGGATCCGGACGAAGCCGGCGCGTGCGGCGCTCGTCCGGGCGGCGCGCGCGGCGCGCCTCGCGTGCATCCCCGCACTGACGGCGGAGGTCGAGAACGCGTCCCTCCTCCTGACGACGCCGGCGGCGCGGCTGATCGCGCGTGGCGAGGAGCGGCCGCTGCTCCTCGAGGAGGTCGAGGCGTTGCTGGCCTCGAAGGCGTTCGTCGTGGACGCCTGCCGTCACGTCGTCCGTCACGCCGGCACGGTGGTCTCGCTCGGGAGACGTCCGGTGCTGTTCGCGCTCGCGCGTGCGTTGGGCGAGGCGTGGCCCGGAGACGTTCCGCGGGACACGCTCATCGCGCGCGCATTCGGCTCGAAGCTCGCCGACGAATCGCATCGCGGGCGGTTGCGCGTCGAAGTCGGCCGCCTGCGCGCGGTGCTGCGAACGCTGGCCGACGTGCGCGCGACGAAGCAGGGGTTCGCTCTGACGCCGCGCGGTGCGCGCGAGGTCGTCGTGCTGGCGCGGCCCGTCGAAGAGGAGCACGCGGCGGTGCTCGCGTTCCTCACCGATGGTGAGTCGTGGTCGACCTCGGCCCTGGCGCTCGCGCTCGGAATGAGCCAGCGCACCGTGCAGCGGGCGCTCGACACGATGGCCGCAGCAGGCACGGTGCAGTCGTTCGGTCGCGGGCGAGCGCGGCGGTGGACGACCCCGCCCGTGCCGGGATTCACGACGACTTTGTTACTCCCGGCTCCCCTGCCGATCGACTAGGACTAGGGTGGTCGCATGAGTCGATCAGCCGCCGAGATCGTTCGCGAGTATGGGCCCTTCCCTGGCGTCGAGCAGGTGAACGGGGTCACGTACGACGGGCAGCACGTCTGGATTGCCGTCGGCGACAAGCTGACCGCCTTCGATCCTGCGAACGGGAAGACGCTGCGCTCGATCGCTGCCGATGCGCATGCGGGAACGGCCTTCGACGGGCAGCACCTGTTCCAGCTCGCGGAAGATCGCATCCAGAAGATCGATCCGAGGACCGGCCGTGTGCTCGCGACGTTCCCAGCGCCCGGCGGCGGCGGCGACTCGGGGCTCACGTGGGCCGAAGGGACGCTCTGGGTCGGGCAGTACCGCGACCGCAAGATCCATCAGATCGACGCCCAGACAGGAGCCATCCTTCGCACGATCGAGTCCAACCGCTTCGTCACCGGAGTCACCTGGGTCGACGGGGAGCTCTGGCACGCGACCTGGGACGGTGACGAGAGCGACGTCCGACGCATCGACCCTCGAACGGGAGAAGTCCTGGAGCAGCTCGACATGCCGACCGGCGTGGGCGTGTCGGGGCTGGAGTCCGATGGCGGCGACCGGCTCTTCTGCGGCGGAGGACGGAGCGGGAAAGTGCGGGTCGTGCGCCGGCCCAGACGACGATCCGGATGAACACCCGATCGCTCACGGCGCGCCCGCCCGGCTGACCTCTGCCTCGACGACGACACCGTCGCGGATCGGCTTCCAGCTCCAGCTGCCGTCGGCCGCGAGCTCGAGGAGCGCGTCGTGCTCCGCCAAGTGATCGTCTTCGTCGTCGAGCGCCGCGAAGGTGATGCAGGTGATGTCGCAGGCACAGAGCGCCTTCAGGGCGAGCGCGATGTGCTCCTTGTCGAGCGTTCGACTCGGATTGTGGAGGATGACGAAGGTGGGGCGCGACAGGGTGATGCGCGCGATCGCGAGGAGCTCCTGCTCGCGCAGCGAGAGGACGTCGCTCCAGTCCTCTTCGCGGTCGAGCCCACCGACGCGCTCCAGCACCGCCTCGGCGTTGAGCTCGCCGATCACGCGTACCAGCTCGTCGTCCCCGACGGTGGCGCCGTCGAGCTCGCCGATCAGCACCTCGCGCAGCGTCCCGGGCGGCAGGTAGGGGCGCTCGGGCAGGAAAGCCAGGTGCCCGAGCGGCGGCCGGATGATGCGGCCGTCTCCGGTGTGGAAGATGTCGGCCGTCGCCTCGACGAGCGCGTCGCGGGCGGCGTTGTCGACGCCGCGCACCAGCAGCCGGATGCGGCGCGGCGTGTCGACGGAGAGGTCGCGTACGAGGACGCGCCCGTCGCGGGGTGCGCGCAACGTGAGATGCTCCCAGGCCACACGCTCGCCGTCCTCGACGACGGTGATGCCGGCGCCCGCGCCGTCGCCCGCGAGGGCATCGATCAGCACGTTCAGGCGGGCCATCACCGCGGCGTACGACGAGATCGTCTGGAACTGCGTGATCACCAGCGAGAACGCGCCGAGCAGGGTCGAGAACGCCATCGCCGCCTGCGTCACCGCGCCGAACGGCACCTCGCCGCGCATGAACATCGGCGCGACGATCAGCGCCGGGATGATCTGGATCATGTAGTTGTAGCCGGTGGTGAAGAAGCCGACGTTCCGGCTGACCTTGATGATGCGGAGCTGGTTGTCGATGAGTGCACCGACCTGGTCGATGAGCCGCTGCAGCAGCCGCGGCTCGCGATGCTGCAGAGCGATCGACTCGGCGTTCTCCCGGACGTGGACGAGCTGCGACCGGAAGTCCGCCTCGCGGTCGGCTTGCGTGTAGTTGAGCTGCACCAGCCGGCGTCCGAGGAGGATCGTCATCACCGAACCGACCGCCGCATAGAGGACGCCGACGAGGAACAGCTTCCGGCTGATCGACCACAGCACTCCCGAGAAGGCGACGACGGTGATCGTGCCGTTCAGCAGCATGAGACTCACCGACAGCGTCATGGTGACGAACGTCCGGATGTCCTCGGAGATGCGCTGGTCGGGGTTCGGCAAGCCGCCGGGCGCCTGCAGGCGGACGTACGAGCGGTCCGCGAGGTAGACGTTGACGACCCGCCGGGTGAGCCAGTTGCGCCACAGCAGGCCGAGCAGGTCCTGAGTATAGCTCGCCAGCACCGCGGCCACCGTCGACGCCCCGAACACCAGCACGTAGTAGAGCGCCTCGCGCGTGAAGCCCCTCATGTCCTTGCTCTCGATCGCCGTCATGAAGTCGCGACCAACGTAGCTGTTGATGACGTTGAGGCCATTGATGGCGAGAAAGATGAGGAGCAGCGACACGCACAGGAAGATCGCCCTGCCGCGGACCTCGCCCGTGAGGAGGTTCCGGATGGCGTCGACGAAGTGCCGCCAGGTCTGCCGGGTGAGCCTGCTCTCGTCGGAGCCGGTGGCGGCGGTGCTCATGGGTGACGCTTGGTCCTCTGTACCGCACTCGCCGCCAGGGCCGCGAACGAAACCGGTTGCTCGCCGCACAGGCGTCGTCTAAGGCTCGCGCGGCGTCGCTGGACGCCTGGCATGCCCGACCTCCTGCACGACGACTTCACCGACCTCGCCGGTTGGCTGCCGGTCGCCTCGGGGCTCGCCCGACTCGACGTCGTCCGGGACGTCGGGCCCGACGGTGGCAGCGCCATGCGCCTCGACTTCGACTTCGCCGGTGGCGGCGGCTTCGTGGTGGCGCGCAAGGAGCTGGCGCTGCGGCTTCCGGAAACCTGGGCCCTCGCCTTCGCGCTGCGCGGAGCGGGCCCCAACAACCGGCTCGAGGTGAAGCTCGCCGCCCCGGGTGGCGAGAACGTGTGGTGGTATCACGAGAAGGCGTTCGAGCTGCCCGCACGCTGGGAGCCGATGCGCATCCGCTCGAGCCAGGTGGAGTTCGCGTGGGGACCCGCAGGCGGCGGGGCGATCGCCGAGCTGGGCGCCATCGAGATCGCGCTCGCGGCGGGTCCTGGCGGACGCGGCAGCCTGTGGCTCGCCGACCTGCGCTTCGTGGACCGCACGGTCCGGGCCGCGCCCGTCGTGCGCGCCGGGAGTGCGCAGCCGGGACACGGGCCCGAGCACCTTTTCGCCGCGGCGCCGGCGACGAGCTGGCGGAGCGACGGCGGAGCGCCGCAGTGGCTCGAGGTCGACTTCCAGGACGAGCGCGAGTACGGCGGCCTCGTCCTCCACTGGGAGGACGGCCGACGCGCGCGCGCGTTCCGCGTCCTGACCTCGAACGACGGCGTCGTCTGGCGGACGGCGCACACGACCACCCACGCCGATGCGGCGCGAAGCTGGGTGTACATGCCCGGCACCTCGGCGCGGTACCTGCGGCTCGATCTCGACGACAGCGCGGGCGACGGCTTCGGTCTCACCCGGATCGAGGTCCGCCCCTTCGAGTTCTCGCGCTCGCTCGACAGCTTCTTCCGCGCCGTCGCAGCGGATCAGCCGCGCGGCGATCATCCCCGCTGGCTCGCCGGCGAGCAGAGCTACTGGACGCCGATCGGTCTCGCCGACGGCGACACCTGCGCCCTCATCGACGAGGAGGGGCGCGTCGAAGTCGACCGCGGCACGTTCTCGATCGAGCCGTTCCTGTTCGCGGACGGCGCACTCGTCACCTGGGCCGACGCCACGGTGAGCCAGGCGCTCGAGGACGGACGCCTGCCGATCCCGTCATCCGTATGGCGCATCGACGGGCTCGTGTTGCGCACGACCGCATTCGCGGCGCGCATCGACGGACGACCCGTGCTCTTCGTCCGCTATCGCCTCGAGCACGACGGCCCTCCGCGGACGGTGCGGCTGTTCGTCACCTGCCGGCCCTTCCAGGTGACGCCGCCCTGGCAGGCCTTCGGGACGCTCGGCGGCACGAGCCCGATCCACGAGATCGAAGGCTCGGCGCACGGGCTGCGCATCGACGGCGCGCGCACCGTGATCGCGCTCACCCCGGCCGACGGCGCCGGCGTCGCCACCTTCGACCAGGGCGGCGTCGTCGCGCATCTCCACGGCGGCGACGTACCGCCACGGGCGCACGTCGCGGACGCGTTCGGCTTCGCGTCGGGCGCGCTCCGCTTCGACGTCGCGTTGCCGGCGAGCGGCGCGCGCGAGGTCCATCTCGCCATCCCGTTCGGCACGACGGACGCCGCACTCGCCGCCGGCACGCGGGGCGACGCCGTGCTGGAGACCGTCCGCCGCGAGTGGCGCGAGCGGCTGGGGCAGATGACGGTGCGGCTTCCCGCGAGCCGCCAGGTGTGGGCCGACACGATGCACACCGCCGTCGCACACGTGCTCGTGCTGCGCGACGATGCGGCGCTCCAGCCTGGACCGCGCCGCTATACCCGCTCCTGGATCCGCGACGGCGCCATCATGGCGGCGGCCCTGCTGCGCATGGGCTGCGCGGAGGAGGCGCGCGAGTTCGTGCGCTGGTACGCGCCGCACCAGAAGGCCGACGGCGATGTCCCCTGCGTCGTCGATCGCACCGGTCCCGACTGGCTCGTCGAGCACGACAGCCACGGCGAGCTGGTGTTCGCGGTCGCGGACTGCGTCCGCTTCGGCGCCGATCGCGCGTTTCTCGATGCACTGTGGCCGGCCGTACAGCGGGCCGCGGGTTTCCTCGAGCGGCTGCGCGACCTGCGCCTCGTCGCCGAATTCGACAGCCCGGAGAAGCGCGCGTTTCGCGGCCTCCTACCGGAGTCGGCGAGCCACGAAGGCTACCTCGCCCATCCGGTGCACTCGTACTGGGACGACTTCTGGGCCGTTCGCGCCTTCGGCGACGCCGCGTACCTGGCCGACCTGCGCGGCGACGCGGAGGAGGCGGCGCGCCTTCTTGGCCTGCGCGACGCGATGCGCACCGACGTACGCGCTTCGTTGGAGGCCACGATCGCAACCCGCGGGCTCGACTACATACCCGGCTCGGTCGAGTGGGCCGACTTCGACCCGACGGCGACGTCGAACGCGATCTCGCTCCTCGGCGAGCTGCCCACGATGCCCAGCGTCGCGGTGGCGCGCACCTACGCCACGTACCTCGCCGGCTTCCGCGCGCGACGCGACGGCGAGATGCCGTGGAAGAACTACACCGCGTACGAGGTGCGCATCGTCGGCGCGCTCGTGTGTCTGGGAGAGCGCGCCGCCGCCAATGAGCTCGCGAGCTTTCTGATCGGCGACCGGCGACCCGCCGCCTGGAACCAGTGGCCCGAGATCTCCTGGCGCGACGCGCGCAGCCCCGGCCACATCGGCGACGTGCCGCACGCCTGGATCGCCGCGGAGTGGGTGCTGTCGTTCCGCACGATGCTCGCCTTCGAGCGGCCGGAGGACGATGCGCTGGTCGTCGCCGCCGGCGTTCCGGCGGAATGGCTCGACGAGGACGACGTGACCGTCGACGGGCTCGCCACCTGGTGGGGCACGCTCGGCTTCACGCTGCGTCGTGTCGCCGGCGATGCCGTCGAGGTCGCGCTGCGCGGTGACGTCGACCCGCCGGGTGGCATCGTGCTGCGGCCGCCGCTCGGGGGGGCGCTGGTGGCGGTCGAGATCGACGGAACGCCGGGCGCCGGCTTCGTCGCGGATGGCGTCACCGTGCGGCGCTGCCCCGCGACGGTGGTGCTGCGGTGGCGGCGATAGGGCGGGCTCAGATCAGCTCGAGACCACCGTCGATGGCGATCACCTGTCCGGTCCGAGCTGCCCTACTCCGGCACGCAAGGACCCTGATCGACGCAGGAGGGCACCGCTACCCGGTGGGCATTTGGCGAGCACTCGCCCGGTCGGTCCAGACACATGCTCCCGCAGGGGTCGACGACGGCGCAGGTTCGCGAATCGCATCCTTGTTCCACCAAACCCGAGCCCCCACCACAGATCTGGCCGTCGGGCTCCTCCCAATGGCAATCCTCGCAGGCAATGACCAGGAACCGCGAAGGCAATGTCGGGCCGGTGGTGCTGGTCGTCGTGGTGCTCGTCGTGGTGGTGGTCTCGCCGGGGGCGAGCGGGCAGCTTGCCGGCGCCGGCGACTTCACGGCGACGAAGCGGATGCCGTCGTCGCGACGGATCGTTCCGCCGAACACCACGCAGAACCTGGTCCCGCCGATCGCGAGACGCGCGACGACTTCGCTCTGCACACCGTCCAGCGCGTACGACGCCGGGCCACGCACCGTGATCCGGAATGCGCCGTCCTCGGCAATCGTGGCGCGCACCGAACGGTCGGCGCGATCGAGATAGCGGTAGAGGTCGCGTGCGGACTCGGACTTCGTCCAGTTCACCGCCGGCAGATCGACCGTCTGGAGGTGCCCGCTCGATGGGGTGAAGATCGACAGCGTCGCTCCCGCGACCGTCGGATCGATGCCGGCCAGATCGACTCCGGTCGAGACCATTCCCACCAGCGACTGTTGGTCTCCACGCGGGGTGTCGATCAGGTTGATGCGGTTACCCGGCAAGGGCAGATCGGCCGCGGCAGCGATCGTCACCGCCCCGAACAGGGCGAGGGAAACGAGAACCGAAACGGATACCGATCGAGTCATTTTGAAATCCTCCCGCCGAGCGTTCAGGCACTCTTGCACCCGAGGTGTAGTACGGCCGATGTGTGGCTGCTCGCAAGCAGGGTGAGCATGCACATCCGACTACCGCGAGAGGGCTGATCGTCAGGCAGCCGGCGTCGGACTCGACCTGCGTGAGCGTGAAGCCCTAGCGTACGGACTGCGCGTAGACCGCGTGCTCGACCGCGAGCAGCGCCGGCACCACGCCGACGTCGAAGAACGGGAGCACCTGCGTGAAGAACGTCGCCGCGATGCCCGTCGTCCGATCGATCCAGTAGTACGAGTTGAAGATGCCGGCCCAGCTTCCCGTGCCGGCCGGCCGCATGCCGGGCATGTCTTCGAGCGAGACCTGCAGGCCGAGGCCCCAGGTCTGACGCGTCGGCGGCGCCGGTACCTGGTTCGTCCACTCTGGCATCACCGCCGGCATGCTGGTCGGCATCGGGACGTCGCCGAGCTGATCGCTGAACATGAGGTCCGTCGTCTCCGGACGCAGGATGCGCGCCCCATCGAGCTCGCCACCGCGGAGCAGCGCGCGCACGAAGCGGCCGTAGTCGGCGGGCGTCCCGTATGCGCCGTGGCCACCGGGCTGGAATTCGGGTGCGCCCGGCAAATCGAGGGGGCTCGGGGCGAGCGTGCCCTGCGGCGTGCGCGAGCGGATCGGCATGAGGCGCGCCCGCTGCACGGCCGTCGGCGTGAACGTCGCGTCGCGCATGCCGAGCGGCTCGAACACCGCCTTCGCGAGATGGACGTCGAGCCCCTGCCCGCTCACGCTCTCGACGACGCGCCCCAACCAGTCGGTGTTGATGCCGTACTCCCAACGCGTGCCGGGATCGGCGATGAGCGGAGCGCTCAGGCTGGCGATGCAACCGTCGAACGGCGTCGGCAGGCCGGTCACACGGTGGTAGCGATGCAGGTCGGGGTTCGTGAAGAGGTAGCCGTGGCCGGCGGTGTGCGTCAGCAGGTGCCGGATCGTCGCCGCGCGCGCCGGCGGCCGCAGGCGCGGGGTGTCGCCGTCGAATCCGACCAGCACCTGCGCCTCACCGAACGCCGGGATGACCGAGGCCACCGGTGCATCGAGCGCGATCTTCCCGGCTTCGACCAGCTGGAGCGCGGCGACGCTGGTGAGCGCCTTCGTCATGGAGGCGAACCGGAACATCGTGCGCAGGCCGTCGGGCAGATCGCCATGGCCGGTCTCGAAACGGACGCCGTTGCGGTCGTGCACCGTCACCACTGCGCCGGGAACGTCCCCGCGCGCCACCGCGCCGCGCAGCACGTCGTCGATCGCCGTTCCGTCGAAGGAGGCCATGCCGTTCGCTACGCCAGCGAGCAGGCGCGCGGCAAGCCCGAGGACCGGCTTCCCTGCGACGGCCTCGGCTGCTCCACCGGTGCTGCGCGCCGACCGTCCGGCGTGATAGGCGGCACGACCATGGGCACGCCACTCGATCCGTCCCACATCATGCAGACCGCGACGGGCTTCTGGTCGTCGAAGGTCCTCCTCACCGCCGTCGGCATGCATCTCTTCTCGACGCTCGGCGATCGCGCGATGACGGCGCGTGAGCTGGGCGACGCGCTCGGGCTCCATGCCCGCGGCACGTTCGATTTCTTCGACGCGCTAGTGGCCCTCGGCTTCCTGCAGCGCGACGGTGACGGTCCCGAGGGCCGCTACCGGAACACGCCGGAGACCGCCGCCTTCCTGGTGAAGGGCAGCCCGACGTATCTCGGCGGGCTCCCGGGGATCATGAACTCACGTCTCTACCGCTTCTGGGGCGATCTCGACGAGGCGCTCCGAACCGGGAAGCCGCAGAACGAGGTGAAGCACACCGGCCGCCCGATGTTCGACGAGCTGTACTCGGACCCGGCGCGCCTCGTCCAGTTTCTCGATGCCATGAGCGGGTTCCAGGCCGGCAACTTCGCGGTGCTGGCAGAGAAGCTCGACTTCTCCCGCTACCGCACCGTCGCCGACGTAGGTGGATGCCTGGCACTGCTCTCGCGCGTGCTCGCCGGCCACCATCCGCAGCTGCAGTTCAAGAGCCTGGACCTCCCCAACGTCGGCCCGCACGCGCGCAAGGCCGTCGCCGCCGCGGGGATGTCGGATCGCATCGAGATCGTCGACTTCGACTTCTTCGCCGACGACTTCCCGAACGCCGACGTCGTGACGATGGGCAACATCCTCCACGACTGGAACCTCGAGAAGAAGATGGCCCTCATCCGGAAGGCGTACGCCGCGCTGCCGGCGGGCGGCATGTTCGTCGCCATCGAGAACGTCATCGACGACGGCCGGCGCCAGAACGCGTTCGGCCTCCTGATGTCGCTCAACATGCTGATCGAGTTCGGCGACGCGTTCGACTACACCGGCGCCGACTTCCGGAAATGGTGCGGCGAGATCGGCTTCACGCGCTGCGAGATCGTCCCGCTGGCCGGCCCGACGAGCGCGGCGGTGGCATACAAGTAGCTTCGGACCGCCCGACTCGGTGTCGCCGGGAAGGCGTAGAAGAGCGTCTTCAGGTCGTCCGCGACCGCGACGTCGAGCATGGCGTCGACGGGGTGCTTCCCGTCCGTGCCGCGACCTCGCCAACTGTGAATTTCTCACCTCGCAGCCGACTGGTACGACCTTCAGCATCGTCATGTCGGCGAGGAGCCACGACGGTGGCGCGACCGCCGCGATCAGGGCGTCGGAGTGACGCTCGACGCGATCGCCGCCGCGCATGTGGCGTCGAGCTTCTTCTTGCCGGCCTTCTGCGCGAGCTTGGCGGCCTTTCGGAACGACGCCGACGCCTTCCTGGCGAGCTTGGTCGCCTTCCTCGACGTGGTCGCCGCCGCCTGCTGCGACAGAGCGCATCCGCGCGCGAACTTCCCGGCGATGTTCTTCGGCAGCGCGATGCCGGCGCATGACGTCGGGTGCAGCCCCTCGCGGCACCAGCAGGCAATGCCCGCCGCGCCGCGCAGCAGGTCGCACGACGGAGGCTCGTCGGCCGTTCCCGTGTTCACGACGGCCTCGCCCTCGACGTGGTCGAACGCGAGTGGGCGGTCGAGGATCAGCGACCCGAAGCCGATGATCGCGGCGTCGTCCTGGTTCGGCTGCCCGGGGTTCACGGCCACACTATCGCCGATCGCGAAGCCGTCGTTCGACTCGACGCCAACCTCGTTGGTGCCTGCGGGCGCCTTCTTCGTCGTGCACTCGGCGCGGGGGCTGCGACGGAAGACGTCGATGCCGGCCGCATAGGCCGACGTGTTCGCACCCTGTCCGCCGACGTCCGACAATCCGAGCCTCGCGTTGCCCCACAACCCCATGATCCCCTGCACGAACAGGGTACTGCCCTGGGTCGTCAACGAGGGCGCCTCCGTCGCGTCACCGACGAACTGGACGTCGTGCTCGGCGAAGAACACGCCGCTGACATTCGTCCGCGCGAGGAAGAACCGCACGGCGTGCGCCGAACGCGAGTAGCCGGAGAGACTCACGACGTCGCTCGACTTCTGGCAGGAGGTGGTGATCGCGGTCACGCCGGACTTCCCGATGGGATCGTGCGCAGCGAAGAATTCGGGCGTGGCCGCGTACGGGAATGCGAACTCGTCGACGACGCGGGAGCCATTCCCGAGTCGCGGCCGCTCGATACGCAACCGGGGAGTGACCACGCCGGGCAGCAGCAACCCCGGCGCCTGCACCCACGCGGCCAGGTACGCGGTCACCCGATGCTTCCCGTCATCGGCGAGCTCCTCGCGCTCGGCCGATCGACCCCCCGCGGTCGGTTGTCCGACGAAGAGGTAGTCGGTGTCGGTCGGGAAGACGATGATCTCGCCGTTGCAGCGCGGTCCCTTCACCACCGTGGTGTCGTCCGAGAACGTGAGGCCGTCGGCCGCCGCCATGTGCTCGAACCACACGGCCTGCACGAGCGTGTCGACGACGAAGTCGCCCTGCCGTCCCTGCATAAGTCCCGAGCAGCTGTCGCGCACCGGGAAGTGGCCAACCTGCACCGTCCCCGTCGCGCGTCCGTCGTCGCCCGGCACGAGCTTCGCCAGCTCCGTCCCCGCCCAGCGGATCGCGACCGGGGTCGCCGGCACGAAGTTGGTGACGACGACGTTGAGATCGGCGTTTGCCTTGGCATCGCCGAGCGGCAGCGGGCCGCCCAGCGGTCCGGCGATTCCGATGGTCGGCGCGGAGATCTCGACGGTGCCCGACGCGATCGCGCCGACGGGCGTTCCGGTCGCTGCGCCGGTCGCCGTCAGGGTAGCCGTGATCTCCACCGAGCCTGGATGCGTCAGGCGAACGTTCCAGACCACCGACGCCGACGTGCCGGGAATCGTCGCCGGCACGTCGCCCGCCTGCGTGACCTCGGCGGCGCCGTCACCGCTCGCAGGCGTGATCTGGAACGCGATCGCCACGTCCTTCAGCGTCTCGCCGGACGAGTTCGCCACCACGACCTCGACCGTACCGGGTTGACCGATGCCGGTGTGGGCGAACGTCGGCGTCAGCTCGAGGCTCACGGCGCCCGCGACCGACACGGTCTGCGTGCGCGCCAGCGGGGTGTCCACCGACGTCGTCAGGTCGTGGGCGCTGGCCGTCGCGCTGAGCGACAGCTGGCCGGCCAGATGCGGCGTGACGACGTACGTGAAGTTGATGAGGCCGCCGTTGGCGACCTGCACCGTGCCCGCCGGCTCGGGAGGGGAGATCGTCGCGGCGCCCGGCACGCTCGCCGTCAGCGCACCCGGCGTGACGTCCAGTACGTGCCCCGTCTGGTTCATCACGTGCAGCACCACCTCGAACGCCTCGCCCTGGTCGACCGACGACGGCGCGTCGAGCGTGGCGCTGATGCCGCCCCCCACGGGGAACCGGCGCGATGCCGTGTGGATGGCACCGATCACCTTCTCGCCAACCGTGCCGGCGGCGTCGACCACGGCCAGGCCCTGCCCCTCGCCCACGGCAACGACCGGCAAGTCGAACCACTGCGTGCTCCCTGGTGGCATGTCCGCAGACGCCGGGTTGGACGGGCCGGCGCCGGCGACGACCACCGTGTCGGGTGACAGCTCGGCGCTGGGCGTGACGGCGTGGATGGTCACGCCGCTGTCGCTCCGCAGCTGCACCCGCAGCGCGAACGGATTCGGCGGCGCCGGCGACGTCGGCTGGGTGAGCACCTGCGTGATGACGAGGCGCGGAACCATCTTCATCGAGAACGTCGCCGTACCGTTCAGCCGGTCCGTCACCTTCAGCGTGACGACGTGCTCGCCTTCGGCGGCGAATGGATGCGAGATCGTCTTGCCGGTGCCGGTCTGCCCGTCGCCGAAGTCCCATTCGTACTTCGTCAGCGCCGCCTCGAACCGCGACAGGCTCGCATCGAAGAAGAACTCGCCGGGCACGCCGGTGCCGCGATACGTGAAGAGCGCCGTCGGCGGCAGCATGACGACGGCGAGGATCTGCGGATTCGTCCAGTCGTCGGCCGCGGCCGCCGCGGCATCGGCACAGTTGAATCCGAAGTTGCCGGACAACCCCACCCAGAACGAGCCCGGAGGCGCCTCCTTGGTGCCCGTCACGCCACCCGCGCCGACCGTGACCTTGTCGAACGGGGGCATCCGGTTGCCACCACCGACCGATCCGGTGGCCACGTGCGTGTACCTGATCTGGTAGTAGGCGACGCGCCCGCCGAGGTCGCTGAACTCGATGACCGACTCGGCGAAGCACTCGGTCGGACCGGTGGGAATGGTCACCTGCTTGATGATCGCGGGAACGCTGACCAGCTCGAAACCATCGGGGGCGTCCACCGCCCAGCCGATACCGCTCAGGACCGTGAGGATCGCCACGGCCAGGCTCAGGACGATCGCCCGCATGGCCGCCGAACGTACCGTGGACGGGAGGCCCAACGCCATGAATAAATGGAGGTGGAGTGGCCGCTGAGCTCCTTGTCTTGCTCGTTCCACGTCAGCCGACCCCAGCTGCACCGAAAACCGACGCCTGATCCCGATGGATGCGGCCGATGAACTCGGCGTGCGAAAAGGGTAGTCACCGGGCATGCCGCCGACCGCCGACCTCGACCTCCCGCCCTACGACCCTGCGCGCGTCCTCGCGGCGCCGTTCCCCGAGCGCGTCCGCCTGCTCTGCCGAACCTGGGCCTCCCAGGTCTACCCGACGCCGGGCATCGTCCTGGTGATGTACTGGACGAAGTATCTGCTTCTCTTCATCGGCGGCTGGGCCTTCTTCGTCTCGTTCTCCGCAGGCTATCCAGGCTTCACCTCGCCCGGCGGCTGGGCGTTCACCGCCGTCGCGTTCCAGAAGGCGATCCTGTGGGCGATCTTCTACGAGATGATCGGATTCGGCTGCGGCTCGGGGCCGATGAACGCCCGCTTCAACCCACCGCTCGGCGGTTTCCTCCACTTCCTGCGTCCCGGCACGACGAAGCTCCCGCTCTTCCCGAACGCTCCCGTCTTCGGAAGCATCCGGCGCGGATGGCTCGACGTCGCACTCTACGCCGCGAATCAGCTCCTCCTACTGCGTGCGCTCGTGGCGCCGGAGATCACGCCCGACCTCCTCTGGCCGAGCGCCGTGCTGATTCCGCTCCTCGGCGTCACCGACAAGACGCTCTTCCTGGCGGCGCGGGCCGAGCACTACTGGGTGGCGCTGGTGTGCCTCGCGGCCGCCCATGCCGACGGCCTCTGGCTCTCGGCCTGCAAGGCGATCTGGTGCGCGATCTGGTTCTGGGCCGCCACCTCGAAGGTCAACCACCACTTCCCGAGCGTCATCATGGTGATGATGACCAACGGGCCGTTCTTCCCGAAGGCGCTGAAGCGGCGGCTGTTCGTCTCCTACCCGGACGACCTGCGCCCCTCGAGCCTGGCGGCCACGATGGCCCACGTCGGCACCTGCATCGAGTACTCGATCCCCGCCGTGCTGCTGCTGGCGAGCACGAGCCCGGTCGTGACCGCGATCATGCTCGTCGTGATGTGCTGCTTCCACGGCTTCATCGCGCTGAACAACCCGAGCGGCATGCCGATCGAGTGGAACATCCTGATGATCTACGGGGGCATCTTCCTCTTCGGCGTCCACCCTGACGCCAGCCTCCTGGCGCTGGGCGCGGCTCCGTGGCTCACTGCCTTCCTCGTCTTCGCCCTCGTCCTCGTCCCAGCGTACGGCAACTTCGTGCCCGGACGCGTCTCCTTCCTGCTCGCGATGCGCTACTACGCCGGCAACTGGGCCTACAACATCTGGCTCGTGCGCAAGGGCAGCGCCGAGAAGTTCGACAAGCTGACGAAGGCCGCCGGAACGATGCGCCAGCAGCTGGAGAAGTTGCTCCCAGACCCGACGGCGGTCGAGGTGGCGTTGACGATGGCGCTCTCCCACCGCTTCATGCACCTCGAAGGTCGGCCGCTCTTCGACGCGCTGCCGCGCGCGGTGGACGACATCGACGACTACGAGTGGAACGACGGCGAGGTCATCGGCGGCATGGTGCTCGGCTGGAACTTCGGCGACGGGCACCTGAACGGCACGCAGCTCCTCGAGGCCGTGCAGGCGCAGTGCGGCTTCGCGCCGGGCGAGGTGCGCGTCGTCATGGTCGAGTCGCAACCGCTCTTCGGCCGCGGCATGCGCTGGAAGGTCGCCGACGCTGCGGACGGCGTGCTCGCCGAAGGCGAGACCGTGCTCGCGCCGATGCACGGGCTGTCGCCCTGGCCGACGGGGCCGTACGCCGAGGCCCTGCTGCGTCACCGGACGCGCGCGAGCGCCTGACCCGTGGGCGGCTCACAGGGAGGAACCGAGGCGGTCGTCGTCGGCGCGGGCCCGAACGGCCTCGCCGCCGCGATCGCGCTCGCCAGAGCGGGCGTCTCCGTGCGCGTCGTCGAGGCACGGGACGAGCCCGGCGGCGGCATGCGCACGGCCGAGCTGACGCTGCCCGGCTTCATGCACGACGTCTGCTCGGGCGTGCATCCGACGGGCATCCTGTCACCGTTCTTCCGGACTCTGCCGCTCGCAGAGCACGGCCTGGAGTGGGTGGGGGCGCGGGCATCGGTCGCGCACCCACTCGACGACGGTCCGGCCGTGATGCTCTACCGCTCCCTGGAGCGAACGGCCGCGGGCCTCGGTCGCGACGCGCGCGCATGGACGCGTCTCGTCGGTCCGCTGCTCGACGATCCGCACGGGCTCCTCGCCGACATCATGGCTCCGCTGCGGATACCCGCGCATCCGCTCGCGTTCATGCAGTTCGGGTTGCGCTCGGCATTCTCGGCGAACCGTCTCGCTCGGGTGTGGTTCCGCGACGAACGCGCGCGCGCGCTCCTCGCCGGCTGCGCGGGCCACGGCATCCTGCCGCTCACGCGGCCCCTCTCGGCCGCGTTCGGCGTGCTGTTCGCGTTCACCGCGCACGTCGAGGACTGGCCGGTGGCACGCGGTGGATCGCAGGCCATCACGCGGGCGTTGGCGTCGTATCTGGAGAGCCTCGGTGGTCGCATCGAGACCAACCACCGCGTCGAGAACATGGCCGCGCTCGGCGATGCGCGCCTCGTCCTGTTCGACACCTCCCCCGACGAGCTGATGCGGATCGCGGGCGACGCGCTGCCCGATGGCTACCGGCGTCGTCTCGCGCGCTATCGCTACGGGCCCGGCGTCTTCAAGCTCGACTGGGCGCTCGACGGGCCGATCCCGTGGCGCGACCCGACCTGCCGTGAAGCGTCCACGGTGCACGTGGGTGGCACGCTCGAGGACATCTGCGCCTCGGAGCACGACATGTTCCACGGGCGCCACAACGAAAGGCCGTTCCTCATCGTGTGCCAGCAGAGCGAGGTCGATCCGACGCGCGCGCCCGCCGGCAAGCACACGGGCTACGCGTACTGCCACGTGCCGAGCGGATCGACGGTGGACATGACGACGACGATCGAGCGGCAGATCGAACGCTTCGCGCCCGGCTTTCGCGACCGCATCCTCGCCCGTCATGCGATGAACACGGTCGACTTCGAGCGCTACAACCCGAACTACCGCGGCGGCGCCATCACCGGTGGCGTCGCCGACGCGCTCCAACTCTGGACCCGTCCCGTCGCGCGCCTCGACCCCTACTCGACACCGAACCCGCGTCTCTTCATCTGCTCGGCATTCACGCCACCGGGCGGCGGCGTGCACGGGCAGTGCGGCTACTGGGCGGCGCGTTCGGCGTTGCGCCGGCTCGGCAAGGAATGACCGACGCTCGGCTTCGCACCGGGGAACGCGTCAGCGCGTGTTCGCAGCGGCGGTCGTGTCATGCACACCGTTCGCCCGCGACGGAAGCACCCGCTCGAGCCGCAGCGCCGCGACGCCCAGCACGGCGCAGCCGGCGATCAGCATCGCGATGAACGCGTCGCCGAGGTTCCTTCCGAGGAGGATGCCCGCGACCACGGGACCAGAGATCGCCGCTCCCTGGAACGCCACCGCCGCGGTTGCATTGTAGCGCCCCCGAAGCCGCTCGGGTGCGACGTCGTTGACGATGGCCGGCGCCGTCGGCGACAGCAGGGTTTCGCCGACCCCGAACAGACCGAAGGCGACGACCATCAGCACGTCGGCGAGCGGCGACGCGGGCGTCTGGCCGGCCAGCCCGAGGACGGCCCACGACGCACCCCAGACCGTGGCGTGGATCATCAGGAGTCGCGTTCGCCGTCGCCCGTCGATGAGGCGCAGGACGACGAGCTGCAGCAGCACGATGATCGCCGTGTTGACCGCGAAGGCGATGCCGAGCGTACGCGACGACACCCGAGCCACCGCGTTGGCGTACGCGGTCCAGCCACCCTCGATCTGGCCGTAGCCGACGAAGGCTGCCACGAAGCTGACCACGAGATAGCGGCGGAAGACGCGGTCGCGAAGCACGTCGGCGTAGCTGCCCACGTCGTCGGGCACGATCGTTCGAGATCGCGCGGGTGGCCCGCCGAGATGACGGAGCGGCACGGCGAGGATCGCCAATGCGAGCAGGAACGTGGCCGCGTCGGCGCGGTAGATCGCGACGAACGTCCCGGGTCGCGCCGTGTCGACGAACAGCGCTCCGATGATGCCGCCGATACCGATCCCGGCGTTCACGCAGGCGAACTGCACGCCGAAGTAACGCTGCCGTCGCTCGGACGACACGATGCTCGCGACCAGCGCCTGGTTGGCGGGCCAGAACGCCGCCACGCCGATCCCGGTGAGGATGCGGGCCACGACGGCGTCGAACACGGACTCCGCCGACGACAGCAGGAACACGCCGGCCGCCGCGCCGGCGAGCGCACCCATCTGCACGCGTCGCGGTCCCAGCCGATCGATCAGCATCCCGATGGGGCCGAGGAGCACGAGCGCTATCAGCGCCGGCACCGCGACGATGATGCCGATCGTTTCGAGCGGCAGCGCCCGGACGTCGTGCAGGTACACGACCAGGAACGGCACGGTCAGTCCCGTTCCGAACGCATCCAGCGCGATGCCGGACAACATCAGCCGCGCATCGCGCGACGTCGCCGCCCCACGCATGCGACTGTTTGGCATCGACGGGGCGGCGACGCGAACGTCGCGGACCACGCAGGCGCGTCAGTCGTCCGTCTGCTGCTCCGTCGTCAGGCCGACCGGCGTCGACGTGAGACTGGCGGCCCGGCTCGGGACGGCGACCGACGTGACCGTCACGGACAGATCGCTGTCGCTCATCGAGCAGGCGAGGTTCGTGATCCCGAGCGACGTCGTGGTGACGGCGTCGGGAGCGAAATCGATGGCACCGTCCTTGGCGAAGGGCTTGAAGGCCCAGAGGCGTCCACCCGTGAACGGATCGGACGCGTCGGCGAGAAGCGCCGTCGTGACGACACCGCCGTCGTCGGCGAGGCGGACGGCGACGTGCCCGGAGTTCGAGTAGGCGCCCGTCGTGCCGAACGTGTACCGCTTCTGCCACAGGATGTTGCCGACGGCGTCGAGGCCGACCAGGGCGGCGCTGGGCACACTCGTCAGCTCGTTGCCCGTGAGGTTCACCACCGAGCCACCGGCGACGTAGCCGGTGGTCGGAAGCTCGACGATGGAGTCGAGCAGGAACACCGAGCCCGCGCCGAACCCGAATCCGGGGAAGGACGCGAAGCCGACGCTGCCGTCGGCGAGCACGCGGAGTATCAGGCCATTGTGTTGCGCGCCGCCGCTGCCGGCGATCGTGACCTCGTCCTGCGACCCGACGATGGCCGCCGAGGGAATTGCGTCGGGCGCCTGGACGCAGCCGTCGTAGCGCTTCGCGTAGACCACCGAGCCGTCGGCGCCGAGCCGGAAGGCCACCAGCGCATCGCCATCCTCGGTGACGCTGCCGGCCAGGAACACGTCGTCGCCGATCATCTCGATGACGTTGATCCGGAGACCCGCGATGTCGCCCAGCAGGCGGAACGTCGACCCGGAGCTCGTGGCGTGCAGTACGAAGCTCCGCGTATCGCCGCAGCCGCCCGCGATCCAGGCGTCGCCGGCATCGTCGACGGTGAGCGCGGTGACCTCGACGTTGCAGACGTCGAACGGAACGTCCCACGCACGGGCCTCCACGGCGCTGCCGTCCTGCGCGACCTTCGCGAGCACGATGGGCGCGATCCCGGATTGACCCGCGGCGACGAAGAGTGTGGCGTCTCGCGCCGATCGCACGCGCAGCGGCTCGAGCGGGACGCCGTCGAGCTCCAGGTCGCGTGCCCAGGTGAGGCCGCCGGCGTCGTCGAACTTGGTGAGCGTCTCCACGCCGTATCCGGAACGCACGTAGCGGCCGTCGATGGTGCGCTGCAGGTCGGAGAAGTTGATGCCGTTCCCGGGTGACGCCGCATTCGATCCGTCGACCGGCGAATCCCAGCTCCGCGACCACGGCGTGTACGTCGGCATCGCGAGATGTACCGCGTCGGGACCCGCACCGGGCGGCAGGATCGAGCTCTCCGGCGGCGGATCGCACATACCCTCCGAGATCGGCAGGTCGATCGCGTTCAGGTCGGGCGCCTTCCAGTCGACGAGGGTGACGGCGCCGATCAGCGGCAGCGCCGGGCTCGTCACCTTCACGCCGAGCGTCGCCTCGAGGCCGGCGTGCAGGTTCCAGCATGGGTCCTCGAAGAGATTCGCCTCGATCGCGCCGTACGGCTTCGCGGTCGCGTACGGGCCGGTGACGCCGAACAGCAGGAGGTTCAGCGTCGCGCCGACTTCCACCCGCGCGAACGCCTGCAGCGTCACTTTCGTCTCGTTCGGTCCGAAGTCGGAGCTGATGAGCTCCGGCTCCTTGAGCTGCGGTGTCTGCGTCTGTTTCGACGACACCGTGACCGACGTCTCGAACACGGCCGACCCATGCAGGCCCGTCGAGAACTGGCCAGACGCCCCGCCGGACAGCTCGGCCGTGAGGTCGGCTTTCGGCACGAACACCAGCGGCCCGATGATGATCGGCGCGAGCGTCTCGGACGCGAGCTCGACTTCCTTCTTGTATTCGAGAAGCGCTGCCCCCTCGACATTGGCGTCCGCGTTCACCTGCGGAAACACCACGAACGTGACCTTCGCCTCGGGGATCAGCTGGTCGATGTCGCACTGCGGCGGGTCACCGACGAGGACGTCCGCGAAGCTCGCGAGACAGTCGCTGACGATGTCCGGCAGCTCCGTGACGCCGACCCAGTCGACGTCGAGCCCGAAGTCGTAGTCGAAGCCGCCCCCGATCTCGCCCACGACCTTGATCTGGTCGTTCTTGGACTCCTCATCGCCGTCGCCGTCGAAGAGGACGTAGTCGAACTCCTTCTTGGTGCCGAAGTCGATCTGCGGACGGAACGACGTGGCGGACGTCGAGCCACCGGCGGAGGTGACGGGGGTGGATCCGGAGCCGCGGACGTGGAGCTTCGAATACGCCAGCTGGATCGGCGCCTGGCCGGTCCGGAGCACGAGCTGCGAGCCGTTCCGCTCGACGGCGAGCACCGCCCGGAGCAGTCCCGCGGGCGTGCTCGGCGAGACACCCGCCACGATCACCTTGCCGACGGCCACGTCGTCGAGCGCGGAAGGTGCCGGGTCGAAGGTGAGCGTCCCGTCGGGATCGGGCACCAGCGCGCCCAGGTCGGTGGTCGCGAGCTCCGTCGTCGACGGGAACGGCAGTGCCGCGAGCCCGTCGCAGGCATCGGCGCAGGACCGGAAGGCGCGGCCGGTCGGGAAGACGTCCTTGCACTTCTTCGCCTTTGCTATGGCGCACGCGCTCCCGCCCTTCTTCCGGCAGAGGACGAAGCCGGAGCGACCGCACGTCGTGCTGCCGAGGACGCGGGCCACCTCCTTCCGGCACGCCTTCGGGAATCCCGTCTTGCCGAGCGAGTCGGCGAAGCTTCGCACCACCGGCTTCCAGCATTTGGCGTATGCCTTCGCCGACGCTGCCACGTCGCACGGGCACGCGGCGCCGGCCGCGGCGCGGACGTCGTCGAGGACCCCCGCCGGGCACTTCGAGGGCGCACCGCAGGTGAGCGTGGGGCCGGCAGCGAAGACGTTCCCGGTGAGGGAGGTCGCGAGCAGGAGGGTCGACAGGATGCCGAATGCGCGCATGGCCGCGGTTATACGCAGGGCCAGGCACGGCGGCTACAAATATTGAGGCTTCGCGTGGGACTGCCGCCCTCATCCGTCGGGGCGGAGGTCGGATCTCAGGATCGCGGGTGGATGCTGGCAGCGAGAGCGCTCAGATCGTCGAGGCGTCGTACTCGTCGCCGGAACGCTCGGCGGAGTAGACCTCGTCGCACAGTTGCCGGACCTCCACGCCTGCCTTCGAGGTGATCGCCGCACCCAGGACGTCGGACTCCCACGCCACCGGCTCGAGGGCGGGATTGTAGTCCTTCGAAGCAAAGGGGACGCGACGAAATGCGTTCGCCGGACCGTTGCTCTTCATGAGCTGCTGGTAGGCGAGGTTGGACAGACGGGTTCTCCCCGCCGGACCACTGCTCAGTCGGCAGGCACCGACCACACCTCGTCCGACCGTGATCGGATTGTAGCGATGGTCGAGCGACCAGTGAGCCTGGCCGAGGTCGATCCCGATCGTGGCCCCGAGCATGTTCGAATCCACTCGGAGGAACTGTCGCAACCGGTTGATGTGGAGGGACGTCGCGAGATGCATCGCCGCCGCACAGTCCGAGGCCGCGGCGATGGCATTCCGGTCGTAGGACGTCAGGCTCTCCTCCTCGAGAAAGTGGATGAGTGCGCCATCCCCCGTGAACTTGTCGAAGACGCCGCCATAGTGATGGGCGACGCGCGTGAGGATCTGGACGAGTTGGTCCATCCAGATGGCGAACTTCCGACCATCGTCGGCTTGCTCCATGCAGAACGTCGACTTGCGGAGATCGAGCGATAGCGTCGCGGTCAGTCGGCTCCGGGGCGTCCCACCGTCGTCCCAGGGAGGAACGAGCCGCTGACGACTCGGTGGTTCCGCCGATGCGTCAGCCCAATAGCGTTCCGAGACCTCGCGTGGGAACGGGGCGAAGACGCGAACACGTTGGCGGAGCGCTTGGAAGAGGATGCCGAGTACCGTCCAACCCACGTGATCCAACAGGAACTGCCGAGTGTGGTCCGGCCAGCGTCGAACCGTCGCCTGGGGGAACACGATCGCACAGTAGTCTCGCCGATGTTGGTGGGTGGGCCTCGATGCGATCGGATCACCGATGGCGAGCGCGACCACGCTGTACTGGTCGAGTGTGAACGTGCACGTTCCCGGAGAACCGTCCTCGGCACGGCGTCGGAGGTGGGCGATGCATTCCTGGTGGATGCGCGTGCCGAGCCTCGAATCGTGGCGAGCGATCGCCGGCGCGAAGTGACTGAGCGTCACGTCCTCGGGATGCAGATGTGCGACGAGACCGATCGCGCGAATCGCATCGAGGCATTCCTGGATCGCCCGACGCAAGCGACGATCCAGTCCCTGCCACCCCCACCGCTTGGTCGCCATCGTCCGACAGACGGTAGCAACGTTCTCCGCGAGATCGCGCTGCAATGCCCCCAGTAGCTTGGCGTCCGGCTGCTGCATCCGCGCACTAAGTCAGTTGCAGAAGCGTCGTCAGCAGCCCCAGGAGCAAATCGCTGTCGACCGGTTTCGAGAATACGTTCTGGGGAGGAATCTGATCGAGGATGTCCTTCGGTATCTCCGTCGTGTAGGCGCTGATGAAGAGCACCGCCGACGCGGGGGCGGCGATGCGGGCTGCCTTGAACGCCTCGTTGGCATCGTTCACCAGGCGGCCTTCGATCACGGTGAAGACGTCGAGCAGTACGATCGTGAGCGCGGCGTCCGTAGGCTTTCCTGCGACATCCGCGAGCTCGTCACTGGTTGTGTATGCGCAGTACTGGACGAGGGTGGGGGCCGATGGAAGGCTCATCTCGAACCAGACCAACCGGCCTGCCATATCCTCATGAAGCTCCGGATCGCCCGGAAACCATTCTGGATGGCTGAGCCAGATGTAGTTCCGGAGCGCGGAGGGAATCCAGTTCATCACCTCGAACTCGTCCTCGAGGTGAAGTATCCGGACGGCCCGCACCTAGTGGGCCTCGCGCCGATCGGCGGGGAGCCTGAAGAAGAACGTGGTCTTCGCGACGTTCTCGGACGGACTCATGAGTTGCGACTCGCAGGTGATGCGTCCCATGTGTACCTCGGCAACTCGACGCACGATGGCCAGTCCCAGGCCAGTGCCCGATCGCAGCGGAGCCGCGGGGTCGGTAACGCGTCGGGTGAACGGTTCGAAGATGACCTCCCGATCGTCGCTCGCGATGAGCACGCCATGATTCGTGATGTGCAGGCCGACCTGTGAGCGGCCGCCCACGCGCTCGGTCCCGAGCCAGACCTCGATCGAGCGTCTCCGGTAGGAATACTTGATCGCGTTGTCCATGAGATTGAAGATCGCGACCTCGATCAGTCCGCGATCGACCGAGACCGTGGACTGGCGACCCGGGATGGTGTTGTTGAAGGAGAACGTCAGCTCGCGCTGCTCGAATGCGGGCTGCACCGTGCGCAGGATCTCGCGGACGATCTCGTCCAATGCCGACGAGGCGATGCGCAGGTTCTCGCGCGACATCTGGCCCACGAGATACCGATTCTGCTCGATCAGGGTCTGCACGTACTTCGTGTAGAACCGGACGCGCTGCAGCGACTTGTGGAAGCGGGCCTGCGTAAGAACGCTCTGGACGCCCTGCTGCTTGTAGACCTCGTAGCTCGACAAGAGCTCGTGGGTGTAGCCCGCCACGCCCGCGAGACCTCCCTTGACCACGTGCTGCAACTGGAGAAATGTCTCCGTCTCGTTTCGCTTGTGCAGATCGAGGCGCAGGATCTGCGCGATCTCGCGGGCGAAGAATCGCACGGAGCGACGCTCGTACTGGCTGAGCTCGGCGCGCGCCAGCGAGAGCACGAGCGTTGCCGGCAGCTCCAGGTTCGGCATGTCCTGCTCGTACGTGCTCGCCGCCTCGTTGGGCCGCACAGCGCCCGACCGCGGTGCCGTCCCGAGCTCGAGGGTCTCCGGCGGTCGACCAGGAGCCACGGTGCGGCGAAGGGATGCCGAGACGATCCCCGGCACGGCGCGATAGAGGAGATCGAAGAGCGCGGCGCGGCTCTTGGCATCCGTGAGAAATCCCCACGTCTCCGTCCGAGCGATCTCTCCCACGAAGTCGTAGAGGCGAGCACTCGGAATGACGGATGCGAGCAAGGCGAGGACCGAGCGCAGGACCTCTTCGTCGTGGTGCGAGAATTCCCCCGACAGCCCGCTTTCCTTGTTGAGGAGCAGCACCAGGGCCAGGCTGTGTTCCCCCATGCGTACCGGGCCAGCCATCGCGGCTCGAATGCCGCTCGAGAGGTAGCGCTCGACCAACGCGGTGACGAGGTCCGCGTCGAACTCCGTGGTGTGCAGCACCCGTTGGCGTTCCTCGGGGTCGCCGAAGTTCCGCAGGCGGCCGACGTCGCCGCGCCGCGCGACCTGCGCGCATAGGCTCTCACGGGCGGCCGTCAGATCACCCAGCACCGGACGATCGTGATCCACCGCCACGACGCGAAAGGTGAGGTCGGGCTGCGGGGTCAGGACGGCGCAGAGCTCGGCACCCGTGGCCTTGCGCAGGGCGGAAGCGGTTGCGGTGAGCCACGCGACGACCGAGCTGCCGACCTGCACGCGCAGGATCTCGGCGACGGCGTTCGCCTTCGTCTGCTCGGCCCGCCGGGCGAGCAGGGCGCCGAGTCGGCTAGCGATGAGGTCGAGCAAGACGTCGGCGTTCGCCGGCGCCGGTTCGGATGCGAGGAACTGAAGGTACCCCAGCGGCTCCGCTGCTGCGCACGCGGGGTCTCGGACCGGTACGTCGTGCTCGGCCGCGAGCAGATCGTTCGCGGCCGCCCATCGGGAGAGGCTCGGCACCTGGACCAGGGCCACCGCGGCCTCCCAGCGCGCGGTGACATCCCGAGCTGGAACATCGACGCGACAGTTCCGCGGCGGAGGCACGTCGGCGGCGCCTGCTCGCAGGCGGCAGGTCTCCAGGGTGAACGAAGAGCCGGCCGGATCGTATAGCCAGAGCAGGGCAGCCACGGGACCCGCCGAGACGATGTCACACGCGGCGTCGAGGTGCGCGGCGACGTCGGGCAGAGCACGCCGCGTCAGCGCCTCGAGCGAGATGGGCCAGGCTCCCCGATCGTCCCCCATGTCCCCATTCAGCTTCGCCGCGGCAGTGTAGTCGATAGCTAGTAATGCCAAACGTTGCGCCAGTTGAGAGTTGGACTTCTGACCAAGTGGTCGTAGGGCGGTACCACACCGCGTCCGCGACGGGCAAGTAGAATGATGCCCACCGAGGGGTGGGCGGCGCCAGGGGCATGTCGATCCGGTCGCCGACGAGACCCACGGATGCGTAGTGCGAGCTTGATGACGGAGCGCGCAGGAACACGTAGAGCGTCGCCTTCCCTCCCTTGGCGCCGACGTCGGCATCGACGATCAGACGCCGGTCGCCGAGGGGATCGGCATCGGCCTCGAGACGCGATTCACCGGCGAGATCGACGAGATCACGCTCGAAGTGGTCCGACGAAGTAGGTGCAGCCGCTACTCGCGTCGGTCGTGCTGCGCGTCGGAGACCGACGCGTCGCCCATCATGGTCTGCCCGATGGCGATCGACACGATGCCGATGCACGTCAGCGCGAGATCGCCGCTCTGCTCCGCCACCAGCAGCATCCCCGCGAGCGGAATTCGGTACCCCGACGCCAGGAACGTCGCCGAGCCGAGCAGCGCCAGGGGTCCGCCAGGCACGAGGCCGAGGAGCCGCTCGAGCAGCACGGCGAGCAGGAGGCCGGTGCACGCCAACGACGTGAAGACGCCGCCGCCGCCGCCACCGTAGACGGAGATGAGCGTTCCGGCAGTGCGAACGGCGAGCACCGCCACCAGCACCTCGGGCGCGTGCGCCGCGGCCACCGACCAGTCGGCCGCGATGTAGCCGGGGCCGAACGTGATCCAGGCGCCGGTGAGGGCGTGTCCGATCCACGCGAGCCCCGCCAGTACGACGCCTCCGGTCGCGGCGCGCGTCCACGGTCCGTGCCGGTGCCCGATGTCGCGCAGGGTGGTGAGCGCGGCGGCGAACAGCCGCGCCCCGAGCCCGCAGGCGATGGCCAGGAGGATGATGGTGACGATGAACGGCACGTCGAACGACGGGCGATCCGCCACCACGACCAGGGGCTTCGCGCCGATCAATGCCCCGCGGACGGCGAACGCGACGCTGGCCGCGATCGCCGCCGGCACCAGGCGGGGCGTGTCGACGTCACGCCGAAACGGCACCTCGATCCCATACAGCGTACCCACACCGGGCGACGAGAAGATCGCGGCGATGCCGGCGCTGGCGCCCGCGACCACCAACGCCCGCACCTCGTCGGCCGAGAGCGCCAGACGTGGCACGCGTCCGAAGCACTCCCCCAGCGAGGCGCCGATCAGCGCCGATGGCGACTCGAAGCCCTGGGAGCCGCCGAGCCCGACGGTGGCGATCGCAGCGAGCACCCGGCCGGGAAGCTGGCGCAACGGCACGTGCGCTCCGGGGGTGTGGTACGTCACGATGTAGAGCTCCGAGGTCGACGGGCGAAGCGTGCGGGTGACCGTCACGGCCACGAGCACCGCGAGCGGAAGCGCGAAGGCGGTAGCGAGCGCCGGCCAGCCGTCGGGCAATGCCGCGACCGTCGCGGTCATGAGCCACCCTTCGACGCCGCCGTTCAGCGCCGCCACGGCGGCGCCCGTGAACGCACCGATGAGGGCGGGCGCCAGCACCGTCCACGTCAATCGTCGTGCCCCCATCGCCACCGCCGTCAGCCCTCGAGACTCGTCTAGCAGAAGCGTCACCCCAACCAGTAGAGGGCGGGATGGCCCGGCGCGCCTTCTGCGCGTCCATCGCGATCGCAGGATGCGGCAGTCACCGCAACGAGCGCCATCGTGAACCCCGACGGCGACGACCCGGCCGACGCGAGTAGCCGAGCGGAGGTCCCGACGCCGCCCGCGAAGGCCGCCTCACGTGACCCGGCCCGGGACCGGACGCGCGCGTCTTCCCGTCACAGCCCGCCGCTGCGCATCGCGCCCGACCTCACGCACGCATCGCTTGCCGAGGGATGAGCAATCATGGCACTCAGCACAGTCACGCCGTCTTCCAGTTCTCGAGCTACCAACTTCGTGCAGCATCAATGGAGGAGCCTATCCACATGAGAACATCGCCAGGATCGAGCTCTCGCACCACGGCGTTGGCCCTCGCGGCCATCGTGTGGTGCTTGCCATACGCCGCGTCAGCGGAAGCCCCCGCGAGCGGCAAGTTGAAGGACAAGGTCGTCCAGGCATTGAAGTCCATCAGCGACGGAACGTGCCCGGAAAGCCTCATGGGGGCCCTGCTCCTCACGCAATGCGAGCAGCAGCTGACCAACCTCAAGTCGAGGCTGTCCGCTCTCGGCACCTTGAAGGAGGCGCGCTACAAGGGCCTCGAGTCACTTCCAACCGGCGTGGAGGCCGAGGTCTATCTCGTGAGCTTCGAGAAGGGCAGCATGACCTGGCTGGCTGCTCCCGCCCCGAGCGGGAAGCTCTCCGTATTCTGGAGCCCCGGCTGATTGGCGACTCGGGCATGCGCGCCGTGCTCGCCGCCGCCGTCGGCCTCGCCGCACTGCAACAGCCGTACTGTCATGCGTCCTGCCCACCACGCGCAATTGCGGCGGCATCCGCACGGGAGTGGTCGCAGAATCTCGCGGCAGTGACCGGCGCCCGGTCCGGGCAGGGTCTCGTGGTCGGCTGGCAGCCAGGCGAGGTCTGGGTTGCGGCCCCGGCTCACGTGATCTTCGGAGAGGACCTTCAGCCAGCTCCTGACGTCATCGCTAAAGCGGCAGCGACGTTGAAGGTGCTGCTGCCCGGTGACTCGTCGCCTCGACGCCTGTGCCCGCCTCGCTGGGGTGCGCTGAATCCGACACCACCCAGCGGCATCGATCTGTCGTTCGTCTGCGTCGAGTGGGCCGGCATCCCTCTTTTCAATGCAGGGCTCGTCGCCCGCGACCTGCGGGTTGGCGACGAATTGCGCCTGTTGGCCGACCCACGAACGGGAGCCGAGATCCGCGGTCGGGCCATGGGGGTTTCGCGCGACGACTCGGGTGCAGTCGTGGACATTCAGGCCGGGGGTCTTGCTGGCTTGCATGGCCTGTCGGGAGCGGCCACCGCGAGCCCGTCGGGGATCGCGGGATTGTACCTGGGGCTGGAGACGAGCGGGCACGTGCTCCCGATCGACTCCGTTCGCAGGCAGGCGAAGACGGCACGGATTCCCTGGCAGCTCTCGGAGCACGAGTTCTTCGACTGCGCACAAACCCGACGCGTATGCGTGACCGCCCAGGCGGGCATCGCGCCGGCGGCCATCACCCTGCGGCGACTCCCGTCGCCGTCGGAGGCGACGCAGATCGGCCTCAACGATTGCGCAGACGTGGCAGAGGGCAAATACGAGCTCAGCGTTTCCTCCGGAGACCCGAAGTGCGAGCCGAGCTTCCTCCTCGTTCATGCAGGAACCTCGGATCTTGCCGTCGATCTCTCGTGCATGCCGCTCCTCATGGGGGTGTGGAATGGTGGAGATGGCCAGCAGCTGCGATGCGTGCAGACGGGCGTGCGTGATGCGCAATGCGTCGGGCTCGGCGATCTGGGATGGGGAATTCTCAATGCTCGCCTATCGGTCGAAGGTGACCACATCTCCATTCTCGGCTGGTTCACGGACGCCACCGGCAACACCCATGATGCCAGCGGTCGGTTTGCGTGGTCGGTCAATTCCCTGAGCGGTCAGATCGCACGCGATCACGGAACTCCGACCGCAGTTCGTCTTTCGAGGGAGCGGAACTGATGGGCAGTCGCATCGCGCTGGGCATCGTGTGTGCCTTGCTCTCCTCGCCTCGCGGGTCAGACGTGCCGCAAGGCGAATGGCACAACACCGGAATTCGCACGGTCGAGGTTCTGCAGGACGGGACGTGCCTGCGCGTCTGGCTGGAGGAGCGTGCCTACAGCTTCGGCTCGCCGACCAACGGCGCGGTCGCTGGTATCTACCGCAACGTCGTCCGCGCGGTTCCCGTGGGACCGCCCAGCTTCCGCGAAGGCTGCGTGTTTCCAGCGCCCGCCAGCAACCCGGTCGCGAGCCAGATGCGCGCCTGGGAGTTCGCCGCGAAGCCCGTCGACGAAGGGGCCTGGCTGGTTCGTGCCGAGCCTCGCCCTGGGAGCGGAGACTTGCGACTGTTCGAGGCTGAGGAATTCCAAACGAAGGTACGCGTGCGGGGAGACCGGTTGATCGATACTCCGTCGAGTACCGACGATACCCCTCGGCTCTCGTTTCGCCGGCCCGGCGCGCCACCCGACGGCGCGCGCGCGGCTCTGGACGACGCGGTGACGCGCCTTCACCAAGGGAAATGCCTGGAGGTCCTGTCGGCGTTGGGTCACGACGCGGATCGCGTGACCAGAGTGTGTGACCTTCGACGCAGGATGGACGATCTCCTCGGCCGATACGTCTCCCTCAGCGTCGACCAAGCAGTCGAGCTCGACGCGATGCCTCCGGAGTTCAATCGCGGCGCCACGTCTGGCCCGGTTGCGCGTCACGGCGTGTTCTTCGCGTTCATCGGACAGTACGAAAAGGAACGCATTCCGGGCAACGCGGTGGTGGCCGAGGAGGGGGGACAATGGCGGGTCGTGGCCCTCTGGTTCTGATTCTTTCGATTCTGCTGACGTCGATCGCACGGAGCGCGGACGCGGGAAGCGCGACGGCTGATGACACATGTCGTAAGGACGCGCTGTCACAGGCCGGCACGCGCCCGGAGGCGTATGCGCCCCGGCGAGGCGGCTATTGCGACGGCGTGGTGTTCGAAGCCCACTCGGGATCGGGAGAGCTCACCGTCATCGGCATCTCTGCTTCCGGTATTGCCGGAGATCCGTCATCAGGCCCGGTACGGATCGCTGCAGCTGCCGCGATCGAAGGAGCCTCCACGGCCCTTCGCCTGCAGGGTGTCGCCAAGGCGCCCGAGATCAACTATCGCCTCGACGCAAAGCTCGACCCGGGGCAGTCACTCGTCCTGGACAAGGAATCCGCGCTGACGATGGTGCAGCCGCACTTGCGAGCCGAGGACGTCGCCTGGCTCGCCTGGAGCGACAGCGCTGTGGATGGCCGCATCTACACCCCCACGACGCTCGCGGGAGCTGGGGGGAGCGGCGTCGAGATCATCGTACGCCCGACGATCGATACGACCTACAGTATTCTCACCATCGAGCGCCCCTCGGCCAACGGGGCCTCACCCAAGACGCTCCGAGAGACCGCTCGCTCCGCGGGCCAGCCAATAGCATTTGGCGTCACATCCGAGACCGCAGGCATTCTCAGAATCAATATCCTCGCGGTCGGGTACGACGGGACCACCCAGACCGCGAACATCCGGCTTCGATATCCGAAGCACAAAGCACCGTGAGGCGTACGCGTACCCGACGTTTGGAGGCGCTCGTCGCCTCTCTGAGCGCGCGACTGAGCGAAAGTCTTCAGGCAGGCGCCGACGACTCGGAGGTCGAGAGACTCGCACGGCGCCTCGAGCTCGCCCTTCCGCTCGTTCGGGACCATCGGCGCCGGCGCTCGCTCTTGTGGGGAACCATCGCGATAGCCATCGCGATCGGTGCCGCAAGCCTGCTCAATGTGCTCCGGCTACGCAGGGTGGACGTGGTTCTTTCCTCCACGGCGAGGGCGTTCGTACTCACGAACGGGTCGGAAACCTCCAACATTCTCCCGGTGAGTGTACCCCTGACGAAGGTGACCATCCCGGGCAATGCACCGAAGTGCACGAAACCCGAACTGCATCGTGCCGGCACCTGCGACCCCGTGAGTGGCCTCCGGCTCAACACGGTGTTCGTCAATCCGAGCGCCGTAGTCGGCATGCGAATCCTCGAGGAGTGCATCGAGCTCGATGTCCTTTCGGGAGCAGCAAGCGTCGATCTCACCGTATTCCGCGATGGATCGGGATCAGGGGCAGACTCGGCCGTCGAGGCATCTCACGCCGACTTGCAGGCCGGCGCGTCCATCCGGCTCTGTCCCGCTGCAGAGCTCGTCCTGAGGGCCAATGGATTGTCGGGTCTGCTGCTTGGTGATCGCGATGCGGGAAGTGGAATCGCCGAGCGGGAGACGTTCCCTTCCCTCCTCAGTGGGACACTCGCGATCGTCGACACGGCTGAGGAGTTGCCCTTGCAGCGCACCGACGTCGTCCGGTTCGGAGAGATGTCGAGCGGAAGCCTCGTCGCGCGAGCTCGCGAGTCCATCGAGATCGTCTTCGTAGGGCATCGAACGGGCTCGCTGGTGAGAGGTACCGGCAACGACGCCGACACCCTGATGCCCAGCGCGCTGGATTGGCTTCAGAGATCGCCCCGCCTCAAGGCCGCGTTACTGTTGATCGCAGCGATCGTCGGCGCGGCGATCGCGGTTCGACGATACTGGCTCGACGAGGCGCGCTAGACCCTCGAGTACGCCGCACGCGACGACACGGGAGCCGTCGCACGCCGAGCCGGCGAGGTCCGGCGAGGCCGGCAATCAGAACCGCTGCCCGACCACGCTGCCGGTCAGGCACAACCGGCGTGCGGTGAGTACGTGGACGTCCCCATGCGGCGGGAGATGGCTCGCAGGCCGACGACCTCTCGCCGTGCGTCGCGGCACCGAGCCACGTCGCAACGTCGTGCGCGAGCGATGGAGGTTTCCGTTGACCGCTGGAACAAGCTGTGCCATTCGACGCGTTCACAACCTACTTACTACCTTGGGGAGGGGTCCATGGACGGAGGTATCGTGAGACGTTGCGCCGCGGTCGGGGCTCGGGTGTCGCTCTGGCTCATGATATCGGCCGGCTTCGTGCTGGCGGTCGGCGCTCCGGTGCTGGCACCATCGAAGGCCGAGGCGGCCAACTGCGGCGGCTACTCGGGCTGCAACCGCATCCACTGCAACTGCGGCGACACGGTCGTCCACAGCTACACGCTCAACAGTACCGCCGAGCCGAATCCGAACGTGGTCGGCGGCGTCCTCGACTGCTCCGCGTCGGGCGCTGCGTTCGGATTGAAGGTCGCGAGCAGCAACTGCCCCTACCCCTCCACCTCGTGGACCTGCACCAGCAGCCTGTGCGTGGGCGGGCCCAACGACGGGCAGGCGTGTGCCAACAACGCGGCCTGCCGCCCTGCCGGCGCCTGGACGTGCAACGCGGGCACCTGCACCGACGGGCCGAACGGCGGCAGTGCCTGCAAAGACAACCTCGATTGCCAGGTCGCGACCTGCACGAACAACGTCTGCATCGCCGGAACCGACGCCGGGTCGCCGTGCGGCGTGGTCTTCGACGGCGGCAACGTGGTCATCCAGGGCCCGGCGTTGCCCAACATCAAGCAGGGAATCCAGCTGTTCGGCACCTTCGGCGCGACGGTGCAGAACGCGAAAGTCACGAAGTGGCAGCAAGGCATCCAGTTGACGGACTTTGCGCGCCGCAACGTCGTGCAGGACAGCGAGGCGTACGGCAACGGGACGCCTGGGCTTCACAACATCCACTACGGCATCGACGTGCGGCGCGATTCGACGAGCAACATCCTCCGTCGCCTGACCGTGCACGACAACGGCGACGAGGGCGTGCACATCAGCTCCCAGAGCAACAACAACGTGCTGCGCCTGTCCACCCTGACGGACAACGGCGATCCGCCCGGGACCGACGGCGAGCAGATATACCTGCTGGAGGTGGTGGGAACGACCATCGCCACCAATACGGCCAGCGGCGCGGTGGCGCTCCGCTCGGAGGACTCGGACAACGGCAACATCAGCCGCAACACCTTCACCGGTGTCACCGAGCTGATCGGCGACTCGACTGGCAACACGCTCACGAACAACACCATCAACGGGCGCCTCCGGTTCGCGCAGGGGACCGGCGGCAATCCCACCGGCAACACCGCCACGGTGACCAACACCACCGACAAGATCGACGTCAGCAGCCTGGCCTGCATCGAGTTCGATCGCAGCTACGGCAACACGATCGACATCCCAGCGGCGCAGATCACCAGCTGCGCCGCGTTCGCCCAGACCGTCGGTCAGTGCGACGGTGGGACGACCTGCAACGTGAGCGGCGACTGCGGCTGCTGGGGCTCCTGTCAGGTGACGCCGAATCTCTGCAACTCCGATTCGGACTGCAACAGCTGCACGATGGGGCACTGCGCTCTCGCGCCCCTGACGTCGTGCGGCGGCACCTCACCCTGCCCGAAGTGCGATCGTGCGGGCAACGCCGGCGTCTGTGGCAGCGACAGCGGGCCTGCCAGCGGCGGTACGGCGTGCACCACGGTCAGCAATTGTCCCTGCAACCCGAAGACCGTCTACTCGTGCGTAGCCAGCCACTGCGCCGGCGGTCCAGCCAACGGCCAGAGCTGCACCGAGGACTCGGTGTGCAACCACAACACCTTCAAGTACTGCTCGACCGGCTCGGCGCCCTCGATGTCGTCGTTTGCGCCGGCCTCGCCTCCGGCCGATCCGGCGATCGACATCGTCGCCGGCACGAACTGTCCCAGCTGACGACGTGTTCCCCGACGCGGCCGCCGCCTACCATCTGACCATCGCTGTGGCGGCGGCCGCCGTCGGCGTCGGGCTGTTCCTGTGGACCATGGGCACGGCCGGGGTGCCGACGTGGCGTGCGCTCCTGTTCGTGCTCGCGATCGTCGCCGGCGCACACTTCGGCGGCGTATCGCACATCGTCCGCTCGGCGCCGGCATGGGACTGGTCTGCCCTCTTCACGCTGAGCTACCGCCACCCGGACGCGATCGCGGGCGTCGCCGTGACGTTCATCCTCTTCCGCCCGCTCCTGCTGCCGGGGACGTCGCCGTGGCTCGTGGCCGACTGCCTCGCGCCGAGCTCCGCCTTCGCTCTCGTGCTCATGCGCATCAACTGTTTCCTGGCCGGATGCTGCTTCGGCTGCCCGACGCACGTGTCCTGGTCGATCCGGCAGCCGCCCGGCAGCCCGGCCAGTACGCTGCATGCGGGATTCGGATGGATCGCGTCCGATGCGCTCCCGAGCCTGCCGGTGCACCCGCTCGAGCTCTACTTCCTCGCGCTGAGCCTTGCGGCTGGCGTGCTCGCCCTCTGGCTCCTGCGGCGCAAGGCATACGACGGTCAGGTGATCCTCGCGTACCTCCTCGTGCACGAGGGCGGGAAGTTTCTCCTCGAGTTTCTGCGGGGCGCGCCGCGCGGCGCCTACAACCCGACCGTCTCCCTCGTGCTGGCGCTCGGCGCCGGCGCCACGCTCGCCTGGCGGGCCGTCGGTAGGCAACGGCCACACGCTGCTGGCACCGGGGACCCGTTCGCGGAGAACGTCGTCGACGGGACGGTCGCGCGCCCTCGGGCGTGAGTGAGAAAAACCGTCGATCGTTCCACGCGCGGCATGGTATGCGCGCTGCATGGATCGACCTCGGGCCTCATCGAAGCGGCAGCTCGGCGCGGCGGCGCGCGCATGTCTCACCATCATCGTCGCCGTGGGCCTGCTGGCACTCGAACCCGCCCCCGCGGCGGCCGGAGAGCTGCAGACCTTCGAGCTGCCGAGTACGCTGGTCGACCCCTCGACGCCTGGCGGCAGGCTCGAGCATGGCCGCACGGTCCCGAAGGTCCACGTCCTGCTGCCCGACGGCTACCGCGCCGACTCGAAGCGCGGCTATCCCGTTCTCTGGCTCCTCCACGGCGCCAACGGCGGCACCGACACCTGGATTCCCGGCATCACCACGCTGGCCGCCGGCTTCCCCGGGATCGTCGTCATGCCGGACGGCGGGCTGTTCGGCATGTACATCAATTGGTCGAACGCCGGCGTGCGTGGCGCTCCCGCCTGGTCCACCTACCATCTCGAAGTCGTGCGACAGGAGATCGAGCGTCGCTATCGCATCCGTCCCGAACGCCGATGGCACGCGATCGGCGGCATCTCGATGGGTGGTCAGGGCGCACTGCGCTACGCGGCGATGCTGCCCGGCTACTTCGGGTCCGTCGTCGGGTTCTCCGCTGCCCTCGCCGACATGCAGTCCGACATCGCACGGCTGGGCCTCGACCTGCTCGCCGCGGGCAACGCCGGCACGACCTACGAGGCGATCTTCGGCTCCGCGGACGGCGCGTTCGCCGAGGGCAACAATCCGCAGGCGCTGGCGATCAACTACGCGCACACCCGCGTCTACGTGACGTCCGGCAACGGGGTGAACTGCCCCGGGGACCCGAAGGGCCCGACCTTCGATCTCGACGTCATCACGGAGACCGCCATCAACACGCTGCAGGGACCGTTCGCCGACGCCGTTCGCGCCGTAGGCGCGAAGGCGACGGACACGACCACCTGCGGCGTCCACACGTTCGGCGTCTGGGACCGCGCCTTCGTCGACGCGCGAGCCTGGGGATTCTTCGGTCCCGTGCCCAAGCGGCCGCGGCACTGGGTCTATCGCACCGTGGCCACCGCCGGTGAGATGTGGGGCCTCCGCTTCGAGTTCGCGGAGCCTCCGGCGACGGTCGTCGACTTCGACCGCGCCGGCCCCACGCTGAGCGCGACGGGAACCGGCACTGTCGAGATCAGTGGCCCGCGAAACTGTCACTTCACCGCCGACCTGCCGTTCGAACGGCGGCTGCCACGGGCCTGCCTGCGCGCCTCCTGAACGGATTTCACGGCATCCCGCGGCGCCGCTCGCCCATCCCTTGCCTCCGCGTCGATATCGGTACAAACCGTCCAGACGGTCGGCAAATGAGAGCCGCGGGGTCGGTCCGATCCGCGGCGCATGGAGATCACCGGATGGACCTGGATAGGTTACTCGACGCCGCGGACACGGTCGTCGGACGCCAAGGCATCGCGAACCTCACGCTCGAAGCGGTGGCATCGGAGGCCCACGTCAGCAAGGGAGGGCTCCTCCACCACTTCCCCACGAAGGATCGGCTGATCGAGGCGCTGGTTCGCCGCTGCGCGGACGGATGGCGCACGCGTTACACCGCGGCGTGGGAGGAGACGTCGGACGGTCCGGGCCGCATGGCGCGCGCGCTCGTCGCGATGTGCCTGGCCGACGATGAGCTCTGGACGGAGCAGCTCCGGCAGAGCTCGTCCGCCGTCTTCGCGGCGTTGGCGCAGAACCCTGCGCTCATCGAGCCCATGCGCGTCGTGTATGCGGACCTCCATCGTCGTATCGCAGCGGACGACCTGCCTCCGGGCGTCGGCGAGGTCGTCGTCACCACGATCGACGGGCTGTGGCTCAACTGGGTGCTGGGGCTCGTGCAGATCGACGCCGCGATGAAGGCGCGCCTGCAGCAGGCCCTGACGACACTGCTCGCGCCGACCGCGAGCGCGCGTACGATGCGCACGGCGCGCGGCGGCGCCGTGGCGCGAGCGGGACGGCGCCGATGAGCCGCCGCGTCCCATTGGGCTCCGCCGGTATCGTCCTCGCCGTCGTGCTCGTCGGCGTGACGCTCGCGGCCTGGAAGTACGCATCACTGCGCGCGGCCGATGCGGACTCGGCGCACCAGACCGTGCCGCTCGAGGCAGTGACGGTCGCGGTCGCGCGACCGCTCGAGCATCGCGGGACGACGTCGTCGATCGGCACCGTGCTCGCGATGCAGTCGATCACGCTCCGGAACGAGCCCTCTGGCACGGTGCGACACGTCGCGCTCGTGCCGGGGCAGGTGGTCGAGACGGGGACCGTGCTCGTCGCGCTCGACGTCGCGGTGGAGGAGGCGGAGCTGCGCGCCCAGCAGGCGCAGGCGACACTCGCGCAGACGCAGCTCGCCCGCATTCGTCGCCTGCGCACCGACGGCATCGCGCCGGAGATGGAATTCGACCGCGCCGTCGCCGAGTACGACGTCGCCATGGCGCAGATCGCGCGCACGAAGGCGGTGATCGAGCGGAAGACGATCCGCGCGCCGTTCCGCGCGCGTGTCGGCATCGCCGACGTGCATCCGGGCCAGTACCTCACCGAAGGCACCGAGCTGACTACGCTCCAGAGCGTCACGAACGACGCCCACGTGGACTTCGCCGTGACCCAGGACGTGGCCGCGGGCCTGCGCGTCGGTGACGTCGTCGATGTCTTCGGTTCGGCCGGGACGCCGGTCCCGGCGACGATCGTGGCCGTCGACGCGCGCGTCGACTCCGCGACCCGGAACGTGCTGGTGCGCGCCCGCACCGACGCCGCTGGGGCACCGGCACCCGGGTCGTCGGTGCGCGTGCAGGTGCCGGTCGGTGCGACGGTGCAGGCCGTCGCCGTCCCGATCAGCGCGGTGCGCAAGAGCGCGACCGGCGACCACGTGTTCGTGATCGCCGAGACGAGCGACGGCCCGCATGCGCAGGTCCGCCGCGTGCATGTCGCCTCGTCGACGGGCGACGAGGTGATCCTCCACGACGGCGTCGCTGCGGGGGAACGCGTCGCATCCACGGGCGCCTTCAAGCTGTACGAGGGCGCAAAGGTCTCGATCGTGGATCAGGCGGCGGCCGATACCGCGCGGAGCGGCGGCTGACGATGCGATCGTTCACCGACGTCTTCATCCAGCGGCCGGTCCTCGCGATCGTCCTGAACCTGGCGCTCGTCCTGATCGGCTGGCGTTCGCTCTCGTCGCTTCCCGTGCAGCAGTACCCGAGCATCGAGAGCGCGTCGGTGCTGATCACGACCGTCTATACGGGTGCCAGCGCCGAGACCGTGCGGGGATTCCTCACCACGCCGATCGAGCGCGCGGTCTCCGCCATCAGCGGCGTCGAATACATCGAGTCGACGAGCCGCGCCGGCGTCAGCAGCATCACGATGCAGCTGAAGCTCGGCCACAGCAGCACCGCGGCGCTCGCCGAGGTGACGGCGCGCCTGCAGCAGGTCCGGTCCGAGCTGCCGGCGGACGCGGAGCCCCCGGCAGTGGAGATCCAGCGAGCCGATCGTCCGTATGCCTCGTTCTACGTCTCCCTGACGTCGTCGACGTGGAGCGTGCCGCAGATCACCGACTGGGCGATCCGGAACCTCCAACCCGAGCTGCAGACCATCGCCGGCGTGCAGCGCGTCGGTATCGAGGGCGGCCGGCCGCTCGCGATGCGCGTCTGGATCGACCCGGCGAAGCTCGCCGCCGTCAACCTGTCTCCGGGGGACGTGCAGGCGGCCCTGCAGAAGAACAACTATCTGGCCGCCGTCGGTCAGACGAAGGGCACCCTCGTCCAGGTGAACCTGCTCGCGAACACCGACCTGCGCTCGGTGCAGGAATTCCAGGACCTGATCGTCGCCGATCGGAAGGGCGCCGTCGTGCGGCTGTCGGACGTCGCGCGCGTCGAGCTCGGCGCCGAGGAGCCGAACTTCATCGCGAAGCTCGACCACGCCGAAGGCGTGTACCTGTCCGTCTACCCGCTCGTCGGCTCGAATGAGATCGAGGTCGGGCACAAGCTCCGCGAGGAGATGGAACGCCTGCGCCCCACGCTGCCGAAGGAGCTCGACATGAAGCTCGCGTTCGACGCGACGGTCTTCATGGAGGACGCCCTCTACGAGATCGCGAAGACGCTCGTGGAGACCATCCTGATCGTCGGCCTGGTGGTGTTCCTGTTCATGGGATCGTTGCGGACGGCCCTCGTGCCGCTCGTGGCCATGCCGGTGTCCCTGATCGGCGCCGGCGCGCCCATGCTGCTCTTCGGATTCAGCCTGAACCTGCTGACGATCCTGGCCATCGTGCTGTCGGTCGGGCTCGTGGTCGACGATGCGATCGTCGTCGTCGAGAACGTCGCGCGCCACGTCCGCGACGGCAAGTCGCGCATCGAGGCTGCGCTCGTCGGCGCGCGCGAGCTGGTCGGACCGATCATCGCCATGACGATCACGCTCGCGGCCGTCTACGCGCCGATCGGTTTCCAGGGCGGGCTCACCGGCACGCTGTTTCTCGAGTTCGCGATCACGCTCGCGTCCACCGTCGTGCTGTCGGGCGTCGTCGCGGTGACGCTGTCCCCGGTCATGAGCTCGCGCTTCGTGCATCCGCACGGCCAGCAGAGCCGCCTCGAGACCGTCGTCGATCGCGTCTTCGGCATCGTCCGCGATCGCTACGCCAGCCTGCTCGACGGCGCGCTCCAAATGCGGGGCGGGATCGTGGCGGCGGCGGCGCTCATCATGCTCGCGGCGTGGCCGCTCTACACGTTCTCGCGGCAGGAGCTCGCCCCCGTCGAAGATCAGGGGCACATCAGCCTTTTCTCGTCGGCCGCGCCCGACTCGACCGTCGAGGCGGCGAACCACGAGTCGCACGCGGTGATCAACGCGGCGATGCGCTTCCCGGAGTTCGAGCAGATGTGGTCGCTCACCGCCTCATGGGGCGGGTTCGGTGGAATGGACCTCGCCGACTGGCGCCAGCGCGACCGGACGTCGGCCGACCTCTACGGCGAGGTGTTCGGCGCGGTGTCGGGCATTCCCGGGCTGCGCGTGTTTCCGCGCCTCGATCCGCCGTTGCCGAACGCCGGCCAATACGACGTCGAGCTGGTGATCCAGGGCGACGGCCCGATCGAGCAGATGCGCCAGACGGCGCAGGACGTGATCGACGTGGGTCACCGCAGCGGCAAGTTCCTGTACGTCGAGACGGATATGCAGATCGACCTCCAGGAGGCCAGCGTCGTGATCGATCGCGAGCGACTCGCCGACCTGGGGCTCGACCTCGCCGGCGTGGGACGCGAGCTCGGCACGCTCCTCGGCGGCGCGTACGTGAATCGCTTCAACTTCTTCGACCGCAGCTACAAGGTCATCCCACAGCTCGGCGACGCCGAGCGCGCGTCGGTCGGACCGCTGCTCGACCTCAAGGTGAAGACCCCGTCCGGCGAGCTCGTCCCCGTCTCCACCTTCACCCGGATCGAGACCGGCGTCGGACCGCGATCGCTGAATCGCTTCCAGCAGCGGAACGCCGTGCGCGTCTTCGGCGGCGTCAAACCCGGCGTGACCAAGGCGGAGGGCCTGCACATCCTCGAAGAGGCGGCGCTGGCGGCCACCGGCAACCCCGGCGCGCTCGACTATGCCGGCGAGTCGCGGCAGCTCCGCCGCGAGGGCTCGGCGCTCACGGTGACGCTCGGCTTCGCGATCGTGCTCGTCTACCTGGTACTGGCCGCGCAGTTCCACAGCTTCCGCGATCCGCTCATCGTCCTGCTCGGCTCGGTGCCGCTCGCGATCTCCGGCGCGCTGATCTTCAGCTTCCTCGACCTCACGACCATCAACATCTACTCGCAGGTGGGCCTCATCACGCTCGTCGGGCTGATCGCGAAGAACGGCATTCTGATCGTCGAGTTCGCCAACACGTTGCAGCTCCGCGGTCTGGCGAAGGGCGTGGCGTTGCGCGAGGCGTCGTTGACGCGCCTGCGGCCGGTGCTGATGACCTCGGCGGCGACGGTGTTCGGGCACCTGCCGCTGGTCTTCGTGTCGGGCCCGGGCGCCGAGGCACGGAACAGCATCGGCATCGTCCTCGTCGCCGGGATGACGGTCGGCACGGTGTTCACGCTCTTCGTCGTGCCCGTCTTCTATTCGCTCATCGCCGCGACCCACGTGACGACGCAGGAGCCGTCGCACCTGGAGCCGCGGCGAATCGGCGAGCCATCGGGTGGGCACGCGGTGGCGGTGGGGAGCCGCTCGTGAGCGCGAGCCCGGCACCGTCGCGCGGCGCCGGACTCGGCGAGCGGGTGGTCGTCTATGCCCCGTCCGGGATGGTCGGCTCGACCAGGATCGCGAGCTGCGACAGCGACTCCTGCCACCCGACGTAGCAGCCGTCGATGGGGATCACCGACGGGATCCCCTCCTGAACCGCCGTGAGGTCGGTTCCGCAGGACACGGTCCGGAGCGTGATCGTCACCGGCATCTCGCCTGACAGGTTCGGATCGTCGAATCGATCCGTGTAGCGGATGCGCTCGTACGGCGTGAGCTCGACGTAGGAGCCACCGAAGGCATGCGTCGTTCCGGTGCCGAAGTTGGTGAACGACATCCGGTAGCCGCCGCCGACCCGCGCGTCCATCTCGTGGACCTTGCCCGTGAACCCGTGCGGCGGCAGCCACTTGGCCATCGCGTCGGCGTCGATGAAGGCACGGTAGATGCGTTCGGCGGGAGCGCGGATCACGCGGTGCAGGCGGACGGTGTTCGATTCGGCCATGTCGAAATCTCCTCTTGCTCTGGATTCATACGATCGACGAACCGGGAACGGCGAAATCGACAACCCGCACCGCACGAACTACGTGCACCAGCGACGGCTCACGCCGGCGGGACGACCACGCGCTTCACCTCCGCCATGTACCGTGCGGCGATCGAGGCGGCCTCCTCCGGCGTGCTCCCGCGCTGGCGCGCGTCGAGGTACGCCGCATACCAGTCCCACCAGTCGTGCTTTGGGGCGACCTTTTCGAACGCGCCATGATGTTCGCCCGTCTCGTGCAGGAGCTGTGCGAGCGCCGCGACGTCCATCGTCACACCCGGCCCGGAAGCCGCTCCGTGAGCTCCTGCAGCATCCAGCCGTTGCCGTCGGGATCGCTGAACGAGGCGTACGAGCCGTAGGACCGGCCCTGAGGATCGGGACCCGACGCGCGCCCCACGGTGCCGGTATGGAAGCCGGCGCCGAGACCGCCGCCGGCATCGTGGAACACCTCGCCCACCTGGATGCCGCGTGATGCGAGGTCGGCCCGCGTCGCCGCGATGTCGACCACCGCCAGCACCATCCGATCGATCGACCCCGGCTGCGCGGACGTGACGCCCGTGCCGAAGATGATCGAGCAGGCCGAGCCCGGCGGCGTGAGCTGCACCACCCGGTAGCCAGCGCCGTCGGCGAAGTCGATGTCCTCGCGGAAACCCATCCGCTTGTAGAAATCCTTGGCGCGGTCGACGTCGGAAACGGGAAGGACCACCACTTCGAGCTTCAAATCCATACGGTCATCTCCTCACGGTTCGGTTTCGATTGATGGACTCGTCACGCGTCACGTGAACTGACGGGTTGCACCGACGGGCCGGCTTCGCGACGGTGATCGAGCTCCCGAGGCCGCTCCCCGCGACCATTTTCCCCACGTAGACGTCGGACTCCGCCCGAACGAAGTCGTCGACGGTGACCGTACGGGCTCGGCAAACGCGACACCGCGATCAGCATGATACCAAGTGCGACGCGATGGGTCCGCATCGCGGCGGAGTAGCCGGTTCCGCTCGCCCTGTCTACGGCGTCGCTAGTGCAGGCAATACCGTTCGCGCAGAACGACCCGCGTCAGAACCGCTGCCTGATCTCCTAGCCGAACGTTCGCGGCGCCGCGTAGTAGCACGACGCTCCCGTGAGACGGGGCGCGCCGAGGGGCCGGCATCGGCGTCATCGATTGTCTGACAGAAATGGCCCACCAAGGCGATCGAGTTCGCTCCGTCGTCCAAACCACTCTTCCACTCCCAACTTGCGATAGTCACCTTCGGCAGACCACGCGCGCCCGGTGATCATCTCGACCCACGGGCGTAGCCGTCTCTGATCGTCGGGAAGCACGCTCGGCGTCGTCCAGTAGCGAACGGCCCCCGAGTCGTCCCCCGAGACGATCGACCGCCTAGGCGTCTCCTCGACCTGAATCGCAGTCACCGCGCCGCCGTGAACCATCGGCGGCCCGAGCTGGATTCCGCTGACCGTGTCCCAGACGCGAAGCTGAAGATCGGTTGAACCGGTCAGGAACAATGTACCATCACTCGAAAACGCCGCAGCGGTGACAGGACCACCGTGCATGAGTGGAGGAGAAATGGGCGCGAGCATCTCCGTGCTCCACATCCGGGCCGTCCCGTCGAGGCTGCCGGTCGCCACGGTCTCACCGTTCGGTGAAACATGGAGCACCGTGATGGCGCTCGATGCTACCTGACGTCGGCGCGCCGGGCTGATCCCGCCGGCCGTGAAGACCGATAGCTGCCCGTTCGCGCCGCCGGCGAAAATCGCTTCGCCAGTTCCATCCATCGCAACTGCAGCGACCGGTTCGCCGGCTTCGTACTCGCCGACCAGTCGCGGATCATCCGAGATGCGCCAGACGCGAACTCGCTGATCCGCGGCTGCCGTCACGACGAACTCACGATGGATCGAGAGCGCAATGACGTTCGCTGGATGCGGCAATGAACGCGTGGCGCCGCGCCAGATCGGAGACCTTACCTCCACGACGTCCCCGCGGACGGTCGCGCTGGTACCCTCCGCGGCGAACGCCACGCCGGGGACTGCGCCCGGTCGATACTCGTCGCCGATCTCGGCCCTTCCGCCGCCCCAGGAGATCCACGGGACGGCGGTGTTCACCCTGATCGGACTTCCGGGGCGGCGCCCCTTCGAACGACGTATGGCTCCGTCGGCATCCAGCGTAATGGCGCCTTTGCCCTTCCGATCGAAACCGACGACGACGGTCTTGGACGCCAAGCCATAGGCGCCGGAGCCTCCCAGCACCCAGTAGACCGGCGTAGTCCCGCCTCGTGAGTCCTCCATCGCCACCACTGTTTCGCCGTCCGGCGAGGTCGCGATCTGACTGACAGGTTGCTGCAACATCTCCCAGCTATCCGAATGGCGATCGGCAAGGGTCCACCCGCGAACGCCACGTCCGCTCGCAACGAATATCGATTTATTCCCCGAGCCGAACGACACCGCGTCTACGCCATCCGCCATCGGCAGGTGCGCGATCTCACGACCGACCGCTTGTTCTTCCCCGCCGACGCTCCATACATGCACATGGTTGCCGGTCGCGGCCGCGATCAGGCGCGAGTCCCAGCTGAACCACGCCCCCACGAAGCGGTCGTGCCTGCACGAGGGATCAGACGGAACCCAGTGTTCGAGCGGTCGTACGCCGTCAGCACCGACACTGACGAACGTCACTCCTGGCCCGAACGCGATTGCACGCTCGCCACTAGGCGCCATGCGAACCGAAGCGCCACGCTCCCCGACGACGAGCGGCGGATCGAGACGTCGACCGGTCGCCGCATCGTGAACGGAGAGCACGCCGTGCTTCGTAACGACGATCGCTCGATCGCCGCTTACGTCGACATCGATCGTCCCGCGGGGAGCCCCCCAGGCACCTCGCAACGCGAGCCCCGCCGAGGAGAGCCCCCAGATAGTTACGCGCCCCATCCTGTCGAACACGACGACATCGCGGCCGTTCGCCGCAAACCTCGCACTACGAATTCCGTGGCGACTCCAGCCGGACCCGACACGCACCATTCCCTCCGCTCGAATTTGCCACGCGACCACATGACCATCGTGCGTATGCTCCACCACGGCTTGCGCATCCGGGCTCAGCACGACCTCGGACGCCACTCGCAACAAGGCATCGGCGCTCACGCGTGGTCGTGCCTCCCAAAGCATGCTGCCGATCGACGTATCGGTGGCGACTCGCAAGCCGGCGGCGGTATCTATGAGCCGCGCACCCCGGACCTCGGCCTCGTGTGGGAGCAGACGAACAGTATCGATCTCGAACCTTGGCGCCCATGCCACGATCGCGTTGGCGCCGACATCGGTGTCCCACGCCAGTAGTGCGCCGCGTTCGAGACCGAGGAGTCGGCTCGACTGCAGCTCGGCTCTAGAGAGCAGCCCGCGCCTCGTGTCGGCGACGAGCACCGTATCCCGATCGATCGGTGTGATTGCACGTCGGCCCACGCGATCAGACTGCCAGGCGGCATCGTCCACCGTCGACAGGACGCCCATCGAATCCACTCTCTTCAGACTCCCGTCACCCCACGCCCAGAGCGAGGCCGCTGATCGGGAGACGAGCGCCAACGCCCGACCGTCCGGCGAGAGCCACGCGCGCACCGGCTCGTCGACGTCAATTGTCTGGGCGCTGCCGTCGAGGCCATCAACGAGTCTGACGATCCCGGAGCTCTTCGGCACGAGTACGACACGTGGAGCCTGAGCGGCAGCGAGCGCTACCATGTCCGTCGTCGGCACCGCCTGACCAAGTGAGGCTCCGACGTCCATGTCCAAGAATTGCCCGTCGTCCCGCCGGACAGCGAACATGCGGTTCGGGTTCTTCCAGATCATGAACAGGACGCGCAGGTCGTCAACGGACATCGGTAGTTCCCGCTTGGCCTGGCGTCCAACGTCGAAGACGACCAGCCGCTTCGTATCGGCATCGACGTAGGCGAGGTCACACCCGAATGTGAATTGCGGCGACACACCGCGCGCGCCATGCAGCAACGTGATGCCCGCCGAGTTCGCATCGAAGCGCCACAATCGAACATTCACTTGCGGCAAATTGGACACCGTAAAGGCGATGTTCGAAGCCCATGGGCATGCGACCATACCCCCGGCCTGATCGTGGCGCGCACCATCGCGGCGCTCGCCGGTGACCGGATCCCACAAGTCGATCGCCCCATCACGTGCGAACGTAGCGACCCACGTGCCCGCGGGATCGATCAAGACCCGATCGACGTTCAGCCCCGGCAGCGGTGCGCCGACCGGCGCACCATCGCTGGCGCGCCATATTCGGATGAGTGATCTCTCGATCGTAGCGAACAGATCACCACCCGAAGTCCCATCGATGCGCCCGGCATCAGGCCCCAGTCGAGCAACCGCCCCGTCGCGCCACCACGAAAGAGCACGCAGCCCGCTCGCTCGGATCGGATCCTTCGCCTGGGCGCTGGCATAGGATGCGTACACGTTCATCAGGCCGCGCGACGGTTGTTGGGCCGTCCATTCCCTCGCGCCCTTCTCGAGCAGGTTCGACGTCTTGTTCCGCTGCGCGCTTCGTTCCTGCTCGGCGTTGCGATGCGCCAAGTAAGCGGCATACGGCGCCAACACCGAGAGTCCGACCAACAGCGCCGCGACAGCCAGCATGCCCACTCGGATCAGACGGCGTCGGCGCTTCTCTTCGCCCCGGAGCTCAGGGATCAACTCTCTGGGGATGTCGAAGACTCCAGCCAGAATCTTACTAAAGGCGTCCTCGATCCGGCGGGCGCGACCAGGCCAGAGCCAATAGAGGAAACTGAAGGTTCGAAGGTCGGCCCAATCCCAGCGTGTCGAGATGCTCGACAGCCGTCCTGGGAAGCGATCCTCGGGAGCGCCGGGTCCGAGGGTCAACACGATACGGCTCGCATCTCCCGAAGCGCGCCAGAAGGCGTCGATCTCACGAACGAGCCAGTTGTCAGACCCATCCTCGTGCGGCTCGAAGGCGTCGGCGGTGGAGAGCACTATCAACCGGCGCGATCGAAGCAGTGCAGGCAGGACGTGCGCTTCCCAGAAATCCATGTTCGACCGCTCGAAGCGTTCATCGAGGAACACACGACGCGGTGACTGTAGGCGCGCTCGCACGTCCGGGGGCAGCTGCTCCAGTAGCTTGCGAGACGCGCGATAGCGTTCGAGCCGCACGCTGAGCCATCTCGCGACGAGCCGCCCCCCGGCACGTCTGTAGGCGACGAATGCAGCATACGTCGCCTCATCGTGCGCCAGCACGGATTCGTCGCCAATGACGTCAACCGCCATCGAACCGTCGCGATTCCGCCAACCTGATGAGCGGCCACGCCACATCGCACGCTTGTGTACTTCGACAGCTTTGGCTTTCGCAAGAGCCTCTTAGTTCATGCAATGTAACATTACGGGTGTCCATCACGGAACACCTACGCGGGCGCTTTCGCGCCGGGACTGCATTCCGTCGTCCCTGGTGGTCCCGCCGAAGGGAACCGCAGAGGCGACCGCTCGACCACCGCGCAGCCTCGACATCGCCTGCTCCACACCACGACGCGGGAGTAGCTCGAGACCTGGGACTGTACCGTGTCCGTACCTGGGAAATCGCGTCCGGAGGCGTCGCAGCAGCGAATCGTTTCCCACTCGTCGCACGTGGTCGGCCCGGTCGACGACCATCGCACCGTCCGAGCGTCGCACTCAGCCGTAGTCCCACGGCTTGCGGCGCGCGAGATCGGCGAGCTCGGCGTGCCCCTCGGCCAGCGTGCCGGTGTTCGCGTCGACGATACGCCAGTGCAGCGTCGAGCCCAGGATCGGCTGCGCCTCGACGCAGATCACGCGCAGCTCGCCCGGCTCGAACCCGCACTGCTCCTGCACCGCCGCGAGCAGGCGCTCGTCGGCCAGGTGCCCTTCGCCGAAGTTCCATCCGACGATCGATCCCGCCACCGTCTCACCGTCGGCGTAGGTGTAGCGCTGGAACGGCGTGTGGTCCGTCGCGCGCGGCAGCAGCATGCCGAGGATGCGGCCCTGCAGATGCAGCGCGCGGAACGCCAGGAAGCCGGAGTCGGCCTGCACCGCCTGCTCCGCGGGCAGGAATCGGCGCTGCTGCTCCAACAGCAGCGAGCCCGCGCGCGTCAGGCGGTCGAGCTTCTGGTAGCTGTGGTCGCGGAACAGCCACGCATTCCACGCCCAGTTGCCGGCGTAGTAGCGCATCGCCACCAGGAACGACACGCGCGACGGCGCGATGTTGCCGACCAGCGGCAGCACCAGCAGTGCGATCACGAGATAGAGCGTGAGCGGCACCGAACCGACGTCGAACAGGCTGACGTCGGGATGCCCCACGAACAGGAAGAAGGCGGCGAAGATGCTGAGCACGTTCCATTCGAACACGGCGGCGATCGGCAGATTGCTCAAGATGAAGCCGTGCAGCAGCAGCACGAACGTCATCCCGAGATAGAGCAGCGGTCCGTGTCCGGTGACGAACAGCAGCGTCAGCGGCGCCGCGAACTCGAGGAACGTGCCGGCGTGCGCCATCGCGCGCGCGAGCGGCGACGGCGTCAGGTCGTCCGGGTACGACACGAACAGCCGCCGGCGCAACGCGGGACTCTTCAGGAGCGGATTGTTCGCGGTCATGATCGGCACGACGTACCCGAACGCGACCGTGAGCTTGGACACGCCGGCCCAGAACCAGATCGCGAGCTGCACCCACTTGCACGCCGCGATCCAGCTCCCTGCGAAGGTGAAGCACACGATCATCGCGAAGTGGTGCTCCACGCGCGCCGCCAGGAAGATGGTCTTGTCGCCGAGCCCGCAGAGCGGCAGCAGCACGACGACGGGGAGCAGCTGCGCCGTCGTGATCTCCGGCGCCACCAGCGCGCGAAGCAGCGAGAGGAGCAACCCCGCGTAGAACGCGACGTCGAGCCACGTGCGCCGGGACCCGCCGAACAACGGCAGCTGCGGGAACGGCGCCAGCTTGACGGTGCCAGGCCGCAGGAAGTGCAGCCCGGCGGTGAACGGCGGCCAGATCTTCAGCCCGAGCGGACCGCTCATGCAGCCCAAGCCCGCGACCTCGAACAGGCTCGCCCACAGGAACGCCTTCTGAAATGCGACGTCGGCGAAGATCCACGAGGTAAAGCCCGCGAACGTGCCGAGCCCGGGCGTGAACCGGCAGAAGAACATCCAGCCGAGCACGAAGAGCGCCAGCTTCACGGCATGGAACCCGTACGCCGCGAGGGGATAGTTGAGCCCCTGCAGGACGTACATATTCGTGCCGAGCCGCACACGCTCGGTGAAGTCCTTCTTCTCCCACTCGGCGGGAGCGAAATCGCTGGCCGGCGGCTGCATCGCGGGCTGGCTCATCGTGTCCTCCGTGCGCTGAGTCCTCCTGTGACATCGAACGCATGGAAATGTCCACGATCGAGGGAAGCCGCTCACTCACCTGTACGGAGTGTGACCCGCCCGACGTCCACTCCACTCGTCGAGGACGCTCGGCGCACCGCCGTCTCAGCGTGATCGCATCTCGACGCGGTACTTCTCGACGTTCTGGTCGAGATAGCTCCAACCCCAGCCCACGAGCTCACCTCGCTCGAAGACCAACGGCGTGAGCTCGTCATTCGTGATCCCGCCGTCGGCCTGACGATCGGTGTAGTAGAACAGGATCTCCACCGGAACCTTCTGGCGTCTTGCTGGTCTCGGTCCGATACGGATTGTTGATGCGCTGATCCCGGTACTTCATCCGAGTGACTTCGGGCACGGGACCATGAAACCGCCCGCTGGCCAAAGCCGGAGTCGTATAGGTCTCGATGGTTTCGGTCCCCATCACCTGAAGCACGGCCGCCTTGTCCTGACCGACTGCCAGCCCACTCAAGCTCTCACGGTTGCGTACGCACCGTGTCGGCGGTGGGAACGGGCACCCACTTGCGGCACGCCGAGACGCACACGACAAGAAGCACTAAGCTAGCGAGATGCCTCGCCCGCACACCGCCCCACAACCGCCTCAACCTGCTCGCGGTGCAGGTTCGCGCCTGACGATCGTGTCGCGACAATGCACCGCGCGCACTGCCAGCCCCGAGAAGGACTGGGCTCGTGATTTTCGTGTCGCGACGAGCGCCGAGCGTGCTATGGCCCGGACATGCGACTCGGCCTCCTTCTCGCCATCCTCGTCTCGCTCGCCGCCACGGCGAGCGCCCAGTGTCCCCCAGGCATCGCCTGCACCGAGTTCCTCGGCAAGGGCAGCAAAGGATCGTTCTTCCGCATCCTCGTGCCCGAGAACTGGGATGGCGACATCTTCCTCGCGAACCACGGCCTCGAGCTCGATCCGCTGACGATCGCGCCGCACAACACGTGCAAGGGCGACCCGACGCGCGCGTGTACCACCAGCGCGCAGTGCGCCGGCGTCGGCCCCGGGGTGTGCAACAAGATATCGCTCCAGGGCTTCGACACGATCGTCCTGCCGATGGGGAAGGCCGTCGGCGCGTCGACGTACAGCGACACCACGTGGGCGGTGTTCAAGAGCCGCTTCGACCTGAAGGACATGATCCGCTTCATGACGACGCACGGCCCCGGGCGCCCGAAGCGGATCATCGTGACCGGCTTCTCGGGCGGCGGCGGCGTCACGGTCGACGCGATCATGCGCCTCACTCCCGGCAAGCTGATCCACGGCGCGATCCCACTCTGCGCGGCATCGCCCGGCGGTCTGCCGTTGATCGACACGTCGACCGACTTCCGCCTGGTCTACGACTACCTGTGCGACGACGTGCCCGGCGGCAGCTTCCCGAGCCTGCCCGACGTCGGCGACTTCACGATGTCGCAGGTGGAGTTCGCGCTGACGGCCAACACCTGCCTCGGCCTCCTCTCGCCCAGTCCCGATCCGACCGAGGCCGCGGCGCAGACCGCGCGTCGCAACGCCCTGTTCGCGATGACCAAGTTCTCCGGCACGAACATCGACCTGTTCACGACGCTCGGCTTCCCGACGCTGGCCATGGGCGACTTCGTCAACGACCCGTCACGACTGAACGGGAAGCGGCCCGGGTGGAACGACGTGGTGGACTACAGTGCGGTCGTCGGTGCGGACTTCGATGCTGCCGTCGAGCGCTTCGGCCCCGGTCCGGGTCGCGCCAAGATGGCGAAGAACACGCTCGTCGACTTCACGCGCGGTCTCGGGAAGCGGGTCAACTACCCGATCATGTCGTTCGCGGGGACGCAGGACTACATCGTCCTGCCGGAGTTCCAGAAGGTCTTCGCCGACACGGCCGCGCTCGGCGGCAAGGACGCCGCGCTGATCTGGGGCAGCTCGCCCGGCCACTGCCTGTACACCCAGTTCGAGCTCCGCGCCGTCGTCGAGGAGTATCTCGAGTGGCTGAACAGCTACGACACGGTTCGACCCGATAAGCCGACCACCGCCGACGTCCTGGCGCGCTGCCTATCCCTGCCCGGCGCGAGCCCGTCGCAGTGCAACTTCGACACCAGCTACACGCCGCCGCCGCTGATCTCGCGCGTGCCGCCGCGTCCCGACTGGTCCGAGGCGGCGCGGAATCCGCTCCCGTGAGCAACTCGCCGCGGTTCCTGGGCGTCAGTCGCGTTCGTCGAGCCAGGTCATGAGGCACGCGACGGAACAGAACAGGGCCAGAACGACGGTCACGGTGGAGAGCAGGTGTGCGGACATCCGGCGCCAGCTATCAGGACGGCCGATTCGACGAAAGTGACGATTCGCGCCGCGGACCCGTCGGGCCAAGGTCGGCGCGACCTGCGCCAGCGATCTCGGCGTCGATCCAGGAGGAGCGCACGCTCGTCGTAGAGCTGCTCACGCCCTGAGCGGGCCATCGATTCCGCGCACTACCGGGATCGCTATTGGCAGGTGCAGGCCGACAGGAACGGCCCCATGCACGTGAGGCCGGGCGGACAGCTCCCGACACACACCGGCGCGACGCCGCCGCACGGCAGAAGGGTCGTGCTCGTCGTGGTGGTGGTCGGTGCCGAGGTCGAGGTCGTCGACGTCGAGGAGGTCGACGAGGTGCTGGACGTGGTCGTGGTGGTCGTGATCGGTGCGCACGCGCACGGCGCCGCCAACCCGGCGCCGGTGCACTCCTCGCCCGGAGGACAGCTCCCGAGGCACACCGGGTAGAGGCCGCCGCACGCGAGCAGCGTGCTGCTCGTGGTCGACGACGTCGTGCTCGTGGTGGTCGTGGTCGGGACCGCGGTCGTGCTCGTCGTGGTGGACGTCGACGTGGTGGTCGTGATCGGCGCGCACCCGCACGGGGCCGCCAGGCCAGCCCCGGTGCATTCCTCGCCGTCGGGACAGCTGCCCAGGCACACCGGGAACAGGCCACCGCACGCGAGCAGCGTGCTGCTCGTCGTCGTCGACGTCGTGCTGGTGGTGCTCGTCGTTGGGACCGCGGTCGTGCTCGTCGTGGTGGATGTCAACGTGGTGGTCGTGATCGGCGCGCACCCGCACGGGGCCGCCAGGCCGGCCCCGGTGCATTCCTCGCCGTCGGGACAGCTGCCGAGGCACACCGGGAACAACCCGCCGCACGCGAGCAGCGTGCTGCTCGTCGTCGTCGACGTCGTGGTCGTCGTGGCGGTAGGCGCGGTGGTGCTCGTCGTGATCGGCGCGCATCCACATGGAGCTGCCAGCCCGGCGCCGGTGCACGCCTCGCCGTCGGGACAGCTGCCCAGGCACACCGGGAACAGCCCGCCGCACGCGAGCAGCGTGGTGCTGGTCGTCGGCGGCGTGGGCACGGTGGTGGTGGTCGTGACCGGCACGCACGCACACGGGTCGGCCAACCCGGCACCGGTGCACTGCTGGCCCGTGGGACAGCTTCCGAGACAGATCGGATAGAGGCCGCCGCACGACAGCAACGTGGTCGTCGTAGTGGACGTCGGCACGGTCGTCGTGACGCAGCCGCACGGCTCGGCCAGTGCGCCGGCAGTGCACTCCTCGCCGTCCGGGCAGCTCCCGAGACACAAGGGATAGAGCCCGCCGCACGGGAGCAGCGTGGTGGTGGTGGTCGTCGACGCGACGACGCAGCCGCACGCTGCACCCAGAGTGCTGGCGGTGCAGGTCTGCCCGGCCGGACAGTCGCCGAGGCACACCGGGAACAGACCGCCGCACGGCAGGAACGTCGTGCTGGTCGAGGTGCCGCCGCTCGTCGTCGTCGACGTGGTGGTGGTCGACATGGTGGTGGTCGATGTCGTGCTCGTCGACGTACTGCCGGCCGTCGTCGTGGTGATCGAGGTCGTGGTCGTGATCGTCGTGCTGCTCGACGGAATGCTCGTGCTCGTCGTGGTGGTCGAGACGGTCGTGGTCGTGCTCGTACCACCTCCGCCGATGGTGGTGGTGACAGGGATCGTCGTGGACGAGCCATCGACGGTGACCGTCGTAAACGAGCTGGTCGTCGTGGTGGTCGTGGTCGTTGCGCCGCACGCGCCGCCATCGATTCCGCTCAGCGCAGCGTCGATGCACACGACGAACTGCTCGAGCGTCTCCGCGACCGCAGTGGCGTCCCCCGTCGTCTGACAATCGCGCCGCGACTCCAGGCGACGGAACGCCGCCATGAACCGAGCGCGTCCCGCGGCCAGGCAGCGCACCACGGCCTTGTGCGTCGGCGGCCATCCCTTGAGCGACGCCCGCGCACTGCATGCGAGCCGCGCCATGCCGTAGCGAGCGGCACGATCGAGCTTTCCCGCCGTGCAGCGGCTGGGCGCGGAGCTGGGGCGCAGGCGATCGAGCATTTCCCGCGGGATCGCGTCCAGGGCGACCTCGACAGGCACCAACGTGCGCGGCAGACAGGCGCCCGCCGCTTCGGCGCGCGCCCATCCGTCGACGAACGCCGCCTGCACGCGAGCGGGACACTCCGGATCGGCGGGATGCTTTCCCGACGCCGCCGGCACCTCACACGCAATCCTCCCCCGCAGGGTCTTGCCGATCAGGCGATACTTGGAGGCGGCGCACTTCTCCGCGGGCGTTGCTCGCGCGAATGCAGCCGACGTGGACAGCGCCACGAAGGTCAACAGTGCGTAGCCCAGCCACCCGCGATGCACGATCGCATACATCACCACCGCGTGGTTCGGCTGACTGCCGCCGGGACTTGAGCCGCGTGGTCAGGTCGGGATGTCAGAAACCCGACACCCTCTTCCGATTGGCGGTCGCGCAATGAGGCGCGCACCGACGATCCCGCAGACGACGTCGGTCGGTGACCGACCTGCGGTTCAGTGCTGGCGCAGGCTACCGATCTGCAGCGACGGGGCGGTCTCAGCCGGCTCGGCGACTGCCTCCGGCGCCGGATCGGCGAGCGCGTCGAGCACGTCCTGCGATGGAGCGAAGAAATGTATCCCGGTGACCGGGACCAGGAAATCGAGCAGGCGGTCGTAGTTTCCGTCGGCGTCGGCGACGACCATGCGCTGGAGCATGCCCTCGGTCACCGAGAGGTCGCGGGCGTAGGCGATGAAGTAGGTGCCCGACTCGCGCGCCGATCCGTAGGCACGGTTGTGGCGCATGATCTTCTGCTCGGCGCCATCGCGGACGATCTTCGCCCGCTCCTTGTGCGCCGTCGGCAGACAGCGCTCGTCCTCGAGCTCGACGTCGTCCGCCTTGGTTCGGCCGACCACGCCCTCCTGCGCCTCGGTCGAGAGCGCCTGCCACGCGGCCAGGTCGGTGACGTAGCGCTGCACGGTGACGTAGCTGCCGCCGGCGTGGGCGGGATCCTCGTCGCCGACGATGGTGAAGCCGAGGCGCTCATCGACGGTCGGGTTCTCGGTGCCATCGACGAATCCGATCAGATCGCGGTTGTCGAAGTAGACGAAGCCGTGGGTTTCGTCGATCACGGTGACGGCGGCCCCGAGACGGGCGAGGATCAGGCGAGCCAGCTCGTGGCAGAAGTCCTCGCGCTCGGCACGGATGTGCAGCAGCACGTCACCGGGGGTGGAGGGCGCGCGGCGCCCGCCGTCGGCGAGCTCCGGGAAGGGATGCAGCTGCGCCGGTTTGCTGCGGTCGGGCTGCAGGCGCGGCCAGGCGTCGGCACCGATCGCGACCACGCAGCTGAGTGCCGCCGCTTCGTCGCGATGGCCGACCGCGCGCACCAGGTTCGACACCCCGGCGAGCGCCGCCCGCACTTGCTCGTCGGCGCCGGCGTCGGAGCCCAGCTCGAGGACCAGGAATCGGGCGCAGCGCCCCGGGCCAGCCTGTATCGTGCTCTGCGGTTGATCCATCGCGAGGCGGCATCCTACGCAAAGGCGTTCGCGTTGCAACGGCGATCGGCCCCCCGGTGTCTCGACGCGGTAGGACCCGTGGCAGCCGATATCCCGCCGCGTCAGGCGGCCGGCTTCGCTCCCTGCAGCTCGCCGGCGGCTTCCAGCACCCGCTTGGCGTCGACCGCTGGATCGACGTCGGGCCACACGCGCGCGACGTTGCCGTCGGCGTCGATGAGGAAGGTCACTCGAGCCGTCATGATGAGGAACTTGCTCGGCACGCCGTAGGCCCGCGCGACGTCGCCCGATTCGTCGGCCACGAGGGGAAACGGCAGCTTGTGCTCGGCGCGGAATTCGCGATGGCTCGCGGCCGAATCGCGCGAGATGCCGAACACGGTCACGCCGGCCTGCTGCAGCCGATCGAACGTGTCGCGGAAGGCGCAGGCCTGCGCGGTGCATCCAGGCGTGCCGTCCTTCGGGTAGAAGTACACGACGGCGAGCGTCCCCTTCACGTCGGACAGCTTCACCGTCTTGCCCTGGACATCCTCGCCCACGACGTCCGGCGCCTTGGCGCCCACGGGGAGCAGTCCGACGTTGCCGTCCGGACGTCGCGTCTGCCCGCACCCGGCGGCCAGCACTCCGACGAACAGCGTCCACGCGATGCAGCGAGCGAGCGATCGTCGATCGGACATCGGCACCCCCGCGAGCGACATCGCCGAGCCCGCGCCTGGTGTCAACGCGGCGGCGGCGACCGAGCCAGTCGCGATCAGCGGCAGGTGACGCCGGTTCCCGCTCCCGTCAGTCGACACGTCGGCCCAGGCGAGCCCGGGAACGTCCATTCGGCGCAGTAGCCGTCGGCCGCGCGGAGCGACACGACCGCCCATACGGGCAGCTCTAGCGGGCGGCCGCCGTAGCTACCGCGCTTGCCGACGACGGTGACGCGCCAGCGCCCGGCGACGTTCTTGAGCGTCATCTTGCGGACACCCTGGGGACCGGGGTTGGCACCGAAGCGGAACGATGTCCTCGTCGCGTTGGTCTTCCACCCGGCGCCGCCGGGTAGCGCGACGTCGAGTAGGATGCCGACCGCGTCGCCGAAGACGATGCGCGCGCCGTCGCGCGCGGGATCGACGGCCGACAGCAGCATGACGCCCGAGAGCTTCAGCGTGTCGTCGCCGCCAGGAACCAGCAGACGCGTGGCGGCCACCTTCGCCGTCGTCGCATACTGCGTGCCGTCGTTCGTGCACGGATCGCACGCGTCGCCGAGCCCGTCGCCGTCGCGATCGCGTTGCTCCGGGTCGGGCGTCTGCGGACAGACGTCCTCTGTGTCGCACGTGCCGTCGGCGTCGGCGTCGTCGGCGATGCCGGTGTCCACCGGGCACGCAGCGTCGACACCGGTGCAGCGTTCGGCGACGTCGCACGCGCCGCTGCTCTCACGGCACACGAGCCCGGCGTTGTCGGGGGTGTGCACGCACGCCCCGTCGCCGTCACACGCGTCGAGGGAGCAGACGGAGCCATCGTCGCCGCACGGCACGCCGGCAGGCGTCGCACAGCGTCGGGCGGATTCGTCGCAGGCGTCGGCGCACTCCGCGCCATCGGCGCACGGGTCGCCGACGTGCGCGCACGCACCGCTCGCGCAGGCATCGGTGCCGTTGCAGAAGACACCATCGTCGCACGACGTGCCGTCCATGGCGGATGCATCGGCCGGGCAATCGTCGGTCGCGCCGTCGCAGAGCTCCGCGGTGTCGCAGGCACCCTGCGCCGGACGGCAGGTGTCGGTGCGCTTGGCATCAGCCGGACACGCGACGTCGGCGCCGGTGCAGGACTCGGCGACGTCGCACGCACCTGCTGCGCCACGACACGCCAGGCCCGCGTTCGCGGGCTCGTGCGCGCAGGCGCCGGCACCGTCGCAGCGGTCCACCGAGCAGACTGACCCGTCGTCGGTGCAAGGCGTTCCAGCGGGCCGCGAACACGACGCGTCGACCTCGTCGCACGCGTCGGCGCATTCGGACCCCGCGGCGCACGGATCGCCGGCATGGGCGCACTCGCCTGCAGCGCATACGTCCGCGCCGTTGCAGAAGACGCCGTCGCCGCAGGTCGTGCCGTCGGTGACGAGTACGTCCGGCGGGCAGTCATTGGTCACACCGTCGCAGGCCTCGACGACGTCGCACGGACCGATGGCGGGTCGGCAGGCGTCGACACGCCGCGCGTCGGACGGACACGTGGCCGCGGTTCCGCTGCACGTCTCCGCCACGTCGCAGTCGCCGGCCGCCGGTCGGCAGGTGACGCTGGCCGCCGCGAAGCTGCACGCGGGATTGCAGCACGCCCCGCCGTCGCACTGCTCGCCGTCGTCGACGATGCCGTCGCCGCACTCGGGATCGTTCAGATGGCGGGTGATGGTCCAGTCGTACGTGCCGAGATACGCGTACCCGGCGATCAAGATACGGCCTCGTGCATCGAGCGCGGCACCCCTTCCGAAATTCGTGCTGGTACCGATCGGGGTGGTGACGATGCCGTCGCCGCCGAACGTCGTATCCAACGCGCCGTCGGCATCGTAGCGGATGGCGAGCTCGTCGTAGTAGGTCGACCCCCACGCCGAGCCGACGGCAACGATCTTGCCGTCCGGCTGGAGCAGTACCGTCCCGATCGTGCTGGTGTCTCGACTCACGCGCGTCAGCAGCTTGCCGTCCGTCGAGAAGGTCGGATCCGGATCGCCGTCGGATTCGAGCCGGGCCATGGCGACGTGGCAGTCGTCAGGCTGGCACGACCAGCCGCCCAGGACGATCCGTCCATCGGGCTGCACGAGGACGGCGAACGCGTCGTCCTGTGTCGACGTCGGGGTCATGGCAAAATCCATGGTCGCGATCCCGTCGCCGGAGAACGTCGGATCGAGCACGCCCGCGCTCGTGATCCGCGCGACGGTGAAATTCTGCGTCGGGCCCATTCCGGTCACCAAGAGACGACCGTCCGGCTGCAACGCGACCGCCTTGGCTTCCGCCGAGCCGAATCCCACGTTGATCTGCGCCTTGCCGTCGCCATCGAAGGTCGGGTCGAGCGCGCCGTTCGGGAGATACCGCACCACCGAGAACCGTCCGGCGCCACCAACCACGACGATCTTGCCGTCGGGCTGGAGCAGCATGGCCTGGGCGCCATTCGTCGCGTTCGTCGACGTGGTGACCTTGCCGTCCCCGTCGAAGCTTGGATCGAGCCCGCCCTGCGGCGTGAGACGGGCCAGCGAGAACTGGTCGCCGATCGCCCGGCCGGCGACGACGACCTTTCCGTCCGGCTGTATCGCGATGGCTTTGACTTCATCCGACGTGGACCCGAAATCGATGGTCGTCACGCCACCCGTGCCAAAAGTCGCATCCAGGGTTCCGGCGTCGGTGTACCGCGCAACCGCGAACGCCAGCGTACCACCGACGAGCGTCGCGCCGCCGACGACGATGCGACCATCGGTTTGGATCGCGATCTCGTCCAGGTAGTCGTAGTCGGGACCGAACGCCGTGATTGCGACGCCACCTGCGCCGAACGTCGGATCCAGCGCTCCCGCCACCGCCAACGCGCGCTGCGGTGCCACCAGCACGGCAACCGTCATCGCCGCCCACCACCATCCCCCCATCGCGACCCCCTCGGTAACACCGTAGCGTCCGAAGCGCGGAGGGTAAAACACGCGAGGACGGACGGAGGGCGCGGCAGTCGATGCCACGAGAATCGCCGGCTCGCGTCACCGACCTGGTCGAGAGATCCGAATCGGGTGCGGAGCGCCGCATCTCGGCGCGGGATTCGATCTCATCGGACATAGCGGCTTGGTCCGGCCCGGCAGCCTTCCGGCTTACGCGGGTGTGGGCCAGGTGACCGTCGTGAGGCTGACCGGGCCGAGGCGTCAACGTGGGCGGATGCTCACGGGTAGTCCAAGGGCGTTTACCTCGAGCGCTCGCCGGGTGTTTGCGAGGCTCGCGTGATCGATGCGACCGTGAACGTCGCCCCGCTCTTTGGCGGCGAGGGCACGTTCGTACCACGTGCGCGCCGCCACATGGTCCCCCACGGAGGACAGGCAGACGCCCACCCCATGAAGGCTGCTGCCGAGGCTCGCGTGATCGATGCGGCCGTGGACGTCGCCCCGCTCGGCGGCCGCGGCGGCGCGCTCGTACCAGGACCGCGCCGCCGCATAGTCCCCCATGGAGGACAGGCAGACGCCCACTCCCTGGAGGCTCTTGCCGAGGATCGCGTGATTGATGCGACCGTGGACGTCGCCCCGCTCGGCGGCGGCGACGGCGCGCTCGTACCAGGGCTGCGCCGCCGCATAG
>DASYLJ010000128.1:0-30517 GCA_036009625.1 Binatia bacterium
GGGGTGGCCGCGACCGGCGGTATCGGCGCCCGCGCGCTGCACGCCACGAACCAGATGCACATCGCTGGCCCGGCGAACGTCATCGCCCTCCAGATCACTGCCGATCCGTCCCCCGACCTGCCCATCCCCGACCGGTCCTACACGTTCGGCACGCTCGCGGCCGCCCAGGCGCTCGCCGCGCACCGCGTGCTCACCGGGCGACGACGGCCGGTGCTGCGCGTCCATCTCGGGAAGAACATCGAAGCAGGCCTGATGGCACTCTTGACGGCCATCCAGCGCCCCGCGCGTCCGGCACGGCCGCGCACGACGAAGGTCGCCGCGCGGCCGACCCCGACCAAGAAGGCCGTCGCCGGCCGCACGCGCCGCTAGGCTCGGGACACTAGGGTCGGAGCGCACCGAGCACGCGCAACGCATTGCCGCCGAGGATGCGGCCGATGCGCTCCGCGGCCCAGCCCCGATCGAGCATGCGCTGCACGACGCACGGATGGCAGTCGGCGCCCGGCAGATCGGCGGGCGGCGTGATCGCGCCATCGTAGTCACTGCCGATGGCGACGTGCGCGTCGCCCACGACGGCGATCACGTGCGCGATGTGCTCGACGACCATCTCCGCGTCGCGCGGGCCGCCCGGCCGCTGCAGGAACGGCGCCTGGAAGATGATGCCGACGACGCCGCCGGTGTCGGCAATGGCACGCAGCTGCGCATCGGTCAGGTTGCGCCAGTGCGGCCGCACGCCGGCGACGCCGGTGTGCGTGGCGAGCAGCGGCTGCGTGCGATCGTGCACCGCCACCGCTTCGAAGAACGCGCGCTCGTGGATGTGCGCCAGGTCGACGAAGATGCGACGCGCGTTCAGTCGGGCCACCAGCTCGCGGCCGCGCGCCGTCAGGCCCTTGTCGGGCCGCAGCATGCCGAGCGGGCTCGACGTCGCGCCGTAGATGGCGTTGGTCAGATGCACGAGGGTGACCCGGACGATGGCGTCGTCGGGAATCGACGCCGGACCGTCGGGCGCTGCGTCGAGCGCGTTCGCCCCTTGGATGGACAGCAGACAGACGTGCGCGCCCGTGGCACGCGCCGCACGGTACTCGCCGAGCGTACGCGCCATCGCCATGGTCCCGTTCGACGACGCGATGATGCCGCGCAGCCGCGCCAGGTTGTCGAGGAACACCCGCCAGCGCGCCGCCGTGCCCTGGAGCGGATTCGTCGTGATCGACCACATCGCGCCCGCGACACCGCCATCGCGCAGGCGCGGCAGATCGCAGTGCCCGAAGAAGTGTCTGCCGAGCGGTCCGCCGTCATGGCGCAGCAGCACGTCGTATCCCCAGAGCCGCGGCGGGATGAACGTGTCGACGTGGAGGTCGACGATCTCGCAGGCGTGCGCCAGCTGCCCCGCCTCCAGCGAGCAACCGAGCCGCGACGCCAGCGCCTGCGCGTCCACCACGTTACTGCGGGAACGTGCTCGGCGGGACGAGGTTGTCGACGTCGCCGGTCAGCGCCTCCATGAACGCCACCAGGTCCTGCTTCTCCTGGGCCGTCAGCTGGAGCGGCTTGATCTCCTTGGCGAGCGACGGATTCGGGTTACCGCCCTTCACGTAGAAGTCGATGACCGCGAGCAACGTCGGCTCGGAGCCGTCGTGCATGTAGGGCGGCGTCTGCACGATGTTGCGCAGCGTGGGCGTCTTGAAGGCGCCGCGCTCGCTCTCGGCCTTGGTCTCGGCGAAGCGACCGAGGTCGGGCTCTTTCGACGTCATGCCGACGCCGAGGTTGTGGTAGCTCTCGTCGGTGAAGTTGAAGCCGGTGTGGCACGTGACGCAGTTGGCTTTGCCGTTGAACAGCGCCATGCCGCGGACGGCCTCGGGCTGAGCGCGTCCTTCTGGCCGGCCTGGTAGCGGTCGAAGCCGCTGTTGCCCGACACCACCGTGCGCTCGTAGGACGCGATCGCCTGCGCGGCGCGCGCCATGGTGACGTCCTTCGAGCCGAACGCCTTCTCGAACAGCGGCGGGTAGCCCTTGATCTCCGACAGGCGCTTCACGACCTCGTCGTGCGTCGGCATGGCCATCTCGATGGGGTTGGTCAGCGGTCCGTGCGCCTGGGCCTCGAGATCGGCGGCGCGGCCGTCCCAGAACTGTTCCTTCGAGAACAGGCGATTGATGACGGTGGGACTGTTGCGCTTGCCGAAGAGTCCGCCGACCCCCTGCGAGGTGGCGCGCGGTTCCGCGAAGCCGTGCCAGGGATTGTGGCAGCTGGCGCAGGAGATCGTCTTGTCCTTCGAGATGCGGGTCTCGAAGTAGAGGAGCCGGCCGAGCTCGATCTTCGCCTTCGAGAGCGGATTGTCCTCCGGGATGTAGACGGCGTCCGCCTGCAGCCCGAGCGGCAGCTCGATGACGACGTCGCCGGACTTGAGGGTCTGCCGGCCGCCGCCAGAAGGCGCATCGGGTGCCGGCTGCTGTGCCGGTGCCGCCTGTCCGTCGCCCGGACGACCCTCGGCCCCGAGCACGACGCCGGACGTCAGTCCGACGATCACCATCGCCACGCGCACTACGCTTCGCATTGCCGGTCGTCTCCTCGCATCACGGCCCCGCACTGCCCCCGGGACTCGGCTGGCGGGCTATCTGACGTGCCGTCCACGACATGTCAACCGAAACGCGACCGCGACAGGGCCGGACGTTTCATGCCAGCTAGCGCCCTCCCAACCGTTGTCCCTGACTAGGTGATTGCGATAGAGAGCCGCGCGAGGAGTCCAGGCATGGGAGCAACCGCACGGAACGGGCTGCGGCAGCACGGCGACTCGAGCGCCCGATGCTCGGTGTGTCACAAGCGCAAGGGGAAGGTGCACCGCAGCCGCAAGACGCGGAAGCTGGTGTGCGCCTCGTGCGCCGACCGGGCCCGCATGCGCATCGCGGCGTGCGACGACTGCGGCGAGCGCAAGCTCATCCAGGCGCGCGGCCGCTGCTACGCCTGCTACAAGCGCGTCTGGCGGTCGGCGCGCGACGAGGCCCAGCCCGCTCGCCGCGCATCGCTGCGCTCGTGAGCGCCGCGCCCTACTTCCAGCGCCACAGGCGCACGTTCATGTCGGGGCCGACGGTCGACTCGAGCAGCGCCAGCGACAGCAGCGGCCCGCCCGCGGTCGACGCCAGCGTGCGACCGTCCGGCGACCAGGCGACCGCCGTGACGAGGTCCCCGCTGCCCTCGACCACGTCGGCGATCGCACCGTCCGCAGCGTCGAAGAGATAGATACGATCGTCCGCGGCACCGGCCGCGATGACGTGGCCGTCCGGATGCCAGTCGACGGCGTGGAATGCCGTCTTCCGGGGCGCCGTCGCGCGGAAGCGCACGCTGCCATCGCCGGCGTCGTGCACCGACACGGTGCCGTCGGTCCCCGCCGACGCCACCGAGGTGCCATCGGGGGACCAGTCCACCGACCACACGACGCCGCGTCCGCTCTCCATCCAGCGCGGTGTGCGCGTCACCAGCGTGGGGTTGTCGCCGAACCACGTCGACTGCCCGGCGTAGCTCACCTTGGCGAACGCGGCGATGGTGCCCGCATCCCAACGATCCTGGTCGAGGTCCAGGTCCCACACCGCGACGCGACCCTTGCGGTCGCCGGTGACGACCGCGCGGCCATCGGGCGACCATGCCACCGACAGGAAGTTCCCCGCGTAGCGGTCGAACCACAGCGCCACGACGCGGAACTGGTTCGGCCCGGGCTCGATCTGCCAGACGCGGACCGTGCGGTCGCGGCTGACGCCGGCCAGCCAGCGGCCGTCGGGCGAGAACGCCAGCGAGGTGATCCAGCCGTCGATCTGCGGCAGCTGTTTCAGGCCGCCGTCGTCGGTGCGCATCTGGCCGGGCGCGCAGCCCGTGCTGCCCGGCCCGTTGGCGTCCCACAGCTTGACGGCGTGATCGCCGCCGCCATCGGCGATGACCTCGCCCAGGTACGGGTTGTTGGTCCATGCCGTGGCCACCACCCAGAAGTAGTGGCAGGCGTAGCTCTTGACGACCGCGCCCGCATCGACGTCCACGATCCGCGTGTCGTAGCGGAGCCGCGTCGTCTTCTCACGGAAGCGCCCGCCGACGGCGATGCCGTGCCCGTCGGGCGCCCACGCCAGCGTCAGGCCCCGGCCCGGCAGAGCGACCGCGCCTGCCGCCTCCATCAGCGTGTTCGGCGTCCGGCGCGCCTCGTCCGGCGGCGGTGCCGGCGGCTTGCGCGGCCCCCGCGGCTGCCGTGGCTCCCGCGGCGTGTGCGGCTGGCGCCCCGGGCGCGCCTCCGCCGTCACGCTCGCCAACGCGAACCCGAACACCATCGCTCCAGCCACCCAACGCATCCGCCGCATGCCGGGCTGGGGAGCAACTGTCGTTCCATCACGGAATCGTGCGTGCGCCGCTCCCATCGGCGGCGACACGCACACTTTTGCCCCACCACCGACCACCAGGCGTCGCCCCGCCCCCCAGGCGCCACGGCGCCCGACATCGGCTCCGCCAGATCCAACGCGCCATTTTCCTTTCCTGGGGGAGGAAAATGTGTGTAAGGTCGCCGCGTTTCTGGGGGGATTTCGCATGCTCGACTCTGGTCGTGGACGTTCACTGTCGCTTCTGCTGCTTCTGCTGACGGCGTTGCTGCTGCCCGGCGCCGCCGCCGCGCAGACCATCACGCGTGGTCCGTTCGTCGAGAACCCGGACGCGTTCTCGACCACCATGACGCTGCAGTGGTGGACCAACGTCGCCGGCGACAGCACCGTCGAGTACGGCCTCACCCCCGGCCTGGGCTCCACCATGACGGTCCCCACCGCGGGCAGTTGCGAGATCGGCTCCGCCGGCACCTGCCACATCGTGGCCCTCAACTCGCTCCAGCCCGGCACCCGCTACTACTACCGTCTGCTCACGAACGGGGTGGAGGTGCAGGCGGTCACGTACTTCACCACGCTGAGGACGTCGATCGATCCCACGCCCCTCAAGTTCGCCGTCATCGGTGACTGGGGTCAGGGCAGCAGCGCGCTCACCGACGTGGGCAACCAGCAGAACGCCGCCGATCCGCCCTTCATCATCACCGTCGGTGACAACGCCTACACGAACGGCACGCAGTCCGACTGGGACAACAACGCGCTCCCCGCCCTGCGCAACGTCATGCGCCGCGCCACCTTCTTCCCGGTGCTCGGCAACCACGACCTCAACGCCGTCGGTGCCGGCAGCTGGGCCAACTCGGTCGAGATCAAGATGTTCCGCCTGCCGCGCAACGGCGGCACCGGCAACCTGGAGCGCTGGTACTCGTTCGACGCCGGCGACGCCCACTTCGTCGCCCTCGACTCGAACGACCCCAACAACTCCGACCAGCGCGCCTGGCTCGAGAACGACCTCGCCACCTCGACCAAGCGCTGGAAGTTCGTGTTCTTCCATCACCCGCCCTACTCCTGTGCCAGCGGCCTGTTCTCGTTCGGCAGCTACGAGGGCATTCGCAACAACTGGAGCCCGCTGTTCGAGGAGTACGGCGTCAACGTCGTCTTCGACGGCCACGACCACATCTACGAGCGGTCACTGTTCATGGACCAGTACACCGATGCCGCCGGCAACACCGGCTCTGACGGCAAGGGCACCTACTACATCATGACCGGGGGTGGCGGCGCGACGCTCGACGGCGCCGCCAGCATCAGCGGCGGCGTTCCGCGCCGTAGCGGTACCGACTGCACCTGGCTCGCCAACAACTGTCCCGGCGGTCCGTCCGGCACCAATTTCTGCAGCTTCGCGAAGTTCTCGTACACCTCGGTCACGCTGACGAACGACCAGGTCCTCAACATCAAGGCCATCGACCGCAACGGCGTGGTGTTCGACGACTTCACCATCACGCGTCCGTCGTGCGGCGACGGCACGGTCGACCTCGCCGCCAGCGAGCAGTGCGACCAGGGTGGCGCGAACGGCGCCGTCGGCTCGTGCTGCAGCTCCACATGCGGCATCCAGGATGCCGGCACCGTCTGCCGCGGTGCCGTCGGCATCTGCGACGTCCAGGAGACGTGCGACGGCGTCAGCGGCGCCTGCCCGGCCAACGGCTTCGCGCCCAACACGCTCGAGTGCCGTGGCACCGCCGGCATCTGCGACGTCGCCGAGAGCTGCACCGGCTCGTCGGCAACCTGCCCGACCGACGTGAAGAGCACGGCCCCCTGTCGCAGTGCGGTCGACCTCTGCGACGTCGCCGAGAGCTGCAACGGTGCGAGCAACGACTGCCCCGTCGACGGCTTCGCCAGCAGCGCAGTCACCTGCCGCGGCTCGGCCGGGGTCTGCGACCTGCCCGAGACCTGCACCGGCTCCTCCGCGGCCTGTCCCGGCGATCAGAAGAGCACCGCGCCCTGCCGTGGGTCGGCCGGCATCTGCGACACCGCGGAGAGCTGTGACGGCGTGAACGACGGCTGTCCGATCGACGGCTTCCAGTCGGCCAGCGTCGTCTGCCGCGGCAGCGCCGGCGACTGCGACGTCGCCGACACCTGCTCAGGCTCGTCGGCGGCATGCCCCCCCGACGCCGTGCAGCCCTCCTCGGTCGTCTGTCGTGGCACCGCCGGTGACTGCGACCTCGCCGAGAGCTGCACCGGCAGCAGCGCCACGTGTCCCGCCGACGCCAAGAGCACGGCCGTCTGCCGTGGCGCGGCCGGCGACTGCGACCTCCCCGAGTCGTGCAACGGAACCACCAACGCCTGCCCGGCCGACGCGAAGAGCACCACCGTCTGCCGTCCGAGCGCCGGCCTCTGTGACGTCGCCGAGACCTGCACCGGCTCGAGCGACGCGTGCCCGGTCGACGCGTTCCAGCCGTCCTCCCTCACCTGCCGAATCTCGGCCGGCTTCTGCGACGTCGCCGAGACCTGCACCGGCTCGTCGGCAGCCTGCCCGGCCAACGCGTTCCAGCCGAGCACGCTCGAGTGTCGCCCCTCGGCCGGAGTGTGCGACAACGCCGAGACCTGCACCGGCAGCTCGCCTGGCTGCCCGTCCGACGCCAAGAGCACCTCGGTGTGCCGTGGACCCGCCGGCGACTGCGACCTCCCCGAGAGCTGCAACGGTGTCGCCAATACCTGCCCCGCCGACGCCAAGAGCACCGCGATCTGCCGCACCGCGACCGGTCCCTGCGACATCGCGGAGAGCTGCTCCGGCTCGAGCGACGCCTGTCCGGCCGACACCTTCCAGCCGGCAATCGCCGTCTGCCGCGTCTCGGTCGGTTTCTGTGACGTAGCCGACACCTGCACCGGCACCTCGGGCGCGTGCCCGGCCGACGTCTTCAAGCCGAACACGCTCGTCTGCCGTCCGTCGAGCGGCGCCTGTGACGTTCCCGAGACCTGCACCGGTGCCAGCTCGACCTGCCCGCCCGACACCGTCGCCACCGACACCGACAGCGACGGCACATGCGACGCGCAGGACGTCTGCCCGGCCATCCCCGATCCGGCACAGGCCGACGGCGACAGCGACGGTCGCGGCGACGCCTGCGATCCGTGCACCAACCTCGGACCGCGCTTCGTCTTCCAGACGAAGATCACGCTGGTGAAGATCGCCGCCCCCGGCGGTGACGATCGGCTCAAGTTCACCGGCAGCCTGAACATCCCGACGACGCCGCCGGTCAATCCGATCGCGAAGGGGCTGCGCCTCATCATGACCGACGCTGCCGGCGGAACCATCCTCGACACCACCGTCCCCGCGGGCGCCTACGACGCCCTCACCCGCGCCGGCTGGACGGTCAACGGCGCCGGTACCGCCTTCACCTACAAGAACGCCGGCACGACGGTCCCGCTGAACGACGGCATCTACAAGGTGTCGTTCAAGCGCCAGGGCGCCGTCGGCCAGTACAAGTTCACCATCGTCGGCAAGAACGGCACGTATCCGGTGCCTCCGACCGCGCTGCCGATCACGGCGACGGTGATCGTCGACACGCCGCAGGCAACCACGGGCCAGTGTGCCGACGCCATCTTCCCGGGCCCCAAGCCGGCGCCGACCTGCACCATCGACGCCTCGGGCAATACCGTGAAGTGCCGGTGAACGGAGAAGGCTGGAAGCAGTACCCGCACGTCCCCGACTGGGGGGATCCAGCCTGGTTCACTTTTCCGACGGTGGACGGCGCCCGGGACGACCTGGGCGTCTCCACCTACTTCATCGACGGCTTCCTGCGCGGTCGCACCAGCGGGCGGCGCTTCGCCTTCATGTTCATCATGACGAACATGCGGGTGCTCCGGAAACGCGTGCGCGCCGCGTTCTACACGATGGCGCTGTACGACCTCGACCGGCGCCACTACGGGACGTACACCGACTACGACTTCCCGCGTCCGCCGCGCATCCGCCGCGGACGCAAGTTCAGCGCCGGTCCCGGCCACATGGACGTCCGCTACGAGGCCTCGGCCGGCACGGCACGCTGGCAGAACCAGCGCGTCGGCAGCGAGCCGACACCGTTCGCGTACACGGTGTCACTGCCGGGCGTCGACCACCACGGCGCGCGCATGTTGCTCGAGCTCGAGGTCGACTGCACGCGACCTCCGGCACCGCTCGGTGGCCGGGAGCTCGGCGGCGAGATGATGTTCCTCGGCGCGCCGTCGACCTTCTCCTACTTCCAGAGCGGGCTCGCGATGCGCGGGCGCCTGTCGTGGGGCGACCACGTCGAGGACGTCGAGGGCGAGGTCGGCTGGATCGATCGGCAGTGGGCCGAGTCCGACTTCAGCGTCCACCAGGACTGGCGCGCGTCGCGCTACCGCAACGAGTGGCGCGTCATGCAGTTCGACAACGGGTGGGACATGAGCCTGTTCCACCAGTACCAGCGTGACGCCCGCGCCGCGGTGGTGCCGTGGTCGGGCATGTCGGCGCAGGGCCCCGGGCCACGCTGGGAGCTGCGCTCGTCCACCAAGGTGCAGCTCGTGATCCCGGAGTTCATCCGAAGCCCCGGCGTCGTGCGCGGCATGTCCATGCTCACCGAGGGTCCGCGATGGTTCCCGCATCGCTATCGCGTCTGCATCCCGGATTGGCAGATGGACGTCCAGGGCGAGCCGCTGGTCGACGCGCCCGCGCACAACCTGCCCATCGAGTACTGGACGGGTCCGGTGCGCATCACCGGGTCGGTGTGGGGCCACCCGGTCACCGGCTGGGGCTTCGACGAGCGCTCGCGGCCGTGGACGCGGGATTGGGAGATCGCGCAGGCACTGCGTCTCACCGTCGAGCACCTGGTGGGCGTCGAGGACGACACCCGGCGCGCGCTGTCGTACCGCGCCTGGGAGACCGAGGCCCTGGCGCTGCGGGGCGACGGTGCTGGCGCCGCGAGCCGCCACGTCGAGCGTCACATCGCGCCGCTCCTGCTCGACCTGTCACCGTCCGCGGGAGAGCGCGTCCGTCCGCTGGTGGGCGACCTGCTCGAAGCCCTCTCGGGCAAGTACCCGACCCGCTGACCTGACGCTCTCCCGCATCGGGTGGAGGGAGGAGAGGGGGGGCGCTACCGCCGGGCCTTCGTGATCTGCGGACCTACGGCGAACCGGCGGCAGCGCCTGTGGACATGGACAACCGAATAGACGCGGCGTCCCTGCGAATGATTCATCCAGGCTCCTGCCACAGCGGCTGCGCCGTGCCGGCGCACCAGGCGGCACGGCAACCTCCCGAAAGCGCTCGATCGAGCGGCGCTTTCGCGCGCACGACCGAGCAGGCATGAAGAGCGCGTGATCGCACGCCTCGGCCTGATCGGCCTGCTGCTCGTGCTCCCGGCCATGGCACGCGCGGCGGAGGTGACGTTCACCCTCGCCGTCGACTACCCGTTGCTCCAGGCTGCCATGCAACGCGAGATCGGGCTCGGGAACGGGCCCACCGTGCTGTGGGGCTCGACCGACGGCTGCCGCTCGCTCGTCCTGCGTGACCTCACCCTCGGTCCCGACGACGACCGCGTGCGTATCGGTGCCGGAGGCCAGGGCCAGGTCGGCTTCGACGTCGCCAGCTTCTGCCTCTTCCCGTTGACGTGGGACGGCTCGCTGGTGGCGCGGGGGCGGCCGTCGGTAGGTGAGGACTGGCAGCTGCGGTTGATCGACGTCGATTCGCAGCTCCTCGATCGCGACGGCCGCTCGACGTTCGTGGCGCGCCGGCTGTGGTCGTTCGTCGGCGACCGCGTCGAAGAGCCGCTCGCCGACTTCCGCTTCGATCTGGCACCGCCGGCGACGGAGGTGCGGGCGCTCCTGCAGGCCTCCGCCCCGCCGGCGAACGCCGGGCCGGTGATCGCGGCGCTCGACAGCCTGCGTCCGGTCGAGACCACCGTCGCCGGCGACGCCGTCCTCGTGCGTGTGGTCATGGACGTACCGGACACCGCGCCGACGCCCACGGCTCCAGAGCCGGCGCTCACGCCCGAGGAGCGCGCCGCCTGGGAGTCGGCCCTCGATCGCTGGGACGCCTTCCTCGTCTTCGTCGTGAAGGACCTCGGCCTGCTCGGACGGGAGCCGGTGCGTGACGCCCTCTTCGACCTCCTGATGCGCAGCCGCAATTCCCTGGTGGACGTCCTGGCGGCGGGACCGATGCCGGGCGAGGACCCGGTGCGCCGACTCTTCCTCGACGCCTGGAGCGAGCTCCGTCCCGTCGTTCGCCAGGCGGCACTCGCGGGCGAGCTCGGCGAGCATGCACTTCGCTACGTCGCGTTCCTGGCGGCGGGCGACGCGCTCGCGGCGCTCGACGCCGCCGCACCCGCGCTCGGCCTCGAGCTGTCGGCGGACGGGCTCCGCCGCCTGGCGCGAGTCCTCGAGCCCGACCACGCCGGCGATCCGCTCGCCCTGAGCGATGCGCCCGACCCGGTGCTGCGTGACCTCTTCGGCTTCCACGAGCCGGAGACCACCCCACCGGCGGCCGCCGAACCGCCGCCGCCATCACCAACGACCTGGTGGTGGTGGCCCCTCGCCACCGCCCACGCCGCCGAGGGCCCGCCACCCACCGATCTCCCCGGCGTCGGCCGCGCGCTCGACCGCTGGGTGCCCGAGCAGCAGGATATGGTGCGCTATCGGGACCTGGTGTCGCAGCTGCTCGACCTCATCGCCGTGCGCGAGGGCACGCGCGGCGCGGTCGGCGCGAGCTGGCAGACGCTCTACCGCCAGCTCGTCCGTACGACGGCCTGGCAGGAGAGCTGCTGGCGGCAGTTCGTGGAAGAGAACGGTGCCGTCACCTATCTGATCTCGGGCACCGGCGACGTCGGGCTCATGCAGGTGAACCGTCGCGTCTGGCGTGGCTTCTTCGACGTCCAGAAGCTCGAGTGGGACATCGTCTACAACGCCGGCGCCGGCGCGGAGATCCTGGCCCAGCTCCTGACCCGCTATGGGGTGCGCGAGGCATCGCAGGCGGGCGGACACGCCGCGCGCGCCAGCTACGCGGCGTACAACGGAGGTCCGTCGGCGCATCGTCGCTACCGCTCGGGCAAGGCGCGCAAGATCGATCGCGGCGTCGACCGGGCCTTCTGGAAGAAATTCCAGTTCACCGCCGCCGGTCAGGAGCTGGACCACGTCCTGTGCACGCCCTTCGTGCCGACGGCGGAGGACGACGACGAAGGCTAGCGACCCGTGCGGAGACGTGTGGCGAACTTCTCCGCCGTTTCGCCGAGGGCGCCGTCGAGCAGCTCGCGTCGCGTGCGCCAGCGGCCGCCGCCCTGCAGGAAGCGCGGCAGCTCGAGCAGGTTCGCGGTGAGCGGCTGCTGCGTGTACTCGAAACGCTCGCGGGCCGCGACGCCACCGTCGAGCGCGCGCACCAGGACCGCCTGGTACCACACCGTCGCCGGCACGGTGACCCCCCAGTCGGACCCCTCGCGCTCGACGTAGCGCGTGATCGCACCGATCACTGCGAACTCCGCTCCGACGGCCTTCGCCACGCGCGCACCGAGCGCCGCATCGTAGACGGCCGTGCCGCCGACCGGCGTCGCGCGCCGCACGGCATTCGCATCGGCCACCGTGATGCCAGCCACGGTGAGCCGATCCGCGAGCACGGCCGCGGCCTGATCGCCGAGGTCGTCTGGAACGCCCGACGTGGCGTCGGCTTTTTCCGTGAACGCGGCGTCTGGGTTGAGCTCACCGCCAACACGGAACGGGACCACCGCCACCGCGCCGATGCCCGGTACCGGTGCCGCCGCGCGCTGTGCAGAGGCCTGCGGCTTCGGGGCACAGGAGGCGACGAGTGCGAGCAACCAGGTGAGGGCCACGAGCCGTTGTGCGCGCATCCGGCGCTCCTATCACATCGCTCCGCATTGACCATGCGCACGCGGCTCCGCTAGACGCCCGCCATGCCGACCGTCCGCGCCGACGACCTTCCCGGCGGCGTCCGCCGCCTGACGCTCGATCGCCCGCCCGCCAACGCCATCGACGAAGCGCTCCTCACCGATCTCCTCGCCGCGCTCGACACCGCCGCCGCGGACGACGCCGTGCGCGCCGTCGTGCTCACGGGCGCGGGCCGCTTCTTCAGCGCCGGATTCGACCTCATGGCCGCGCGCCGCGACGACGCCCAGGCGGCGCGGCTGCGCGCGCTCTATCGCGATGCGCACCTCCGCCTGCTCGGCCTGCCGAAGCCCACCGTCGCGCTGCTGCGCGGCCACGCCGTCGCCGGCGGCCTCATCCTGGTGCTCGCCTGCGACTACCGGCTCGGCGTCGAGGGCGACTGGCGCGTCGGTCTCAACGAGGTCGCCATCGGCGCCTCGTTCCCGACGGTGGCGTTCGAGATCGTGCGCCTGCGGCTGCCGCACCCGCGTGCCAGCGAGCTGCTGCTGGGCGCATCGCTCTATCCGTCGAGCCAGGCGACGCGGCTCGGCATCGTCGACGAGCTGCTGCCAGCCGAGACCGGTGAGGCGTCGATCCTGCGGCGGGCGGCGCGCCTCGGGGCGTATCCGCGCGAGGCCTACGCGCACACCAAGCAGGCGCTGGTCGCCGACGCGATGGCGCGCGTCACCGCCGAGACGGCGGCCGAGGCCGAAACCGGGGCCGCGGTGTGGACGACGGCGGAGAGCCGCTCGGCCCGCGCGCGACAGCGCGACGCGCTGCGCACGCGGGCCTGAGCGCCACGATCACTTACACTTGAGGTCGTTCGCGCCGTTCGTGACGCAGGACGCGATCGAGCCGGCGCGCTTGGTGCCAGGACCGTAGGTGAGCGTCAGCGTCACCGGCCCGGCGAACGGCTCGTTGAACGTCAGGCCGCCGAGCTTGGCCTTGTACTGCATCGTGTTCAGGAGGCGCCGGTCGGGCTTGAAGAGCGCCTTCGACTTCCGGTCGACGCTGCGGCACAGCACCTTGGTGCCCTTGGCGCCGCAGGTCCCGGGGCCGAAGACGACCTGCTGATCGGCGGTGAGGGCATCCTCCACCCGCATCGTCACCGCGGCGTCGGGATTGATGACGTCCGTGGGAGGCGCGTACGGGAACGTGCCCTTCAGGACGACCTTGCCGTTGCCGCCACCACCGGCCGGCCCTTTGATGGTGACGCGCAACAGACTCAGCGGCCCGACGTCGTCGGCGTCGCAGACGCCGTTCATGTTCGCGTCCGGCACACCGTCACACACGCCCGCCTGGCACGTGTCGGGGATGGAGCAGGTGATGCCGTCGTCGCACGGCGTGTCGTTGGGCGCCGGGCTGGTGCTGCAGGTGCCGAGCGGATCGACGCAGCTGTCGGTGGTGCAGACGTCGCCGTCGTTGCAGACGACGGGCGTTCCCGCCAGGCAGACGCCGTTGCCGAGATCGCAGGTCTCGACACCGTTGCAGGCGAGGCCGTCGTTGCACTCGGCGTTGGTGCTGCAGGCGACGCACGCGGGCACATCGCTGGCGACGGGCGACGCATCGACGTCGCCGACGACCGTGTCGCACCCCGGATTGCCGGGACCGGCAGCGCAGCCCCAGTAATTGTCCTCGGCGTCGATCGTGGGCGGCGACGCCCCCGTGACCACCCCCGCGACGGTATTGCCGGCGATGACGTTGTCGGTGAACGACACCACCACGCCCGCCGCCAGCCCGCCGTACGTGTTGCCAACGAGACCGTACACGCTGATCCCGTTCTCGAAGCCGCCGATGCGGTTGCAGGTGCCGGTCAAGGTGGCGCCCGACGGCACCGCCGCGAAGTTGGCGACGGTGTCGGTGGAGCGGATGTAGACGCCCGAGGTCGGCGGCGTCGTGCCGCTGCCGCCGACGTTGCCACCGGCGAGCGTGTTGCCCTGCAGCGTGACCGGGCCGTTGCCGCGGATGGCGACGCCATAGGCCGCATTCGCCGGGGGCATGAACGTGCCGGACAGGGTCACGGCATTCCCGTTCAGGCTGATCGTGGCGTGCGTCGCGGCGCTCAGGAGGCGGATGTCGATGATGCCCCAGTTGGCGACCAGCAGTCCCACGTCCTGGGTGATGTCGTTGTCCTCGACGTCGATCTGCCCGCCGAGACCGTTCGGCGTCTGGTCGATCAGCTGCAGCGACGCGTTGGCGCCACCGCTGATGGTGTTGCGCCGGATCGCGATCGGCCCCGCGTCGACGCCGGAGCCGGTGTACGCCTTGAAGAGCAGGACGCTGCGGCCATTGCCGGTGAAGGTGTTGTCCTCGATCGCCGACGACGTCATCTCCTCGGCGTAGATCGCCATGCCGTTGTTGGTGAACGTGCTGCCGCTGACGGTGAGCGCGTTCAGGCGCGACGTGTTGCCGTCGTTCGCCTGGTAGATGCCCTGGCCGTAGCCGGTGAACGTCGAGCCGGTGACGGTGAGCCCGTCCACCAGCGAGGTCGACGACAGGCGGATACCGCTGCCCGCGTTGCTGGCGAGAACCGAGTCGGTGACGCGCAGGTCGCTCACCGTGGCGCCGCTCACCTCGAGACCGCGCGACGCCTGGTTGGCGAGCCCGACGCGCAGCAGCTCGATGTCGCTGACCGGCCCGCCCGTCGGCGTGATGCGGATGCCATCGGTACCACCCGTGATCGTGAGGTCCAGGATGTCGACGTTGCTGGCTTGGACGATGAAGCCGGCCGCGCTCGACTGGACGGTGGTCGCCAGTCGCCCCGCACCCGCGATCGTCAGCGCCTTGTCCACCGTGATGTTGGACTCGGTGAAGGTTCCGGCGGCGATCTGTACGGTGTCGGTCGCCGACGCCGCGGCGACGGCGGCAGCGATCGTGTCGCAACTCGGCGTCACGATGGTGCAGGTGTTCGAGCCGTCCCCGGGGACGCCCCACACGAGAGCCGCCGCAGGATTCGCGGTGAATACACCGGCACACGCGAGAACGAACAGGACGCGGGTCGAGAGACGCATTGGTGGACCTCCCCAGGTGCGGTCGACGGGACGTCGACGCGGACCGTCGATGTCGCATCCGCCTCCGCTTCAGCGCAAGGGAATTCGACCGGGATATGTCCGGTATCACGCTCTGCATACGACGCCGGTCGCTCGAGCCACCACGGCCGCCGACATGGCCGCGAATCCACGCTCGAGCCGCGCACCCAGCAGAGCGCCCACCATCGGTGCCATCCAGCCATCGAGCGCGAAGCGCGACCGGTATCGCGTCCGCCCGTCCTCGAGCGCCTCCACGTCGTGGCAGCGCCGGCTCTTCAGGCTGCCGAGCGCCGCCCCGGCGATGCCATAGCAGAGCCGCGTTCCCGGCACGTGCTCGAGAACGGTCTCACGCTGCGTCTGCGCGAACGCGGCGAACACGTGCACCCGCATGACGATCGGGTCGCCCACGACCAGGCTCGAGCGACACGCGACGACGAACGGGTTCCATTCACCGTAACGCGGCAGGTCGGTGATCACCTGCCAGACGACCTCGGGCGGCGCCTCGACGTCGAGCGTCTGCTCGATGCGTAGCGCCGCAGCGCTCACAGGCTACGGCCGTCGAACGGCCGGCGCTCGACGGTGGCGAGATCGACGCCGTCCAGGCAGCGCACGTTCACCGCTGCCATCGCATTGCCCTTCGCATCGGTGCCGGACGCAAACGGCGCGCAGCCACACGTCGGGCAGAAGTGATGGGCGATGCGTCGCTTGTTGACGCGGTACTCGGCCAGATCGCTTTCCGGCGTCGACAGCCGCAGCTGCGCGCGCGGTACGAACCACAGCAGCGTGCCACGCTTGCTGCAGATGGAGCAGTTGCACTCGGTGGCCGGCCCACCTTCGGTGTCGACGTCGAACGCGATCCGGCCGCAGTGGCATCCCCCATGGTAGGTCATGGGGCACTGCTATCATCGGCCCCGTCAGCCGGGAACCGTCGTCGACGTCGCGCCACCCGGCTTCTGGTCGTCGGCACAGCCACGGTCGTCGACGTCGGCAGCCGTCGCGGTGTCGGCGCACTTGTCACAGGCGTCACCGATGTCGTCGAGGTCGGCGTCCTCCTGCGTCGCGTTGCCGGCGAACCGGCAGTTGTCGTCCGCGTCGACGACGCCGTCGCCGTCGACGTCGAGATCGCAGGCGTCGCCCCGAGCGTCGCCGTCGCGGTCGCGCTGCTCGCGGTTGAAGACGTGCGGGCAGTTGTCGTCGCAACCGGTGCGCGCGCCGCCGGCACACGGCAGGTCGCCGGGAATGCCGGTCTCGTCGCCGTCGTCGAGCACGCCGTCGCCGTCCTGGTCCTCGTCGCTTCGCTCGCGGGTGCCACACTCGGAGCGACCGGCGAGGAACTGCATGAGCCGCATCTCGCGACGGTCGATGGTGGTGCGCCGGTAGAGGACGCGGCTCCGCTTGCGGACGCAGGCGCGGTAGCGAGCGTGCGACTTCCAGGCGAGCCCGGTCACGGCTTCGCCCTCGCAGGGACAGCGCTGGCTCACGCTGCAGCCCTCGGCATCGACCCCCATGCGGTAGACCTCGTCCTCGCCGGGAATCGGCACGTCGGCGTCGGTGTCGGCGCAGGCGTCGCACACGTCACCGATGCCGTCCTCGTCGGCGTCGGCCTGCTCGTCGCCGGCGTTGGCCAGCTCGAGGCAGGTGTCGCAGGCATTGCCGACGCCGTCACCGTCGACGTCGAGCTGCTCGGCGTTCGACACCTCGGGACAGTTGTCGCTGGCGTTCAGGATGCCGTCGCCGTCCAGATCGGTCGACGGCGCTGCCCCACCGAGGATCAGCAGGACGAGCCCCACCCCGGCAATCCCCTGCCACAGCCAGCGCACACGGAACGAAGCACGGCCCGTGCCGTCCGCGGCGTCCCGTCGGTGCGAGCGACGGCGCGCTCGTGCGTCAGTATCCTGACTTCAGGTGTCGCCGCGGGCAGCACGCAGCCCGGCGCTGGTGCCCGCCAGTACCAGGACGTCACGGGCCGCGAACGGCCGATCCGGATCGGGCACGCCGTACCGGCTGGACCCGTCGATGCGCATGGCCAGCACGGTCACCCCGAAGCGTCCACGCGGATCGACGTCGCGCAACGAGCGGCCCAACCACACCGGCGGTACCGCCAGCGTGAGCACGCGGTAGCCGTGCCACGTCGCCTCGTTGCTGGCGAGCCAGCTGTCGAGCGGCAGCGCGCCGAGCGACCCCATGGCACGGTTGTAGGCGGCGATCAGATCGGCGCGCGACAGCATGCCGACGACGTGGCGCGGGCGCTCCGCGTCGACCACCGGCAGCTCGTCGACGCCGGCGGTCTCGATGCGACGGAAGGCGTCGCCGAGCGTGCTCGCCGGCGTCACGGTGGGGACGTGCCGATCGCACAGGTCGGCCGCCACGACGAGGCCGCCGAGGTCGTCGTCGAGCAGCACGCTGCGGAGCGCGTTGAACGGCAGGACGCCGACGAGATCGCCGGTGGCGTCGACGACCGGCAGCGTCGTGCCCTGCCCTTCGCTCACACGGCGCAGGATCTCCGGCAACGGACAGCTCTCGGACAACGGCTCGACGTCGGTGCGGTAGGCGTCGCCGATGGCGAGGCGATCGAGGAGCTGGTGCAGCGTCTCGCGGTGCAGCGTCTTGCCGTCGGCGTGGAGCCCGTAGGTGTCGATCGACTCCGGCTCGAGCTTCTGCGCCACCAGCATCGCCAGGCCGACGGTGATCAGCGCCGGCACGGTGACGGTGTAGCTCTCCGTCATCTCGAGCAGCAGGAAGAGCGCCGTCAGCGGCGCGTGCGTGGTGGCAGCGAGAAACGCGCCGAAGCCCACCAGCGCATACGACCCGCGCGGCCCCGTGAGGCCGGGGACGACGAGCGCCGACAGCTCGCGCCACACCGTACCCGTCATCGCGCCGATGTAGAGGATCGGCCCGAACACGCCGCCCGGCGCGCCGCAGGAGAGCGACACGATGCTGCCGACGATCTTCGCCAGGGCCAGCAGGAGTGCGGTGTGCCACACGATCGATCCCGCCAGCGCGGCATCGATGACGGGGTAGCCGTCGGACAGGTTCTGCGGCACGACGACGTCGATCAGTCCCACCAGCAGGAGGCCACCCAGCAGGACCGACCAACGCGACGTCGGCAGCTGGCGCACGCGGCGCGCCGTCTGGTGGAAGGTGCGAGTGTAGAAGACGGCGAGCAGTCCGAGTACGACGCCGAGGCCGGCGTAGCTGAGGCACTGCCAGTAGCTGTCGAGCTGGAACGGTACGACGTGCAGCACCGCCTCGAAGCCGAACAGCTGGCGCGACGTCGCCACCGCGGTGCCCGCCGCGACCACGACCAGGCTCAGGTGCGCCAGGCGTGACTCGCCGAGGAGCACGATCTCCTGCGCGAACATGATGGCCGCGAGCGGCGCATTGAACGTCGCCGCCACCCCGGCCGCCGTGCCGCACGCCACCAGCACCTTGCGGTCGTCGACGTTGAGCCGCGACAGCCGCGCCACCAGGCCGCCGATGGCGCCACCGATCTGCGCGATCGGCCCCTCGCGTCCCACCGACGCGCCGGCGCCGAGCGAGATCGCAGAGCCGACCGTCTTGAGCACGATCCAGCGGCGCTTGATACGCGCACCGTGGAGATGGAACTGCTCGAGGAAACGCGGGAAGCCATAGCCGAGCACCTCCCCGGGGAAGAGCCGCTCGAGCAGCAGGAGCACGACGCCACCGGCGACGAGCGCCACGGGAATGCCGAACCGACCGAGCGGAGCGCTGAGCCCGTGGAAGAACCAGCGCGACCCCTCGATGGCGAGGCGAAAGGCGACGTTGCCGGCGGCGCCGAGGACTCCCGCGACCACGGCGAGTGCCAGCAGCGGCGGCTGGCGACGTTCGGCGGGCTCGGTCAGGCCGCCGCCTCCACGCGCGCCATCGTGATCTCGCGATCGGGCGGCGGCGGCAGCTGGTAGGCCTGGTTCAGCCAGCGCGGCCGCAACCACACCCAGAGCGAGCGCAGCACCACCTCGGGTCGTCCGAACGCCGCCTCCGGCGTCTCGAGCATGTTCATCATGCGCAGGAAGGCGCGGAAGACGACGGGATCGCAGCGCGTCGCGACGATGACGCCCTCTTCGAGGAAGCGCGCCTGCAGCCGCCCCGCCAGCCGCGACGGCTCGCGACCCTCCGCCTTGCGCGTGGCGTCGCGGTCGGCCAGCACCGAGGCACGATAGAACGGCTCTATGGTAGCGCGTGCCGCGCGATCGAGCGCGACCGCGGCGGCACCGAGATCGTCGCCGTGCGCTTCGAGGGCATCGGCGAGCAGCTCGGCGTGGATGAAGCCCTGCGAGCAGCCGCGGCCGTAGAGCGGATTCGTGCAGTACGCCGCGTCGCCGAGCACGAAGAACCCCACCGACGACGGGCCGTCCTCGTCGACGAATCGCCGCAGGCGATTCACGAGACCGCCCATCGCCTGCACCGGCCGCGGCAGGTCGTCGATGGGCTCGGCGATTTCCGGGGCTATCCACGGCGCCAGCCCGGGAATGTGACGCACCATCTCGTCGAACGCGCCCGGGCGCGACAGCACCTTCATGCGCGGCATCGAGAGCGGCGCCGCGAGGGTGATCGAGAAGGTACGGTGGTCGGCGGGGAAGATGGCGAACTTCACCCACTTCCAGTCGCTCGCGGTCGGCTGCGTGCCCGGCACCGGCTCGACGGCATCGGGTCGCAGTCGCCAGAAGCGCGTGTAGTACGCGATACCCGACGACTCGGTCTCCTCGTCCGGCGGCCACGCCCCGATGCCCTCGAGCCAGGCGGCACACGACGAGCGCCGCCCGCTGGTGTCGACGACGAGGTCGGCTCCCATCGTCTGCTCGACGCCTCCGATGCGCACCTGGACGCCCCGCACGCGCGGCGGAGCCGGGCGATCGGCGACCAGCCCCGTCACGACGGCCTCGGGGACGATCGTCACGCCGGGCTGTGCCGCCACGATGGACCGCAGTACCCATTCGAACGTCGTGCGCCGGCAGCCGAGGACGACGAGATCGTCGTCGCCGGGCTCGGCGGGCAACGGCCGCAGCGCCGGCGGCGGCAGCTCGGTCAGGCGGTACTCGCGCGCGCCGGCGGCCAACAGTGCCGCCAGGACGTCGGGGTGATGATCGCGCAGCAGGTTGCGCAGACGGCCGAGGAAGACGTGCGAGTGGCGTATCTGCGGAACACCCGCGCGGTCCCACGCCGTGAACACGGCATCCACTTCGGGCACGCCGGGCGCGGGATCGCGCTCGAGCAGCGTCACGCCCAGACCACGTCGACCGAGGGTCAATGCGGTGGCCAGGCCGGTGATGCCACCGCCGATCACGATCGCCTGCCGCGGAGCCATGACCCTCAGACCTAACACGGCCTCTCGTGCAGGGCACACCCCGTGGCTCGTGCTGCAAGGGCGCCCCGTCATGTCGGGCCACCTACTTCCATGACCGAGCGCGCCGCCCGCGTCTGGCTGGTGGCACTGGTGGCGGCCTTCGTCGCCGTCCGCGCGCCCGTGCTCGCGGACTACACACGGCACCGTCGCGGCCGTTCTTTCTGGCCTCGCGACCATGAGCGATGCGCGCGGGAGTATGCTAGGTCTGCGCCGCTCATCGACGTCCCGAGCCCACAGGAGGAGAGTATGCGGTACGGATTCCGGATGGCATTCGCGATCGGACTGCTCGCCGTCACGATGGCGGCGCCGGTGCGCGCGGCCGACGCGCAGCCGGTCGAAGGGGTGATCCAGCAGGCCGAGGGCAGCCTCGTCACGCTCAAGACCTCGACCGGCGTGATCACGGTCACGATCGGTGACGACACCAAGGTTCACGACGGCTCCGCGCCGTTGATGAAGAAGGTCCTACGCGCCGGCGACGTCGTCGTCGTGAAGGGCACCAAGGGCTCGGACGGCAACATCGCCGCCACCGACGTCCTGCTGAAGCCCGCCGCGACCGACAAGTAGCAGCCGCGACGGCGGACGGCCTGCCCGGGCCGCCCGCCGTCGCCTCACTGCCGCGAACGCGAGTCGCCCGGTATGACACGCCGGACGGTCGTGTCTCAGTTTGATTCGCGATGGTCGACGGTCCGGAGTCATCGCGTGTAGGCCCACGCTATGCGATGGTGGCTTTCGTTGTTGGTGGTCGTGGCGCTCTTCGGAGACGCAGTCACCGCCACCGCCACCCTTCCACGCAGGGGTAATCGTTTTCTCGCGGTCATGACCAGTGAGGCCGGTGCCGTCAGCACCGCCAAGCTGCGAGTGGGGAAGTGTGGAACCAACTACCTCGGCACGCCCCCATACGGCTGTCGTGGACGCTTCCGGGCGTGTCATGGCTCCGCGTGTGGGACGGTGTCTGGTGGCTTATTCTTTCGCGCGGACTTTGCTGGCGGACCGTTCTTCGGCCTCTTTCGCCACGGCAAGGACTGCTCGCTCAACGGCACTGTCGACGACCTGACGCGCGGGCAGTATCAATGTGGCCTGTCCGGTTCGTCGCCGGGCGAAGGCGGATATTTCTTCGAACACGAACGCGGAACCTTCGCGCTTACGCCCGTGCAGTAGCTCGCGTCACTCTCGCGCAGGTGCTCCCACCGCCTTCGGCTTGCGGCCCGGCTTCTGACGGGGCTGCGCCTCGTCGTGCGCGTCGATGAGCGCAACCAGATCGGACATCGACCCGCCGGACGGCATGAATTGCCCGACCCGCGACCCCGATGCTAAGGTCCGCGCCTCGAGTGGCCGATAGTCGAGCCGGAACGTCATGAGTCGCGGAACGATCCAGCATAGGGCAGCCGTCTTCCTCGCCGCCCTGCAGCTCGCACTGAGCCTCGGCCTGCCGCTCGACCTCGTCCTCTGCAGCACGGCGCGCGGTCACGTCGCCATCGAGTCCGCCGTGGGCGACGACTGCTGTCCCGGGCACGACGATTCCGCCACCGACCGGCGATCGACCTCCGATCCCGACTGCGACGGCTGCACGGACACGCGGATATCCCGCACGCTCCTGCAGCGGGACGCCAGTGCCGCCGCGCACCTCGTCGCGCCGGCGCATGTCCTGATCGTGGCGCTGCCGCCGACCGATTCCGGGTTCGCGGCACGCGCCGGCGAACCGTCCGGCTCGGGGAATGCGCCCGCGCCCCCGATCGCGCTCAGTACCCGACGCTCCGTCGTCCTCGTCGTCTGAGCCGTCAACCATAGCGATGTTTCGCCGGCAGTCCGGCGAAATCGAGCGGGCACCCGTCGTGGAGCGGATGTCCCAAGTGATGGTCGACGATTCGAGGACGAGCCATGCGTGTTTTCTGGGTGACTCTCTGCCTGCTGGGGCTGGTGACCGGCGCCGTCGTACGCGCCGCCGACGATCCGGTACCCGATCCGTCGCAGGCGCTGACGCTGCGCGACGCGCTGGCGCTGGCGCTCGAGCACAGCCCCGATCTGGAGGCCTTCTCGTGGGAGATCCGGGCGCGCGACGCCCACGCCGTGCAGGCGGGACGTCTTCCCAACCCGGAGCTCCGCACCGAGGTGGAGAACATCGGTGGCTCCGGCAGCCGGCAGGCCTTCGAGCAGACGGAAACCACCGTCCGGCTGGCGCAGCTCATCGAGCTCGGGGGCAAGCGGGGCAAGCGCCAGCAGCTGGCCCAGCTCAGCTCCGCACTCGCGACGTGGGACTACGAGGCGAAACGCCTCCACGTCCTGAACGAGACGTCGAAGGCCTTCGTCGAGGCCCTGGTCGCCCAGGAACGCGTGGCGCTGGCGGCGGAGCTCGAGCAGGTCTCCCGTCGAGCGCTCAACGCCGTCGATGCGCAGATCGCGGCGGGTGGCGCCTCACCGGTCTCGGGCATGCGCACCCAGCTCGCGGTCGACAAGGCCGACCTCGAGCGCCGTCGCGCCGACCAGGAGCTGCTCGCGGCACGCATCACGCTCGCCGCGACGTGGGGAAGTGACGATCCCGGGTTCGCACGACTCGCCGGCGATCTCGCCCGCATTCAACCGCCGCCCCCCGTGCGCGATCTCGTCGACCGACTCGAGGCGAACCCCGACGTGGCACGATGGAAGACCGAGCTCGACGAGCGCCGCGCGGCACTGCACCTCGAGCAGGCCGGCCGCGTGCCCGACGTCACCGTCGGCGCCGGCGGGCGGCACTTCAGCGACAACGGCGACAACGCCATCGTGTTCGAGCTCAGCATCCCGCTGCCGGTGTTCGATCGGAACGACGGCGCCATCGCGGAGGCGGAGAGCCGGCTCTCGAAGGCGAACGCCGAGCGCAGCGCCGCCGTCGTGTCGGCGCACACGGCGTTGGCGGCCACGTCGGCGCGCCTCGCCGCGGCGTATGAGCGCGCCGAGCGCCTGCGCGCGATCGTCATCCCGCAGGCGACGCGCACGCTCGATCAGACGCTCGACACCTATCAGAAGGGCGTCGTCGGCTACCTCGAGGTGCTCGACGCCCAGCGCTCGCTGTTCGATCTCCGGGCGGAATACCTGACCGCGCTCGAGAGCTACCACCTGCTCGCGGCGGACGTGGAGCAGCTGACCGCCGCACCACTCACCCCTGCGACCACCGATGGAGACACCCGATGAGCGCACTGCGCCGACGCACGACCCTGATCGTCGCGATCGCCCTCGCCCTCACCCCATCCGTGTCGTGGCCGTCCGACGAGCACGGCCACGACGACGACGCGGGCAGCGCCTTCACGGTGGCCGACTTCGAGCGCCACGGCGTGCGCCTCGAGACGGCGGGCCCCGGCGAGATCGACCTCGGCGTGCAGCTGCCGGGCGAGGTCCGCCCGAACGCCGACCGCATCGCCCACATCGCGCCGCGCTTTCCCGGCATCGTGCGCGATGTCCGCAAGAACGTCGGTGATCGTGTCCGTGCCGGCGACGTCCTCGCCGTCATCGAGAGCGAGAACCTCTCCACCTTCGATCTCAAGGCCGCGTTCGACGGCGTCGTCATCGACAAGCACATCGCCCCCGGCGAGGCCGTCACGCGCGAGGAGCCGGCATTCATCGTCGCCGACCTCTCCAACGTGTGGGTCAACATCAGCGTCTACCAGACGGCGCTCTCCCAGGTGCGCGTCGGCCGGCCCGTCACCATCGCCGCCAGCCACGGCGAGCTCGAGGCGACCGGCACCGTGTCGTACCTGGCCCCGATCGTGGACCAGGCCACCCGCACCGCCAGCGCGCGCGTCGTCCTGCCGAACCCGGACGGGGCATGGCGCCCCGGGCTCTTCGTCACCGCGACCGTCTACAATCCGCAGCAGGCCGCCGTGGTGGTCCCACGCCTCGCCCTGCAGACGCTCGAGGGTCGGCCGGTCGTCTTCGTCGTCGAGGGCGAGCGCTTCGAGGCCCGCCCCGTCACGCTCGGACGTGTCGGCAAGACGAAGGCCGAGATCCTGGGCGGCCTCGCCGCCGGCGATCGCTTCGCCGCCGAGGGCACCTTTCTCGTGAAGGCCGAGCTCGCCAAGGGCGACGCCGCGCACGAGCACTGAGCCGTCATGCTCGAACGCATCCTCCGCTATTCCATCGACCACCGCGCGCTCGTGGTCGTCGCCGTGTTCGTCGCCGCCACCTTCGGCGGCTACTCGCTGCTCAAGCTGCCGATCGACGCCGTCCCCGACATCACCAACCAGCAGGTGCAGATCAACGCCGTCGCGCCGTCGCTGAGCCCCGTCGAGGTCGAGAAGCAGGTCACCTTCCCCATCGAGACCGCCCTGGCCGGCATCGAGGGGCTCGCCTACACGCGGTCGTTCTCGCGCAACGGCTTCTCCCAAGTGACTGCCGTCTTCCACGACGACGTCGACATCTACTTCGCCCGCCAGCAGGTCTCGGAGCGGCTGGCGAGCGCACGCGAGGACCTGCCGCCGGGCATCGAACCGCTCATGGGTCCGATCTCGACCGGCCTCGGCGAGATCTACATGTGGACCGTCGAGTACCAGCACCCGCACGGCGCCGACGCACCGGCGCAGGCGGGCGTGCCCGGGTGGCAGCCCGACGGCTCCTACCTCACGCCCGAAGGCGAGACGCTTCGCACCGATCTCGAGCTCGCCGCCTACCTCCGCACCGTGCAGGACTGGATCATCCGGCCGCAGCTGAAGGGCATCGAAGGGGTCGCCGGCATCGACGCCATCGGCGGCTACGTGAAGCAGTACCACGTGCAACCAGACCCGCGGGAGCTGGCGGCGCACGGCCTCACCTTCAACGACCTGCTCGACGGCCTCGAACGCAGCAACGTCAGCACCGGCGCCGGCTACATCGAGCACAACGGCGAGTCGTACATCGTACGCGCGGCAGGACGCCTGCAGACTGCCGAGGAGCTCACCGAGGTGGTCGTCGGCGAGCGCGGCGGCACACCCATCTACCTGAGCGAGGTCGCGACGGTCGGCGTCGGGCGCGAGCTGCGCACCGGCAGCGCCACCGAGAACGGCGAGGAGGTGGTCGTCGGCACGGCGTTCATGCTGCTCGGCGCCAACAGTCGGACCGTGTCGGCGGCGGTGGACGCGAAGATGGCCGAGGTCAATCGGAGCCTGCCGCCGGACATCCGCGCCAAGACCGTGCTCGACCGCTCGCGCCTGGTCGACGCCACCATCCACACGGTGCAGACGAACCTCGCCGAGGGCGCGCTCCTCGTCGTCATCGTACTGTTCCTGATGCTGGGCAACTTCCGCGCCGCCTGTATCACGGCACTGGCCATCCCGCTCTCGATGCTGCTCACCGCGATCGGCATGGTCGAGACCAAGACCAGCGGCAATCTGATGAGTCTCGGCGCCATCGACTTCGGTCTCATCGTCGACGGCGCCGTCATCATCGTCGAGAACTGTCTGCGCCGGCTCGCCGAGCGTCAGCACGCCCTCGGCCGCGTCCTGACGCTGCCGGAACGGCTCGACGTCGTGTTCGATGCCAGCAAGCAGGTGCGGACGGCGACGGCGTTCGGCGAAGCGATCATCATCACCGTCTACATCCCGATCCTGACGCTCACCGGCGTCGAGGGAAAGATGTTCCAGCCGATGGCGCTCACCGTCATCTTCGCGCTGCTGGCCGCCTTCGTCCTCTCGCTCACGTTCGTGCCGGCAATGGTGGCGCTATGCATCACCGGTCGCGTGCAGGAACAGGAGAACCGCGTGCTGGCGGCAGCGAAGCAGGCGTACGAGCCGGCCGTCCGGTGGGCACTGCGTTGGCGGCGATCGATCGTGGCCGTCGCGGTGCTGCTCTTCGGCGGCTCGCTCCTCGTCTTCCGGACGCTCGGCCAGGAGTTCGCACCGACGCTGAGCGAGCTGGACATCGTGGCACAGGCCTTCCGCATCCCAAGCACGTCGCTCACCCAGGCGACCGAGATGCAGCGCACCCTGGAGCGGCGCCTGCAGCAGCTCCCCGAGGTCGCATTCGTCTTCTCCCGGACCGGCACGGCAGAGATGGCTGCCGATCCGATGCCACCCTACATCTCGGACACCTTCATCATCCTGAAGCCGCGCGCCGAGTGGCCCGATCCGAAGGACACCAAGGACGACGTGCGGGATCGCCTCGAGCAGGCGCTCGCCGAGCTGCCCGGCAACGCCTACGAGATCACACAGCCGATCCAGATGCGCTTCAACGAGCTGCTGGCCGGCGTCCGCGGCGATCTCGCCGTCAAGGTCTTCGGCGACGAGTTCGACACCATCCTGCCGGTCGCCAATCGGATCGCGGGCATTCTGGACCGCATTCCCGGCGCGGCAGATACGCGCGTCGAGGAGGTGGAGGGCGCGCCCGTCCTGAGCCTCGACGTCGACCGCCGCGCCCTCGCGCGCTACGGGCTCAGCGTCGCCGACGTCCACGACGTGGTGGCCATCGCCATCGGCGGCAAGAAGGCGGGACAGCTCTTCCAGGGCGATCGCCGTTTCGACGTCGTCGTGCGCCTGCCGGAGGAGTTTCGCAGTGACCCGGCCGCGCTGCAGAACCTTCCCATCCCGCTCAGCCACGAGGACGACGCGCCGACGCGCGTGACGCTGCACGGGGACGACATCCAGCGCGCCGAGCTGCGGTATCTGCCGCTGTCGGCGGTGGCGAAGGTCAGCGTGACGGAGGGGCCGAACCAGATCAGCCGCGAGAACGGCAAGCGGCGCATCGTCGTGCAGACGAACGTGCGCGGGCGGGACATCGGGTCGTTCGTCGAGGAGGCGCAGCGCGAGATCGCGGCGAAGGTGACGCTCCCCGCGGGCAGCTGGCTGGCGTGGGGCGGGCAGTTCGAGAACCTGGTGCAGGCGAAGCGTCGCCTCGCCGTCGTCGTGCCGATCTGCTTTCTCGTCATCCTGTTCCTGCTCTACGGCACCTTCCGCGCGCTGCGTCCGGCGGCCATCGTCTTCACCGCCGTGCCGCTGGCGCTCACCGGCGGCATCCTGAGCCTGTGGCTGCGCGGCATGCCGTTCTCGATCTCGGCCGCCGTCGGGTTCATCGCGCTATCGGGCGTCGCCGTCCTGAACGGGCTCGTCATGATCACCTTCATCAACGAGCTGCGCCTGCGCGGCCTACCGTCGGAGGAGGCCATCGTGCGGGGGGCCGTGACGCGGCTCCGGCCCGTCCTGATGACCGCGCTGGTCGCATCGCTCGGGTTCTTCCCGATGGCGCTCGCCACCGGCACCGGCGCCGAGGTGCAGCGGCCGCTGGCGACCGTCGTCATCGGCGGCCTGGTATCGAGCACGGTGCTGACGCTCTTCGTGCTGCCGGCACTCTACCGGCTCTTCGCCGAACCGATGCGGGCGCGGTAGCCGGGATCTATCGCTGCGATACAGCGATACGATTGGCGTGCGCCGCTCGCCGGGGCCAGCATCGTTCCCAACAGGAGGATCAATCCCATGTTGGGTATCGGACAGGCATTCCCCACCTTTGCACTCACCGGCGTCGTCTCGAACGACACCGCCACCGCGTTCGAACCGTTCGACAATTCCACCTTCACCGGCAAGTGGCTCGTCGTCTTCTTCTGGCCGAAGGACTTCACCTTCGTGTGCCCGACCGAGATCGCCGGCTTCGGCGCCCTCGACCGCGAGTTCACCGACCGCAACGCGCAGGTGCTCGGCGTCAGCATCGACTCCGAGTTCGTCCACCTCGCCTGGCGGCGCGACAAGGAGGCGCTGCGCACCCTGCCTTTCCCCATGCTGTCGGACGTGAAGCGGGAGCTGTCGACGGCGCTCGGCATCGTCGATCCCGACGGCGGCGTGGCTCAGCGGGCAGCGTACGTCGTCGATCCGCAGGGCATCATCCGCTTCGTCTACGTCACCGACATGAACGTCGGCCGCAGCCCCGAGGAGGTGCTGCGCGTGCTCGACGGGCTGCAGACCGACGAGCTCTGCCCCTGCAACTGGAAGAAGGGCGACGACACCCTGGTGGTGACGTGATGTCGCTCGACCAGATCCGCGACGTCATTCCCGAGCACGCCCGCGACCTGCGCCTCAACCTGGCGAGCGTGCTCACCCCCCAGGGCGCGCCGGGGCTCGAGCCCCGGCAGATCTGGGGCGTCGCGATGGCCTCGGCCATCGCGGCGAAGAACCCGACCTTCGCACGCCAGGTGGAAGCCCTGGCGAGCGAGCACCTCGATGCCCCGACGCTGGAGGCCGCACGGGCGGCAGCGGCGATCATGAGCATGAACAACGTCTACTACCGGTTCCTCCATCTTGTGGAGGAACCGGAGTACGGCACGCTGCCGGCGAAGCTGCGCATGAGCGTCATCGCCAAGCCGGGTGTGCCGAAGGTCGACTTCGAGGTCATGTCGCTCGCCGTCTCCGCGGTGAACGGCTGCGGCATGTGCATCACCGCCCACGAGCGCACGCTGCGCGCCGAGGGCCTCGGTCGTGAGGGCATCCAGAGCGCCGTCCGGATCGCCGCCGTGGTGGCGGCGGTGGCCGGCACGCTCGCCTACGCCGCAGCCGCGTGACACCGCCGGGGGGACGGCGATAGAAGCCCGCACATGCGGATGCTCATCGCCGTCCTCCTGCTGATCCTGACCTCGACCGCCGGCGCGCAGCTCGACGTCCTCGCGAAGACGACGCCGGCGCAGCGCGCGGATGCACAGACGGCGTACTTGACGACGATGCTGTCGCTGACGCCGGAGCAGCACGACAAGGTCGCTGCGCTGAACCTGTCGTACGCACAGAAGGCGCAACCCATCCTCACCGGCAGCGCCTGGGCCGTCACCAAGGCGCAGGGACTGCGTGCGCTACAGGACGCGAAAGAGACGGACCTGCAGCCCATCCTGACGCCCGCGCAGGTCGCGACTTACCAGTCCGGCAAGGACGCGATGAAGACCGCCGTCGAAGCGACGCTCGCAAAAGAGGTCGGCGCTCACTAACCGATCGCGCCCGACGCCTTCAGCGCCGCGATGCGGGCGTCGTCGTAGCCGAGGACGTCGCGTAGGACCTCCTCGGTGTCGCGTCCCGGCGCGCGTGCGGCGATCGCGGGCACCGGCAGCTCCTCGCCGATGGTCCGGATCGGCGACGGCATGAGATCGGTGCCGGCCTCAGTGAAGGGCCGCATCGTCAGCCGCGCCTGGAACTGCGGGTCCTGCGGGATCGTCTTCACCGTGTTGACGGGACAGATCGGCGTGTTCACGCGCTGGCCGAACTCCACCCACTCGACGGTGGTACGGCTCGCGAAGATCTCCGCGAGCACGCGACGGAGCGCCATGTTGCCGCGCGCGTGGTCGGCGTACTTGGCACCGGGGTTGGCGGCGAAGAGATCGGCGCGATCGACGCCCTCGCAGAAGTTCTTCCAGAACTCGCGCTCGGAGGCCATGAAGAGGATCAGGCCGTCCTTCGAGCGGTAGTACTGGTAGCGCACCGACTCCTTCATGCTGTCGTCGCCGACCGGCCGCCGTTCGCCCTTGCCGTCGCCGTCGTTGCCGGTGACCTCGTCCTCGGGGCGCTCATAGGCCTTGTTGCCCTCGATGCCGTTCCAGTTGAACGCCGCGGCGGCGTCGCACTGGGCGACCTCGAAGTAGCAACCCTTCCCGGTCGCGCGGGCGCGAATGATGGCGGCGCAGATGCCGAGCGCGGCATAGAGCGGCCCGGCGTTGATGCCGATCGCCGTGTACGACGGGATCGTCGGCAGGCCGTCCGGCGTGTAGGACGGCCGCGCGACGCCGGCCCAGGCGTCGTACGCGATGCCGTGGCTCGGCATGTCCTTGTACGGACCGGTCATGCCGTAGCCCGAGTGCGTGCACAGCACGATGCGCGGGTTGATCTTCTGCAGCTCCTCGAAGCCCAGACCGAGCCGTTTCAGCGCGCCAGGACGCATGCCCTCGATGACGGCATCGGCGCCCTTCACCAGCTCGCGATAGGTGGCGACCGCTTCCGGCTTCTTGAGAT
>DASYLJ010000129.1:0-23818 GCA_036009625.1 Binatia bacterium
GTCTCGCCGCCAAGCTCGAGACCGGCCGCCTCCTCGCGAGCCTGCCACGCGTCGATGCATCGGCTCTGAACGGCACCACCGTCGCGGCGTGGACGGCGACGGCGATCCGGCATCCCGACGTCCGGCGCTTCGTGCTGGCGCTGTTCCGTCTCGCCACGTACGCCAACGCGCCCGACACATTGAGCGCGGGGGTCGCCGTGTCGCAGCTGCAGCTCGCACTCGCCCAGAACGTCGAGTACCTCGACGGCGGTTGGCAGACGCTGGTCGACGGACTGCGCGCACGCGCCGAGGCGGCCGGCGCGGTCGTCCGTACCGCGGCACCGGTGACGGGCATCGACGTCGACGCCGAGGGACGCGCGTGCGGCGTGGTGCTGCGTGACGGCACGCACATCGGCGCGCGCGGCGTCGTGCTGGCGCTGCCCGCGGACGCCGCGGCGGGGCTGCTGCCCGACGGTCCGGCACGACGCTACGCCGAGCGCGCCACGCCGATCCGCGTCGCCTGCCTCGACGTCGGCCTGACCCGCCTGCCCACACCCGCGGCGCGCTTCGCGCTCGGCGTCGACCACCCGGTGTACTGCTCCGTGCACTCCGCGATCGCCCGTCTCGCCCCCGAAGGCGGCGCCACCATCCACGTCGCGCGCTATCTCGAGTCGACGCCGCCCGATCCGCGCGTCACCGAGCGCGAGCTCGAGGGCGTGCTCGACGTCATGCAGCCGGGCTGGCGCGAGGTGACGGCCACGCGGCGCTACCTGCCGTCGATGCTCGGCGCCAGCGCCGTCGCCACCGCCGCCGACGGCGGATTGACGGGACGTCCGGGCGTCGAGGTGCCAGGCATGGCGAACCTCGCGCTGGCCGGAGACTGGGTCGGCCCCACCGGTTGGCTCGCCGACGCCAGCCTGGCGAGCGCGCGCGCCGCCGCGACGCACCTCTCCTCGCGGCTCGGCACGCGCGCCCAGGCCGCCTGACCGAACATGCCCGCAGTCTCCATCGCGCTCGATGCAGCGTTCCAGCGCAACGAACGGTTGCTCTGGAACCTCTGCTACCGGCTCACCGGCATCCCCGCCGACGCCGACGACCTGGTGCAGGAGACCTTCCTGCGCGCGATGGAACACCCGCCGACACGTGTCGAGGAGGATCTGCGACCGTGGCTGGTGCGCGTCGCCGTCAATCTCGGGCGCGATCTGTTGCGCCGCCGGCGCCGGCGAGGATGGAAAGGTCCGTGGCTCCCCGGCCCCGTCGAGACGACGGTCGAGGAGGTGTCGCCGGCGTACGAGCCCGACGTGCCGGGCCTCGGCAGTACCGAGGGTCGCTACGATCTGGTCGAGAGCGTGACCCTCGCCTTCCTGGTGGCGCTGGAAGCGCTCACGCCGCAGCAACGCGTGGTGCTGCTGCTGCGCGACGTCTTCGATCACTCCGTCGACGAGACGGCGGCAGCGCTCCACCTCTCGGTGCCGAACGTCAAGACGACGCATCACCGTGCCCGTCGCGCGATGGCGGCGTACGACCGCACGCGGCGAATGCCGACGCGCGCCGTGCAGGACGAGACGCGCGCCGCCCTCGAGCGCTTCATGCGTGCGCTCGCCACTGGCGACGGCGCCGTGATCGCCGCCGAGCTCGCGCCCGACGTGCGCGTCGTCAACGACGGCGGCGGCGAGTTCCACGCTGCCCGACGCCCCTTCGTCGGCGCCGCCAAGGTCGCGACGTTCTTCACGCGGCTGGGCGCCCGCCGGGTCGCCTACGAGCACATCGCGGTCCGTCTGCTGAACGGGCTGCCGGCGTTGGTGTTCGAGCTCAGCGGCGGACGCACCGGCGATCCGCCACGCGGCACGCTGCACGTCGAGCTCGGTGCGGACGGTCGCATTCACACCATCCACAGCGTGCTCGCCACCGCCAAGCTCGCCGCCGTTCGCTTCTGAGTTCTTGCCTCGGCCGCGATGCGGCGGCAGGGATGATGCATGCGCATCGACTTCGGCAAGACGGCCGGTGACTACGCCACGCATCGCGCCGGCTTTCCCGATGCCTTCTTCGCGCGCCTCGCGACGTTCGGTGTTGGCCTCGACGGACAGCGCGTGCTCGACGTCGGCACGGGAACCGGCACGCTGGCGCGCGGCTTCGCGCAGCGTGGCTGCCGCGCCATCGGCATCGACCCGTCGGCAGCGATGCTCGACGCCGCACGCGGTCTCGATGCCGACGCCGGCGTCACGGTCGACTACCGCGTCGGCCGCGCAGAGGACACCGGCCTCGCTGCCGGCAGCGTCGACGTCGTCACCGCGGGACAGTGCTGGCACTGGTTCGACCGCCCGCGCGCGGCCGCCGAAGCACGACGGGTCCTGACGGCGGACGGCACGCTCGTGATCGGACACTTCGACTGGATCCCGCTCCCGGGCAACGTCGTCGAGGCCACCGAGCGGCTGATCCTGCGCCACAATCCCGCGTGGACGTTCTTCGGCAGCACGGGACTCTATCCGCTCTGGCTCGAGGACGTCGCCGGTGCCGGCTTCCACGATCTCGAGACGTTCTCGTTCGACGTCATGGCGCCCTACACCCACGAGGGCTGGCGCGGTCGCATCCGCGCCAGTGCCGGCGTGGCCGCGAGCCTGCCACCCGACGCCGTCGCCCGCTTCGACGACGAGCTCGCGACGCTCCTCGCGACGTCGTTCCCGGCGTCACCGATGGGGGTGCATCACCGCGTGTTCGGGCTCGTCTGCCGGGCGTAGCGGCGTACCGTCACGCCGCGGAAGTCCCGCGTCTCCTCGAGCACGTAGCTCGTCGCCAGCGCCGCCTCGATCCGCGCCAGCATGGCGCGTCGATCGGATTGCCCCACCACCACATGGCTCAGCGCGAGCCACACGCGCGGATGCGAGTCGACGATGGCCGCCATGGCCGCCGGGTCGTCGACGGCACCGGCGAGCCACACGATCGGCGGTCCACCGCGGGGCGGCGCGAAGTAGTAGTCGAACCCGATGCACGTGGTGTCGACCCAGCACGCCGCGGCATCGCCGGCCCGGGCGGCCTCCCGTATCGCCGCAGCCGCGCCGCGCCAATCCTCCCACGACGGCTCGGCGTGGAGACGCGCGAGACCGACGAGCTGCATCACCACCAGCGCCGCGATCGCCACCATCCGCAGCGGCAGGCGCACGAGGCCCGCCCCGGCGAGGAGCGCCAGGGGGGGGACGCAGAACAGGACGTAGCGATCGAAGAAGAGCGGCTTCAGCGGCGAGACGGCGAGCACCAGCCCGAACGGGACCGCCACCAGTGCCAGCAGGAAGCCGGCGCCGCCGCCGGCGATCGCCAGCGCAACGCAGGCCGCGTACGCGCCCAGGCCGAGCCAGCCGGCGTCGCCGGTGAACCGGAACAACACGCCCACCACGTCCCACCTCGTCGGTGGTGGAAGCCAGGTGAGCTGCCCCGCGTCGCGCGTGACGGCGAACCAGACGAGCGGCGCCACGAGCGCACCCACCACACCGGCGGCGATCAGGAACCATGACCGGGGAATGCGACGCGTACCGGCGACCACCTGCACCAGCACCGCCGGTGCCGCGAGCATGTGTCCGTAGATCGCGGCCACGGCGGACAGCGCCCACACCGCGCAGCGTGCGGCGCTCGGACGCTCGATCGCGCGCAGGACCGCCAGGCTCGACACCACCACCAGGAGTGCTGCCAGGCTGTAGCCACGTGCCTCTTGACCGTAGCGCACGAAGAACGGCTGCGTCGCGAGCAGGAGCGCGCCGGCCGCGGCCCCGGACGCTCCGATCGTGCGCACGCCGAGCCGGTAGGCGACCGGGACCGTCGCGACGGCGGCGATCGCGGACAACGCCCGCATCGAACGTTCGTCGCGCGCGACCGCGAGCACCGGATGGATCAGCACGTAGTGCAGCACCATGTTCGCCTCGATCGACGTGACGCGCGCCCAGAGGTGCGCCCAGGTGTCGCCAGCGATCTCGGCGGTGTACGCCTCGTCGAGCCACAGGCTCCGCGCGCCGAGGTCCCAGCCGACGAGGACGGCGGCCACGACCGTGGCGAGCACCGCCACGCGGCCGGGCGTCAGAGCAGCTTGCCCTGAGCCGCCAGCGGCTCGCCGGCACGCCGGCCGAAGTGCTCGTAGGCGTTCGCCGTCGCCACGCGTCCCTTCGGGGTGCGCGCGAGGAATCCCTCCTGGATGAGGTAGGGCTCGTAGACGTCCTCGATGGTGTCGCGCTCCTCGCCGATCGCCGCCGCCAGGGTGTCGAGCCCGACGGGACCGCCCGAGAACTTGTCGATGATGGTGAGCAGCAGCGCGCGATCCATCTTGTCGAAGCCCGCCTCGTCGACGTCGAGCAACGCCAGCGCGTCGCGCGCCACCTGGCGCGTGACGTGCCCCGTCGCACGCACCTCGGCGAAGTCGCGCACACGGCGCAGCAGCCGGTTCGCGATGCGCGGCGTGCCGCGGGCACGGCGCGCGATCTCGGCGGCACCGTCGGCGTCGAGCGGGACTTCGAGGATGCGCGCCGAGCGGTGCAGGATGCGCTCGAGGTCGGCGTGATTGTAGAAGTCGAGACGGAACGTCGCGCCGAAGCGGTCACGCAGCGCCGACGTCAGCAGCCCGGCACGCGTCGTGGCCCCGACGAGGCAGAACGGCTTCAGCGGCAGCTTGATGGAGCGCGCCGTCGGCCCCTGCCCGACGACGAGATCGAGCTGGAAGTCTTCCATCGCCGGATAGAGCGTCTCCTCGACGACGTGCGTGAGGCGATGGATCTCGTCGATGAAGAACACCTGGCCACGTTCGAGGTTGGTGAGCAGCGCGGCGAGATCGCCGGGACGTTCGAGCACCGGGCCCGACGTGGTGCGCAGTCCGACGGCGAGCTCGGTGGCGATGACGTGCGCCAGCGATGTCTTGCCGAGGCCCGGCGGGCCGCACAGCAGCACGTGATCGAGGACGTCGCCGCGTGCGCGCGCCGCCGCGATCTGCACGCGCAGGTTCTCGCGCAGCTTCTCCTGGCCGATGTACTCGTCGAGCGTGCGCGGCCGCAGCGGCATCTCGACGACGAGATCTTCCTCCAGCGGCTCGGCGACGATGGGGCTCGGCGGACGCGACATGGCCACCTAGCCCACCAACCCCTGCAGCGCCGCGCGGATGACTTCCTCCACCGGCGCCCCCGGACGTCCCACCTGCTGCACTGCGCGCTCCGCCTCCGGACGCTTGTAGCCGAGATTGACCAGTGCCGACACCGCTTCCTCGAGCGAGCCGCTCATCGTGGCGAGCGGCAGGCGCGGCGGCCCGTCCTCGGTGGCGAGCACGGCGGCAGCCTCGCGACACTCGACCACCATGCGCTCGGCGAAGCGCTTGCCGACGCCGGGAATGGTCTGCAGACGAGCGGCGTCGCCCGCCGCGATGACGCGCACCAGCTCCGCTGCCGGCATGCCCGACAGCACGTTGACGCAGGTGCGCGGGCCGAGCCCCTTCACCTTGCGCAGCAGATGGAACAGCGTGCGCTCGCGCGCGTGGACGAAGCCGAACAGCTCGATGGCGTCCTCGCGCACCTCGGTGTGGACCAGCAGCACCACCGTCCCACCGACCGCGGGCAACTCGATCAGCGTCTGCAGCGACACGTGCACCGCATAGCCCACGCCGCCGACGTCGACGACGATGCCGTCGGCCGCCTTCTCGACGAGCGTGCCGGCGAGGCGCGCGATCATCGCCGCCCCGCGCGCCCGAGCGCCGCCGTGAGCGGCGCCTGCTGCAGGAAGCAGAGCGCCAGCGCGAGCGCGTCGGCCGCATCGACCCCGGGGCGGACGGTGAGCTGCAGGCGCGCCGTCACGCCACGACCGACGGTCTCCTTGTCGGCGCCGCCGTGGCCGACGGCGGCGAGCTTCACCGACGCCGGCGCGTACTCGTGCAGCGGAATGCCGGCCGCGGCCACCGCGGCCATGACCGCGCCGCGCGCTTCACCGATGCGGAACGCGCTCTGCACGTTGCGCGCGACGAAGTTCCGCTCGAGCACGACGGCCGCCGGCGTCCAGGCGTCGCACAGCCGGAGGCATTCGGCATGCAGCCGCGCCAGCCGTGCACCCAACGACTCGGTGGGACGCAGGACGATCGTCCCACTGTCGAGATGCCGGAACCCCTGCCCCGCGCTCTCGACGACGCCCCAACCCGTCAGGCGGCTCCCCGGATCGATGCCGAGTGCCCGCACCCACCACCCCTCTCCACGCGGCCCTCAGGCCGACAGCTGCTCGAGCTCCTCCGCCGAGATGTCCATGTTGGACGACACGCGCTGCACGTCGTCGTGATCCTCGAGCAACTCGAGCATGCGGATCATCTGCTCGGCCGGCTTGCCGGTGATGGCCGTCGTCGTCGACGGCATCATCGTGACCTCGGCCGACGCGAGCGGGATCTTGGCGGCCTCGAGCGCATCCTTCACGGCCTCGAACGCGTCCGGCGCGGTCAACACTTCGAGCACGTCGCCCGAGTCGGTGACGTCGTCGGCACCGGCTTCGAGGGCGACCTCGATGACCTTGTCCTCGTCGACGCCCGCGCGCTCGATCGCGATGAGCCCACGCTTGGCGAACATCCAGGCGACGCTGCCGGCGGTGCCGAGGTTGCCGCCGCACTTGTCGAAGGCGCTGCGCAGATCGGCGACGGTCCGGTTGCGATTGTCGGTGAGCGCCTCGACCAGGACAGCGACGCCGCCCGGACCGTAGCCCTCGTACACGATGTCCTCGTAGTTCACGCCTTCGAGGTCGCCGGTGCCCTTCTTGATGGCACGGTCGATCGTGTCGCCGGGCATGCTGCCCTTCTTTGCCGTGAGGACAGCCGTCCGGAGCCGCGGGTTGGCGTTGATGTCGCCGCCACCCATGCGCGCCGCGACCGTGATCTCCTTGATGAGCTTCGTGAAGATCTTACCGCGCTTGGCGTCCTTCGCGGCCTTCTTGTGCTTGATGGTGCTCCATTTGGAATGGCCCGACATAACACGGGGCGGTTACCACAGGGCGGAATGGGGAACAACCTCGCGGTCTTGCCTTGCGCCCCCGCTCCGACGCGACGATAATCCGCGGCCGTGCGGTGGTGGCGTGGGGTGGTGTGGGCGGTGGTGCTGTGCGCCGCGGCCTGCTCGGTGCAGCGCACCCCTCCGCCGGTGGTCGGCGGCCAACAGCAGGGTGTGGCCTCGTGGTACGGCCCCGGCTTCCACGGCAAGCAGACCGCCAACGGCGAGATCTACGATCAGTACGAGATGACGGCGGCGCATCCGTCGCTGCCACTCGGGAGCCGCGCCATGGTGACGAATCTCGCCAACGGCCGTGCCGTCGAGGTGCGCGTCAACGATCGCGGGCCGTTCGTCGGCGGACGCGTGATCGATCTGTCGTACGCCGCGGCGCACGCCATCGGCATGGTCGGACCGGGCACCGCCAACGTCCGCATCGAGGTCCTGGAGCTGGCGCAGGGCCGGCGGCGAAGCCCGGGCGGCCCGCCCCGTCCCATCGTCCCCGTGGCGGCGCAGGTGCCGTCCGACCTGCCGCGTGCGACATTCGTCGTCCAGGTCGCGAGCTTCACCGATCCCGGCACCGCCGAGCACCTGCGGCGCTCCATCGCGCTGCGCTTCCCCGATGCCTACGTCGATCCGCTCGAGACCACCGACGGCCGCTATCACCGCGTCCGCATCGGGCCGTACCCGCTGCGTGCCGTCGCGGTCGCGCGGGCCGAGCTGGTGAACCGTCTCGGCTACCCGGCCATCATCATGGAGGAGGCGCCGGGACCGTGACGGCATGACGCGCGCGCTGGGCGCGATTCTCTTCGCGGCCACGCTCGCCGCCTGCGGCCCCGGGGCGGTCGTCCGTCACGGCGTCGTCGACCAGACGGCACTGGCGTCGCTGCAGACCGAGGTCACGGCGACGCGTGGCCTCGCCTTCGAGGGTCCGGTGCCGAGCCGCGCCCTGCCGCCCGCGGGCATTCGCGACGTGCTCATCGCCGAGCTCGATCACGGCTTCCCGGCGGCCGACCTGGCGGTGATCGAGGCGGTGTACGCGCGCCTCAACCTGATCGACGCCGGCACGGTGCTCCGACCGGCGCTGCAGATCCTGTACGAGGGCCAGGTGGCGGCGTTCTACGACCCGCGTCGCCGCGAGCTCACGATCGCCACCGATGCGCTCGACGCCGGCGGCGTCGGACTCGGCATCGTGCAGGTGCTGACGGGCCGCGATCCCGTCGGCGAGATGCTGGTATCGCACGAGCTGGTGCACGCGCTGCAGGACCAGTACTGGCCCATGCCGACCGAGCCGGAGCCGCTGACGGCGTCGGAGAGCGATCGCCTGATCGCACGGCGGGCGGTGCTCGAAGGCGACGCCACGCTGGCCTCGTTCGCGGTGCTGCAGGGCGGGACGCTCGGCGCCGCCACACGCACGAAGATCGTCGACGAGCTGGCGCCGCTGCCCGCGCAGCTCGCGGAGACGTATCCCGACGTGCCGGCGATCATTCGCGAGACGCTCGCCTTCCAGTACCAGGCCGGCACCGCATTCACGGCGCGCGCCCTCGCCGACGGCGGCTGGAAGGCGGTCGATCGCGTCGAGGCCGATCCGCCGACGTCGACCGAGCAGGTGCTGCACCCCGAGCGCTACTTCGACCGGCGCGACGATCCGTCCGAGGTGGTGCTCGCAGGCAACGGCACGCTGGACCGCGCGGGGTATCGTCTCGTCCTGGCGGACACGTTGGGCGAGCTCGACATCCTCGTGCTGGCGCGTCGTACGTTGCCGGCCGCGGACGCAGCACGCATCGCCGACGGCTGGGACGGCGATCGGCTCAAGGCCTGGCAGCGTGGCGACGATCTGCTGCTGGCGTGGATGACGGTGTGGGACACCGAGGATGACGCGACCGAGTTCGCGGCGGCGATGCCGACGATGACGCCGGGAGCGCGGGTCGAGCAGCGCGGGACGCGCGTGCTGGTGTTGGTGGGGCCGGAGGTGCCGGGGCTGGCGGGCTCGCTGCTGGCGACGTCGCGCGTCGTCACGCACTGAGGGAACGGAGCTCAGTACGCCAGGACGTACCCGCCGCCCTCATCCCGCACGCGTCCGTCGCGCTCCAGCTTCTCCAGATGCGCCTGCACCGTCAGCGCCGCCGCCCAGTGCAGAACCGGATGCAGGTCGACGTACAGCCGCGCGACGATGGCCGGGATCTCGGTGACGCCCGCGTCGAGCGCGTCGAGCACCTGCTGCTCGCGCAGGAGACGGTGCGAGACGTACTCGTCGATGACGTCGTACGGCCGCTCGATGGGCGGGCCGTGTGCCGGGAAGATCACGGACAGGTCGAGCGCACGGAGACGGCGCAGCGAATCGAGGTAGGCCGTCATGTCGCCGTCGGGCGGCGCGATGATGGTGGTGCCGGTGGACAGGATCGTGTCGCCGGTGAAGAGCCAACGCCGCTCGGGCTCGTAGTAGCAGCAGTGGCCCGACTCGTGGCCCGGCGTGTGGATCGCGCGCAGGCGGCCACCGGGGAACGTGATCTCGTCGCCCTCGTCGACGAGGCGATCGGGGGCGAGCGGTGCGCCGGCGAACGTGAAATCCGCACGGCTCCGATGCACCGCGATCGGCGCGTGCCACGTCTCGCGCACTGCCGCCGCGCCGCCGACGTGGTCGGCGTGGATGTGCGTCAGCAGCAGGGCCGTTGGCCTGACGCCGGTCGCCTCCATGCGCGCGCGGTTCTCGGCATCGAGCGGCGCGGCGTCGAGGAGGAGCGCATCGCGGCCGTCGTGCAGGAGGTACTGGTTCGTCCCCGGGCCCGTCATGGGGCCGGGGTTCGGCGCCAGGGCGACGCGGATGCCGTCGGGGTAGTCCAGGTGCATGCTCACTTCGTGGGGCTCAGCGCGGGCAACTTCCACGTGCCCGTCATCGCGGCCTCGCTCGGGCCGTAGACGCGCGCCACGAAGCTGTACGGCCCGGCGGGCGCCGGCAGCCAGTTGCTCTCCTTGTCGGCGCCGGGCGACGGATGCCCGACGTAGATCGTCAGGCCGCCGTCGGCGTCGTAGCGCAGGCCCTTCGTGCGGTCGCCGATGGAGTATCGATTCAGCGGATTGGCGTAGAGGAAGCGGTCGGGGAGCGTGTAGAGCGTCACCGACCAGAAGAAGCGCGCGGGCGGCAGCTGGTCCTTGGCGAAGTGCAGCGTGCTGAGCGTCGTGCCATCCGCCACCAGGCCGCCGTACCACGCCTCCTGCAGATCGTTGCCGTAGAGCCCCATCGCCGCGGCGACGGCGCGCATCAGGTAGTTCTCGCCGAGCACTTCGCGTGACCCGAAGAGCCCGTTCGAGCTGTGCGTCGCGGCGATCGTCGCGTCGAGCTCGGCCTGCGCATCCTTCACGCCCGCATCGATCGCGGCCAGCGTGGCGGGATCCACCGTCGTCGCGTTCCACGGCGTGCCCGGGCCGATGCCGATGCGCGCGAAGCGCTCCCGCAGCGGCACCTCCTTCGGGTTCGGCGGCTCGGCGAGGCTCAGGAGGAAGTTCAGGTAGGTGATGAAGTCGTGCGTCCGCGCCGTCGCCTTGTCCCAGGGCGGGAAGGCGAGTGCCGGCGGCGCAGGCGGCGCCGGCGTCTTCTCGAATGCGCTGAGTGGCGTCAGGCGGAAGCCCGCCTGGACGGCCTTCACGTTCTCGACGTCGTCCGGGCCGTTCAGCTGCGTGCGGCCGAGGACGCCGACGATCTCCGTCTCGCTGTGGAAGACCTTCGTGAAGCCGGCCGGTACGGTGCCCTTCCAGCGCGGACCAACCATCAGGAAGCTCCCGGCCTCGTTCCCCGTCGCGCGCGAGCCGATGTAGGCGCAGTTGTAGGTGAAGAGATCGATGAGCTGCAGGACGTAGTACCGTCCCTTCGGAACCGCCGGCACGCTGATGACGATCGGCTCGGCGCGCAGATCGAGCCACGCCCACGAGTACGGCGTGTCGTTGTTCGGCGTGACGACGTCGTGGTTCGCCGACGTGAACGCCTGGCTGTAGTGCCGGAAGGTGTTGAACCCACCGACATACGTCGGCGAGTCCTTCACCACCGCCTGCGCGTACCACGTGTTGTAGCTCTCCATCATCGGGAACGCGTAGAGGTAGGCCTCCTTGGCGATCGCACGCGCGTCGTCCGGCGTGACGGGCGCTTTCGCCAGCGCCACCCCGACCAGTCCCAGCGCGAGACAGAGCGATCGCACGATGGGGCTCAGGACAGATGCCCCATCTTGCCGCTCTGGTAGTCCACCATCGCCTGACGGATCTGCGCGCCGTTGTTCATGACGAACGGCCCCTGCCCGACGATGGGCTCGTCGATGGGCTCGCCGCAGAGGAGCAGCGCGGTCGCGTCCTCGGCCGAGTCGATGCGGATGCCGTCGCCCTCGCGGTCGAAGAGCGCCACCTCCGCCGACGCGATCGCCTCGGAGCCGTTCACGCGCACCGTCCCGCGCAGCACCGCGAGCACCGTGGTGTGGCCGTCGGGCACCGGCAGGTCGAGCGGCCGATCACTCGCGAGGCGCAGGTCGAGGACCTGGATGGGTGTGAAGGTCTTGGCCGGCCCCGTCGTGCCCGCGAACGCACCGGCGATGACGCGCACCCGACCGGCACCGTCCGCGAGCGGCACCACCGGGATGTCGGCGTCGACGATGCCTTGGTAGCGCGGCGGCGCCATCTTGTCCTTCGCCGGCAGGTTGACCCAGAGCTGCACCATCTCGAATGCACCGCCCTGTCGCGCGAACTCGCGACCGTGGAACTCCTCGTGCACGAGACCACCGGCGGCCGTCATCCACTGCACGTCGCCGGGGCCGATGCGGCCATCGCCGCCCGACGAGTCGCGGTGCTCCACCTCGCCGGCATAGACGATGGTGACCGTCTCGAAGCCGCGATGCGGATGCTCGCCCACGCCGCGACGCTCGGTCGTCGGCGAGAACTCCATCGGCCCGGCGTGGTCGAAGAGCAGGAACGGGCTCAGCACCGGTCCCAGGTTCGGGTAGGTGAACAGCGTGCGGACGGGGAAGCCGTTCCCCACCCAGTGGCGATCCGCGCTGCGCTGGATGCAGCGAAGCGTCTTCGGGGTCATCACTCTCGACTACGTGACGATTGGCCGGCGCGGTAGCCCTCCACGACGATCGGGCCTACCGCACCGGCGACCATGAGCCGTCCGGGTCGTACGCCGTGATGCCACGACCGAGCTCGGCGGTCTGCGCTCCGAGATCCTTCTGGAAGACGATCCCCTGCTGGTTCACGAGGAACGTCTGGATGCCGCTGACGCCGTATTCCGCCGGCCACGCGACCAGCGCGAAGCCGTCGGTCAGCTTGCCGTCCTTCAGATAGCTCTTCGCGCCACCCGGAGCCGCGGCGCCCTGTGCGGTCAGGATGCGGTACAGGTAGCCGTGGTAGGGCCGGGGCTCGTCGCCGGCCGCCGTCCCCGTGTACCCCTGGGCATCGGCCTCGGCCATCAGTGGCCCGAGCGGGCTGCGGGCGCCACCGGTCGCGTCCCAGTAGAGACCGTCCTTCTGTCCCGCGGTGCTGCGCACCTTCTGCGCGTAGACGCCCTTGCCGGCGCCGCGATCCGCGGCAGCGTACTCAGCCTGCGCCTCGACGAACGTCCGTGCGACGCCGATCGCGCCCAGCTCGTTCTGGCCGATGCGCCGGTTGATGATCTCGTCACGGCCGGCGGCCGTGTCGAAGCGCCAGCCGTCGGTCTCCTTCACCAGCGGGATCGGGAAGGGCCAGTCCTCGCGTCCGAGCACCGCGACGCTGTGGGTGTCGTCGACGGCGTCGATCGTCGTTCGTTGCAAGACGGCGGTGACGAAGCGGCGTCGCGCGGCGGCATCGGCGACCGGATCCCCGGAATCGATGACGTCACGGCTGTCCGGCCCGAGGATGGCTTCGACCTTCGCCGCGTCGTTCTTGCGCGCGGCATCGGCGAGCGCACGAATGGCCTGCTCGGGCGTCTTGAAGTGCGGCTGTGCCGTCGGCTCGGCCGCGGGCGCCGCGCCGCCGACGACCAGTGATAGTGTGACGACTCCAATCAACGTGCGCATCAGCGTCCCCTCCCGCCGCCACCACCACGGTGGCCACCTCCGCCGCCGCGTCCACCCCCGCCGCCGCCGCGTCCGCCGCCACCGCCGCCACCGCCGCGTCCACTACCACCGCCGAATCCGCCACCGCCGCCGCGGCTCGCGCCGCCGCCAGCATAGGACGGCTTGTTGCGACTGGCCGCGCCACGGTTGCTCGCCTCTCGGGTGGACTTGCCGTTGCCCTGGTTTCCGAAGGCGCTGGAACCACCGCCAGCGGGACGACCGGCACCGCCGGGGCGGTCGCCGCCGGGACGTCCCGCGTTGCCACCAGCCGGGCGGTCGGGGCGACCGGCATTGCCACCGCTCGGTCGATCGGGGCGACCTGCCCCACCGGCACCGGGCCGGTTGCCTGCCCCTGGACGATCTTTCCCGGCACCCGCACCACCTGGACGATCACCGCCGCCGTAGCCGCGTCCCGCGTCGCGCTGCGCCCGATCGCGGGTGGCGGCCCGATCGCGGTCGCCGTACTTCTTCGCATCGTTGGCGTTCTTGTAGCCGACGCCGCGCCGATGCTCGGGGTTGTGCTGCCACTTCTGTTTGTTGATGTTCGCGTTGTTGATGTTGACGTTCTTGTTGATGTTGACGTTGTTGTTGTTGTGACCGTGCCCGTGGCCACCACCACCGTAGTAGTTGTTCTGGTAGACGTTGTGGTCGTGCCAGTCGAAGGCATTCGACAGGATCGCGCCCGTTGCCATGCCGGCTCCGAACGTCAGCAGCGCGCCACCCCAGGTGGCCGTCGGCGGATAGAGGGCCGGATACACCGGCGCCGCCGCGTACGTCGGGCCGTAGACCGTCGGCGGATAGGTCGGCACGTACACCACCTGCGGATCGGCGGGCTGGATGACGATGGTCTGCTGCTCCTTCACCACGACCTGCTGCTTGTCCGTCTTGAGCGTTCCGGCGGCCTCGGCCTTGGCGCGCATGCGCTGCACCGCGTCCATGACGCCCGCCTGTTGGTCGAGGAACGCATTGCCCATGTCCTGCGTCCAGTCGAGATTCGACGACATGCGATCGAGGACGTCCGGGAAGCTGACGAGCCACTTGACGCTCGCGTCCCAGTCCTGCTCGTCGAGCGCCTTGGCGAGGGCATCACCGGTGAGCGACGCGTTCGCCTTCTGCCATCGATTCGCCTCCACGATCTCGAGCGGATACGTGGCCGCGATGAACACCTGACTCAGCAAGGAGTCGGGATAGAGAGCGACCGGGGCGACGATCTGATCGAGCTGATCGTTCGAGAGCGCGGCACGCGCGGGGCCGGCCACGAGCAGTGCCACGACCAACGCCGCCGCGAGAAGCCATGGATGTCGTCTGATCATCATCGAGAGCGCTCCCGGTTCCCGCGCGGTCATGTCGCGCGTGTCCTCGTCCCTGCCTCCTCCTAGTTTCATCGGCGTACCCTGCGCAACCCCTCGAAGCCCATCCCTCGACGGATCGAGACGGCGGCGGAACCGTTGCCGCGACGATCTGGGTTCGATACATGCTGCATCGGTGTCACCCCGCGCGCGCTCGATTCTGAATGCTCGCCGCATGATCGCGGCGAGTCTCGTGCTCGTGCTGCTCGCTGGCTGCGCCGCGCCGGTGCGCGTGCAACGCGCCGACCCGAAGACCGTGCATCGCGAGCTCACGCGTAGCGTGCTCACCGGGCCGGAGATGAGCATCCAGACGCACAACGTCCTGCATCGCTACGGCATGCTCGAGCAGTGGAAGAACGATCCGGTCGGCGTCCTGACGGCGCTCCACACCGAGATCGCCGGCGGCAACGGCGATCCCGACGTGGTCTTCGCCCTCGCCGAGCTCTCCTTCTTCCACGCCGGACGCACCAAGCAGCCATCGTACTACCTCGCGTCGGCCGTGTACGCGTGGGCCTTCCTGTTCCCGGTCCGCCGCGAGTACGTCCCGCACCGTTTCGACCCGCGCGTCCGGCTCGCCTCCGACCTCTACAACCTCGGGGTCACCAACGGCCTCGAGATCGACAACGGCAAACAGGTGGCGATCACCGCCGGCACCTACCCCCTGCCCTTCGGCGAGCTGGTGATCGACTTCGACGAGGCCCAGCTGCGGTGGGGTGATCGCAAGCTCGCGAACTTCGCGCCCGCCGCCGAGCTCAAGGTCACCGGTCTCGCGGAACGGTATCGTCGCACGGGACTCGGTGCCCCACTCGCCGCTGGCACCGTGCCGCTCGATCCCGAGCGCGAGCCCGACGAATTCATCGCCAAGGGAACCCGCGTGCCGGTCACGGCCCTCCTGCGCATCCCCGAGCCGCGCAAGCAGATCGCGTCGGGCACCGTGCACGCCAAGCTCGATCTGTACGATGCCCAGGCAACCGAGACGGTGCAGATCGGCGAGCGCATCGTCCCGCTCGAGGTCGAGCCCACCGCCGCCCTGGCTTACATGCTCACGGAGCAGCGGGCATGGGACGTCGAGATCAGCGGCTTCTTCGGCGGCGCCATTCCCGGCGTCGAGCAGAAGGCGCGCCTGCGCGCGGTGCAGCCCTACCGCCGCGGACGCATTCCCGTCGTCTTCGTGCACGGCACCGCGTCGAGTGCCGCGCGCTGGGCCGACATGGTGAACGACCTGTCGAACGACCCCCTGATCCGCGAGCACTTCCAGTTCTGGTACTTCACCTACGACACCGGCAATCCGATCCTGTTCACGGCCGACGCGCTCCGCCAGCTGCTGATCGACGCCGTCGCCCGCCTCGACCCCGCCGGCACCGATCCCGCGCTGCAGGACATGGTCGTCATCGGTCACAGTCAGGGCGGGCTGCTCACCAAGACCACCGCCATCGATTCCGGCCAGAAGTTCTACTACTTCAAGACGCCGTTCGCCGATCTCAAGATGAGCGACGAGAACCGCGCGTTCTTCCAGCGTGTGCTCTTCCTGAAGCCGCTGCCGTTCGTGAAGCGCGTCGTCTTCATCTCGACGCCGCACCGGGGCAGCTACATCGCCGGCAACTGGCTGGCGCACCAGGTGGCGCGCTTCATCAAGCTGCCCGGGCGGGTCGTGAACAGCGTCGGCGAGCTGGTGAAGGGGAATCCCGAGCTGGCGACGTTCCGCGCCCCGACGGCGGTGGACAACATGACGCCCACGAATCCGTTCGTGAAGGCGCTCGCCGAGATGTCGGTGGCACCGGGCATCGCCTCCAACTCCATCGTCTCGGTGGCGGGCGACGGCCCCGTCGAGGGCGGCGACGACGGCGTGGTGGAGTACAGCAGCGCGCATCGCACCGACGTCGAGTCGGAGTTCATCGTGCGCTCGCCGCACTCCTGCCAGTCGAATCCGGCGACGATCGGCGAAGTGCGCCGCATCCTCCTGCTCCACCTCGCCGAGTACCAGGAGCGCGTCGCGCCCCCGCCACCCGAAGCCGTCGGCGCTGCCGCGTCGTGATGGTCTGGGTCCGGCGCCTCCTCCTCGTGCCAGTGATGCTGCTGGTGCTGGCATGGGGATTCGGGGCGCTGCACTTCGCCGGGCCCGGCGGCGGACGTGTCCCCGACGTGCTCGCGTGGCTGTGGGTCGCGCTCGGGCTCGCCATCCTGGTCTTCGTCCGACCGTGGGGACGCACGCTGCTCGCGTTCGCCGTCGCGCTGATCGTCCTGCTGGTGTGGTGGTCGACCGTCGTGCCGCGCAACGACCGCAACTGGGCCGCCGACGTCAAGCGCTTGCCGCACGGCACGGTGCAGGGCGACATCCTCACCATCGAGAACGTGCGCGACTTCGACTATCGCTCCGAGACCGACTGGACCGAGCGCTGGGAGACGCGCACCTACGATCTCTCGAAGCTCGAGGGTGTCGACCTCTTCCTCTCGTACTGGGGATCGCCCGTCATCGCGCACACCATCATGAGCTGGCGCTTCTCCGACGGGCAGCACCTGGCGATCTCGATCGAGCTGCGCAAGGAGGTCGGCGAGGTCTACACGCCGATCGCCGGCTTCTTCCGCAGCTACGAGCTCTACTACGTCACCGCCGACGAGCGCGACGTGGTGCGGCTGCGCACCAACTACCGCGGCGAGAACGTCTACCTCTATCCGCTGCGCATGCCCCGGGTGCGCGCCCGCAAGGTGCTGCTCGACTACGTCGCGAGCATGAACTCGCTCGTGACCGAGCCGGCCTTCTACAACACGATCGCCCACAACTGCACGACGACGATCCGCACCCACGTCATGCAGATCGGCGCCGACTGGCCGCTCGACTATCGGCTCTTCGCCAACGGCTACATCGGCGAGTGGCTGTACGAGAAGGAGCGGATCGACACCAGCCGCCCGTTCGCCGTGGTGCGCGAGACCAGCTCGATCGACGGCCGCGCCAAGGCGGCCGATCAGGACCCGGCGTTCTCCGCCAGGATCCGCGACGGCATGGTCATTCCGCCGCTCTTGCCCGACCCGCCCTGAGCGGCGCGGTCAGTCGTCGCCCTGCAGCCGCGCGCGGTATCGCCCCGGGGACATGCCGAACCAGCGCCGGCAGGCCCGGCCGAAGTTCGCCGCGTCCTCGTAGCCGACCGCCCACGCCACCTCGGCGACGCCGAGCCCCGGCTCGCGCAGCAGCGCCTCGGCGTGGCGCCGTTGGCCGCGCTCGAGCACTGCCCGAAAGCTCGTCCCCGCGTCGCCGAGGCGGCGGACGAGCGTGCGGCGCGAGACTCCGAGCGTCCGCGCCACGTCGTCGAGCGACGCCCGTCCGCGCTGCACGGCCACCTGTTGCTCGACCCGATCCACCCACGACCCGCCGCCGGCGAGCCGGCGCTCGGCGGCGAGCAGCGTCTGCAGCGACGCTGCGAACATCGATGCGTCGCCGAGCGGACACTCGACGTCGAGCCAGGCGGTCGGCAGGACGATCGCCGGCTCGCGCCGCCCGAAGCGCACCGGCGCATGGAAGCAGTCGGCATGACGTCCCCGCAGACCGGGGGCGACGCCGTCACGCTCGAACCATCCCGCGTGCATCGGCCGGCCGAGGCTCGCCTCCACCATGCCCTGCATGCTGAGCAGCACGAGGTCGAGGAGCCGCTGCCGCTCTTCGTCGGCGAGCACGACGCGATCCTCCGGTACGAGGCGCATCACGTCGCCCTCGATCGACGCGCGCAGCCGGAAGTGCGGCGAGCGCACGCTCCCGAAGCGGGTCATGATGCCGAGCGCGGCGCGTACGGTGGGCGCGCTGACGACGGCGAACCCGACGGGACCATGCGTGGCGGCGTGCAGACGCGTCCCGATGGTGAGGGCCCAGTCGGACGGCAGCAGACGGTTCGCATTGCGGATCTGGCAGAGCTGCTGCCCGAGCGTGATCTCCCCCGCCGACGCCGCCAGCGTCGGTTCGGCGATCCCGGTCCCCGCGAGCAACGCCGCCCGATCGCGAGGCACGCCGCCGTACTCCCGCAGGATCAGCTGGAAGTACGCCGACGTCATCGGCAGGGCGTCCGGATGCGCTCGCATGCTGGCTCGAAATGACCAGTCGATGGCCTGATCTACACTCGGTGCCGCGGCGGCGTCGTGTCAAGGACGATCACCACGTCACGAGGAGGTCCCCCGATGCCCACCGAGACTGCGACACCCGAGAAGCGCCATGCCCTGCTCCGCGCCCACTACGCGGCCGAGAACGCCAACGACCTCGACCGGATCATGGCGACGTTCTCCAGCGACACCGAGATGCTCTACAATCGCCAGGCCTTCCGCGACCACGACGGCATCCGCCTGGCGCACGCGTATCTCGGCTTCGGCGCCGCCGGGGCATTCCGCGACGTCCAGACGATCGCCGACCGCGAGCACGTGACCGCCGACGAGATCATCGTCGAGGGACGCCTGTGCGCAACGCACGTCGGCGAGTTCCAGGGCTTTCCGCCCACCCGGCGCGACGTCGAGCTGCCGTTCGTCGCCTTCTATCGCTTCGACGCCGCCGGTGCGCTGGTGTCGGAGCGCGTGGTGATGAACCTGGGTCCGCTCGCGCACGCACCGACCTTCGCGGCGCCGTAGGCGAGCGCATCCGTTGCAATCCCCCGTCGTTTCAGGCTGGTCATGAGCACGCGACGGTCGCGGTCACGCGCGTGGTGGCCGCGCGCCCCGTCGGGGAGCCAGCATGAACGACGCGAACTTCGTCCAGATCGAGCGCAACATCGCGCGCTGCCGGCTGCTGCTTTCGGTCGCTGGACCGCTGACCGTCTACCTCGACCCGAGCCAGCCGACCCTGCTCCCGAGCATCACCGGCGCCGCCTTCTTCATCCACCCCCACGCGCTCGCCGTGCTGGTGGCGCACATCGTCTACAGCCTCGGGGTCTACGTCGCGCTGCGCACGAAGCTGGTGCGACCGCAGCGGATCACCCTCTTCTGCACCTGGGCCGACGTGCTCTTCGGCGCGGCCATCGCCCTCGTCACCGAAGGCACCAACAGCCCCTTCTACATCTACTTCGCCTTCGCCGTGACGGCGGCCGGGTTGCGGGGCAGCTTCCGCACCGCGCTCACGGTCACCGCCGCGAGCGTGGGGCTCTACCTGGCGATCATCCTGATCTCGCGGCCCGAAGGGGTCGAGTTCTACGTCGTGCGCGGGGTCTCGCTCGCCATCACCGGCTACCTGGTGGGCTTCCTCGGTCGCCAGCGGGTGGTCCTCGAGACCAACCTCATCGGACTCGCGCGCTCGCTGCACGATGGCTACGCGCAGGCGCTGGCGGGAGTGAACCTCCGGATCGAGACCTGCCGCGAGCTCCTGCGACGCGGGCAGCACGACGACGCGTACACCGAGCTCGGTGAGCTGCAGGTGGGCGTACGGCTCGAGTACGACGACCTGCGCGCCTTCGTCCGCTCGCTGCTCGGTCTCGACGCCACCACGGTACCACCAACACCGAATACCTCCACGCGCTTCGCCGTCCGCGCCGAGTTCTCGGGTTCGCTCGTGGTCGTCGAGCACGCGCTCCAGATCATGCTGGAGGGCGTGCGCAACATCGGACGCCACTCCCACGCGCCCTCCGCAACGATCATCGCCAGCCCCATCGACGGCACGCTCACCATCCGCATGGACGACGACGGCGTGGGGTTCCCGCCCGATGCCGCCCTTCCCTGGTCGATCGCATCGCGTGCCACCGAGCTCGGCGGCGTGGCCAGCATCGAACGCAACGGGCCGATCGGCGGGCGGATCGTCGTCCAGCTCCCCAACGGGTGACACCCATGGCGCTTCCCATCAGAGTCATCATCGCCGACGACCATGCCTTGTTCCGCCAGGGTCTGCGCTCCATGCTGCGGCTCCAGCCCGACGTCACCATCACGGCCGACGTCGATCGCATTGCCGACCTACCGGGCGCGCTGGCGACGACACCCTGCGACGTCGTGCTGCTCGACCTACAGATGGATCGCAACACCCTGCCCGACATCGAGGCGCTCGGCCGGCGCGTGCGCGTGGTGGTGGTGACGGCCAGCGAGCAGCCGGGGGATGCCCTCGCAGCGCTCCGCGCCGGGGCGCGCGCCGTCGTCTGGAAGCGCTTCGCGATCGAGACGCTCATGGAGGCGGTGCGAGCGGTAATGGAAGGGCACGTCTGGATGCCGCCCGCGTTGCAGGCCGAGCTCACCACGCAGATGCTCAAGCCCTCGAATGAAGCGCTCTCGGCGCGTGAGCGGGAGATCGTCCGCCTCGTGGCCATGGGCCTGCGCAATGCCGAAATCGGCAGGCGCCTCGCCATCACCGAGGCCACGGTGAAGACGCACCTCAACAACGTCTTTCAGAAGTTGACGATCCGCGACCGCGTCGAGCTCACACGATACGCGATCCGCGTCGGTCTGATCGGCGTCAACGAAACGCCCGAGCAGTAACGCGCCGCGCCGCCCATTGGAGGGGCACTGCTCCGTCCGTGGGCAGATGCCGCGCGTCCGGGCAGCATCCCGATTTCAGCGGGTCGTCGACGCGCAGCCGGCGTCACGTCAACGCTGACGTTTCCGGATCCAACTCGATCGCGGGCCGCAGTCGCAATCCACCTTTGGGTGGAGTGGCACCACCGTTGCACTTTGCAGCGTCGACGAGCGGCCACGGCCACACGATCAGGAGGTCCACCATGATTCACGCATCAGCCAACCCACCACGCGAAGTGGGAGAGAGGAGCGACACCATGTCCAACACCGGAGGACGCATGCAGAAACTCAGGCGACTGCAGGATCGCGTGCACGATCCCGAGTGGCGGCGGTACGGCTATCTGCTGCTCGGCGGCAAGGCGTTGGGCATCGGCATGCTCTTCGCGGTCATGATCCTGTGTTCGAGCATTCTCGGCACCAACGCGCTCGCCGACGACCCGGTGGTGAAGCCGAACGACATCATCAACCCCATCAACACGCTGTGGACACTGGTCGCCGCGTTCCTGGTGTTCGGCATGCAGGCCGGCTTCACCATGCTCGAGGCCGGCTTCTGCCGGTCGCGTGAGACGGTGAACGTCCTCATGGAGTGCGTCGTCGACACCTGCCTGTGCGGCATCCTCTTCTACGCCTGGGGCTTCGCCTTCATGTTCGGCTCCGGCACGCCGTTCTTCGGCACCGAGTATTTCTTCCTGCAGGACGCGCCGGCGACCTACGGCTCGAGCGGCGTCTCGTTCCTCGCGTTTTGGCTCTTCCAGTACGCCTTCGCCGACACCTGCTCGACGATCACGTCGGGCGCCATGATCGGCCGCACCGGCTTCGTCGGTGACCTGCTGTACAGCCTCGGCGTGTCGGGCTTCATCTACCCGATCATCGGGCACTGGGCCTGGGGCCCGGACGGCTTCCTCGCCACCATGGGCAGCGAGGGCCACTTCCTCCCCGGCACCGGTATGGCGTTCCACGACTTCGCCGGCTCCACCGTGGTGCACACGATCGGCGGCTGGGTGGCCCTCGCCGGCGCCATCGTCCTCGGCCCGCGGCTCGGTCGTCGCTTCAAGCGCGACGGCGGCGGCCCGATGCTGCCGCACGATCTCACCATCGCCACCGTCGGCGGCTTCCTCCTGTGGTTCGGCTGGTACGGCTTCAATCCCGGCAGCACGCTGTCGGCGATGGACTTCGAGGGTGTCGGCCGCGTCGCCGCCAACACCACGCTCGCTGCCTGCGCCGCCGGTCTGTCGGCGATGTTCTTCGCGTTCCCGAAGACCAAGTCGTGGGACGCCAGCTTCACCGTCAACGGCTTCCTCGCCGGCCTCGTGGCGATCACCTGCCCCTGCTACTGGGTGTCGCCGACCGGCGCCATCATCCTCGGCGCCATCGCCGGCGTCATCGTGGTGGTCGCCGTCGACGTGCTCGAGTACCTGCGCATCGACGATCCGATCGGCGCCGTACCGGTGCACGGCATCTGCGGCATCTGGGGCACGATCTCACTCGGCTTCTTCGCGAGCGGGCAGTACGGCGTCACCGGGCCCTTCGCGGCTGACAACTCGGCTCCGCTGACGGGCCTGTTCTACGGCGGCGGCACGCAGGTCCTCGTCGCGCAGCTCATCGGCAGCGTCATCGTCACCACCGCCACCTTCGGTGTCGCGATGGCCATGATGTACGCGATCAACGCCATGGGCGTCCTGCGGGTCTCCGCCGAGGGCGAGCTCCAGGGCATCGATCTGCACGAGCACGGCGTCCCCGCGTATCCCGAGTACGCGCTCCACGCGTCGGCCACGCCGCAGGGCGCGCCCGAGTTCAACGCACAGGCCTTCGCGCCGGAGCGTCCGCGCGAGGCGGTTCGCGTCGCGACCTGAGCATCCGCACCAGGGAGGCCGGCAGCGGCCTCCCATCCTCTCCTCCGGGGAGGTCGGTACGCCCCCACGACGAATGGGTCGTCGTGGGGGCGGCGTCGTTCTGGCGGGAGCGAAGCGGCGGGCGCCCGGCCGAAGCCGGGCGCCCGTTCCGCTGCGGGCCTCAGGCCCGGTGCTCGCGCGTCACCATGGCGACGGCCGATGCCGCCCCATGGGTCATGGCCTCAGGGGCCACGGTACCGCCACCGGCCATGCCGTAGGCGTTCTCGCTGTGCTCGGCGAGGTCGAGACCTTCCATCTCGGCCTCGTCGTCCACCCGCAGGGACCCGAACACGGCCTGCAGGCCGAGCACGATCGCCACGGTCGCCAGCGGGGCGAAGACGATGACGAAGCCCATGCTCTTCAGCTGGACCATGATCTGCTGCGCATTGCTCTCGATCCCGGAGCCGAGGGTGACGGCGAAGATGCCGGAGGCGAGTGCGCCCCAGGCGCCGCCGAGCGCGTGCACGCCGAAGACGTCGAGCGAATCGTCGTAGCCGAAGGCCGGCTTCAGAAACGTGCAGGCGACGTAGGACACGATCGCCACGCCGAGGCCAATGGCCATGGCGCCGGCCGGGGCCACGTTACCGCATGCGGGCGTGATGGCGACGAGACCGGCGACGGCCGCCGTCGCACCACCCAGCGCCGTGGGCTTGCCACGGTGCATCCACTCGATGAGCGCCCACGCCACCACCGCCATCGATGCGGCGGTGCTGGTATTGAGGAAGGCCAGCGTGGCGAGCGGGCTCGCGCTGAGCGCGCTGCCGGCGTTGAAGCCGAACCAGCCGGTCCACAGCATGCCGGCACCGATCAGGCAGAGGGGAAGGCTGTGCGGCGTCATCGAGTCGTGCCCGAGGCCGCGACGCTTGCCGAGCATCAGCGCCAGGACCAGCGCGGAGAAGCCGCTCGACATGTGGACGACGAGACCGCCGGCGAAGTCGATGGCGCTCGCCTTGTAGATCCAGCCTTCCGCCGACCACACCATGTGCGCGATCGGGCAGTAGACGACCAGGAACCAGATCGTGATGAAGGCACACCAGGCACTGAACTTCATCCGCTCGGCGATGGCGCCGAGG
>DASYLJ010000130.1:0-30962 GCA_036009625.1 Binatia bacterium
CGGCTCGATCCGCATGAATCTGGGCGACCTCGAGACCCTCACGACCTACGACATCCCGGTGAAGGTGCTGCTGCTGAACAACCTCGGCGACGGCAGCATCCGCATGAACCTGGGCGAGCTCGAGACGCTCACGAACTACGACGTCCCGGTGAAGGTGCTGCTGCTGAACAACCAGGGTGACGGCATGGTCCGCCAGTGGCAGGACCTGTTCTACGCCAACCGCTACTCCGGCACCGACAAGACGCTGCACAAGAAGGACTTCGTGAAGGCCGCCGAGGCCGACGGCTTCCGCTTCGCGCAGCGCGTGACGGATCCTGCCGAGGTGCGGAAGGTGCTCGAGGCGTTCGTGAGCTTCGAGGGGCCCGCGTTCCTCGAGGTCATGGTCGATCCCACCGAGCACGTCTACCCGATGGTGGGGCCGGGCATGGGCTACAAGGACATGATCACGGGGAAGTACATCCCGGGTCGCGACACGCCGGGCAGTGGCGGGACGGTCGACCCGACGGGCATGTTCTGACTCCGACCCGAGCGCAGCTCGGGTCGAGGGCGAGAGTTCAGCTGTCGGTTCTCGCGCTACCTTGGTGTCGCGGCCGGCGAAGCCGGCGCTCCATCGGGGGCACGTCCGATTAGTTGCCGATCACTACGCGCTTTGCGCCGTGGGCGGTGAGCCAGGCGGCGGTGCGGGTGGTCAGGTCGCCTTGCAGGAGGATGGTGTCGCCGTCGACGGTGGCGCCGCAGCCTAGGGCGCGGCGGAGCGACTTGGCGAGCGTTTCGAGATCGCGCTCGCGCATTCCCAGGCCGGCGATCACGGTGGCGGTTTTGCCGCCGCGGCCTTTGCGTTCGCGGCGGAGGACCAGCTTGGGGGAGCGGGAGAGGTCGGGCTCGCCGGGCGGCGGCGGCGCGGCAGGGGGCGGGGCGGGATCGGGAGCGGTCGAGACCGATACGCCCTTTCGGGCTAGCAGGTCGCCGAGGGTGCCGCGCGGCTTCTCCATGCGCGGTGGTTCCTAGCGCACGAGGCGGCGGGCGAGGAAGTCCATCACGGCTTTGCGCTCCTCGGGACCGAGGCCGCTCGCGCGGCCGTCGAGACGCAGCTGGCGGAAGTGGTCGGTGACGCCGGCCGCGGCGTACGCGGGAGCCAATGCGCGCGCCGTCTCGTCGGCACAGGCGATCGGGACGGCGGGGTCGTCGACGCGATTCACCAGCAGCAGCGGCGCCGGAACGACGCGCTCGGGATGACGCACGACCTCCTGCGCCGTCAACCAGGCGTCGTACGACGGATCGAGCGTGAGGGGGCCGCCATTCGCGCCGAGGGACGAGTCGTGCAGGAAGCGACGGTAGTCGCCGCACGCACCGATGACGACGCCGGCCGCGAGGCGCTCGTCGTGCGCCAGTGCCTGCAGCGCGATGAAGCCGTCGGTGAACGTGCCGCCGACCGCGATGCGTTCGCGGTCGATCACCGGCAGCGTCTCGAGGTAGTCGATGATGCGGGGGATGGCGATGTCGGCCATCGCGGCGATCGAGCGCAGATAGCGCTCGCCCAGGCGACCCGGGGACGGCGACGCCAGGAGCCATCGCCCCGTCCCCGACGGGAAGGGCGTCATGCGCAGCGGCGCGTCCTGCCGCGACGTCCAGTCGATGCGGTACGAGAGCGACACGATGCCGGCGGCGAACAGCTCGGTGCCGAGCGCCGGCAGTCCGATGAGCGTGGGTTTGGGCCCGGGCGAGTCCAGGGGTATGACGAGCTCCAGGGCGATCAACCCGTTCTCGAGCTCGACCGAGCGTCGCTCGATGCGAGGCGCGGGGATCGGGAGGGGCCCAACCGGCGTGCGACGACACCCTCCAGCAATGACCAGCAGTGCGAGCAGGAGCGCCGCCAGCGGCCGTCCGACGGCCGTCTGGTTCGTCATCTTCGCCCTCTGCGCCGGCTGCGCCACGGGACCGCTGGTCGATCGCGCGATCCGTGCCCGCGGGGGGCCCATGCCGAGCGTCGTGCGCCAGGTCCAGACGGAAGTGTATGCCGGGTTTCCCGGGACGTGGCGCTTCCGCATGGGGTTGCTGGCTCCGGACAAGTACGCGTGGACGATCTACACCTCGGGGCAGCCCGACCACTACCTCTTCGACGGCACGGCAGCGCGTGTGTTCGTCAACGGGCAGGAGGTGGCCTCGGAGACGGCGGCGACGGCGCCGCTGCGCTCCCATGCCCGCTTCATGGCGGTGATCAATCTGGACGCCCTGCTGGTGCCGGGCGTGCAGCTGACGCCGCTGCCGCCGTCCGACCTGCCCGAGGGTGCGAGCGAGGGCCTCGACGTCGTGCTGACCGACGACGGCACTCGCTATCGCCTGGGGTTCGATCGCAGCGGACGGCTCATCCAGGCGACGGGGCCGCTCGACCTGCCGCCGTTCGGCAGCGGCGAGGTGACGGTGCGCTTCGACGACTTCCGCCCGGTGTCGGGGCGCGTGCTGCCGTACAAGGTGCACTACACCTTCGCGGGCGCACCCTTCGCCGACGAGACGCTGCTCTCCGCCTGCCTCGACGATCCGCGCTTCACCGATGCCGCGTTCCAGCGGCCGAGCCTCATTCCGGAGTGCCCCCCTCCGTGAGCATCGGGATGCCGGTGCGCTGGATACGGAACGCGTTGTCGCCGTCCTCGTAGCGCGGTAGCCGTCCCTCGGTGCGCCACAGGCGGTAGGCGAGGGCGGCCGACAGGACGCGGATCGGGTAGTCGCGTGGGAGGTTCTGCAGGTACGGTTGCACGGTGACGAAGTCGCGTGCGCCGTACTGCTTCATGATCGAGAGCAGGCCGCCGTTGCGCGGGCCGATGTTGTACGCGAGCAGGCCGAGGAAGGGGTCGCCGCTCATCTGGGCGAGGTAGAGCTTCAGCGTGGCGGCGGCGACGAAGGCGTTGTGGCGCTGGTTCAGCAGGTCGATGCTGTCGACGCCGAGCCGGGCGCGCACGTCGGTCACGGCCGCCGCCGGTGGTGCCGTGATCTGGAAGAGGCCGCGGCCGCCGTCGGCGGAGTCGCGCGGATTGAACGACGATTCCGCCGACGCCACACCCATCAGCACCTCGGGGTCGACGTCGTACGCTGCCGCCGCCTCGAGCACCACGGGCTCGTAGACGCGCGAGCGCTCCAGCATGCGGGTGAGTGATTTGAGGTCGGTGCGCCGGTAGGCGGCGAACACCTGATGCGCCAGCGTCAGCCGGTGCGCTTCGGCCGGACCGCCGACGAGGCGTCGCACGCTCGACACGTCGTCGTGGAACGACGGACGGGCGGCCACCGCGAGCATGGCGACGGCCGCCGCCAGGGCGATCGACGCCGGCACGCGTGGTCCGCGCGCCGCGAGCCATCGTCGCGCCACGAGCCAGCCGCGCATGAGCGCCGTCGTGCCGACGCCGACGACGAGCACGGTGACCGCGAACGGCACCAGGTTCGACCAGAAACCGGGACCGACGAGCCGTGGGGCGAGCCGTCCGAGCACGACGATGACGCCGATCAGCGCCACGACGACGAGCGCACCGATCTCGATGCCGTACCACGCCCAGATGCGCCGATCGCCCGGACGATTGCGACGGCGGCTCGGGCGTCGCGGACGCGGACGCACGGGACGCTCCAGCGCGCGACCGGCCGTGGAGCGGGAAGCAGGAGGCATGGTCCGGCGTCGTACTAGTCTCGCCTCCGCACAGCGTCAAACCGGTGGGGGTCGTTGACGCGGCCCGGGGCGCGCGGCTACCTGGGAGCGTGAGCGAAGAACACGAGGACGATTTCGCCGCCATGTTCGCGGCCTCGGAGAAGACCGAGGCCAAGCGTCGCAAGGTGGCGGCGGGTGATCGCGTCAGCGGGCGCGTCGTGGCCGTCGGCGCCGATCGCGCCTTCGTCGACATCGGGGCCAAGGCCGAGGCGGCGATCGATCTGGTCGAGTTCCGCGACCCCGGCACCGGCGAGCTCCGCATCGCCGTCGGCGATCAGCTCGAGGCCACCGTCACCGACGACGGCGCGCGCTCCGGCACGATCGTGCTCAAGCGAACGCTCGGCCGCGGCGGGCAGACGCCCGGCGAGCTCGAGCAGGCCTTCCAGCACGGCCTCGCGGTCGAAGGCGTCGTGACGGGCCAGAACAAGGGCGGATATGACGTCCAGGTGGCGGGCGTGCGCGCGTTCTGCCCCGGGTCGCAGATCGATCTCCGTCGCGGTGCCGACCCGGCCTCGTACGTCGGACAGCGGCTGCGCTTCCGTGTCACGAAGCTCGAGCCGAATGGGCGCAACATCGTGGTGGCGCGCCGTCCACTGCTCGAGGACGAGGCCGCGGAGCAGGCGAAGACGACGTGGACGCGCCTCCACGTCGGCGCCGTCGTCAGCGGGACGGTCACCTCGGTGCGCGACTTCGGTGCCTTCGTCGACCTCGGCGGCATCGACGGGCTGATCCACGTCAGCGAGCTCGGTCACGATCGCTCGGCGCAGGCGGCCGACGTGCTCACCGTCGGTCAGACCGTCGAGGCGCAGGTGACGAAGATCGAGGGCGATCCGACGAGCGGCAAGGCGCGCATCGGGCTGTCGTTGCGCGCACTGGCGCCCGACCCGTGGCAGGAGGTCACGACGCGGTTCCCCGTCGGCAGCACGGTGTCGGGGACGGTGCGCAAACTGGAGGCGTTCGGAGCGTTCGTCGAGCTGGCACCGGGCATCGACGGTCTGGTGCATGTCTCGAAGCTCACCACGACGCGTCGCGTGTCGCATCCGCGGCAGGTGGTCGACGTCGGCGACAGCGTCGACGTCACCATCGTGTCGATCGACGTCGAGAAGCGTCGCATCGGCCTCTCGATGGTCGAGCAGCAGCGTCGTGCCGACGAGGCCGCCGAAGCCGACGAGCGGCGCGACACCGAAGCGGTGCTCGCGCGATCGAATTCCAGCGCGAGCACCAGCCTGGGGACGTTCGGTGACCTGCTCTCCCGTTCGAAGAAGCCTTAGTCTTCGTACTTGAAGCTGAGCTTCACCTTGGCGCGGAACGCACGGACCTGGCCGTCCTCGATCTGCAGGTCGAGCTGCGAGACTTCGGCGATGCGCAGGTCGCGGAGCGACTTCGACGCCTTCGCCACGGCGGCGGATGCCGCCTTCTCCCAGGACTCCGAGCTCGTTCCGACCAGCTCGATGATTTTGTAGACGCTCTCGGCCATCGGTCGTCCTCCTCTGGGGTTGCGTGAGCTTCGATGCCCCTAATGCCCCAGATCACCTGGGAGGGGAACCCCTTGGGACTAGAGACGCTCCGGTGCCTCGAACTCGGCGCGCATGTGTTCCATCGACGTCGAGAGCAGCGCGCGCTTCGGCAGGCCGAGGCTGCGGAGCTCGTCCGCGATCGGATGACGGCCGAGCGTGAGCGTGGCGCCGCCGAGTCGCGTGCCGACGCCCTCGCCGTGCATCACCGACGGCGTGCGCCAGAGGACGCCGTCGCGCACCGCGAGCGCGTCCTGCGGCATCGGCGCCATGCGTCCGCGGCCGCCGCGCGTCACCGTCAGGGTCAGCACGTGCACGCCGTCGACGGCGAGCGTGCAGGTGCGCTGCCCGCCCTCGTCCTGGAACGTGATCTCGTCGACGGTCTTCGGAAAGCCCCAGATGTCGTGCCCGGCGTCACGCGAGAACGTCGTCGTCACCGGCAGGCGGTGGATGTAGCCCGCGAGTCGATGCGCCCGGAATGCGGAGACGAGTCCCAGCAGCGGGGTCGGTGGCGGGCCGCCGACGGTGGCGAAGAACGTGACCGCGATCTCGTTGTAGCGACCGAGGTCGTTGTCGAGGTACTCGACCGCGGCGAGCACGCACAGCGCACGCCCGGGGAGCAGCTCGGGGATGTGCAGCGCCGGGTGCGGCATCAGACGGCGCACCGCGACCGTCGGTACCACGAACATCGCCGTCACGGAGACGGCGTCGCGCACCACGACGGGGACGGTGACGGTCCGACCCTGCACGACGAAGCTGCGTGGGGCGCCGGCGTCGAGCATCTGGCCTACGGCCATGTCGCCCTCTACGACCGGAGGAGCGTTGGTGTCAACGCGTTGCGACCCTGCGGACGGTGACGCGCTGCGTTTGTCACGAGTGCGTCGCCGACGGCGAGTCGAGCAGGAAGTCGACCACCGCCGTCCAGAGGGCGTCGAACTCGGCACGATCGAAGCCGCTGCCCGTCGTGAGCCAATCGATATGCGCCGGGACGCGGGTGGCATCGCCGAAGTGTCCGAGGACGTCGAGGTGGTCGCCACGCGTGGCGTACACGACGCGGCCCCACGGCTGCGAGCGCGTCGGCACGACGCCGTCGTTGGCGTCGGCGTCGGGCACGTCGCCGTACGCGGCGCGGAGCGCGTTCGCCTGCGCGTCGGTGAGCGGGGCTACGTGCTCTGGCGGCGTGCGTGTCAGGCGGTGCAGTGCCTGGTAGATGGCGTGCGTCGCGTGCGCCGTCGGGTCGAGACCGACCTCGAGCGTGGAGCCGACGCCCGGGGTACGCGCGCGTGCGACCACCGACCCGTAGCGCGTCGTCGGCCGATCGGCCGCGAGCGCGTTGAAGACGTCCATGCCGTCGGGCGTCAGCTGCGTGAGCAGCGCCTGATCGCGCTCGACTTCGCCGAAGAAGGTGCGCAGCGCCTCGCGGCGATCGGGCGTCAGGTCGGTGAGCAGCTGCGCGAACAGCTCGTCGAGCAGCACGCTGTTGATGCCGAGCCGGCCGTCGATGCTCGCGAACGCGGTGCCGAGCCCGAGCAAGGCGGCGAGCGGCAGGCGACCGACGCGCAGCAGGTAGACGGTGCTGAGCGACAGGAGACGCAGGAGTCGCTGCCCGAGCATGCTCGCGAAGAACTCGGCCAGCGGCGTGCCGTGGTGCGGCGTCGCGACCGTGACGACCGCGTCGACGCGCGCCGCGATGCGCGCGACGTCGACCGGCGAGGGCAGGGTGGCGCTCGGCGCGCACAGCAGCCGGCAGTCGAGCCCGCCGCTCGAGTGCCCGATCAGGTGGATCGGGCCGTCGTCGGGCAGCGTGGCGTCGATGGTGTCGACGAGCCGTGCCGCACGCCGGGGGAGTGACGCGGTGGGGACGGTGCGGACCACCTGGACGTCGGCAGTGATGCCGCGCTCGGCGTAGAGCGTCGGCAGCAGCTCGAGGACGTGCGCGAAGTAGCGCAGGTCGCCGAGGTTGGCGAAGCCGAAGAAGCCGGGAACGAGCCAGACGTGGTGCACCGGTGCGGCTGATAGCACCGGTGCCCGCCGGCGTCACTCGCGCACGGTGACCGTGACCTTCTGGTCCTTCTGCACGCAGGTGGTGAACTCGCTCTTGCTGAGCGACGGGTAGTAGAACGCGAACAGGTTGCAGTGCTCGTTCTTGTCGGTGAACGGGCCGAAGGTGAAGTTCTCGTCGGTGTCGTTGACGTAGGTGCAGGTCCACTCGATGCCGGGGACGTCGGGGATCTCGTCCGGGATGTAGCGACGGAAGACGGGCTCCTTGTAGCCGGTGTAGCTGTAAATCTGCTCGCCGGTCGTGGTGCCGTCCCACAGGTTGGCGGTGAACTCGGTGCCGCGGAAGTGGTAGTGGCCGCTCAGCGCGAGCAGCTTCACCGGGGTCGGGAACACGCAGCGCGTGGTCGCGGTCGCCGTGCTGTGCGGCGGCACCACGACGTCCTTGTCCTGCCCGAAGATCGAGCCGGCGTACGAGACCACCTTCTCTTCGGGGATGGAATACAGGTTCATCGCGGCCCAACCGTCGGGCGGCGACTCGAGGAGGCCGTTGTCGACGAAGTGGGTCTGCGCGAGGAGCTGCTCGCCGGCGGTGAAATGGAAGGCGATGCCGGGCGGCAGCTGCCAGTTGAGGAGCACGCTCTGACTGGCGAGGATGAGCTGCCACTTCTCGAAGTCGAGCGCGAAGTTGCAGGTTTCGTGGCCGTCTTCGTAGGTGACCGCGGCGTCGTATGGCCGGTAGAGATGGATGTGGTGGCTACCGCCGCGTACCTTGATCTTCACGCGGTTGACGTTGAGATCCTTCTTGCTCGGCAGCTTCAGGTACGTGCACTCGGTGGACTCGGCCCCCTGGGGTATGGCGATGGGCCCGACCAGTATCTGGGTGCCGCGCGCCGGCTTCGCCATCCGGAGGCGCTTTTTGTTGCCGGCCGCCGCGCCAGTGACGCTGACGCCCAACACGAACATCCCGGCCAGCATGGCCGCCGCGAAACGTCGACTCCGCATATGTGGCGTCACAAGCAATGTTCGTACCTTGGATCCCGCTCCGGATGCACGCCCCGAGCGGGCAATGGCGCGACGACAATCGTGCTTGTCTGCACGATGTCGACCCGGGTGCACGGCTCCTAGTCAACCCGGCCGCGAAGCTGGATCAGCTCGATCTTGTAGCCGTCGGGATCCTCGATGAAGGCGATCTCCGAGCCGCCGTGCTTCATCGGACCCGGCTCGCGCACGATCCGGGCCCCTTTGGCCCGAAGCGAGTCGCAGGTGCCGTAGATGTCGTCGACACCAACGGCCAGGTGGCCGAAGCCGTCGCCGAGCCCATAGCTCGGGGTGTCCCAGTTGTGCGTCAGCTCCAGGACGGTGTGATCCTTCTCGTCACCGAAGCCGACGAAGGCCAGCGTGAAGCGGCCCCCGTCGTAGTCCTTCCGTCGCAGGAGCCGCATGCCCAGGACCTCGCAGTAGAAATGCAACGACCGCTCGAGATCGCCGACGCGGATCATGGTGTGCAGGATGCGCATGACGGGACGGCTAGCAGAGGGGTCCGGGCGCGTCGAGGTGGATGCGCGCAGGTTGTATCCTTCTCGACGATTTTTTGGTTATTGTCCCGCCGATGAGCTCGTCTCCGCAGGGTCCCCAGTACGTCGTGGCCATCGTCGGTGGCGCCACCGCCGGCGCCGAGGCCGCCGCCATGTTGGCCGATCGCGGCGTGGCGTCCGTGGTGTTCGAGCAGAACGCGCGGCCCTATGGAAAGATAGAAGACGGCCTGCCGCGCTGGCACGTGAAGCTGCGCCGCAAGGAGTACGACACCATCAACGACAAGCTGTCGCGTCCGGGGGTGTATTACGTGCCCCTCACCAAGATCGGGCGCGACATCGACTTCCGCGAGCTGGTGTCCGACTGGGGCTTCAGCGCCGTGCTCCTGGCCCATGGCGCGTGGCGCGACCGCCCGCTGCCGCTCGACGGTGCCGACGCCTACGTCGGCAAGGGCCTCGTCTACCAGAACACCTTCATCTACTGGTTCAACCACTTCACCGAGCGCGGCTACGACGGCCCGCAGTTCGAGGTCGCCGACGGCACGCTGGTCGTGGGCGGCGGCTTGGCGTCGATCGACGTCGCCAAGGTGCTGCAGATCGAGACCGTGCGTGCGGCGCTCGCCGACCGCGGCATCGACGAGGACATGCTGAAGCTCGAGGCCGAGGGCATCCCGGCCGTCCTCGACGAGCACGGCTTCACCTGGCAGTCGCTCGGGCTGTGCGGCGCGACCATCGTCTACCGCCGACGCATCGAGGACATGCCGCTCGCCGAGATGCCCGACGGCGCGGACGAGGCGAAGCGCCAGAAGTTCGAGGCGACGCGGCGTCGCATCCTCGAGAAGGCGATGCAGAAGTACCTCTTCACCGTGCAGCCGCTGCGCATGCCCGTCGGCCTCCTCACGCGTGGCGACCGGCTCACCGGGCTGCGCCTGCAGAAGACCCGCATCGAGGGCTCGCAGGCGGTGCCCATCGACGGTGCGTTCGAGGACCTGCATGCGCCGATGGTGATCAGCTCGATCGGCAGCGTGCCGGAGCCGATGTCGGGCGTCGAGCACGACGGCATGCTCTACCGCTACGTCGACCCCGACCTCGGCCGGCTCGGCGGTTACGACACCGTCTTCAGCACCGGCAACGTCGTCACCGGCAAGGGCAACATCGTCGTGTCGCGCCGTCACAGCGTGCGGGTCACGAGCCACGTCATCGAGAACTTCCTCGGGCTGGGCAACGGCAAGCACGAGGGGGAGGACGCCATCACCCGGCCATCCGCCACCGACGCGGTGGAGACGACCGCCCGCGTGATGGAGCGCCTGCAGGCGCGACCGCCGCTGGCGCCCGCCGCGGTCGAAGCCGTGCTCGGTCGCGTGAACGCGCGTCGCGAGGCGATCGGGTTCACCGGCTCGTACCGGGAGTGGCTCGAGCGGATGACGCCGCCCGATCTCGCGTGAACGCGACGCGTGCCATGGACGGCAAGGTCTGCGTGCTGACGGGTGCGACGTCGGGCATCGGTCAGGAGACCGCCATCGCACTGGCCGCGCAGGGCGCGACGCTCGTGCTCGTGTGCCGCGACATGGCGCGCGGGGAGGCCACCGTCGCCGCCATCCGCGATCGCACCGGCTCCACGGCGGTGACGCTCCGTCGCGCCGATCTTGCCGTTCAGGACGACATCCGCCGCGTCGGGACGGAGCTGCTCGCGGCGTGTCCGCGCATCGATCTGCTCGTCAACAACGCGGGCATCGTCAATCTCCGCTACGAGACCACGGCCGACGGCGTCGAGGCCGTCTTCGCCACCAATCACCTGGCGTACTTCCTGCTGACGCTGGTGCTGCTGCCGCGGCTGCGGGAGAGCGCACCGTCGCGCATCGTCAACGTAGCGTCCGAGGCGCATCGCTTCGGTCGCATCGATTTCGACGACCTCGGGCACGCCAAGCGCTACAAGACGATGCGCGTCTATGGGGCGTCGAAGCTCGCCAACATCCTCTTCACCTACGAGTTGGCGCGACGGCTCGCCGGCACCGGCGTGACCGTCAACTGCGTGCATCCGGGCGCAGTCGCGACGCGGCTCGGACAGAACAACGGTCGCATCGCCACCGCGATGACGAAGCTCCTCGGCGTCTTCTTCAAGACGCCGGCGCAGGGAGCCGCCACGTCGGTGTACGTGGCGACGGCGCCCGAGCTCGCGGGCGTCACCGGCCAGTATTTCGCCAGCGCCCGCCAGAAGACATCGTCACGCGCCTCGCACGACGCCGCGACGGCGCGCCGTCTGTGGGACGTGAGCGCCGAGCTCACCCACGCCGGCGACCTCGCGCGCGTCTAGGAACGGCGGATGCCGGTCCGCCGTTTCCCCGATCCGCGCGCGGCCAACCCGGACGGCATCGTCGCCATCGGCGGCGATCTGCATCCCGACACGCTGCAGCTTGCCTATCGGCAGGGCATCTTCCCCTGGCCGGTGCAGGGACTGCCCCTGCTGTGGTTCTCGCCGCCGGAGCGCGGGATGCTCGACTTCGCCGACCTGCACGTGCCCCGCAGCCTGGCGCGTCTCCGTCGCCACACGACGATGCGTTGCACCGTCGACCGCGCCTTCGCCGAGGTCATCCGTGGCTGCGCGGCGACGCCGCGGCCCGAGCAGGAGGGTACCTGGATCACACCCGCCATCATGGCCGCCTATGAGCGGCTGTATCGGCTCGGCATCGCGCACTGCGTGGAGACCTGGGACGGCACGCAAGTGGTCGGCGGCGTGTACGGCGTCGCCATCGACGGTGTGTTCGCGGCGGAGAGCATGTTCTACCGCCGGCCTGGCGCGTCGAAGATGGCGCTCCTGCATCTCGTCGAGCACCTGCAGCGCCGCGGCCTCGACTGGCTCGACATCCAGGTGGTGACCCCGCACATGGCCCGCCTCGGCGCGCGGGCCGTGCCACGCGACGATTTCCTGACGCGTCTGGCGGCGACGCGCAGTCGCGGGCTCGTCCTCTTCGGCTGACCGGGTTGCTTCAACGCGTGGCGTCACGCTGCTAGGGTGGCCGGCGGGAGGGCCCATGGCCAAAGACTTCTTCGACCGCGACATGCAGCTGTTCATCGACCATCGTGTCGACTGGAAGCGCTACTTCCTCCTTCGTCGCGGACCCGAGGTCGACGCGGCCGAGGAGGTCGACACCTACAAGGAGATCCTCCGCACCATCGGCGAGGTGTGCGAGTCGATCGAGGCGGGCGCGCGCGGTCACTGGCACGAGGAGGTGAAGCTCGAAGGCGGCAAGGTCGTCGTACCGCCGCACATCGCCGCCGGCTACGAGAAGCTGCGCGCCGCCGGACTCCTCTGCCTGACGATGGATCCGACGTACGGCGGCTACGGGTTGCCGTCGATCGTCAACACCGCCTATCTCGAGATGGTCTCGCGCGCCGACTCGAGCCTGATGACGATCATCGGCCTGCAGGCCGGCGTCGCCATCGACATCGAGAAGTACGGCAGCGACGCGCTGAAGGAGCAGTACCTGCCGCGGTTCGCGTCGGGCGAGCTGCAGGGCGCCATGGATCTCACCGAGCCGCAGGCGGGCTCGGACCTCGGCAGCATCCTGACGCGCGTCACCCAGGACGGCGACCGCTATTTCATCGACGGCGAGAAGATCTTCATCACCAACGGCGGCGCGCAGGTGCATCTCGTGCTGGCGCGCGACGCGGCGTCATTCGAGCAGTCGAAGGGTACGACGAACGGTCTCAGCCTGATGCTGTGCCCGGCGACGTTGCCCGATGGTCGCGCCAACACCATGCGCGTCTCGCGCATCGAGTCGAAGCTCGGCATCCACGGCTCACCGACGTGCGTGATCGAGTTCGATCGCGCCGAGGCCTTCCTGCTCGGCAAGCCAGGGCAGGGCTTCAAGGCCATGCTCGATCTCATGAACAACGCGCGCCTCGGTGTGGCCGCGCAGGCGCTGGGTATTGCCGAGGGTGCCTTCCACGAGGCGCGTGCCTATGCCGAGCAGCGCGTGCAGTTCGGCGCCCCGATCATCCAGCAGCCGCTCGTCAAGTCGATGCTGACGCTGATGGCGATCAACATCGCGGCGGCGCGGGCGCTGCTGTACCGCACGTCGTCGTTGATCGACCTGACGGAGGCGCTACGCCACTACCTGGCGTCCGAGCGTGGCGCCGCCGACCCCGAGGCGCCGGCGCTCCAGGCGGAGCTCGAGCGCAACGCGCTCCTGGTGCGGTTCTTCACGCCGCTCTGCAAGTACTACGGGACGGAGATCAGCAACCACGTCACGCGCCAGGGCATCCAGGTGCACGGCGGGCTCGGCTACATGGCGGAGTCGGTTGCGGGGCACTACCACTCCGACTCGATCATCACGACCATCTACGAGGGCACGTCGGAGATCCAGGCCAGCTTCGCGCTGAAGGAGATGGGGAAGGGCGCGCTCTTCACCACGCTCGACAGCGTGCGCGATGAGCTCGAGGGATTCCGCGCGACGAACCCCGAGCTGGTGCAGCTCGTGTGCGATGCCATCGGCACCATCACCGAGTCGGCGGCGCACCTGATGGGCGATCCGCAGTATGCGCTGCTGAACGCGAAGCGGGTCGCGGAGATGGTGATCGACGTCGTGGCGAGCGCGGAGCTGCTCTGTCAGGCGGCGACGGGCGAGCCGGGCAAGCTCGAGCTGGCGCAGAGCTACATCCATCGACACATTCCGGCGGTGCAGGCGAACGCGCAGCGCATCAGCTCGGGGGATGCGAGTCGCATCGCGCGGTACGACAAGATCCTGGGGCTCTAGCTGTCGGGGGTGGGTGTGGCGGGGCGTGCGGGCGGCCTCCGGCTGCGCGCGGCGTTCGCACGGCACGACCCCGCCCCTTTCCCCACAGCGCGTGCTCTCGACGCGCTCGCTCGGAGGTCGCCCGCACGCCCCGCCACACCCACCCCCATGTGACGGGCTAGCGCCTCGATATTGTCGCTAGGCGGGATGCGATTCGATCTCTTCGTAGTCGGGGTCGAGGATCTGGAGCATGCGGCGGCGGGCTTGGTCTTGGGTCAGGCCGTAGAATCTTGGGGCTGCTGCCGTCGGTTCTGGGGTGCCGGTTTCGTCCAAGCGGGTCAGCGTGCTCGTCCAGTTGGTGCCGGCTTGCTCGACCGTCAGGACGAAGCGGTCTTCGGTGCCGGTTTCGGTGCGGGCGATCAGCAGTTCCTTCGGCATCACTCGTCCTTCATGCCGCCGAGGACGTCGGTGGCGTGGGTCGCTGGGGTGACGCTGCCGTAGGTTGCTTTCACCTTGCCGTCGGGGCCGATCAGGTAGGAGATACGGCGGGCGACCGCTTGGTCCTTCGAGTCGGCGGCGCCGACGGCGACGGCCAGGGTGCGATCGGTGTCGGAGAGGAGGGGGAAGGGGAACTTCTCGGCGGTGACGAACTTCGCGTTCGCCGCTGGGTCGTCGAACGAGACGCCGAGGACCTCCACGCCTTTCTCCTTGAAGGCAGGGAAGTTGTCGCGCAGGCCCTGACCTTCGGCGGTGCAGCCCGGCGTCTGGGCCTTCGGATAGAACCACAGCAGGTACGACTTGCCGGCGAGACTCTGCGACGTCACGACCGTGCCGGTCTGGTTGCGCAAGCTCCACGTCGGAAACGCGGCCCCCGGTTCGAGGAGCGCGGCGAGCGCGACGAGTGGCGAGAGGGTGAGCATCCCGACGAGTGCGAGCGTCTTCATGCGTCCCTCGTCACCGTCGCACCGCCCGCAGTCAAGAGGGCTTCCGCGATTCCGTCCACGTGTTAGCCCAGAAAGGCATGAGACGGATGATCACGGTGGTCGTTGCCACCACGATGCTGGCCGCGTGCAGCGGCCGTTCACTCGGTCCGGCTGGCCCTGCGGCGACGCAGAATCGCCAGGTGGATCGCATCCAGCAAGGCGTGAAGACCGGCGAGCTGACGCCGAAAGAGGCGCAGGATCTGCGCGCCCAGCAGCGTGACATCGCCAATGAGCGCCAGGACGCGCGCGACGGTGGCACGGTCACGCCGCAGGAGCGCCGTCAGATCCAGCAGAAGCAGAACGAGGCCAGCAAGGACATCTACGAGCAGAAGAACGACGACGACACGCGCTGACCTCGTCGTCTACTGCTCGGCGAGCAGACTGCGCGCGATCTGCGACACCTGGATCTCGTCGGTGCCGCCGTATATCTGTAGCACCTTGGCGTCGCGGCAGAGCTGTTCGACCTGGAACTCGGCCATGTAGCCGTTGCCCCCGAAGAGCTGTACTGCCTCGAGCGCGACGTCCATGGCGGTCTGCGCCGCGTACAGCTTGCAGGCCGACGCCTCGGCGAAGGTGAGCGACTTGCCGTGCGCCGACATCTCGATCTGCCGGAACACCAGGTTCTGCAGGTTCATGCGCGCGACCTCCATCTTCGCGAGCTTCAGCTGGATCAGCTGGAACTCGCCGATGGGTCTGCCGAACTGGACGCGCGTCTTGGCGTACTCGACGCAGAGCTGCAGGCACTGCTGCGTGATGCCGAGCGCCATGGCGGCGACGCCCGAGCGCTCCATGTTGAACGTCGCCTTGGCACCGGAGCGATCGGGGATGTTCTCGGTCTCACCGATGAGACGGTCGCGACCGACGCGGACGTCTTCCAGGAACAGCTCGCCCGTGGGCGACGAGTGCATGCCCATCTTGCGCATCGGTCCCGACTGCGTGAGGCCGGGCATGCCCCGGTCGAGGACGAAGCTCAGGACCTTGCGATCCTTCGGGGCGGCGCCGGTGCCGTCGTCGAGCTTGCAGATGAAGATGATGGTGTCGGCGTAGGGGCCGTTCGTGATGAACGTCTTCGAGCCGTTCAGCACGTAGCCGTCGCCGTCGCGTCGCGCGGTCGACTTCATGCCGCCGAACGCGTCCGAGCCGGAGCCAGGCTCGGTGATGGCCCAGGCGCCGATCTTCTCGAGCGTGAGGACGGGGAGGGCCCAGCGCTCCTTCTGCGCCGTCGTGCCCTTCGACATGATGGCGGCGCCGGTGAGGCCGACGCTGACGCCCATGGCGGTGACCATGCCTGGACACCAGCGACAGAGCTCGATGATGGGGATGATCTGCATGCCGACGTCGCCGCCTTCGCTGCGACGTTCCTCACGGGCGGCGTCGTCGGCCGTGGTACCGGCCTTCTCGCGCGCGATCTGCTTCGCGAAACGCTGGCGCGCCATCTCGTCGAGCCCGAAGTTCTGCATGAGCTTGCGCAGGATGGCGTAGGGCGGCAGGTCGCCGTGCTCGAGCGCTTCCAGGTTGGGACGGATCTCGGCATCGATGAACCGCCGCATCATGTCGCGGATCATCAGGTGCTGCTCGCTCCACTCGATCATTTCCCGGCGTCCTTCGTCTTGAGCGTCGCGTCGTTGTCCCGCAGGAAGGCGCGAATCTCGTCGGCCATGTCGAGCAGCTTCGTCCACTGCTCCTTGTAGAGCGTCACGGGGAAACGGCCGAGACCGTAGACCGAGAGGCCGCCCTTCTCGCTCACTTTGAGGCTGATCCCACGGGTCTGTGCGCTCTTGAGGCGCGCGTTCTCCGCCCGTAGGCGCTCGAGCTCCGATGCTTCGTCGTCCGACATGGGGGCCTGGGATAGCAAGCGCCGGCGGCTGCGGCTAGTGTGCGCGACCATGGACGCCCAGCAGTACTACCGGGCCGTCGAGGCCTGCCTCGAACGGGTCGCGCGCTGGCTCGACCGTTTCGAGGACATCGACATCATGTCGGCGGACGGTCTCGTCACCATGGAGTTCGAGGACGGCGCCCGCTTCGTCCTGAACCGTCAGTCGGCCGCGAGCCAGATATGGTTCGCCGCCGGCGCCCGTGCCTGGCACTACAACTGGGATCCGCTCGAGGAGGCCTGGGTCGACGACCGCGACGGCCACGACCTGCTGGCGCGGATATCCGAGGTCGTCAGCGGCAAGCTCGGGCAGACGGTGGCCCTCTGACTCAACCCTTCGCGCGCTTCCGGAACGGTCCGGTGATCTCGTACGTGATGCCGTTGCCGTTGCCGCGCTGCGAGCTGAAGTAGAGCCGTCGGCCGGACGGATCGAACGCGGGCCCTGCGATCTCCGACCCCGGCTGTCCGGTGACCCGGAGGAGTGGTGACACGACGCCGCCGGGCGTGATCAGCACCACCTCCATGTTGTCGCCGTCCTCGGCGACGAACAGGTCGCCGCCACGCGACGCGGTGATGTTGTCGACGCCGCCGAGGGTCATGCCGGCGTCGAGCGCACGATCGTAGAGGACGGTGATCGTCTGTGTGGTGGGGTCGTAGTCCCACACACGGTTGTTGCCCTTGGTCGTGAAGAAGATGTGCTTCTGGCTGTAGACGATGCCCTCACCGCCGGCGAACGGCGTGCTGGCCGGCACCTGCTGGCGCGTGGGCGTGCCGGCCGGAAGCACCGGGTTCGGATCCGGCACCGGGAGCCAGGTGACCGCGCCCGACGTCACCTGCGCGACCTCGAGCTGTCCGCCGAGCTCGAGATGGCGCCACTTGTTCGGCGTGAAGCGGTAGAAGCGTCCGTCGGGCTCGTCCTCGGTGAGGTAGAGCTGCTTGCGACGCGAGTCGACGGCGACGGCTTCGTGCTTGAACGTGCCGAGCGCGGTGCGCTTCTGCGCTGCGACGCCACCGCGGGGCTGGCATTCCCAGACGTGGCCGGAGGGAACCTCTTCGCACGTGAGCCAGGTGCCCCAGGGCGTGGGCCCGCCGGCGCAGTTGATGATGGTGCCGGTGCAGATGCTGTAGGCGTCGAGGACGTTGCCGTTGTGATCGAAGCGGAGCGCGCTGACGCCGCCGCCCGCGGGCGGGGCCCACTCGCTGTTCTCGGCGTAGATCCATCCGCCCGGCGCGCGGAACGTCGCGCCGCCGTCCGGAAAGATGGGCCACGTGTAGCTGGTGCCCGGAACGACCTGTCCGCCGCGCGCCAGCTCGCGCGACGCGAACCCGGCGGGGAGCTGGATGCCGTTGGCGTCGGGCGCGAGCAGCGGGCCGTACGGGCCTGGGCCCGTCTGTCCCGGCGTCGCCGCGAGCGCGTGGCGCCAGATCGAGGAGCCGAGCACGGCACCGGAGGCCATGCCGATGGTGGTCAGACGGAGGAAGTCGCGTCGGCGCATGGCCCGGACCATAGCCTCGCCGGCGTCGAGAAGTCGAGGAGAAAACTAGGCGTCGTCCGGCGCCTCCCACAGATCGCGACGCGTCTCGTCGACGATGACGCCCGTCAGCGCGATGAGCGTTATCAGGTTCGGGACGGCCATCAGGCCGTTGGCCACATCGGCGAACGCCCACACCGCCGGCAGGGTCGCCGTCGAGCCCACCATGACCGCCGCGACCCACAGCCACCGATACGGCGTGATCGCTCTCGGGCCGATGAGATACTCGACCGCCTTCTCGCCGTAGTACGACCAGCCGAGGATCGTCGAGAACACGAACGTGAGCAGGCCGACGGTGAGCACGATGGGCCCGACGACGCCGAGATCGTCGAACGCGGCGTGCGTCAGCTCCGCGCCCTTGAGCCCCTCGGTCCAACGCCCCGAGTTGACCACGACGAGCCCGGTCATGGCGCAGACGACGACCGTGTCCCAGAACGTGCCCGTCGACGACACCAGCGCCTGGCGCACGGGATTACGCGTCTGCGCCGCCGCCGCGACGATGGGAGCGCTGCCGAGCCCCGACTCGTTCGAGAACAGGCCGCGCGCGACGCCGAAGCGGATGGCCTCCTTCATGCCGGCGCCCATGAAGCCCCCGATGGCTGCCTGGCCGGTGAAGGCCGAGCCGACGATGAGCGACAGCGTCTCCGGAATGAGGCTCGCGTGCATCACCAACAGGATGAAGCAGCCGGCGACGTAGAAGATCGCCATGAACGGCACGAGCAACTCACAGACGCGGGCGATCGACTTGATGCCGCCCAGGATGACGAGCGCGGTGATCGCCGTCATGACTGCGCCGCTCGCCCATGGGGGTACCGCCATCGTGGTGTGCAGCAGCGTCGCGATGGAGTTGGCCTGCACCATGTTGCCGATGCCGAAGGCCGCCACCGACGTGAGCGCCGCGAACACCAGGCCGAGCCAGCGCATGCCCATGCCGCGCTCGAGGACGTACATCGGGCCGCCCGCCATGCCGGTCGGCGTGTGGATGCGATACTTCACTGCCAGCAGCGCCTCGGCGTACTTGGTGGCGATGCCGAAGACGCCGGTGAGCCACATCCAGAGCACGGCGCCCGGGCCGCCAGCCGCCACCGCGGTTGCGACGCCGACGATGTTGCCGGTGCCGATGGTCGCCGCCAGCGCGGTGGTGAGTGCACCGAACTGGCTGACGTCGCCCTCGCCCTCGGCGTCGCGCTGCAGCGAGAGCCGGATGCCGCGGCCGATGAATCGCTGGATCAGCCGGAGCCGCAGCGTCAGGTAGAGGTGCGTGCCGCAGAGAAGGATGAGGAGCGGCGGACCCCACACCACGCCGCTCAGCCACTCGAGCCACTCCCCCATCCCAACCACCCCTCGAATACTCTGCCCGCGCCGCCGGTGGCGGCGCGGGCCATGACGTCACAACGGTCCGCGCACCTCGGTCTCGAGCGCGCCACCGTCGCGCCGGGTGTCGAGCGGCGGGTAGTGGCGTTCCGGGTAGCCCGTGTAGAGCTGCTTCGGTCGCGAGATGCGCTGATCCTCGTCGAGCAGGCTCTCGGCCCACTGCGCCATCCATCCCGCCGTGCGCGGGATGGCGAACAGCACCGGGAACATCTCCATCGGGAAGCCCATGGCCTCGTAGATGATGCCCGAATAGAAGTCGACGTTCGGATAGAGCTTGCGCTTCACGAAGTAGTCGTCGCCGAGCGCGATCTTCTCGAGCTCGAGCGCGATGTCGATGAGCGGGCTCTTGCCCGTCACCTCGAACACCTGGTGCGCCACTTCCTTGATGATCTTCGCGCGCGGATCGTAGTTCTTGTAGACGCGGTGGCCGAAGCCCATGAGGCGTCGCTCGCCCGCCTTCACCTGCTTGATGAGCCCGGGAATCTTGTCGACCGAGCCGATCTCGTGGAGCATCCGCACGACCTCTTCGTTGGCACCGCCATGACGCGGACCGGAGAGCGCGGCGGCCGCAGCGGCGACGACGGCGTACGGATCGGCGTGCGCGCTGCCCACGACGCGTGCCGCCGTGGTGGAGCAGTTCTGCTCGTGGTCGGCGTGCAGGATGAACAGCACGTCGAGCGCGTGCTCGAGCACCGCGTCGGGCCGGTACTTGAGCTCCGTCATCTTGAACAGCATCGAGAGGAAGTTGCCGGTGAACGACAGATCATTGTCGGGGTAGATGTACGGCAGGCCGCGGCTGTGCCGATAGGCGAATGCCGCGATGGTGGGCATCTTCCCGACCAGGCGCCGCGTCTGCACCCGGCGCGACTCCAGATCCATGACGCTCTTGGCGTCGGGATAGAACGTCGAGAGCGCGCCCACCGTGCCGATCAGCATACCCATGGGGTGCGCGTCGTACCGGAAGCCCTGCATGAAGCGCTTCAGGTTCTCGTGCACCATGGTGTGCATCTTGATGTTGTGCTGCCACATCGCCAGATGCGACGTCGTCGGGAGCTCGCCTTTGACGATGAGGTAGGCCGTCTCGAGATAGGTGCTCTTCTCGGCCAGCTCCTCGATGGGGTAGCCGCGATAGCGCAGGATGCCCTTGTCGCCATCGATGTAGCCGACCTTGCTCTTGCAGGCCGCGGTATTCATGAACGCCGGGTCGTAGCTGACGAGTCCCGGATCGTCGGCGTCGGTCTTGATCTGCGACAGGTCGGTCGCGCGGATCGAGCCGTTCTCGATCGGGATGACGTACTGCTTGCCCGTGCGGTCGTCGGTGACCGTGAGGGAGGACTTCGCCATGGGTCCCACCATACTCTCGCGTCGGGACAGTACAAAGCCGCGCGCATGGGTTTGGAATTCGCGATCCGATAGCCTCTCGATCACCGGACGGTAACCGGCGGCCGGTATCCTGCATGAGCGAAGGAGGCGTACCCATGCGACACGCCGAAACGCTCCCCGACCCCGTCCTCGAGGTCCATCTCGCCCGATCCGACCGCGACATCCGCGCCGCGCAGGCACTGCGCTATCGGGTGTTCGTGGAGGAGCAGGGCGCCCGCATCGGGCCCGGCGCGAACGGTCTCGATGTCGATCGATTCGATCCCTACTGCGATCATCTCCTGGTGCGCGACGTGCGACGGGATCATGTCATCGGCACCTATCGGATACTGACCGCCGCGCGCGCACGTGCCGCCGGCGGCTTCTATGCCGAGCACGAGTTCCACCTGACGCGGGTCCTGGCATTGGGCGGTGGGCTGGTCGAGATCGGGCGGGCCTGCGTCGACCCGGCGTACCGCACCGGTGGCGTCATCTCACTCCTGTGGAGCGGCCTGCTGCGTTACCTGACGGCCGGGAGCCACCGCCATGTGATCGGATGTGCGAGCATCGGGCTCGGCGATGGCGGACCGGCCGTGGCGGCGCTCTGTCGTCGCCTGCGTCGGGAGCACCTCGCACCCCCCGAGTGGCGCGTGTTCCCACGTCGACCACTACCGCCGCACGGCGCGCCGACCGACGAGGTCGCGATGCCGCCGCTGCTGAAGGGCTATCTCCGGCTCGGTGCGTACATCTGCGGCGATCCCGCCTGGGACGTCGACTTCGATACGGCCGATCTCCTGATGCTGTTGCCGATGGACCGCCTGAGCCAACGCCATGCGAGTCGACTGCTCCGTGCGGCCTGAGACGACGCCGGCGATACGGATCGGCCGCGCGGCGCGGTTCGTCGTGCAGTCGGTCGTCGCATGGTGCGGCGCGGTGCTGGTGGCGCCCCGGCTCGATGCGGCCGGCCGCGCGCGCCTGGTGCAGCGACGGGCGGTGCGGACGCTGCACGGCCTGCGGGTCGACGTCGTCGTGCGCGGCGCACGTTCCAGCATCACTGGTCCGCTGCTGGTGGTGGCGAACCACGTCTCGTGGCTCGACGTCTACGCGCTGAACGCCGTCGCCGGCTCGCGCTACGTCGCCAAGAGCGAGGTGGAGACATGGCCGGTGGCGGGGGCGATCGCGCGCGGCTTCGGTACGCTCTTCCTGCGTCGTGGCAGCTTCCGCGATGCGGCGCGCGTGAAGAATGCCGTCGCCGATGCACTGCGCGCGGGTGAGCGCGTGGTGGTGTTCCCCGAAGGCACGACGACCGACGGCGCCGCGGTCGGTCGCTTCCACGCGGCGATGCTGCAGGCGGCCGTCGACGCCGGGGCGCCGGTGCAGGCGGTAGCAGTGCGCTATCGTCGCGCCGACGGGACGCGCGAGCCGGACGCCGCGTTCGTCGGCGACATGACGTTCCTGGCGTCGTTGCGCCGTGTGCTCGGCCGACCGGCGCTGCGGGCGGAGCTCACGTTCGGCCCCGTCCTGCGCTCGACGGGCCGCACGCGCCGCGACCTCGTACGTCTGACGCACGGCTTCGTGAGCCTGGCGTTGGTGGCGCCATCCGTCCGCATCCGCCCGCTCCGTCGTGCGGCATAGGCGCGTCGACAGCCGCCAGGCCATCGCATATAAGCCGCCCGCCCGGCGTTCCGGGCAGGAGGACTCACACGATGCGACGCCCTGCCATGCTGCTCCTTGGATGCGCTCTCGCGCTGACGATCGGTGCCTGTTCGAAAGGCCCCAAGCCCGCGCGCCAGGAGGCTCCGGCGGCGACGCCCGCGCCGGCCGGCAGCCCGCTGTCCGAGGTGAAGGAGGGCATGCGTCCCGAGGAGGTCCAGAAGATCCTGGGCGCGCCCTCGTCCATCAAGCCCTACATCACCGGCAAGGCGTTCATCCCCTTCTACTTCGGGCCGGATCAGACGCGGACTGCCTACTACTACAAGGGCGTCGGCCGCGTCGTGTTCTCGGGCGACGGGGCGTTCAGCACGAACAGCCGCGTCCAGCGCGTCGAATACGATCCGACCGACCCCGGCTACCCGCGCTGACATCCGTCGTCCCGGCCCGGACGTACCTCTGCCGAACGACACAACGGGGACGCGCCCTGCGTCCCCGCAGGCGGAGGAACGAATGGCCGAGACGACGATAGGTGGCGACCGGGCCGAAAGCCTCTTCACTCCCGAGGTCTTCCTGCCCGAACAGATGAGCGAGCCGCGTGCCGACAGCCTCATCTCCGGTGAGCGGGCGCTGATGCTGGCCATCCTCGAGGATGCCATCCGCTGTGCGCAGGCACCCCAGAAGGGCCGCCAGCGCATGGCCCGGGACGCGCAGGCGTGGATGCGCTCGCGGAACCTGACCTGGCCCTTCTCGTTCGTGAACATCTGCGACACGCTCGACCTGCCGGCCGACAAGCTGCGGGCCGCGGTGCTCGGCCGGGTGCACGAGATGCGTCGCTCGATGTGGGACCCCGAGAAGGTCCGCGAGCTGTCCGAGGGGCGCTACCGCCTGCACCTGCGCGTGAAGCCGCGCCGCCAGCGCATGGCGACGTCGGTGCGCGAGTTGTCCCGCAAGGTCGCCAATGGCTAATTGAGCGGGTGATCCGCTCCGTCCCCCGCCGGATGGCGCTCCTGGCCCTCCTGCTCGGCCTGGTGCACCAGGCGTCCGCAGCCCCCGACCTGATCGCCCTCACCGACGACGGCCGGTTGCTGCGTTTCCCCCCAGATCGTCCCGCCGACTCGACCCGCGTGGCCATGGACGGCGCCGACAGCCTGATCGGCCTCGACCTCCGACCGAGCGACGGCCGCATCTACGCCGTCAGCAGCGGTAACGACGTCTACGTGCTCGACCTCGACGTCGGCTCGGCCCGCCTCGTCAGCACGCTGACGGTGCCATTCGAGGGCGAGCAACGCTCCGGTGTCGACTTCAACCCCCAGGCAGACCGCCTGCGCCTGGTCGGCGGCAGCGGCCAGAACCTCCGCGCCAACGTCGAGCTGGGCGCGACCGCCACCGACGGGCCGCTCGCCTACGTCGCCGGCGACCCCAACACGGGCCATCGCCCCGCGATTGCCGCAGCCGCCTACACCAGCAACCGCCCCGGCGCCGCGACCACCCGGCTGCTCGAGATCGACGCCGATCGCGACGTCCTCGTCCTCCAGGATCCGCCGAACGACGGTGGCCTGGTGACGGTCGGTCCCCTGGGCGTCGACGTCGGCCCCATGGCGGGCTTCGACGTCGTGACGGACGCGGGTGGGCAGGACCGGGGCTGGGTGGCCTCGGGTAGCATGCTCTACGGCATCGACCTCGCCACCGGCGCGGCGTCCCCGATCGGACGGATCGGGCCCGATCCGGGGGTCCGCATCGTCGGGCTCACCGCCGTCGCGCTGCCCTGAGGCGGCCGCTGCATCCGTTCCATTCGCTCACGCGTATGAAGGGTGACGAGCAGTGTTCCTTCACGGTGTCGGGCGAGCTGTGGTAGTGGGGGTCGTTCTTGCGGCAGACCTCCGACGACCCATCTGATCGACCGGCTCCAACGGACGAGCAGCTGCTCGGCGCCTTGGCGGCCGACCCGTCCGCGCTCGGCGCGCTCTACGATCGATACGCGGGTCTCGTGTACGGACTGGCACTCTCCGCTCTGCGCAACCCGCAGGAAGCGGAGGATCTGACGCAGGAGGTGTTTCTGACCTTGCTCAAGCAGAGCGGCCGATACGATGCGGCTCGGGGGACGTTGGGGGCGTTTCTCGCCACCATGGCGCGCACCCGGGCGATCGACCGGCTGCGATCGCGCACCCGATCGGGTCGCCTGCTGCGCGAGGTCCATCGTGATGCGCCGCCGCCGCCCTCGGTGCCGATGCCACACGACCGTGTCTCGCTGCAGCAGTGCAGCGTGCGCGTCCGCGAGGCGCTCGCCAACCTGCCGCCGAACGAGCGCCGGGTGCTCGAGATGGCCTACTACCAGGGCCTGTCGCAGACGGAGATCGCCGACGAGCTGGAGGCGCCGCTCGGCACGGTGAAGAGCTGGTCGCGCCGCGGATTGATCGCGCTCAAGGAGCGGCTCGGAGACCTGGTGGAATGAACGACGACGCCGACATGGTGGCCGACGATCTCGCCGTGCTCTACGTGCTGGGCGAGCTGTCGCCGGAGGAGCGCACCGACTTCGAGCGCCGGCTCTCGAGCGACGTCGAGCTGGCGGCCGAGGTCGGACGTCTGCGCAACACCTTCGAGCTGCTGCCCTACGGCAACGTCACGCCGCCGCCGCCGGCGCTGCGCGACCGCGTGATGGCCGCCGCCATAGCACAGCAGGCGGAGGCGCCGCGTGCCGAGCCTACGAAGGTGGTGGCGCTGCCGGTGGCGCGTCCTGCGCGCCGCATCGTGTGGAGCCAGTTCGCCGCCGCAGCCGCTGCGGCGCTGGCGCTGGCGTTCGGCATCGATGGCTACCGTGTCCGTCGCGAGCTGTCGCTGCAGCGCGACGTCACCGCGCTGATGTCCGAGCCGAACGTCGTGCACTCGTTCGATCTCGCCGGTGCGGGTGGCACGTTCGGTCGGGTGTCGCTCGACATGGACGCGAAGAAGGGTGCGCTGGTCGCCCACGGCCTGCCGCCGCTGCCGAGCGGACAGGTGTACCGGCTGTGGGCGGCGGTCGGCGACAAGAGCGTCGAGTGCGGGCAGTTCAACGCGCCTGCCGCGGGGACCACGCGCACACAGTTCGCGGTGCCGATCGAGTCATACACCGCACCGATCGGCAAGCTCTTCGTCACCGTCGAGCCGGCAACGCCCACACCGGGGCCGACGGGGCCGACGGTCATGCAGAGTACGGCCGTCTAGCCCGAGATCCCCATTGTCAGCTCGGAGTCGGGCTGGTATGCGCCAACGCATGCGTGCCTTCCTGACGATCCTCTCGGCTCTTTCCATGCTCAGCGGCATCGCGTCGGCGTGGGAGCTGCCGTTCCCCGCGTCGCGATTCGATCAGGCGTATGACGTCGGGATCATGCCCGGTGGGGACGTCGTCTCCGCCGGTGTCATCGCTCCGACCAACGCCTCGAGGGTGTCGGACTACGCCGTGACGCGCCTGGACGCCGTGACCGGTGCGCAGATATGGCGCACGACGATCGACGGGCCGGCGACCAACGACCAGGAAGACACCACCCACCGGACCGACGCCGCCTTCCGCGTCGCGTTCACCAGCGGTGGCGACGTGGTCGCCTACGGCACGCTCGCCGACGCCGTCACCAATCACTACGTCGTGGTCCGGCTGAACGGCGCCACCGGCGCCGAGCTGTGGCGCGCGACGATCTTCGCCGACGATCCCCTGTCGTGCTGTGGCGGTGGCGAGCCACCGATTGTCGTCGATGCGGCGGACGACGTCCTGATGGCGTTCCACGGTCACGTTCGAAAGCTGGATGGCGACACCGGCGCGCAGCTGTGGTCGATCGACGATCCCGACCTGGCACCGTCGGTCGCGGTCGACTCCGCGGGCAATGCCTTCGTCTGCGGTATCGAGGAGGTGCGATCGGTCGACGGTGCCACCGGTGGCACGATCTGGTCCGCGCCGCAGGTCGGACGATGGTTCGGCACGGTCGTCGTCGACGCCCAGGGGAATGTGATCGCCGGCGGACACCCGCAGCCATTCTTCAACCATTCGGTCATCGTCAAGTTTGCCGCCGCGAACGGCGCGGTGCTCTGGCAGGCGTCGATCCTCACGTCGGGAGGAAGTCCCATCACCGCCGGCTTCGGAGAACTGTCGCTCGCGCTCGATGCGGCGAACGACGTGTTCGTCACCGGGAACGTCGGCGAGGGCTACACGTCGGGTGTCCTCAAGTTGTCCGGCAGCAATGGTCTTCCGCTCTGGGACAGCGCGGAAACGCGCTTCCGCTCCCTGGCCATCGCCCCGAACGGCGACGCCTTCACCAACAACGACGGGTTCCGTGGGAACCTGTATCGGATCGATGGCGCCACCGGTGCATTCATCTGGAAGCAGACGGCCTTCACGACCGGGAGCAGGTATTTCGGCGGGGACGCTGGCCACATCGCGGTGATGGCGGATGGTACGCCGGTGGTGCCCAGTGGCCGCGATCTCAAGAGCAAGGCGTCCGGCGGTGTGGTGACGGCGTATTCCGGTGAGCTCACCGGACGGTCGCTCGTGGTGAACGACAAGGTGGGTGTCCCGGCGGCGAGCAAGTTGGTGGTGTCGTCGACCGATCCGACCAACCTCATCCCCTGGCCCGGCGGACCCTCCGATCCGGTGACGGTCGGCGGGCAGCTCGAGCTTCGCAACCCCGTGACCAACGAGAGCGCGGTGTTCCCGCTGCCGGCGGCCAGCTGGCAGAACACGACGCCGCCGGCGCTCGCCACCAAGGACCTCTACACCTACCGGTACAGCGACGGTCACGGTGTCAATGGACCCTGCACGAAGGTCGAGCTGCGCGGCGGCAAGTCACTGAAGGCCACCTGCCGCGGCGCGGGCATCGGCTTCACGCTCGACGAGGCGACGCAGGGTGTGCTCGAGGTGCGCCTCACCATCGGGACGATCAAGCACTGCATGCGTTTCGGCGGCACGGTGAAGAGCGACCGCCCGGGATCGTTCAAGGCGACGAACGCGGGGCCGGGCGACTGTCAGTAGCCGAACGTCGAGCGAGTGATGCAGCGCACCGCGGCGTGATTCGGCACGCCTCGCGCGTACGGCAGCCCTCAGGGCCGCCAATCGAGCGTGCTAGTACCGGAACGTGAGCTCGACGAGTCCGTAGTCGCCGGTGACGCCCGGATAGGTTGCGCGCACGACGTCACCGCCGAAGGCGTGGCCGTAGTAGGCGCCGCAGGTCAGACGGTCGATGACCTGCACCGTCACCGAGACGTCGGCCACCTGGGCCAGCTCGCGGTGGCCGGCGGCTGGGGAACCCGAGAAGCCGAAGATGTCGTCGTTGGTGGCGCCGCCGCCCGCGTACCAGAGGTCGCGGCCCTCGGTGACCTCGAGCCAGTGATAGTCGGCGCGGATGGTGACGCGCGAATGCGGGCGTAGGATCAGCTCCGCGAACACGTCCTGGTCGTTCATCAGGTTGTAGAACGGGAACTGCGCATAGGTGCGCGCGGTCGGCAGCACCTGGAAGAAGCTCTCGTGCACGTCGTCGAACGGATCGTCGTCGCCCGACGAACGATCGATGCCGACGCGCAGCCACGGGGCCGCAGGCAGCCGCGGTAGCTGATAGCCGGCCTCGAACGCGAACGCCCATGCGGCGTGATCCTGCGTGCCCCAGCGTCCCGCCTGTACGACGCCCCATCCGAGGAGATCGACCGTCCCCGGTCCGAGCGGCACCGCGGTGATGGCATGCCCACCGACGGTGTTGATGCTGATGGCGTCGTGGTCGGCCATCCGGACCGCGAGCGGACGGTTGTCGACCTTCAGCACGTCGTCGCGGCTGTCGTCATAGTAGAGCCAGAAGAAGCGGAGGTCGGCGGGCGGCGCGTCGGGGATGGGCAGGCGATTCGACGTGATGGACACGCCGGCGATGCCCATCTTCTCGATCTCGCGGTTCGCGCTGATCTCGAAGCCGCCCGCGGTCGGCTTGGTCGCGAACGCGGTGAGGTTGAGCCCGGGACGGTCCCACGTCGCGCGCATGCCGTCGAAGCTGCGCGTCACGTGGGTGAAGTCGAATGGGCCGACGAGTCGTTCGGCGATACGGGTTTTCTTGACGAAGGCCAGCGTGGCGTCGCCCGGCGTCGTCTCGAGCCCGTCGCGTACCTCGAAGCGGCCGCCGGTGAGGGCGAGGCCGCTGCTGCGGTAGGTCAGGAAGCCGAGCTTCAGGAACGGCTCGCTCTGCGGCGTCCGGCGCGTGTTGGCGTAGTAGATCGCACCCGTGCCGAGGTTGCCCTGGGGTGGCGGCAGGCTGGCGTCCTCGGGCAGGTTCGCGATCTGGGTGTCCTGCATCTCGAGGACGAGCTGCAGGTGGGGGAACGTCGCGCGCACACCGAGGCGCGTCTGGCTGCCGAGGAAGTCGTAGCGGTTGGCACCCGCCGGGGCCACGGTCGCGGACGGCTCGAAGAAGTCGACGAACTCGCCGCGCAGCCGCTCGCTGAAGGTGAACGTGAAGTGGTCGAGCCAGCTCGTCTCCGCGCCGGCGGTGCCGGTGCACGCGAGGAGCAGCAGGCCGATCCATCCGTGGCGCGGCCGGGGCATCGTGTCAGCTCTTCGTGCTCACGACGCCAGGCAGGCCGCTGCGCGGGTGCACGGTCGGTACCCAGCGCAGGTTGGGATCGCCGGGCGCGATGTCGCAGTGGTAGCGGCGCAGGAGCAGCGACGCGACGACCTTCGCCTCGAGCAGCGAGAACGCCTGCCCGATGCAGAGGCGCGGGCCGCCGCCGAAGCCCACGAGCGCGTACGGGGTGGCGCGATGCTCCTCGCGCGGTGGCGCGAAGCGGTCGGGGTCGAAGCGGTCGGGATCGCGAAAGACGTCGGGCATCCGATGCGTCACCCACGGCGAGTAGACGATGAGCGTGCCGGGCGTGAGTGTGTGGCCGGCGAACTCCACCGTCTCGGTGACGCCGCGCTGGCAGAGGCTGATCGGAGGCCACAGCCGCTCGACCTCCTTCAGCACGCGATCGAGCAGCTCGAGCTCGCGCACGTGCTCGAGGCGCAGCGGCCCATCGCCGACGACGCGCCGCTGCTCCAGGACGAGCTGGGCATGGACGTCGGGATGGTCGCGCATGGCGAGCAGCCACGAGCTCAGCAGCGAGGTCGTGGTCTCGTGACCGGCGAACATCAGGATGACCGCCTGCTCGAGCAGCTCGTCCTCGTCGAGCGCGGCACCGTCCTCGTCGCGTGCCGCCATGAGCAGGCCGAGCGCGTCGCCCCCGGGGGCGTCGCGTCGCGACCGGATGACGCCGCGCAGGTAGTCGCGCAGCGCATCGCGCGCCCGCAGCCCGTGGCCGTACGTCGTCCACGACCAGCCGACGCGCAGGAACGCGGTCGTGCCGCGCGCCAGGACGTCGTTCAGACGGCCGAGGCGTTCGAGCTCGACCGCGTCACCCTCCACACCGAGGATGAGGCGCGCCATGATCTCGAACGTGAGATGCCGCAGGCGCTCGTGCATGGGGCCCGACCCGGTGCCGGCCCAGCGTGCGACGTGCGTCTCGGCGCAGTCGGTCATGACGTCGAAGTAGGCCTGCACGCCGCGCTGGTGGAACGCCGGGGTCATCAGCGAGCGGTTGCGGCGGTGCTCGTCGCCGTCCTGGAAGAGCAGGCCGTCGCCCAGGATGTCGCGCACCAGCGCGTAGCCCTCGCCGTGCGAGAAGCGCTCGCGCGCCGTCGCCAGGATGAAGCGGTTGGCGTCGGGCCCGAGCATCGCCACCATGCGCATGCCCACGAGACGGAACGCGAAGACCGACCCGTGCGCGCGATAGCCGTCCCGGAGCCACGCGCCCGGATTCGACAGCATGGCCCAGGGCGCGCCAACCCAGGGGACGCCGGCACGTTGGGGCAGGGCGGGCGTCATCGTCACACCAGCTCGACCGGATCTCCCACCGCGACCGAACCGGCGCTGACGATGGTGGCATACGCGCCGAGGTTCTGGTCGGCGCTGCGTACGATGGCGCGCAGCACGGATGGATCCTTCCGGAGGCCGGGCTGGGCCTGCGTCGGCATGCTGCAGCGGACCGTCGGCATCTTCACCTCGATGACGGCCGCGCCGATGCGCACCTGACGTCCGCTCCAGGCGGCTTCCACCGTACCGGTCACGCCCGCGGGGGTCTCGATGAGCACGTTCGGCCGAAAGCGACGCGTATCGAACTGCTCGCGCGGTCCCAGCGCGTCGAGCGACGCGGTGGTCAGAACGTGCAGGGGGAAAGCGTCGAAGTAGGTACCGAGCGGCGACGTGTATTCGAATATCTCCGCGGGAAAGACGGAGAGATCGGGCATCGGCTCGTCCTCGAGCCGACCGAAGATGGTGCGCAGCTCCGCCATCATGTCGGGATCGTCGGGCAGCCCGCGGCGATAGTGATCGTGGCTCGTCGCCGGCTGCAGCGGCCACAGCGTGACGGCGCGGCCGAGGAAGGCCGACAGACGCTCGGACGCGTCGGGGGCGTCGGTACGGAACGTGGTGCCGTCGGGCAGCGTGACCTCCGCGGCCGGCACGGCGCCGGTGCCTGGCTCCGCGACATAGCGGGCCGAGCACAGCATGAGCGACGGCAGCTTCTTGGCGCCACGAATCTCGCCCGCTGCTTCGTCGCGCAGCGCCCAGCCACGATCGCCGGGAAGCCCGAGCGCACCGAGCGTCACGCGCGGTACCTGCTCGCCGCCCATCGACTTCACCGGGTAGCGCCACACCTCGCGGACGGTGCCGATCGTC
>DASYLJ010000131.1:0-23024 GCA_036009625.1 Binatia bacterium
ACGACTGCGCACCGCGCCGAGCTCGCCGACCTCGATCGGCGCGCCGTCGCGCCAGGCGATGACCTCGTGCGCCAGCGGCGACACGCGCGCGCCGGGCACGACGATACCGACCAGGTTCAGCGGATCGGCCGCCGCCACCACCACCGTCTCGGGAATACCGTCGCGCCGGCGCACCGCACGCAGCGCCTCGACCGCCTCGGGCAGCGCGAACTGCTCGCCCACCATGCCGGCGACGAATCGTCCGCCACGCACCTCGCCGCGCGCCTCGAGCGTGCGCAACGCGGCGAGCAGCAGGCGCCAGGGCGGCATGACGGTCTCGCGCGCCACCAGCTCGCGCAGCACGACGCCCCAGCGTCGCAGCAGCAGGCGCGCGAACTGCATCGCGTCGGCACCGGGCTCGTCGGCAACGCCGTGCCGCAGCAGCGCCCAGCGACCGGCGGCGACGAGACGGCCGCGACCGCCGCGCAGCATGCGCAGCCGGCGACCGTCGTCGGGCGGGTCGATCAGCATGCGCAGGCCGGCAATGCCGTCACCGGTGACGAGGCCGCGCGCCACCAGCGTCCAGAGCGCGTCTTCGACCGTCGCCGGCATGAGGCCGGTGTTGCGCGCCAGATCGACGGTGAAGGACGCGCCGCCGCTCGCGAGCGCATCGTGGACGGCCTGCGCCGACGACGGCAGATCGGCCGGCGTGACGGGTGGGCCGAGCAGCCACGGCAGATCTTCGCGCAGCACGAACGCCAGCGGCGCCGCACGCCCCGGCGAGCGCAGCGGGCGCGGGCCGGCGTCGTCGTCGGGTGCGTCGACGCGCAGCCGGCCCCAGGCCAGCTCGCCGGCGAGGCAGAGGTGCTCGAGGTCGTCGGGCAGGTAGCGGCTGACGCGCGCCGGCAGCACCTGCGCCTCCCAGGCGCGCGCCGGCAGCTCGAGACCCTCGAGCTGCGACACCACCTCGAGCAGCCCGTGACGGCCGTGGACGCGCGTGCCGGGCTGCACGTGCTGCCAACGGAAGAGGAATCGCATCAGGTCGGCAGCGGTGACCGGCTCGATCTCGCGACGCAGACGGCCGACGGTCATGCGGTGGATGCGTGCGAGCAGCGCGCGATCGCACCACTCCTCATCGGCGCCGGCACGATAGCGGCCGCGCATGGCCGAGCCGCTGCGCTCGAGCTGCGCCAGTCCGATGGCGACGCGCGACGCCGCCACCTCCATGCGCGCCGCCAGCTCCGGCACGGTGACGACGCCGGCGTGCTCGAGCCAACCACCGACGATGGCACGCAGCGCGTCCTCCTCGGTGGCGATCTCGCCGCGACGGCCGAAGAGCGGCGCCTGTACCGCCGGCGCGAACGTGACGTCGGGCAGGGCCAGCCGCACCAGCGACATGCGTTCGGCGGCGACGAGCCGCGTCCCGGCCCACGTCGCGCGGCCAGCGTGCACGAGCGCGTCGGCGAGCGACGTCCAGCCGGCGCGATCCAGCTCGGCGCGCGGCAGCACGCCGAGCGTCAGCAGGACGTCGTGCAGCTCATCGACGTCTCGGGCCACCGGCCACGCCTGGCGCGCCACCTCGGCGATGGCGGCGCCGTCGAGCGCACCCAGGCCGCCGGCGAGCTCGGGCATGGACTGGCGCAGCGAGACCGCACGCGCGCGGCGCTCCTCGAGCGGCGCGTCGTCGAGGTACGTGTACGGGTTCGAGTTGAGCAGCTCGTGCGACAACGGCGACGGCGCCACCGTGTCGATGGCGACGGTGCGGATCGCACCGCTCGCGATCGCCGCCAGCACGGCGTCGGCGCCGTCGACGTCCATCGCCTCGCGCAGGCAATTGTCGACCGTCTCGTCGACGAGCGGATGGTCGGGAATGGGGATGGGTCCGCCGCCCATGTTCTCGGCGCAGCCGAGCTGCTCGGGGAACACCGCCGCGAGCAGGTCCTCGGCGCGCATGCGCTGCAGCGGCATGGGCACGCGCTTGCCGCTCTCGTGGCGCCGCAGCGCCAGCGAGCGCGTCGCATTCCAGCGCCAGCGGTTGGTGAACATGGGCGCCGCCAGCGCCGCCTGCGCGAGGTCGTCGGCCAGCGTCTCGCGTCGGATCATCCCGAAGACGCTGTCGAGCGGGAAGCTGTGCTGCGCGCCGAGCGAGAGCACGATGCCGTCGTCGGTGGCGGCGGCCTGAAGCTCGAAGTTGAAGGTGACGCAGAAGCGCTTGCGCAGCGCCAGGCCGAGCGCGCGGTTGATGCGGCCGCCGAACGGCGCGTGCAGGATGAGCTGCATGCCGCCGGCCTCGTCGAAGAAGCGCTCGGCGATGATCGTCTGCGTCGTCGGCGTGGCGCCGAGCGCGGCGTGGCCGTCGCCGAGGTAGGCGACGATCTGCTCCGCGCCGCTGGCGCCGACGCCGCACGTCTCCTCGATCCACGTCGAGGGCTCGTGGCGTCGTGCCACCGCCTGCTCGCGCAGCGTACCGACGGCGTCGGACAGCTCGCGCGTGCGCGACTGCGCCTCGCCGAGCCAGAACGGAATCGTCGGCGGCGCGCCCTGCGCGTCCTCCACTCGCATGCGGCCCGCCTCGACGCGGCGGATGCGCCACGAGCGGTTGCCGAGCAGGAAGATGTCGCCGCGCATGCTCTCGACCGCGAAATCCTCGTTGACCTTGCCGACGAGCGTGCCCTGCGGCTCCTCGACGACGTCGAAGTCGGCGACGTCGGGAATGGCGCCGCCGCCGGTGATGGCGTCGAGCCGCGCACCGCGGCGCGGCCGCAGGCGATGATTGACGCGATCCCAGTGCACGTGTGCCGAGCGCCGGCCGCGGCGCGTGGCGACGCCCTCGGCCACCATCTCGAGCACCTCGTCGAAAGTGTCGCGCGCGAGGTCGCGATATGGCCAGGCGCGACGCACCAGCGCGAACAGCTCCTCGACGCCGAGCTCACCGGCGGCGACGATGGCGACGCACTGCTGCGCCAGGATGTCGCGCGGACCGGTGGGGATGACGAGGCGATCGAGCTCACCGTCGCGCACCGCGCGCACCGCGGCAGCGGCCTGCACCAGCTCGTCGCGCGTCAGGGGGAAGATGATGCCCTTCGGAATGGCGCCGCGCGCGTGGCCCGAGCGACCGACGCGCTGGATGAGGGTCGCGAGCGCGCGCGGCGCGCCGAGGTGGCAGACGAGATCGACCGCGCCGACGTCGATGCCGAGCTCGAGCGACGCCGTCGCCACCACCACCGGTACCTCGCCACCCTTGAGCTTCTCCTCCGCCTCGAGCCGCGTGCGACGCGCCATGCTGCCGTGGTGCGCGGCGACGCGCCCCTTGCCGACGCGCTCCTCGAGCGCGTGCGCGACGCGCTCCACCAGCCGTCGCGTGTTGACGAAGACGATGGTGCTGCGGTGCTCCATGGTGAGCGCCACCAGACGGTCGTACACTTCGGCCCACTGCTCGTGCGTGGCGATGGGACCGAGCGGCAGCTCGGGCACCCACACCGACAGGTCGAGCTGACGGCGATGCCCGACGTCGACCACGACCGGCGCCTTGCGCGTGGCGCCGACGAGCAGGCGACCGACGTCCTCGATCGGGCGCTGCGTGGCGGACAGCCCGATGCGCTGCAGCGGCGCGCCGGCGTTGGCGTCGAGGCGCTCCAGGGTCAGCGCCAGGTGCGAACCGCGCTTGTCCTGCGCGACGGCGTGGATCTCGTCGACGATGACGGTCTCGGCATTGGCGAGGAAGCGACGGCTCTTCTCGGCGGTGAGCAGGATGTAGAGCGACTCGGGCGTCGTGATGAGGATGTGCGGCGGTCGTCGCGTCATGGCCTGACGCTCGGACGCCGGCGTGTCGCCGGTGCGCACCATGACCCGCACCGGCAGCTCGACACCCGCCAGCGCCGCCAGCTCGCCGAGCGGCTGCTGGAGATTCTTCTGGACGTCGTTGCCGAGCGCCTTCAGCGGCGAGACGTAGACGACGTGCGTGCGGTCTTCGAGCGTCCCCGCCGCAGCCCGGCGCAGCAGCACGTCGACGGACCACAGGAACGCGGCCAGCGTCTTGCCCGACCCGGTGGGTGCCGCGATCAGCGTGTCCGAGCCGGCGGCGATGGCGGGCCATCCCGCCTCCTGGGCTGGGGTCGGCGTGCCGAAGCGCGCCGTGAACCAACGCGCGACCAGCGGCGAGAACGAGCCGACGACGCCTCCCCCATCCATCCCGCCGTCGTCCTAGCATCGCTCACGGAAGGTGCGCCACTCGACCCACGGCACTCGCCCCGTGCGCTTTTCACCCGGCCGAGGCGCCAGCTATACACCCGGAGGTGTCCCGCAAGACCGGCCGTTCGCGGCAGCAGCAGAAGGCGCCCGCGGCCCCGGCACCGAAGCCGTTCGGCGGACGTGCCGCCGCACGACGGCCGCAGGCCGAGCGCACGACGGTGCTGCCGATCGTCAAGCGCGTCGTCTGGTGGGGCGCCACGCTGCTGCTGTTCTGGGTCACGTGGACGTGGCTGCAGCGACAGGTCACCTGGTATCTCGCCGTCGACCAGTTCGGGTACCTGAACTTCGCGCGCGATCTGCTGCACGGGCGCGTGTTCCACGAATGGAAGGTGCTCGAGTCGATCGGGACGTTCATGCCGGAGCGCACCGACATGCTGGCGCAGACCTATGTCTACGACCACGGTCGCCTCTACTGCCGCTACTCACCCGGTTTCCCGATCCTGCTCGCCGGCTGGATCGGCTGCTTCGGCGAGGAAGGCGCGCACTTCCTGAATCCCAGCGTCTACATGACGCTGCTCGCCGTCCTGGTGGCGTTCCAGTGGCGCGCGTTCCGCTCGCCCTGGCGCGCCGGCGTCGGCGCGACGCTGATCACGCTGTTCCCGAACTACATGCACTACTGGGGGCTGACGCTGACGCGCGACCTGTCGGCGCACCTGTTCGGCTTCATCGGCCTGTTCCTGATGCTGCCCGGCCGCGGCCGGCGATTGCTGTCGGGGCGCACGCTGGCCGCCGGGCTGGCGCTGGGCTTCGCCATCACCATCCGCCCCGACGCCGTCCTCTACACCATCCCGGCAGCGTTGATGGCGGTCCTGCGCTGGTGGCACGAGCGCCCCGGCGCCGGGGCCGTCGGACGCGCCATGGCCACCGGTGTTCTGGGCGTCCTGATCGGCACGGCGCCGTTCCTGGCCTTCAACTGGTCGGCTACCGGCAACCCCTTCCTGCCGACGCAGGGCATGGAGCTGCCGCTGCTGCCATCGCTGACCCCGGAAAAGAAGAAGCCCGAGGCACCCGCGGCCGACGCCGTCGTCCCACCCGCGACCGAGACCACGCCGAAGGTGGGATACCCGCCGGCCGGATGGCGCGGTGGTACGCACGAGCAGGTGCAGGGCGGCGGCCTGCGCATCTCCCACATGGCGACCACGCTTCCCGGCAACTGGCGCATCCTCAATACCGCCTACTCGCCGGTACTGATCGGCGTCGCGCTGTGGGGCGCGGTGGTCGCGGCCATCCTGCGACCGGTGCTGGCGACGGGCGCCATCTCGTACAGCGTGCTGGCGTTCCTGTTCTTCAGCTGCTGGCCGCGAGCGGACCATCGCTACCTGGTGGGCGTGTTCATCTTCATCGCCGTCCTGATCGTCGAGGGTACCTTCGGCACGCTCGACCTGGTGCGCCTCCTGCTCCGACGACGACAGCGCGAGGTGGCACGCGCCATCGGTGTGGGCGCGGCGTTGCTGCTCGCCGGCGGCACCTGGGCGTCGTGGTCGGGTCTGAACCCCAAGACGGATCTGCCGACGCTGGTGCCCATCGTCGCGCTCGGGACGGCGGCGGCGGCGCTCGCCGCGACCACGGGTCGACGCGTCTCCGGCGTCGCCGCCATGGCGATGATGCTGGCGCTGGTGGGCCTCAAGGTCTCGAGCGTCGACGCCGACAGCGGTCGCCGCGCGCCCTTCCAGCGACCGCAGATGCTGCAGGCGCGCGCCAACATGTCGCGCTACCTCGAGCCCAACTCGGTGGTGGTGACGAGCGAGGACGTGGGGCGCCCGGCCGAGAACATCGAGTGGTACTCGCAGCGCGCCGACGCCCTCTACCTCACCGACCTGACGCGCTGGCGCCTGCCGCTCGACCGCGCCATGGGCTCGATGCTCGCGCGCGGCGTCCGCCCCTACCTGTACGTCGCCGCGAATCAGCGCGACAAGGACGAGATCCTCGCCAAGCTACGCGCCAAGTATTTCGTCGTCGACAAGGTGGCGGACATCCCGCCCGATCAGGCGATGGCGTACTTCGTGGCAGCACCGTTTCATCGCGGCCTCCGCATGGAGCTGTACCGGGTGAGCAACCCCATCCTGGAGCAGATCCACAAGGAGCACCCCGAGCTGATCCCGCCCTACGCGCCCGCCACCTCGTAGTGCGCCGGCGCCGCTGCGAGGATCGGAGGCTCGACGTCGATATCGGGCTCGGCGACGGTGCTCGCCGCGCGAGCGCGCTCGAGGTATTCGCGGCAGTACTCGAGCCAACGCAGATGGGCGTCGGTGTGCAGCAACGCCGCCTCGACACCGAAGTGGCCGACCAGGTTCGCCGTGCCGTCGGCCTGCTGCAGCTTGCGCTTCTGCGCCTGCAGGCGCGTCAGCTCGCGTCGATAGAGATGCTCCTGCTCGACCACACGCGCGACCGCCTGCTCGCGGCGCTCGGGCTCGAGGACCAGGAGCCGGATGAGCGTCTCGTCGCGCACCGGCCGCGGCCGCACCGGTGGTCGGACGAGCCAGCGTTCGAGCACGCGCTGCCCCTTGGGCGTGAGCTCGAACATGCGGCGGCCCGGGTAGGGCTCGTTGGTCTCCTCGCCGTCCACTTCGACGACGAGCCCGGAGCGCTGCAGCGAGCGCAGCGTCTGGTAGACCTGGCCGATGTTGAGGTGCCACAGCGCGCCAACACGATCGTCGAACCGACGCTTCAAGCGATAGCCGTAGTCGCGTTCTTCCCGCAGCAGACCGAGTAGTGCGTAGCGCACCATGATGAACCTCCGGTGGGTGTTTCACCCAACGCAGAGTTGGATACGCCTCGAGGTCGCATGCCGACAACACGACAAGTGACGAGAGCAGCCCCTGGTAACAGGGCAGTAGTGAGGTGGGTCGGGGGTAGCTAGCGGGTGCGCCCGCACCCGGCAAAGACATCCATCATCCGGGCGAGGAATCCGCGCTGTGCGCTGGGGTCGAGGCGATACATCCGGAACGATCCCTTGAACGCGATCGGGATCGGGAACGGTGCCGCCGCGACCGCCACGCTCATGTGGGCCCCAGTGTAGCCGTCCTCGGTCGGCGCGACGCCACCCCACAGCAAGGCGTCGCGCACAGGGCGACCCTCGTTGGGACGGAAATCACCACTCTGCTGCACCACCCACAGGGAGTCCTTCATGAACTCCTCGTTCTTGATCATCTCGTCGAACGCGTCCTTGCCGATGATCTTGTGCTCGATCTTCGACATGCCGCGGTCCTCCGGCGGCAGCGTCGTCCATGCGGCACTGACGGCGGCCAGCTGCTCCGGCGTGATCTTCCACGTGACGCGGGCCTGGTTCGCCGCCTCGAGCGAGGCACGCACTTCCGGCGGCAGCCCCACCTGCCGCGATTCGATACTCGGCTTGCCGTCGACGATGGTGACGTCCCAGAAGTGCGCGACGTTGAGATGCGAGTCCTGTGGCAGCACCAGATCGGCGACCACGAGCCAGTGCCCGGCGAGGTCGGGCACCGTGCCCTCGATGACGGTCGACTGCGTCGGTGCGGGCGGCGGCGAGGCCGTTTCGTCCGCCAGCAGGGCCAGCGCGGGCGTCAGACAGAGGGCTACGAGCACGAGGAGTTGGAGGCGCCGCATGGCGCGTCTGTAACAGCGGGTGCCTGGGGCGGCAAGATTCGCTTCCTTGACTGCCGAGCCGCCGTGGCACTAGAAGCCGCCGATGCGTATCTCCCCGCTCGCGCTTCTCCTGCTGTTCGTCGTCGCCTGCGGGGGTGGCGGCGGAGGAGGCGGCGAGGGCAAGTCGGCGGAGGCGCCGGCCGCACCCGCGGCGGGGGGCGCGACCGACGACGCCATCAACCAGCGCGTCGTCGAGTACTTCAAGAAGGCCGTGAGCACCCCCGGCCTCGAGTTCAAGGTCACGAAGCTCGAGGACGCCGACATCCCAGGTTGGCGGAAGGGCACGCTGCAGGCCTCGATGGGAGACCAGAAGCAGGACGTCGCCTTCTTCATCACCCGCGACGGACGCTACCTCTTCCGCGGCGATGCCATCGACCTCGACGTCGATCCCTTCGTGGCGCTGATGAAACAGATCTCGTTGAAGGACCAGCCGTCGCGCGGCCCCGCCGACGCCAAGGTGACCATCGTCGAGTACTCCGACTTCGAGTGCCCCTACTGCGGCAAGGCCTGGGAGACCTTCGAGAAGGAGGTCATCGGGCAGTACGGCGACAAGGTGAAGTTCGTCTTCAAGAACCTGCCGCTGACGCAGATCCATCCCTGGGCCGAGGACGGCGCCGTCGCCACCGAGTGCGCCTACCTGCAGGGCAACGACCAGTTCTGGGTCGTCTACAACGGCCTCTTCTCGCAGCAGGCGAGCATCACCAAGGACAACGTCGCGGCCAAGGTCGAGGAGATCGCCAGCGCGCCCGGCAGCGGCATCGACGTCGCCAAGCTGAAGGAGTGTCTCGCCAGCAAGCAGACGCTCGACGCGGTCAAGGCCGATATGGCCGAGGCCACGGAGATCGGCGTCACGTCGACGCCGGCGTTCATCGTCAACGGCAAGCGGCTGAACGGCGCGCAGACCGCCGAGGCCTTCAAGCAGGCGATCGATCAGGCATTGAGCGGCGACCAGCCGAAGAGCTGACGCCTGCCGCACCGCGTAATTTCCTCAGTGATGTTCGGTGTGTAACGGCACCATCTCGAAATTCTTTCCATTGACGGTTTCGGGGGATGACGGTAACGCTCAATCATCTGCCTGCGCACGACAACGGGTGGAAACCAATACCATCCGTCGTTCATCTCAGGGATGAGCAGTCGCAGGCACTGACCTCGGCTCTCGCAACGTGCCGACTAGGAGGCAATGCATGACACTTCGTGGTCCCAGTTTGCTGATGGCGCTCACTGCAGCGCTGAGTCTGGCCCCAGCCGCGCACGCCGAGCAGTACGGCATCGACAAGGGCAAGGCCGCAGCCAGCGCATGCTCGCTCGTCTATGACGTCAGCGACGGCACGACGCTCACGCTGAAGGGCAAGAAGCGCATCATCGGCTGCGCCGACGGCTCGGCCTGCGACACGGACGGCGCCAAGAACGGCTCCTGTACCTTCGCCGTCGACGTCTGCGCAGCGCAGGTCGAGGAGGGCTGTACTGCCGAGCCCACGACGAAGCTCAAGGCCACCGCGAAGGCGAAGAAGCTGATCGGCCTGGTTCTCCCGGCCGTCGGCGTCACCACGCCGACCTGCGGCACGCCTGGCAGCATCACCATCCCGCTCAAGGGCAAGAATCAGGACAAGGCCTCGCCGCTCGGCAAGGGCAAGCTGGTCCTCAAGACGAAGATCACCAGCGGAGGGGGCTCGAACGTCCTGTTCCTGCAGTGCAACCCCTGCAGCGGAGACAGCTGTGGCGGACCCGCGGTCATCGTGTGCCCGGACCGAGAGGCGTCTGGCCTTCCCAAGCAGCTCAATCTCGTCGTCCCGCCGGCGGGCTCCGACCTCGACAACGGCTTCAGCGGCAACTCGCACAACTTCACCGTGACGAGCCAGTCGACGCTCAAGTACTGCCTGAGCGAGTGTGACGCCACGACCGATTCCCTCTGCACGCTCTCGGGCTCCACGGGCACGAAGACGGGCTCGCTGAACGGCCCCACCTTCGGCGCTCCCCTCCCGCTCCTCACCAACAACGTGCCGGTCTGCGTCGTGAACCGCTACCAAGACACGTCCATCGGCGGCACGTTCGACCTCGCCACCGGCGAGCTCAACGGACAGGTGAACCTCCTGTCCGACGTGCACGTGCAGACGCCCCTCAGCGACGTCTGCCCGCGCTGCAATGGCGCAGGCATCGGACAGTCCGGTGTCTGCACGAGCGGACAGAACAACGGTAAGGCGTGTGTCGTCGACGGCACGAGCAACGTCACCGGTGGTCCGAATCCCTCCTACACCCTGTCGAGCGACTGCCCGCCCGATTCGAACAAGAAGGCGGCGACGCTGGTGATCAGCCTCCCGCTGACGACCGAGACCTCGACATCCGCACAGCAGTCGAAGCCGTGCCCCCAGCAGACCGTCGACGATGCGTGCGGCGGTGGCACCTGCACGTTCGATTGCAGCGCCACCGTTCCCACGAAGGGCGGCATCAACCAGACGTGCTGCTCGAACAGCCCGTCGACGCCCTGCTTCCCGACGGCCACCGACAGCCCCCCCGGAATGATCATCCGGAACGGTATCCGGGCCATCGCCCAGCCGCTGTGGCCGGATCCGACGTACCCGAAGACGGCCGAGGGCTCGAAGGCCGCCGCCGTCTTCTGCGAAGCCGCGACGGGCGATCAGTCGGTGGACATCCTGAGCGGCCTGCCGGGCCCGGGAGCCATCATCCTGCCGTTCACGCAGACCATCGTCGCCCAAGAGTAGCGACGACTGACACGGTCTTTCTCGGGGCGGGGTCCGGCAACGGACCCCGCCCTTTTTCTTTGTGCCTTGCCTTGTGCTTTGACAGCGCAAAACTCATTGCAAACTCCTGGTAATCGCGCTAGCTGAGGCGCGGCTTTTCACCCGACATCGGTGTCACTGACCAAGGAGGGGGCATGATGGATCGCCGTTCGTCATCGGCAATCCTGCTCGCAGTGTTCGCGAGCGCGGTGTGCGCGGTACCAAGAGACGCTGCGGCTACGCTGCGCTTCGGCGCGTTGCAGGTTTCAGGCAACGTCCAGGCCCAGCAGCTCATACGTACCCCGGACGCCAGCACCTGGGAGTTCATCCAGCAGCGCAACACGGCGCGTATCCGCCTCGACTACGACTGGCTCGAAGGCGGCAAGTGGATCACGAAGTACAGCCTGCCCTTCGTCGAGCGTTCGCAGCTCTCGGTCTTCTGGCGCGGCGTGTACGACAGCGTCTACGACTACACGCCCGGTTTCGTCGAGAAGACGGACATCCACGGTCGTGCGTACGGCGGTTTGAACGTCTACGACGCAGCGACGGCGCCCGACAGCGTGCTGGTACAGCGCGCCCGAGGGAAGGACTCGGTGCTCCGCAGCATCAAGCCCGATCAGCTCGAGCTCACGGGATTGTCGAACGACGCACGCGACAGCCTCAAGTTCCAGAACCAGCTGCGCGAGGCGTTCATCGATCTCAAGTTCCGTGGCGTGCCGCTCAGCATCCGCGCCGGTCGCCAGCAGATCGTCTGGGGCGAAACCGACAACTTCCGGATGCTCGATCGCGCCAACTCGCTCGATCTCACCTGGCACTTCCAGCAGGAGATTCCAGCGCCCGCCTTCGGGTGGGACGAGATCCGGCGTCCGTTCTGGATGCTCAAGTTCCTCTACGACCTCGACAACGTCTGGAAGTTCTCGCAGAGCTACCTCGAGTGGTACTGGAACCCCGGCGACTGGCAGCCCGCGAAGCAGGCGTTCCTGCCGCGCCCCTGGGGCCTGCGCTTCTCCGATCCGTTGCGGAACCCCTACGACGGCGCGTTCTTCTTCGGTTCGTGCACCACCGACCAGAACCCCAACATCGTCACCGGCGGCGTCCGCCGCGGTCAGTCGGCCTGCAACCGCCTGATGAACGACACCCAGCTGTTCGGCGCGGGCAATTACGACCGCAACCCGATGGAGAACAGCCAGGTCGGCGTGCGCTATCACGGCATCAGCCCGCAGGGCATCGAGTTCACGCTGAACTATTTCTATCAGCGGTTTGCGGGTGACGACGGCACCAACTACGCGCCCCTGAAAGTCCTGCTCGCCACGGACGACCCGGACGGTGCCCGGGCAACCCGCCTCTACAGCAAGGGCATCTTCCCGGCCGAGGCCTTCAACCCCTACGTGCACACCCTCGGGGCGTCGGCGAACTACTCCGACGAGGCCTTCACCCAGGCCGTGTTCCGCTTCGAGACGGTCTACGACGTGGGCATCCCGTTCTTCGACCTGCAGAAGGTCGGCGTCGTCTCGACGCCCGCCCTGCCCGGCATCACCAAGAAGAACATGTGGAAGGGCATGATCGCCTTCGATCGTCCCACCTGGATCCGCATGCTCAACAAGAAGAGCACCGTGTTCCTCACCGGTCAGTTCTTCTGGCACTACCTGGTCAACAATCCCGAGTGCCGCGGTCCGCAGGGCAATTCCCGAGGCGCGCAGGAGATCGCGAACTTCCAGTCCGCGAACCGCGCGCGATCCAGCTCGTGCCTCACCGGCGGCCTCGACCTGCCGTCCGGCATCCGCGGCGCCAGCGAGTCGTTCCGCGACAAGATCCGCGACTGGGAGGCGCTGTTCACCTTCGCCGCCTTCACCTTCTACCGCGGCGGCAGCATCATCCCCACCGTGGGTGTCGCGGTCGATCCCGTCAACCGGTGGAACTTCGAAGGCTTCTGGGCGGTCGACTACGTCGTGCGCGACGACTTCGTGGTCAACATCGGCCAGCGCTATTTCGTCACGCCGCACGGCACCAGCACGCCCATCTTCGAGACGTGGGGCCTGGCCGGTCTGAATGCGGGACGCTCCGAGACGCACCTGCGCTTCACCTGGCAGTTCTAGTCCGTAGCGACGCAAGCGATTGAAGTCGGGTGGGGGCCCGAGTACACTCCGGGCCCTCGCCCGATGCCCCGCAGCCCCACCCGACATCGCGTCGCCCTCGTCATCGCGCTGGTCGGCGTGGCGGTGAGCGCCTTCACGCTCCACGTCAGTCGGAGCATTCTCGCGGACGCCGGCTACACCAGCTTCTGCAACCTGGGCGGCGTCGTGAACTGCGACGCCGTGCTCTCGAGCCGCTGGGGCACATTCGCCGACGTTCCGGTGTCGGTCTGGGCCATCGGGGTGTTCGTCCTGGGCGGCCTGCTCGCCCTGCCTGGAGCATTGGGCGGCAAGGACGGCGGCTTCGCCGACCTGCTCCTGATCGGCCTCGCGTCGGGCAGCCTCGGCTTCGCGCTCGTGCTGCTCGGCGTCGCCGCCTTCGTCCTGAAGCACGCCTGCCTGCTCTGCCTCACGCTCGACACCATCATCATCGCCTGGTTCATCGCGGTGGCGCCGCTGGCGAGCCGCTTCTCGTCGTCGACGCGCATGCCCTGGCTGCAGCGCCGGTCGGCCGCCTATGCGGCCACCATCGCCGGCCTGCTCGTCGCGGTCGCCGCCGGCGCGGTCGAGGCCGTCCGGCAGCCCGCCACCGCTACGACCGTGGCGGAGGTGAAGGCGGTCGACGCCAAGTTCTTCGACGTCTACACGAAGCTCCCCGTGGTGCCGGCAGCGGACGTCGTCGGCAGCATGCAGCACGTGAAGGGCGCCGCCACGGCCCCCGTCACCATCGTGGAGTTCTCCGACTTCCAGTGTCCGGCATGCCAGCACGCCTTCGGTGATCTCCGCACCCTGGTGCGATCCCGCTCCGACGTGCGCCTGGTGTTCCGTCACTTCCCGCTCGACGCCGCCTGCAACGCGCAGATGCAGCAGTCGATGCACCCCAACGCATGTCTCGCCGCAGCGGCATCCGAATGCGCCGCTCTCCAGGGCAAATTCTGGGAGTACCACGACGTCCTGTTCGAGAATCAGCGCGCGCTCGACCGCGACAGCCTCTTCCGCTATGCGCGCGACCTCGGCCTCGAGATCGGCGCGTTCCGCACCTGTCTCGACGATCCCGCCACCATGGATCGCGTGCGCGCCGACATCGAGAGCGGCAATCGCATGGGCGTCGACTCGACGCCCACCATCTTCATCAACGGCCGCCGCGTCGACGGCGCCCTGTCACAGCCCTATTACGATTTCGCCCTCGTCATCGAGCGCGAGCAGGCGCGCGATCACGCGCCGCAGGGTGGGAGCTGAGCTCCCCCCGGGAAGGAACCATGGAGCTCAGCGAAGACCTCAAGTACCGCCTCTCCTATCTCACCCTCCGTCTGACGTTCGACCGCCTCCTGTCCAAGCTCGACGATCCAGGCAAGAAGCCCGCGATGCTCGAGTTCCTCGATCTCCTGGCTGGCACGCACCTCGCCGGCGAGGCGGCTGGCAAGCGCTATGCCTCCCAGCGCGACAAGATCGAGAGCTTCATCGACGCCGAGTTCGACGAGAACATTCTGGCCCTCATCAACAAGGCCATCGACGAGATCGGGTGACCGTACTGCGGGGATGGCTGCCCGTCGTCTGTTGGGCGGGCGTCATCTCCCTTCTCTCTTCGGGAGCATTCTCCGGCGACCACACGTCGTCGGTGCTCCTGCCGATCCTGTCCGCCCTCTTCCCGGGGGCCCATCCCCACGACCTCGAGCGCGCTCACGCCGTCATCCGAAAGCTGGCGCACGTCGTCGAGTACATGATCCTCGGTGGCCTGACGCTGCGCGCGCTGCGGTTGCAGGGGGTTTCGCTGGTGCGCGCGATGGCCACGGCCATCGTGCTTGGCGCCCTGTTCGCCGCCTCCGACGAGCTGCACCAGGCGTTCGTCCCGTCGCGAACGGCGGCCTTCGGCGACGTCCTCATCGACACGGCCGGCGTCGCCGGCGGCGTCGTCCTGTGGCGACTCGCGCGCGAGCCGCGCCGGCGGTCACTCGGGGCAGCGCGCCTTGATGGCGCGTAGACGCTCGAGCTGCGCCGCCACCGTCTCGACCCAGTCCCGCACCGCCGCCACGGTCTCCGTCATGCGCGCGACGTCGTCGCTCGCGAGGCCATCGATCACCGCGCGCAGGCGGCGATGGGCATCGAGCACGTCGTCCACTCCGTGCAGCCCCGCCCCGTCGAGGCGACGATCGAGATCGGCCGCGACCCGCACCAGCGCATCGTGCGCGGCGACGAGGTCGTCGTCCGCCGGTGTCGCAACGAGCCAGAGCACCAGAGTCGGGCAGCAAGCGACGTGCCACGGCGGACCGATGCGCGGCCCGCCGGCATCGCGCGCGGCCGCCAAGCCGTCGACGCGGGGGCCGAAAAATTGACTTCTTCGCGGACGCTGGGCTATGGCACCGACCTTATGCGTACCCGTGCTGCCATCGTCCTGCTCTCGGCCGCGCTCATCGGCGTCGGATGCAAGCCAGAAAGCAAGGAGGCGACGCCGCCCGCCGCCTCCGCGAAGCCCACGGCCGCTGCCACCGCCGATACCGTCGAGACGTCCGAGGTGATCGCCACCTACTCCGGCGAGAAGCTCACCAGCGCCGAGGTGCTGACTGAGATCGAGCGCCTCCCCGGTCCGTCACGCGCGTACCTCACCGCGCCCGATCGCAAGCGTCAGTTCGTCGAGAACATGATCCTGAACGATCTGCTCTTCGCCGAGGGGCAGAAGGCGGGCTACGACACCGACCCCGAGATCGAGCGCCAGGTCACCGACATGCGCAAGCGGCTCGTCGTCCAGCGCCTGATGCGCGAGTACCAGAAGCCGCCGGAGATCTCCGACGCCGACGCGCAGAAGTACTACGACGAGAACCCGAACCTGTACTCGACCACCCAGATCAAGGCGAGCCACATCCTGGTGAAGGACGAGGCCACGGCGAAGACGATCCACGATCAGCTGGTTGCCGATCCGTCCAAGTTCGCCGACATCGCCAAGGAGCAGTCGACGGACAAGACGAGCGGCGCCAAGGGCGGCGACCTCGGCAAGTTCGGTCAGGGTCGCATGGTGCCCGAGTTCGAGAAGGTGGCCTTCGCGCTCAAGCCGGGGCAGCTGAGCGAGGTCGTCAAGACGCAGTACGGCTGGCACATCATCATCGTCACCGAGCGCGACGACGGCGAGCGCAAGCCGTTCGACCAGGTGAAAGAGCAGATCAAGGCGACGATCCGGAACAAGGCGCTGCAGGACAACATGCAGAGCAAGTTCGACGCGCTCAAGAAGTCCGCCAACCTGACGATCGACGACAAGGCACTCGACAAGATCACGCCGCCGCCCGCGCCCGCCGCCCCGGCCGGCAACCCGCACGCCGGCATGCACTGACCACCGCTTGCACGCGCGGGCGCGCGCGTGCTTGGCTCCCCCGCAATGCGCGCACTGGTGTTCGACCTGAGCGTGCCGCGTCAGGTGGTGTCGGGTCTGCTCGGACGAATCGATCGTCGGTTCTTCTTCGGGCCCTACTCGCCGGCCGCGTTGCGCGAGGTCCCCGATCCGGGCCTGCCCGGCGATGACTGGGTGGTCATCCGGACGAACCTCTGCGGCATCTGCGGCAGCGACTACAAGCAGATGTTCCTCAACGGGAACATGGACAACCCGATGACGGCGCTGATCTCGTTCCCGCAGGTGCTGGGGCACGAGGTCGTCGGCACCATCGTCGACGTCGGCCCCGGCGTGCGACATCGTCGGCTCGGTGAGCGCGTCGTCCTGAACCCGTGGCTCAGCTGCGGCCCGCGCGGCATCACCCCGCCGTGCCCCGAGTGCGAACAGGGGCAGTATTCCATCTGTCGCAACTTCGGACACGGGCGGCTGCCTCCGGGTATCCACACCGGCAACTGCAGCACCGCCACCGGCGGCTTCGCCCCGCTGGTGCCGGCTCACGAGTCGATGTGCATTCCGGTGCCCGACGGCGTGCGCGACGAGGAAGCCGTCCTCGCCGATCCGTTCTCGGTGTCGCTGCACGCGGTCCTGAAGCGCCCGCCGCAGCCGGGCGCGCCGGCCATGGTGTACGGCTGCGGCACGCTCGGGCTCCTCACCATCGCCATCCTGCGCGCCCTCCACCCGGACACGCGCATCCTCGCCGTCGCCCGTTTCCCGCACCAGGCGCGGCTCGCGGAACGCTTCGGGGCCGCCGTCGTCCTGGCACACGAGCCGGTCCGCGAGCTGGTGGCCCGCATCGGGGCCGAGACCGGCGCCGAGGTGCTCACGCCCTGGTACGGCCTGCCGTGGCTGCACGGCGGCGGCGTCGACGTCATCTACGACACCGTCGGGTTTCCGCAGACCGTCGAGGTCGGCATCCGGGTGGCGGCGTCGCGCGGGGCCATCGTGGTGACCGGCGTCGAGGTGCCGCGGCGCTTCGAGTGGACGCCGCTCTACTTCAAGGAGATCACCGTCATCGGATCCAACGCCTTCGGCGTCGAGGAGTTCGAGGGCACCCGTCGCCACTCGATGGAGATCTATCTCGACCTGGTGCGCACCGGTCGCATCGACGCGACGGCCATCCTGAGCCATCGGTTCTCGCTCGACCAGTATCGCGAGGCGTTCCTCGCCTGCGGCGACCAGGCGCGCTCGGGGGCCGTCAAGGTGCTGTTCGAGTTTCCCCATGACGGCGTCGGCAACGGGCGCGGCTGACATCGTTCGCCGGCTCCGTGTCGCAGGGCACGAGGCCTACCTGGCCGGCGGCAGCGTGCGCGACCGACTGCTCGGCCGCGAGCCGATCGACCACGACATCGCCACCAGTGCCCCACCGGAGGAGGTCGTTCGCCTCTTCCCGCGCACCGTCCCCGTGGGCGCACAGTTCGGCGTCATCCTCGTCATCGACCGCGGCGCCCGCTACGAGGTGGCGACGTTCCGCTCCGACGACGCCTACGTCGATGGACGCCGGCCGACGCAGGTGCACTTCGGCACGGCTCGCGACGACGCGCTGCGCCGCGACTTCACCATCAACGCGCTCTTCGCCGATCCCCAGACCGGCGAGATCCACGACTATGTCGGCGGCGCCGCCGACCTCCGCGCCGGCGTCATCCGCGCCATCGGCGATCCGCGCGCGCGCATCGCCGAGGACCGCCTGCGCATGCTGCGGGCCGTGCGCTTCGCGGCGCGCTTCGGGTTCGCAATCGATCCGGCCACGTTCGACGCCATCGTCGCCGCCGCCCCCACCGTCACCGACATGGCGGCCGAGCGCATCGGCGACGAGATCGTCAAGATGCTCACCGAGGGCGGCGCGCGCCGCGCGTTCGAGCTGCTCGACGCGACGGGGCTGCTCCCCGTCGTCCTCCCGGAGATCGCGCGCATGCAGGGCGTCGCGCAGTCGGCCGACTTTCATCCCGAAGGCGACGTCTGGCTGCACACGCTGCTGCTGCTCCAGCAGCTGCCCGCAGGCGTCAGCGAGACGCTGGCGCTCGGCGCCCTGCTCCACGACGTCGCGAAGCCCAGGTGCGTCGGCAGCAAGAACGGCCGCATCACGTTCTACGGTCACCCGTCCGTCGGCGCGGACGTCGCCGTCGCGATGTGCCAGCGCCTGCGGCGCAGCCGGATGACGTGGGAGCGTGTCGCCTGGCTGGTGCGCAACCACCTGCGCCTCGTGCAGTCGACCGAGATGCGGCTCTCGACGCTGAAGAAGCTGCTCGCCGAAGAGGGCATCGACGAACTGCTGCGCCTGGCTCGCCTCGACGCTCTGGCATCGAACGGCGATCTGCGTTGGGTGCTCTTCTGCGAACGACGTCGCGCTGAGCTCGAGCGCGAGGCGCCGCTGCGTCCGCCGCGTCTGCTCGGCGGGAACGAGCTGCTCGCCATGGGCCACGCGGCTGGCCCGCGCGTCGGCGAGATCCTGCGCGCCCTCGAGGACGCGCAGCTCGAGGGCGACGTCCGCACGCGGGCGGACGCCGAGCGCTACGTGCGCGAGCGCTTCCCGCTCTGAGCGTCGTCAGGCGCCGGCGGCGAGGTCACGCAGGAACTGCGTCAGCAGCCTGACGCCGTAGCCGGTGGCGCCACGGGGCGCACACGGCAGCTCCTTGTCGGCATAGGCCGGGCCCGCGATGTCGAGATGCGCCCACGGCACCCCGGGCGATACGAACTCCGCCAGGAAGAGCGCGGCGGTGATCGTCCCGGCGTCGCCCCCGCCGACGTTCTTCAGATCGGCAATGGGGCTCTTCAGATCGTCGCGATACTCGCGCACCAGCGGCAGCTGCCAGCACGGCTCACCCGCGGTGCGACCGGCGGCGACCAGGCCGTCGACGAGCGTCTGCTCGGTGCCGAGGATGCAGGCGTAGAGCGAGCCGAGCGCGATCCGCGCGGCCCCGGTGAGCGTCGCGAGATCGACGATGACGTCGGGATGCTCGCGACTGGCGACGACGAGCGCATCGGCCAGGACGAGACGGCCCTCGGCGTCGGTGTTGAGAACCTCGACGGTGCGACCGTTGGCGTAGCGGATCACATCGCCCGGCTTCTGTGCCCGTCCGCCGGGAAGGTTCTCGGAGGCGGGCACGTAAGCCGTCACCTCGAGCGGCAGACCCAGCGCCGCGACCGCGGCCACCGCGCCGAGCACGGCAGCGCCACCGGCCATGTCGTACTTCATCGTCTCCATCGACTTCGCCGGCTTGAGCGAGAGCCCACCAGAGTCGAAGGTGATGCCCTTCCCCACCAGCGCGACGCGGCGGCGCGGCGCCGGCGGCGTGTAGCGCAGGACGATGAACCGTGGCTCTTCGTGGCTCCCGCGCGCGACCGCCTGCAGCCCGGTGAGGCCCTCCTTGGCGATGCGCTTCGCGTCCCACACCTCGACCTCGACGTGCTCGGCAGCCGCGGCGATGGCGCGCGCGTGCTCGGCGAGGAAGCTGGGCGTCGCCACCGACGGGGGCTCGTTCACCACGTCGCGCGCGCCGAAGACCGCGCCGGCGATGCTCGACACCCCGTCGAGGAGCGTTCGTGTGACGGCCGGCTTCGGCATGACGTCGCTCACCAGCGCCAGCGATTCGACGCGCGACCCGCGCGCCTCCGAACGATAGCGATCGAAGCGATAGCCGGCGAGGAGGAAACCCTCCGGCAGCGCCGACAGCACCTCGTCGCGCGCGGCGTGCGACCCGATCCAAGCGGCGACTCGTCGCACGCCCAGACGCTCGGCCTCGCGACGCGCCCGTGCCCCGACCCGACGCCAGGCATCGATGGTGCCCTCGCCGTTGCCGAGCCCGACCAGCATGATCGTCCCGCCGTCGCCCTGGTGCACGAGCACGTCCTCGGGACGGCCGCGGAAATCGGCTTCGCGGGCCCGTCGCGTGAGGACCCCCGACAGGCTCTTGCCGAACGGGCGCAGCGCAACGGCGAGCGTGCCGTCGAGCACGGGGACCACCGTCAGGTCGGCCTTGATTCCAGTGGCTCCCGCCTTCACCGCACGCAGCGTCGTCATCGTTGCTCCCATCTCAGAATGTCTTCCTCGCGAGCCAGAACATGAGCGCGCCGGCTCCCGCGTAAGCTGCGATTCCCTCGAGCAGGCCCAGACCTGCGGTCATGGTGAAGACCGCCACGACCGCCACCGTGCCGACGACCGCGACGATACGCTCGATGCGCTCCTCGCGGTCGCGTGCCGCCTGCACATGCTGCCCTACGGCGACACCACACCCCGGGCATTTCCCGCCCGGCTTCCGCACCAGGGGCTCCCCACATCCGGGGCAGGGAATCGCGGTCCGGAGCGGCACGGCGCGGGACTGTAGCCGATGGCCCGGGCCACCGGAAGCCGACCCCGGCTATGCGACGCCGCGCCGGCCGGTGCCCCGTTCGCGACCGACCGAGAGCTCGATACCGCGCTGGGTGAGCCAGGCGAAGCAGCCCTCGATGCGCGCGAGCTCGGCGGTGGTCGCCTGCGCCACCGTCAGCTCGAGCCGTGAGCCGCGGCCTGCACGGAGCGCGTCGGCCGCGATGGACTCGGTTTCGTACGGTGTCAGCCAGGCTGCCCGCCGCATCTCCCGGCGCTCGCCGCCACCGGAGACGACCACGGATCGGACGAACGAGGTCAGCGCATCGACTTCCCGCCCGCCGCGAGTGGCGGTGACGACGAGGTCGACCAGGTCGCGATAAGACCGCACCTCGGCGACGTCGTCCTCGCCCAGGGCGATGCCGAACTCCGTCTCCAACGTGAGCGCGAGCTCGAGCAGATCGAGCGAATCGGCCGCGAAATCATCGATCAGCGATACGTCGGGCACGAGCGCATCATCGCTCACACCCAATCGGTCGGCCACGATGGCCCGCACCCGGGGCTCGACGAATTCACGCCGTCCCCATTGGCCGAGCGTCAGCGGCACCTGCTGCACTCGCACCCTTTTCACCACCTCCCGCATTGAAAACCCCTCGTGCGCTGCGCGTGCTTCCAGCGTGTCTTCATCGGGACGACGAGCCACGGCGGCCAGCGCCGGACGACTCGTCGCCCCGATGGATCAGGACGCGTTCGCGTTGCGAACGGCGTCGGTACCGGGGGCATCGGGGCGTAGCTGCACTACGCGACCACGATCACCACCGGCCTGCTTCTTGTAGGCCCGAAGGCCCCCGCGAAGGTACCCGGCGTCGATGCCGAGCACGTCGCAGATGTTCTCGAAGGAGAAGATCCACGTGCGATCGCTATCGTCGATCCAGGCCTCGGCGTCGCGGAACATCTGCTGGCGCTTGTGATCCGTTGCGCCCACCTGCTTGCGATACACATCGACCGCGTCTTCCAGAACCGCGACCATCAGCCGGCGCTCGCCGTCGTAGTCGCCGCCTCGGCGGACCCGATCGAAGTACTGCGAAGGCAGCAGCGTGTCCGGTGCGAATATCCCCGCCATCCGGTCTTCCTGTGCGTACTCTCGATCTTTCATGTGCTTTGTCCCTCGTAACTCGCCGTCCTTGTGGCGATTACGGCGGTTTAGACGACCTCCTCGGTGTTGTATTCAGGCTTCTTGATGCCCGGCATTTGGGGCATCACGGGGTGGCGGACGGAGGCGATGGTGGTGCTCTCGAAGAGGTCCATCACCCGGCGCTGTCCCTCCGCCCAGATGCGGTTCATGCCGCACGCGCCGATGAGAAAGCAGTCTGGATGGTCACCCACGCATACGTTCAGCGAGATGGGTCCTTCCAGGGCTTCGATGACGTCGCGAAAGGTGACGTCCTCGGCGGGTCGGGCGAGTACGTAGCCGCCGTGACATCCACGTCGTGATCGCACCAGCTCCTTGCGGATGAGCTGCTGGACTATCTTCTCGAGGAACTGGCGCGGCATGCGCTCCCGTTCGGCGATCTCGGCCACCGTACACGTCCCACCGTTGGCCTCGGCGTTGGCCAGATGGATGACGGCCCGGAGCGCATAGTCGACCTTCCGGCTCACCTGCATGAACGCCATCGTTCCTCCTAGCCTTCGCGCGCTTCGACCCAGGCCATCTGGATCCGCTCCAGCTTGCCCTCGCTCGAATCCTTGGGATCGTCACTGAATTCCGGCAGCTCGCACACCCAGCGGTGCAGATCGGTGAAGCGCACGCCGAGCGGATCGACGCCGGGATGCGCCTCCACCAGCTGCTCTGCGATGTCCTCGACGTCGTCCCACCCGATGCGCATTCAGATGTCCTCGAGCGCACGGCCGGTGACCGCGTCGTGAATGGCACCGTCCATGATCCGCTGCGCGAACGGCTCTGTGACCGTGCTCAGCGCGTCGTAGGCATCACGGATGAGGATGTGGTCGGTGCCGTCACGAGCCGCCTGCAGCGCATCCAGGGCTGCCGTGATCCGTTCACCCTCGCCGTCGGAAAGGAGCGCGCCGTGTGCCGCCAGCGACTGGCGCGTGGCGTGCAGGATGGAATCGGCATCGACGCGGCACTCGACCAGCTGCCGCTGTTGGATGTCGTCCTCGGCATGATCGAACGACTCCTCGAGCATGCGCTCGATCTCGTCGTCGGTGATGCCGTACGACGGCTTCACCTCGATGCTGCGCTCGCGGCCGGTGCGCATGTCGCTGGCCGTGACGCTCAGGATGCCGTTCGCATCCACCAGGAAGGTCATCTCCAGGCGCGGTACGCCGGCCGGCAGCGGCTCGATCGGGATGCTGAAGCGCGCCAGGCTGCGGTTGTCGGACGCCAGCTCGCGTTCGCCCTGCAGCACGTGGACGTCGACCGACGTCTGGTCGTCGACCGCCGTCGTGAAGTTCTCCCGCACCGCCACCGGGATGGTGACGTTGCGATCGATGAGCCGCGTGAACACGCCGCCCATCGTCTCGATGCCGAGCGAAAGCGGTACGACGTCGAGCAGCAGCATGTCGCGCCGCCCACCGGTTAGAATGCCCGCCTGGATACCGGC
>DASYLJ010000132.1:0-18456 GCA_036009625.1 Binatia bacterium
CAGGGGAGGAACATCCGGATGAGACCAGCGCTCTCCCTGACTATCGCTCTCCTGGCCACTCTCGGGGTCGCTGATGTCGCTCGAGCGGCGTGTAACGTCATTCCCTCGGTCGCAAAGAGCTTTCCATCCTCGATCGGTGAGGTGAACCGTCCCTTTGCTGCCCCGGGCGAGCGTCTCGAGCTTCGGGTGCGAGATTGCGACCGATCCTCGGGATTCCTGGCGAGCGGTGGCCAACACGTGGTCACGGTCGTTTTCAAATCGAGGCCCAACTCGGGCAAGCGGGTCGTCGTCCTGGCCAGCGATTGTAGTGCCGTCGACCTAACGCCATGCAGTTCGGCCCCAGGTGTGGTCCGGGCAACTTGCCGATCGGTGAGCGAAGGCGAGCTGGCGATTCGCACCGACGTCGACGAAGGGGATCGCCGATTGATCGTCACCTTTCCCGACACCGACGATCTTCTGCTCAATCCTGCGGATGACGTGACCCTGACGGGTCGCGTCGCCATCGGCGTCACAGTCGCTGGCTCCCCGCCAGCGTGTGCCCTGACCACCGAACCGTGCGAGCAACAGATCGGCTTACTCGCGTGCATCGACCAGCTGTTCGAGGACGACGGCGCATGCGGAACGACGGAGGAAGATACTCGCTTCCCCAGCTTCACTGCTCTGCCGCCTCCGAACGACTATCAGGCGGGCTGCTTCAGCGAAGGACCGCCCTGTATCGCCACGACAAATGTCGTGCGAGCGGCCACCGACAGTGAAGGTAATCTGTTGATACCCATGGGCTGGGGAGGGGTGCTCGTCGCAGACGACGGAGTGCCGGTGCCCCGTCTCGTAAGAGCCCGACTGGCATCTCCGATTCCGTTTCGTGTGCCGTCGCAGACCTTCCTGAGGTCACTCACCCCGGAGGGAGCGGTGCTACCACCGATTCTTGAGCCGCAGCTGGATTCCTCGGTCGCTGCGCCGAACCTCGTGACGCTCTTCGGCTCGGTCGATGCGCCGTACACGATCATTCGCATCGCGCGACGCCATGGAACGTGCGTCGATGGAGCAGAGGCAGACAGCCTCTGCGAAACGGACCTGGATTGTAAAGGCGGGAGATGCGTGACCTCGTGCGTCGATACCCCGAGCGTCGCGTGCGCCGTCGACCGCGATTGCCCAAGCGGCGCCTGTGGCAGGCTCTTCGACTTCGTTCCCCCCGTCGTGGGTGGACCGATCGAGCTCTTCCGGAATGTGCCGCGGTTCTGCCAGCGAGCGCCGAATGCGCCGTGCGCCGCCTCGGATGATTGCCCCGCGGTCGGTGATGCATGCGTGTCCTACGCACTCGAAGCCAACCTGCCGGTTCCGCTCGACGGTCTAGTCAGCAGCAGTGGAGCACGATCCTTTACGGTCAGGGAGACCATCGACGGCATCGATCGCAATGGTGATGACGATACGAACGACTCGGTGACGATTCTGCGTGACCGATCCACTGGGCTGGCGAAACCGCTCGGGCCGTCTCCTGGATGTGACCTGGTTGGTATCCCCGAGGGGCGAGCTTCGGTCCGTGTCAGTCAATTTCCCTTCAGCTTTCCGGCTGTCGCAGTCGAGGGTGATACCCTCGCGTTCCTCGAATCGGAGTCTGGCCAGTCGTCATGTGACGAAGACGGAGACGCCGATTCCATCGATTCCATTCTGCGCATCTTCAAGCTTGGACTCGGCGAGACTACGGTCGACGCCTCGTACGCCGTGGACGGTTCCCCGCGGATCGACGGGACGCCGCTGAAGGTCGCCGCCGGCCGAGTCTACGTGCGCGCCTCGGAGGCCGAGGCTGGGCTCCATCTCACCGAGCGGCAATCCGACGCGTTCGGCGGTGGACAGGCCGTGAACGGCGGAGAACCGCGCGGAGTGTCGGGTGACGGCCGTCGCGTCGTTTTCGTTTCGACCGATAGCAACCTCGTCTCCCCGAGCTTGGTCGGCCAGTTCACGTTCAACGTCTACCTGCGCGACCGCGACACCGGCACCACGACACTGATCAGTAAGGGATTCAACGGTGAAGAAGCGGACGGTGACTCGCGCTATGCCTCCATATCGCGCGACGGTCACTGGGTCGCCTTCGAAAGTAGCGCGACGAATCTATTTCCGGTGGTCGATGGAAACGGATCCGACGGCGACATTTTCCTGTACGACGTCGAGAGCGGCTCCGTGGAGCTAGTGAGTCGAGCGTTCGGGGGAGGGTTTGCCAACAATCACTCGGAAGCCCCGGCGATCTCCGACGATGGTCAAGTCATCGTCTTCTTCAGCTACGCGAGCGATCTTCTGCCGACCGGGGAGGATACGAACGGGGCGGAGGATGTGTTCGCCTACGATCGTGCATCAGCAGCGACGTCGCGAGTGTCCGTCTATTCGGATGGCACGCAAGGAAATGGGGGACTACAGAACGTCGATCCGGGTGAGGGGCAAGGACCGGTCGTCAGCGGCAACGGACGCATCGTGGGATTCATCTCCTCCACTCCATTCGATCCAGACGATGCGTTCGGATTCTCGATGGATGCCTACGTGCACGATCGCGTAACGGGCGCGACCGAGCTGATTAGCCGGACGTTCGACGGCAGCGGCGAAGCCGACGATTGCTTGCACATCGGAGGAATCTCGGCCGACGGCCGCTTCGTCGCCTTCGATAGCGATAGTGCGGATCTGATCGCACCGGGGAAGGATACGAATGAAGGCTACGATGTTTTCGTCCGCGACCGATTGCTCCACCTAACCGAGCGCGTGAGTGTCGGAAGTGACGGCTCTCAGGGAGAGGGTGTCTTTTCGGGGGTATTGCCAACGCAAGCGATGTCATCAGATGGCCGCTTCGTCGCGTTCAAGAGCGACAACAGTGGCTTGGTCGCAGGCATCGCTCCCGACAACAACGCTGAGATGTACGTGCACGATCGAAGCACCGGTACGACGCGCCACGTGAGCGCTACGCCGGAAGGCATGCCGGGTGAGGATTTTACCGAGGAGTCCGCTTTCTCCCCATCCGATTGCGCCATCTCGGCCGACGGGCAGGTGGTGGTCTTTGCGTCGCGCGCGAACGACCTCATTGGACCGAACGAGGATTCCAATGACGCATTCGACGTGTACGTTCGGGCGGTGGACGATGCGGATCCGCTCGGGGTCGATGCGAGGCTGTTTCCTGACGGCAGACTCGACGACATCGTGTTGACGATCGTGGATGCGACGACCGGCGGCTCGACCATTGAATGTCCGGCGGGCGACGTCTCTGTCGCTGCTGATACGGCTGTCTACCTGCGCCCGGAGTCCTCGACGGGGTCGGCGAATTGTCCCGCGGGCTCGCTCAATATCGACGAGGATCTTGCGGACGACGTGGTTCATCTCGTCCGGAGCGGCGGCCCTTCGCAGAATCTCGGCCTCGCGGCGACGAAGGTCGCGGCATCGCCGCGATTCGTGGTGGCGCTCGCTTCGGAAGCGGACCAGGGCTTGGTCGATCTCAATGCCGACGGCGATGCCGCCGATGATGTGGTCCACGTGTACAACGTCGACTCCGGGCAGTGGGCCAACCTCGGCCAAGCGGCCGAGGCGGTGGCGACCATGGACGACCGTGTCGCGTTCGTCACACCCGAAGGGCCGAACGGCAAGGGGTCGCTCAACGGTGACTCCGATGCCGACGACGGGGTGGTGCAGGTCTACGACGCCGGGGCCGAGTCCCTCTCGAATCTGGGCCAAGCTGGCGAGGAACTCGTGCTGGGGCGGAGGGGCCCGACGACGTGCGGACTGAGGCAACTGCTGGCGATCCGGTCGCTCGAGACGGCCCAGAGCAACCGCGACGCGAATGGTGACGGCGACTCGGTGGATGGGGTCTTGGTCGTGTACGATTTCGTGACCGATACGATGTTCGACACCGGTCAGGCGATCACGCCGTGTCGCTTCGCTACCTGCGAACCCGGCGCTCCTTACCGCGTGAACGGTTCCGAAGTTCGTTTTCTCACACTCGAAACCGAGCAGGGAATGGACCTCGATGGGAATGGCTCCATCGGTGGGGTGGTGCTGCAGCGCTTCGATTTGTGTACCGGTCTGACCTTCACCATCAGTGCCATCGATCCCGGCTCATCGAGTGACCCGCTCGACGCCGTCGACGGAAGCCAGGTGTTCACTGCAACCGAAGGACGATGCGTGCAGATGGACGACGATCCATGCGTGGGACAGAGCAGCTGCGCTGAGGGCACGTTCTGTAGCCGGGTGACGGGATTGTGCACGCTGCAGGTACCCGCGACGTGCCGAACGAGTGACGAGTGCTCGCAGGGATTCGTTTGTCGGATGCAGCCCGTGACCGTCGGGACGCCGCTTCGCGACTTCGATGACGACGGTGTCCCCGATGAGCTCGACGATTGCTCGCGAACTTTCGATCCGCTGCAGATCGACGACGACGATGACGGCGTGGGGAACGAGTGCGATCGCGACCATTGCGCGGCGCCTGGACCCGGCTGCGTCTCGACGACGTCGTCGACCACCTCCACGACGACGTCGACCGAGCCGACTACGCTTCCTCGGTGCACCGACAGGGACTGCGTTTCCGACGACCCGTGTATGGAATCGACATGTCTGCCGTCGGTGGGCTGTATCGAGAGTAGGCTCACTGGCCTCGACGGAGCGCTCTGCGTCTGCCGGCGGAAGGATCCGTCGAGCTGCGAGAGCGTGCGGCAGCCCGGCTTCTTGCGCCGCGGGAAGCGAAAAGCATGCGCGAGGCTGGAGACCCCACAAAAGCCGCAGCAGCTCGTCCGCGCAGTCAAGAAAGCGACAGGATTCTGGCGATCGGCCGGGAATCGATTGGCACGTCCGAAACTGCAGCGGAAGCTAGGAAGCAACTGTGCGGCTGCACTGGCCGCTGACTATTTGGATGCTCGGGAACGTTTCGAACATGTATCGATAGGTGAACGATGACGCCATGTACTTCCGCGTCGTGCGTCTGAGTTGGACCATGAGACGCAGGGAGCGAACGAGAAAGACGGTGATGTACCATGGACGCCCGGTTGCGAAACCGGGCGTCCATGGTCGTGGCCGAATCATGCCGGTTCAGCCGACTAGTGCGTGAGCGTCTCGCAACCGGTAGCGAGATCGCTCGTATCGGTCTGCGCCGTATCGGTACCGAGACCGCACCTCACGGTGTCCACGTTCTGGTCCTTGGAGACGATGACGATAGGAAGGACAACCTGGCGAAGTTGATCGACCCACCCCTTTTCGGCCGTCCGCCGCCATGCTCTCCCTCCCCCCTGCCTGGCGCGGGCATATAAAGCCCCTCCCCCCCGTGGGCCAGTCCGCCACTCACTGATCTACACCGGCGCACGAGCGCACCGGGGCGTCGGCCGCATTGGCGGCGGGATCGGACGCTCCTGAAACCTTTTCGCTAGGCCCGGGCCTCGCGCGCCTCGGGTGGCGCCCGCTCCGGGGCCGGCTCACCGGCATCCAGCGGCGGCCCGAGGTGCGTAGGGATGCGGGTAACCACCCTGGGGTCATCGATGGTCGCGAGCACGACCATGCGCCCGCCACAGCGGGGACAAGCCAGCACATCGGCGGCGAACGCCTGGCGCATGAGCTCGGCCCAGGCGCGATATCGCGGACGGATTCGCGGCCGTCGCCCCCCTTCCCCCCCCCCGCGAGCGATGTGCCGGGAGCGCCCGGAGGAGCGATCGCTCCGGGCTGTTCGTCACGGCCGCCGGCGCACTCCCCCGCCCGACGACAGCGGCGCCACGGCGCGTTCGGCGCCAGGACGCCATGGTACAGGGGCAGGTTCACGCGCGGCCGGGGCACCAACGGCACCAGCCGCTCGAGCAGCTCGGCCGGGGTGAACACCAGATGGGTCGTGCCGTCGGCCCAGGGCCGACGCAGGGCGAGCCACTCGCCCGTCGCGTAGTCGCTCAAGCCGCTGCTGGCCGAGCGAAATCCGCCGTTCGAGCAGCGCGCGGCACACAACAGCGGAGACGGATGACGAGGCGAGATCGGCCGTGTGACGAGCCGGCGCGACCGCGTCACTCACCCCAACAGCGGCCGCCCTGCTCCTTCGCGCAGCTTGTACTTCTCCACGCGCTGGGTCGGGGTCTTCGGCAGACTCTCCCGGAACTCCCACAGCCGCGGCACCTGGAACTTCGCCAGCCGCGCCGACGCGAACGCCTGCAGCTCCTCGGCCGTGACCGGCTCCTTCGTCACGACGAACGCCTTGATCTCCTGCCCGAGCACCGGCTCCGGCACGCCGATCACCGCGACGTCGACCACGCTCGGGTGCTCGCGGATCGTCTTCTCGACCAGCACCGAGCTGACGTTCTCGCCGCCGCGACGGATGACGTCGCGCTTGCGGTCGACGAAGTAGAGCCAGCCGTCCTCGTCGAGGTACCCGAGGTCGCCGCTCCAGAACCAATCGTCGCGCAACGCCTCGGCCGTCGCCTCCGGATCGCGGAAATAGGCCGCCATGCGCGCGGGCGAATCCACCGCGATCTCGCCGACGCCCCGCGGCGGCAGGTCGTTCCCCGCCTCGTCGACGACGCGGAGCCGCACGCCCGGCACCGGCGGACCACACGAGCCCGCGCGGGGCGGCTGGCCGAGCGGCTCGATGGTGACGACGCCGGCGTCGGTCGAGCCGAAGCACTCGAGCACCGCCTGCACGCCGAAGCGCTCGATGATCCGCTCGCGGATGGGCGCGCTGCCGAGGCCGAGGATGACGCGCAGCGGGTTGTTCTTCTCGAGGTCCGACGGCTCGCGCGTCAGCAGCATCGCCAGGACGGTGCCGAGCGTGTAAACGACCGTCGCACCGGTCTCGTGCACCAGCGGCCAGAACGCCGACGCGGAGAAGGTCTTCGGGAACGCCGCCGCGCCGCCGGCGTGCAGCGCCGTCACGACGGAGCCCCAGGCGTTGCCGTGGAACAGCGGCGTCACCGACAGGATGGTGTCGTCGGGCGTGAGGCCGAGCGCCTGGATGAAGTGCGGACCGCTGGTGCCGGTGCGGCCGTGCGTGAACAGCACCCCCTTCGGCCGCCCCGTCGTGCCCGACGTGTAGAGCAGCGTCGAGAAGTCCTCCGGCGCGTGGCGGACGTCGACGGGCCGGACGTCGTCGTGCGCGGCGAGCGTGGTGGCGAGCACCGTGGGCACGCCGAGCGCACGCATGGTCGCGTCGGTGGCGGCGTCGGTGACCACCACCTGCGGCTCGCAGTGCTGCAGGATGTAGCCCAGCTCGCTCGCGCCGAGCCCCGGGTTCACCGGGTTGAGGATGGCACCCGTACGGAGCACGCCAAACGCCGCGACGACGTACTCGATGGAGCTACCGAGGGCGAGGGTGACGCGGAGTCCGGGCGTGACCTGCTGCTCGCGCAGCGCGTTCGCGGCGCGGTTCACCAGCTGGTCGAACTGCGCGTAGGTGACCGCCTGTCCCTCGTGCCGCAGGAACACACGGTCGCCACGCGTCGCCACGTGGCGCGCGAGGACGTCGAGGATCATGCGAGCGTGCCGCCGTCGGCGGTGAGCGCGGCGCCGTTGATCATGCGCGCGTCGTCGGACGCCAGGAACGCGATGATGCGCGCGATGTCGATGGGGTCGGCGAAGTTGCCCGGCTTGGGCGGCGCGGCGTAGTCGATGAGATGCGCCTCGAAATCCTCGCGACGGATGAAGAAGCGACCGAGCGGCGTGCGCACGCCACCAGGACACACGCAGTTGAAGCGCAGGTCGCGGGTGGCGAACTCGAGCGCCAGTGAGCGCGTCAGGTTGAGCAGCCCCGCCTTCGACGCCGCATAGTGCGGCGCGTAGGCGACGCCGCGCAGCGCCGACGTCGACGCCACGTTGACGACGTTGCCCGCCGGCGGCGTCAGCAGATGCGGCAGCGCCGCCTTCGTCGTGATGAAGGCCCCCGTCATGTTGACGGCGAGCGTGCGCTGCCAGTCGGCCAGCTCGAGCTCCTCGAAGCGCAAGAAGCCACCGATACCGGCGACGTTGACGAGGATGTTGAGCCCGCCGAACGCGGCCACGGTGCGCTCCACTGCCGTCTGCACCGACGCCGGGTCGGTGACGTCGCAGTGCGTACCGTCGGCCTGCCCGCCGGCAGCACGGATCGAGCCGACGGTCTCGGAGAGGCCGTCCCGGTTCACGTCGACGGCGAAGACGCGCGCCCCTTCCAAAGCGAGCAGCGACGCGGTGGCGCGGCCGATGCCCGACCCCGCGCCGGTGACGAACGCGACGCGGCCGGCGAAGCGCTCAGCCACGCCACACCTCTTCCACCTGCGCCACCGTCGTGATGGTCGCGAGCAGGCGGAGCGTGTGCTCCATCACCGCGGCGACGTACTCGTCGGGCGTGCCGGTGACGGCCTCGCGCGGGATCACCACCTGGTAGCCGGCGTTCACCGCGTCGAGCGTGATGGCGAGGATGCCGATGTTCACCGACACGCCGCAGGCGACGACGGTCTTGATGCCGAGGTTCCGCAGCAGCTGGTCGAGCTCGGTGGCGTGGAATGGGCTGATGCCGTGGTAGCGCTCGAGCACCCAGTCGCCGTCGACCGGCGCCAGCGCAGCCACCGGCTTCTGCTGCGGCGAGCCCGGCACCAGCGGTGTCGGGCTCTTCCTGGTGGCGGCGAGCAGTAGGCAGTTCGTCATGGCGCCCGCCCCGTCGGGACGTCGCGCCATGGTGCAGTGGAACACGGCCACGCCCCGCGCGCGTGCTGCGGCGAGTACGCGCCCGATGTGGCCGACGGTGCCGTGACGCTGCACCGCCTCGGCCAGGGCGCCGAGCTTCCCGCCCTCGCCGATGATCCCCTCCTGGCACTCCATCAGCAGGAGCGCCGTGTGGCGGGGCTCGAGCAGCGCGGACAGGTCGATCGGCATCAGCGGATGGCGTAGAGGCGGCGCGGGTTCGTGTCGAAGATGCCCTTCTTGGCGCTGTCCGAGAGATCGGTACGGTCGGCAAGGATCTTCACCGTGTCGGGGAACTTGCAGTCCCAGTGGCAGTAGTCCGATGCGTACACGACGATGCCCTCGCCGAGCTCGTTGCAGACCTCGGGAATGGCCTTCTCGTCCGGATCGCAGCCGATGAAGCAGCGGCCCGACAGGAAGTACTCGCTCGGCTTGCGGTCGATGAGCGGCGCCTGCTCGGGCGTCAGCTCCCAGTGCTCGTCGAGTCGCTCGAGCCAGAACGGCAGCCAGCCGGTGCCGGCCTCGAGGAACGCGACGCGCAGCTCGGGGAAGCGCTGCAGGATGCCGCCGACGGTGAACGACATGACGGCGATCATCTGGCCGACGGGATGCGTGAAGGCGTGCATCTCGAGGCGCGTGTTCCAGCGGTCGACTCCGATCGGCACCTGGTCGATGGCCTGGCCGCCGCCGTGGACGCAGACCGCGACACCCAGCTCCTGCGCCGTTTTCCACACCACGTCGAAGCTCGGATCGTCGAGGTTCTTGTCGCGGATGTGCTGCGGCGTGACCATGCCGACCATGCCGAGCTCGGTGACGGCGCGACGCAGCTCGGCCGCCGCCGCCTCGGGGTCGATCATGGGCAGCTTCGCCACCGACTTGAGACGTTCGGGATTGAAGCGCGTGTACTCGGCGCGGCAGTCGTTCAGCGTGCGGCAGAGCGAGATCGCGAAGTCACGGTCGAGCCCGGCCCACTCCTCGCCGGCACCGCCCGGGAACATGATCGTCTGATCGATGCCCTCGAGGTTCATGTCCTCGAGGCGCGGCGCCGGATCGGTCATGCCGGGACGCTCGAGGCTGTTCAGCTTCGCCGTGCCCTTCGTCTCCTTGATGCCGACGCCGGGCAGGTTCGCGAACTGCTTCTTGATACGCGCCTTGCGCTCTTCCCACTTGGGCTGGAACTGGGCGGGAATGCGCGCCTGCCAGTTCGGCAGGTCGCCACCGTGTCCGTCCGCGTCGATCACGTGCTGGCCGAATCGTCCCATGGCTTGGTCCTCTCTTCAGTGGGTCAGTGCGCGCCGTCCATCCGGAACACGCCGCGTGCGAGGCTGCCGCTCTCGAGGTCGTGCAACGCGTGGCCGAAGTCGTCGAGGGTGTAGTGATTGGTGATGAGCTCATCGATCTTGAGCCGACCACCGAGATACAGGTCGGCCAGCATCGGGAAGTCGCGTCGCGGACGGGCCGCGCCGTACCGACAGCCGAGGATGGCCTTGTTGTTGTAGAGCGTGTGCACGACGAACTCGTACTTGGAGCCGATCTTCGGCACGCCTACGATGGTGAGCGTGCCGCCGGCGGCGAGCGCGTCGAGCGCCTGCTGGATGACGGCGAGGTTGCCGACGCACTCGAAGGTGTACTCGGCGCCACCACCGGTGAGATCGCGCACGGCGGCGAGCGCGTCCTCCTTGGTGGCGTCGATGACGTGCGTCGCGCCGAACGTCTGCGCCAGCTCGAGCTTCTGCGGATTGACGTCGATGGCGATGATCTGCGAGGCGCCTGCGAGCACCCCACCCTGCACGCAGTTGAGGCCGATGCCGCCGACGCCGAAGACGGCCATCGACGAGCCCGCCTCCACCTTGGCGCGGTTCAGCACCGCCCCCACGCCGGTCATGATGCCGCAGCCGATCAGCGCGGCGCGGTCGAACGGCACGCGCGGGTCGACGGGAATGGCGCTCTGCTCGCGCACCAGCGTCAGCTCGCTGAACGCCGAGGCGTTCGCGAACTGGTAGGCCGGCTTGCCGTTCACGGTGAACGGGCTGGTGTCCTTCGGGTTGGGCGCGTTGCGGCACGCCGTGGGCTTGCCGCCCTCGCACGCACGACACCGGCCGCAGTGCGCCAGCGTGGAGATGATGACGGAGTCGCCCTCGCGCACGCTCGTGACGCCCGGCCCGATGTCTTCGACGATGCCGGCGCCCTCGTGCCCCAGCACGACGGGCACCGGATACGGGATCGTGCCGTCGATGACGCTCTGATCGGAATGGCAGAGCCCCGCCGCCTTGATCCGGACACGCACCTCGCCCGGCCCTGGAGCGCGGACGCCGACGTCCTCGATGACGACGGGCTTGCCGCCGCCGTAGTAGACCGCCGCCTTCACGCCTTGTTTCCGATGCGGAGCACGCGACCCGAGCGCGCGCCGGTGAGCGCGTTGTTCTCGATGATGACCTCGCCGTTCACCATGACCCGCGAGATGCCCTCGGGCTTCACCTGCCAGCGGTCCTCGCCACCCGGCATGTCGGCCACGAGCTGCTTCTTGCCGAGCTGGATGCGCGACGGGTCGAACATCATGACGTCGGCGTGGTAGCCGCGGGCAAGCAGACCGCGCAGCGGGATGCCGACGACCATGGCGGGCAGATGCGTGATGCGACGCACGCCCTCTTCCAGCGACATGTGGCCGCGGTCGAGGAGCCAGCTGCGGATGAAGTACGTCGACCACTCGGCGCCGTCGTCGCGGTCGGCGTGCGCGCCGCCGTCGCCGGTGCCGATCAGCATGTGCGGGTTGCGCTGCGCCTCGCCGTTGGTCTCGATCCAGGCCGGCGACTCGCTGTTCCAGAGGAACTGCGTGTCGCCGCCGTCGGCCGTCGCCAGCTCGCAGATGATGTCGGCGGCGTGGACGTTCCGCTCCGTCGCGAGCTGCGCGACCGTCTTACCCTCGGCGGCGGGATTCGTCTTCGAGCGATCGACGAAGAGCGCCGTCATCGCGGGCGGCGGGAGTGTCGAGCCCTTCTCGGGATCCTTGTTCGGGTTGTCGAGGCCCCAGCGCAGCTCGGCGCGCTTCGCCGGATCCTTCATCGCCGCCAGCCGCGCCTCGGGCGCCAGGTCGTTCAGGTCGCGCCAGTGGAAGACGCCGTCGAACAGCGACGTGCCGCGCTTCCAGTTGAACGGCCGCATGAACGGCTGCGTGCGCAGCATGGAGAACACGGCAGCGCCCTGCTTGCGCGCTTCGGCGAGGAAGCCGGTCTGGCTTTCCCACAGCTCCTTGCCGCCGGGCCGGTAGCTCATGCCCTGCACGACGACAGGGAGCCCCGACGCGTGCGCCAGCTTGACGACGCGCGCGCGGTCGTCGGCGTCGTAGCCCTGCACCGCGCTGCGCGCGAGGAAGCCGATGCTGCCCGCCCCACCCTCGCCCGCCGCGGCGGCGAGTGCGAGCACTTCCTCGAAGTCGGCGTGACGCGACGGCACCGGACGGCCGGTGTGATCGACGTGGGTCGGCGCATGCGACGACGTGAAGCCGGCGGCGCCGGCGCGCATCGCCTCGCGCACCATGTTCTGCATGGTGGCGATCTCGTCGGCGGTCGCCTTCCGCTCGGAGCACGCCTCGCCCATGACGAAGCGACGCAGCGCGGAGTGGCCGACGTAGATGGCGGCGTTGATGCCGATCCGGGTGTCGAGCGCTTCCAGCAGCGACGGGAAGCTCTCCCAGTCCCACGGCAGGCCTTCCGACAGCACGCTCGGCGTCATGCCCTCGACCTTGGCGAACAGCTTCGTCACCCACTCGTGGTCGGTCTTCTTCACCGGCGCGATCGAGTAGCCGCAGTTGCCCGCGACCACCGACGTCACGCCGTGGAAGCACGACGACGTCGCGAACGGCTCGAAGGTGAGCTGCGGATCGTAGTGCGTATGCGCGTCGACGATGCCGGGCATCACCACGAGACCGTCGGCGTCGATCGTGCGCTTGGCGCTCGACGTGAGCCGGCCGATGTCGGTGATCATGCCGTCGCGGATGCCGATGTCGGCGACGCGCGCGGGCAGTCCCGAGCCATCCACCACCGTGCCGTTCTTGATGATCGTGTCGAAGCTCATGCCGTCCATCCTATGTACTTGAGCTCGCTGTACGCCGTGAGGGCGTAGGCGCCGCCGTCGCGACCGATGCCGCTCAGCTTGTAGCCCCCGAACGGAGCGTCGGGGTTCATTCCACTGCCGCTGTTCACCTGCACCGTGCCGGTGCGCAGCGCCCGCGCCACCCGTAGGCCGCGCGGCGTGTCGCCGGTCCAGACGTAACCGTAGAGACCGTAGTCGGAATCGTTCGCGAGCGCGATCGCCTCGTCCTCGTCGCGGAACGGGATCGCGGTGACCACCGGCCCGAACACCTCTTCACGCGCGATCTCCATGGCGTTGGTCGCACCCGTGAAGAGCGTCGGCTCGACGTAGAAGCCGCGCGGCAGATGCGCCGGACGCTTACCGCCGCACGCGACCACGGCACCCTCGTCGCGTCCGCGCGCGATGCAGCCCTCGACACGGTCGCGATGCGCTCGCGACACCAACGGTCCGACGACGACACCCGCCGTGCGCGGATCGCCGACGCGCAGCTCTTTCGCCGCCGCCGCCATGCGGCTCGTGAACTCGTCGTAGATCGACTGCTCGACGAGGAGACGCGTGCCGGCGATGCAGATCTGGCCGGAGTGGAACGTCCACGGCTGCATCGCGCCGCGCAGCGCCTTGGCGAGGTCGGCGTCGGCGAAGACGATCTGCGCCGACTTGCCGCCCAGCTCGAGCAGCGTTCGCTTGAGCCGCGGCGCGCACGCCGCCTGGATGCGCGTGCCGACGGTCGTCGAGCCGGTGAACGACACCATGTCGACGTCGGGCGAGTCGACCAGCGCCTCGCCGATCTCCGGGCCGACGCCGTTGACGAAGTTGACCACCCCGGGGGGGAGCACCTCGCCGACGATGCGGCAGAGCGCCGCGACGCCGAGCGGATCGACCGGCGCCGGCTTCACGACGACGGTGTTGCCGCACGCCAGCGCCGGGCCGATCTTGCCGGCGCAGTTCGTCATCGGGAAGTTGAAGGGCGTGATGCAGGCGACGACGCCGACGGGCTCGCGCGTCGCCAGGCCGCAGGCGAGGCCGGCGCCGCCGGGCATGGGACGGGGCAGCACCTCGTCGTCGGGCGAGCGGACGGCCATCTCGGCGTACTTGAGGAGGCGGAGCGGCACCGCGCCCACCTGCTGCGACTCGGCGACGCCGCGCAGCGCCCCCGTCTCGGCGATCGTGACGTCGACGAGCGTCGACATCTCGCGACGGAACGCCTCCGCGGCCTTCGCGAGCAGTGCGCCGCGCTCGGCTCCCGACATGCGGGGCCAGGGTCCCTGCTCGAAGGCGTCACGGGCGGCGCGCGCTGCCGCCCGCACCTGCTCGACGGAGGCCTCGGGCGCGGCCCCCGCGACCTCCTCCGTGGACGGATCGACGATCGGGTAGGTGCCGCGCGCCGCGGGCACCCACTCGCCGCCGATCAGAACCGATTCAACGTTCGCCGCGGTCATCGTACGAGCGCTCGCGTCTCCCTCAGGCGGCGCAGGCCTTGGCGGCGGCCTCGCGCTGCCGCGTGGTGCTGTGCACCGGGTCGGTGTCGAACTTCGGCAGCACGTGCTTGCCGAAGGTCTCGATCGATCGCAGGACGTACTTCTGGTCGAGGGTGAGGGTCAAGGGCGCGTAGATGAGCTGGTCGACGCCGATGTCCTCGTACATCTGGATCACTTTGGCGAGCTCCTCGGGGGCGCCGATCTGGCGACCGCCGACGGCGAGGCCGGCCTTCAGCTCGGTGGGCGTCGGATCGGGCAGCGGCGGGATGGGTCCCGTCTGCGGCATGCCCTTCGGGCGCGGGATCGAGTCGAGCCACTTGAAGAAGTAGCCGGTGAACGCGCCGACCTTCGCCTTCGAGTAGAGCGCGCGCGCCTCGTCGCCGTCTTCCAGGCAGAACATGTTGGTGGTGACGGCGATGTTGTCGTTGATGAAGGCGCCGACGGGCTTGGTGCAGCGCTTGATGCCCTCTTTGTAGGCGCGGACGCTCTCGGCGATCTCGCTCGGCGTGCCGAACGTGAAGCAGAGGCAGCCGAGACCAAGCTCACCGGCCTCGGTGAACGTCGCCGGGCTGGAGCACGCGACCCACATCGGCGGATGCGGCTTCGAGTAGGGCTTCGGCAGGACGTTCCGCTTCGGCATGCGGAAATACTTGCCCTCGAATTCGTACTCGCCGTCCTGCCACATGCGCGGGATCTGCTCGAGCGACTCGCGCCACATCGGCTTGGTCTCGGCGGCCGACGGGATGGCGAACCCGCCCCACTCCGCCGACGACGATCCGCGCCCGGTGCCGAACTCGACGCGTCCGCCGGAGAGGTGATCCATGACGGCGATGCGCTCGGCCACGCGCGCCGGGTGGTTCACCGCCGCCGTGATGTTGGTGATGGCGGTGCCGACGTGGATGCGCTTGGTGCGCGCCGCCACCCAGGAGAGGAAGACCTCGGGCGCCGGCTGGTGCGAGTAGTGCTCCAGGAAGTGGTGCTCGGGCGACCAGTCGTACTTGAAGCCGACCGTGTCGCAGGCCTCCGACACCTCGAGCTCGCGCAGATAGCGGTCGTGCTCGTTGTCCCAGGGCGGGACGTGCATCTGCGAGAAGATTCCGAACTCCATGGCGCCTCCTTGGGTGCGGGGTGACCCGCTACCGTCGATCCCTGATTCGCGGCTGCGAACTACCATTCGAAAATACGAGTTGTCAACGCGTATCTGCGAATGGTAGGTAACGCGCCGTGCCACGCACCCCGAAGGACGAGGCCCGGGAGGCCCGTAACGGCGTCTACCGCCAGCACATCCTCGAAGCCGCCGAGCTCGTCTTCGCCGAGCGCGGCTTCGACGTCGCCAAGGTGCAGGAGATCTCGGTCAAGGCCGGACTCTCGATGGGCACGATATACGGCATCTTTCCCGGCAAGACGGAACTCTACACCGCGCTCCTCGACGAGCGCGGGCAGGAGCTGCTGAAGCTGGCGAGCGAGACCGCGGCGCGCGACGGCTCGCCGCGCGAGCAGCTGCTGGCGTTGATCGACGTCTACGTCGGCTACTTCGTCGACCACCCCGACTTCCTGCGCATGCATCTGCGCTCGGGCGTGTCGTGGGCGCTCGGCTCCGCCGTCGGCACCGCGACGTCGGTGCAGTACTGGCAGAACATCCACGAGCTGCAGGCCGACATCTTCCGCCGCGGCGTCGCCGCGGGCGAGTTCGTCGACGAGGCGCCCGATTTCCTGGCGCGCACGTTCTCGGTGATGGACCAGGTGCTGCTGTCCGACTGGGTGGCGCGCGGGATGGTCGACGATCGCGCGACGCTGGTGCGACGACTGTCCCACATGGTCTCGCGCGCGTTCTGCGTCGGTTAGCGCGGCGACGTCGGGAACACGTCGCCGAACCCGCGCGGTGGGCGGCGTCCCCGTCGTACGGCACCCGCGACCGGCACGTAGGTCAACTCGTGCCGCTCGCGCGCGGCACGCAGCATGAGCCCGCCGCGGCTCATGTCGCCGCGTCCGACGAAGTCGCTCGGAAACATCAAGCGGTCGCCGAGCACCGGGCCGAGGACGTCGACGTACTTGTCGCTGGCGACGCTGCCGAGGAGCACGACCTGCGTCGTCGGATGCGATGCGAGGAGAGTCGCGAGCAGCTCGGCGTCGCGGCGGAGCGGCTCGGCGTAGCGCGGCTCGGCGGCGTCGATGGGTACGCCCGCGAATTCCTGCAGGACGTCGAGCGTGACGCGATCCTGCGGCGGACGCAGCCCGCGTGATGCCGTGATCACCAGGACACCCGGCACGGGAGCCGGCGGGCGCGCGAACGCCGTCGCGTAGTGCAGCTTGCCGCGGAAGTAGAGGCCGCTCGTGAACGAGAAGACCTCACCGAGCGCGGCGCCCGCGGCAGAGCGGACGGCGAGCGCCAGCGGGAACCGTGCCTCCGGTCTGGTCACGAGGCGCGCCCGCTCACCCGCGCTCGACGCCGGTGACAGCAGGAAGACGCGCGGGACATCGGTCACGGGTGAACCGCCGCGGCGAACGCGTCGGGTTCCATCGTGTTCAGCACGTCGGCGACGCGCAGCCCACCGCGACGAGCCATGTCGACGCCGTAGCGTGCGTTGCCGAGCGCACGGACGGAATGCGCATCCGACGACACCACGAAGCGCAGGCCGCGCACCCGCGCCTTGCGGATGCCCTCCGGCGCCAGATCGAGCCGATGCGGGTCACCGTTCACCTCGATGGCGACGCGCGACGCCGCGGCAGCGTCGAGGACCGCATCCAGATCGACGGCGATCGGCGGGCGGCTGCGCACGTAGCGGCCGAGCGCATGTCCCCATATCTTGAAGACGGGATGGCGCATCGCGCGCACGAGGCGCGCCGTCATCTCGGCAGCGTCGAGCGCGTGCCGCGCGTGGATGCTGGCGATGACGACGTCGAGCTGCGCCAGGACCGCGTCGGGAAAGTCGAGCGCGCCGTCGCGGAGGATGTCACTCTCGGTGCCACGCAGGAGACGCACGCGCACCCGCTCCTGCACCGCCGCGATCTCGTCGGCCTGCCGTCGCAGCCGCTCGACGTCGAGGCCGCCGGCGTAGCCCGCGCTCGCCGAGTGATCGGTGATGGTGAGGTAGCGCAGGCCGAGCGCGTCGGCGGCGCGAGCCATCGTCTCGACGCTGTCCTTTCCGTCGGACCAGTCGGTGTGGCAGTGCACGGCGCCGCGCAGGTCGTCGACGCGCACGAGGTCGTCGAGCGACGTGCCGTTCGCGAACACCTCGGGGTCGTCCCGCATCTCGGGCGGAACGTCGGGTAGCCCGAGACGCGCGTAGACGTCCGCCTCCGTGTCGCCCGCGATGTCGTCGAAATCGAGCCCGCGCGCCCGGGCGCGCGCGCGGAGTGCGCCGACGTGCTCCGCACTGCCGGTCGCCGTGATCCACGTCGTGGCGAAGCGCTTGGGGGGCGCCACGTGCACGGTGACGTCGAGCAGCCCCGGACGGACCACCCGCCCCTGCTCGGCCCGGACGGCACCCGGCAATCCGGCTGCGGACGTCATCACCGCTACCGCATCCGTCGACACGACGACGACGTCGAGCGCCTCGACGAGCTCGACGCGCCGGCGGAGATCGCCGGCGAGCTCCACGTGCTTCGCCGCTGGTGACCGTCGGAGATGCGTCAGCACCCGCTCCGCCTCGGCATCGGCCTCCGGGAGCAGTGCGCCGGGACGTCGCGCCGCGAGCGCCTCGAGCCGTTTCGCGACTCGTTGCTCCGAGGTCACCCCGAAGCCCGGAAGGTCTCGCAGGCGGCCGTTGGCGCAGGCCTCCTGCAGCGTCTCCAGCGTGGTGATGCCGAGGGTGCCGTATACGGTCCGGATACGCGGCAGGGAGAGCACCTGCGACAGCTCCGCCGTGCCGGGCGGGTACCGACTGCGCAGGCCTTCGAGGCTCGCGAGCCGACCGCTGCCCAGGAGCTCGTCGATGTTCGCTGCGATGGAATCGCCGATGCCGGGAATCGCCCGCAGCCTGCCGGCGGCCGCCAGGGCCGGGAGGTCGCCCGCCACCTGCTCGATGGCGTCGGCGGCGCGGTCGTAGGCTCGGGCGCGGAACTGGTTCCCCTTCTCGAGGGCGAGGAGTCGGGCCATGTCGCGCAGGGCTTCCACCACCGCCGGCCCGGTCATGGGTGTGGGCTCTGCCGAATGCGCAGGGCGTGTATCCTTGCTGTGTGCCACGGACTCCTGTCGTACGCGGAACGCAGCGCGCTTCAAGTCCCCCTGTTGGAG
>DASYLJ010000133.1:0-35096 GCA_036009625.1 Binatia bacterium
TCTAGCGGTCAGGTCCGCTAAGACCGCATCGTTGGCGGCGTTGGTGCCGCTGGTGGAGCGGGCGTCAAAGATGGCGTAGTCAATCCAACCTCCGGAGGTGGAGGGTTCCCGGATGTGCGCAAAGTTCACTCGCATTCTGACCTCCATTGCCGCGCCGCCTCGCATGCTAAATGAATCGCGCGTGCCGTGAGTGGGTACGGCTTACATACCAAGCCGACATGGTGACGTCGAGACTTGAGTGGCGGGTGGCTGGCGATCGCTGCGTCGGGGCACACGTGCAATCGAGTGCAGCACGACGGCTATACAGCGAGGCGAGAACAATGGAGGGTGCTGTGCGCGGTCGCGAGAGCGCGTTCGTGGCGGGCCGACCCGGAGGTGTCGCCAGAGGGGAAGGCCGTCTCACTTAGAGCGTGACAGATATGCTGATGTGTGGTATAATGTTCTCTCTGCGCTGGGATTCGAGTCTCTCCGCATTGGCGAACCGGCTCAGGCCCGCTCGCCGCTAGTGTCTGCCGCGTTCGAGTGTCCGCTCTTGGCCCTGATGGGTCAGTTGGGCCGATGCTCCGGGTGGATCGAGAAAGTTCGGTCATGGGCGCACAGGCGTCCCGGGAAAGGATGATGCATGCCGGCAGCAACCGACCCGCGCGAGAAGAAGAGCTGCGCCCGCTGCGGTCACTCGTGGCGTGGCGTACCCTGGGTGGCCCGGTGTCCGAGGTGCCGGACCGTCCTCTTCGAGCGCGCTGACCGCCGCGTCACGCACGGACGCTACCGCAAGGGGGATGACAGCCCTCCGAGGGCGACCGAGGGTGCCCTGTGAGTAGCGTTATGACGGTTTCTAAGGCCCGAACGTGCGAGGGTCCGGCCTGCGGCAGCAACTTGGGCGGACGGCGGGCTCACGCGCGGTTCTGCTCCCCGAGCTGCCGCGTGCGGACCTGGCAAGCCGAGCACCGGTGCCCCCGCTGTCGCGGTATGCAGGTCGCCATTCCAGAGCCGCGCTCACCGCGTCGTCTCGAAGGGGGAAGCCAATGAACGCCGCGCCGGAAGTGAAGACGGTCGTGATGCGTGGAGGAACTCGGATCGGGGCCGGCCGGCGCCCCAAACGCATCGCTAGAGCGGGTGACTTCCTCGCTCCGCGTGCGCGCGTTGGCCACCGGCTGACATGCCGCATCCCCGCGACGCTGCGCCTGTGCTGCGGATGCTTTCGCGTCGTCAGGCGCGACGAGTTCGCCGCGTACCGTCCGACCCACTACCCGACCTGCCGCGAGCTGATGTGGTGCGGCGCGTGTCGATGGAACGGCGTCGCCCAACGCGAGTGCGAGCGCCAGGAAGCCGAATCAGCCCGTCTCCGATCCCTCTGGCGTCAACTCGATGCGGCTGAGTGGTCGCCGGCTGCCGTCGCGGCGTTGCCGCCGACGGACCGCGCTACGCTGAGGCAGGCGCGGGCCGAGATGGAAGAGGACGCGGCCTGGGATGCGTGGGAGCGGAAGTGCTTGGCGCAAGAAGCGTCGTGGCGCAGCGAAGCACGCACCGGAGCGTCCGCATGAACCATCATCGAGCGGCACAGCTCCGCCGCGTCCTGAAGGAGTGTCAGCGCATCGAGCGCACCTACGGCGATGCTCTGCCGGCGGAGTTCGCCAGGAGGATGCAAAGCCTCGCCCGCGACATCCGCGAGCTGGCCCCAACCCTGACCGGCGTACAGCCGAGGAACGATACCGGAGCGGCCTCGTCGTCGCCCGTGGAAGGACGCAATGGAGCCAGCGAAGCGTGAACGCACCTGGGGTGGTGCGCGGCCGGGCGCGGGACGGAAGCGAAAGCCGAAGCCACGCGGCGGCAAGCGGAAGGGTGCGGGCCGTCCGCCTGCGGCGCATGGACCCGGCCATCGGTTCTTCCTTGAGGCCGGCTGCAAGCTCTGTCTCCTCTGCGGGCGCGTCCTGCCTATCCGACGGTTCGTGCTGTGGAAGCGTGCGCCATGGGGTGGTGGGGTCGTGAGCCGTAGCGGAGGGAGACCTGGAACACCGCTGACCGGAGATCACTGCGACACCTGCCGAAAGCGGCGGGACTACCGGGAGCGTCGGCAGGGGCGCACGACAGCGGCCAGGAATCGATCGCGCCAGGGGGGCGGCATGCCCGGTGGGAGCAACAGGATCACGAGCGCGAAGGGCCGTGATCAAGGTGATCCCACCCTCTCGTTAGAGAGACGTGAAATGAGCGAGCAAATCAAGTGCGCAAGTGACCGAGAACACGATGGAAACCTCCCCGATGGGCAGGGTTTGAAAAGCCGAAATTCAAATCGACCCTGTGTCTCATCAATTGGCCGCCAAGCATCGGCCCTTCCTGGCGACTTCGTGAGCCCCGCTCAGGTGCCGTTGATCTACGGTCCTGGGGGCAATCCAGGCCCCTCGCTGCGCGGGTGCATCTTGCGTCCCGACGGCACGCTGCCGCTCGTGCCGACGGGTGGCGACGGTAAGGTCAACGTGCGGGAGGTCAGTACGCGGTTGGCGCTAAAGAGCGTGACGCGGGAGACGTCTGCGACCACCAAGCGTGTGGACCTGACCGAGTGCCCGGCTATCGGGTCCGCATGGTTCATCGAGACGCCGGACGGCATGCTGCTGTGGAAACACGGCGGGCCTGACCACGTCGGAGCACTGCTCGTGCCGAACCACGTCCAGCCATCGAAGCTCAAGCGGTACAGCTTCGCAGAGTGGCGGGCGGCTGCCGGCAAGTTCGACGGGGTGCGCGGGTTTCGGAGGATCGCAGGTAACTTCCGGTTCCTGGTGGTCCCGGTGGGTGCTCGGCCCCGGCCGGGCGTCGACCTGTACGTTGCAGACGGGGAGGGCGGCGACGAATTTCCACCGAAGCTCTGGAAGCGTGGCGAGTCAGCTTCGCCCGGGGCCGACGAGGTCACGTCATGATGCCGATGGATGCCGACGCGTTCGATATCGCGCGCGTTACGGCCAGGCCAACGGCCGGCGCGGGTACTGATCCTGACGTCGCGGCGGTCTTCGTCTGCGTCCCCGAAAGGACGCCGCTTCAAACGATGATGACAGAGATTGTCGTGGCGGCGTTCAAGGAGGTCTGCTGCGTCGGGACGCCGCGCAGGGGCCGGGATGCCTTCGCGTGGTTCGAGGATGACAGTGCGCCCGAGTATTTGTTTTCCCTGCCGCGCATCGTCTCCGAACTCGGCCTCTCGCTGACCTACGTGCGGGCACAGGTCAGAGCTGCGTGGACAGTGACCGAAGCAGCCCGAGCGGCGAAGCGTGAGCGGAAGCAGTCGAGCGCCGCCTTGATCGCGCCGGCCGAGCGACGCCACGCCCGAATCCTGGCGAGGAAGCGAGCCCTTGATGAAGGCGTGCGGTGTGTCTTCGACGCTCGTGATCGACGCTTGGCTAAGCAACGCCAGAAGGAAGTGTGTCGGGCGACCCGCCGTCCTGAAGCAACCCCACCCCCCGCCACCCCCAACCTCTCGCGCCCAGCTGCCCGTCCTCGGGTCGTGCAATCCCAACTGCGCAGAGCCACAGATCGAGGTGCCGCATGACCGAGGAGAACGTTCGCCAGATATGCGAGGCGGCAATCGATATGCTCGCCCTGGCGGAGCGTCGTGCGCTCGACGGAGAGCAGGGTGCGGCGGCCCGGATCGTGCGCAATGCAACTCAGTGGGTCACGGTCGTCTTCGTCTGTCGCGTCGGGCTACAGGCTGGGTTCGCGGAGTGGGTGCGCGATGACTCGAATCTCACAGTTGGCCAGGTGGACTTCGACGGCGCACGTGCCGCCCTGCGTGATCGAGACCTCACCCTAGCGATTCTGGCGCTCCACTTGGCGACGCGAAATCTGGAGCGAGGTGCGGCTATGCTGCCCGTCACTGCGTACCGCCAGCAGGGAGCTTGAGAATGCCCGCCTTCCCGACGATCACGAGCCGCACGCAGGCTCTCCAATTCCAGGAGACTGCGTACATGACGATTCAGCAGCCGGCGCGCTATCGCGACACGTTCCAGCGGATGAAAGCCGCGCTCGGCGAGCGGGACCGCACGTTGACCGGCTGGGATGAGATTGAAGAGTTCCTGTGGAAGTCCGGCGTTCGGAATCGCGAGGGTGGTCGGGTGGATGAGCAGACCGTTCGACGATGGCGGCGAGACCTGAATTTCCCTCTCATGAAGGGACGCGGCGCTCTTCCCGGTCGCCATCGAGCGACAGCGCCATTCACGACGACATTCGCGGTAGTCTCGTGGCTGGTGTCCCTGCCGTACTCTGGCGGATTCCGGTTTCCTCGTATCGAGCGGGTGTCCACCAAACGACATTCTCCCAAACGCTCGTTTGTCTAGGGTATCAATTCGGCCTCGCCCGGTGCTGCGAAGGCATACGTGAGGTGGTCGGCGGCCTGCTGGAGACTCAACGCGCCGCCGCGTAGCGTTGCGGTGAGGTTTGAGATGGAGAAGCCGCGACGCTTTGTGATCGAGGTCATGCCAGCAGACGCGTCGGCCGCTCTCAAGGCACCAGACGTCGCATCAAAGTTGATGCGCCTGGCGTCAGAGCTATTGCCGGATTCAAAGATTCGGCCGCTCACGAAGCACGAGGCGGACGCTTACCTCCGGGCGATAGCTCAGCGTCAAGGCCCTGCGCCGGACCCTGATCGCCTGCTGCGCAAGCAGGACGTCGTGAAGCTCACGGGGGTCAGCAGCACGACGATTTGGCGCCTGGAGAGGAAGAGCGAATTCCCTGGACGCGTTCAACTGAGCCCCAAGGTCGTGGCTTGGAGGGCGCGCGAGGTGCTCGCTTGGATCGTGGATCGTAAGCGGAAGTCAGGCGGCGGTTCTCTATGAGCTGATGCCTATGCGCGCAGGGCGACAACCTTCGCCGGAACCGACTCGCCGGCTACGATCGCCTGGAGGCGTGTCGCCCAAAGGTTCAGAGCCCCCCGCTTCTCTGGGTCGTAAGTGTGGCGCTCGTAGATAGACGTCACGCCACGTTCGGTGTGATTCAGCAGCTTGGATATGGTGAGGCGCGCCACGCCGAGACTCCCGAGCTGCGTGGCCACCGTCCGGCGAAGATCGTGCGGCCAGAAGGCCACGCCGCTTTTCTCGCGAACCCGAGCGACCGCCTTGCTGATCGTCTCGCGACATCCGGCCGCCGCGCGGACGCTTGGGAAGACCCCCGGCGAGTCTTCAAAACGCGGAAGGGCTTCGATCAGAGCGACGGCATCCGGTACGAGGGGGACTCGATGCGCTCGGCCGTTCTTCGCGCGCTCGGCCGTGATCGTCCACCAGCCGGCGGACAGGTCAAGTTCATCCCAGCGCATCGTCCGAACCTCACCGCCTCGCTGCGCCGTGAGGAGTAGGAGCCGGAAGATGGTCGCCGAGTATACGTCCTCGGCATCGAGTGCCTGCCACACCTGGCGAATCTCTGCGGCGTCCAGGACCCGTTCACGCTGCGATTCGGGGGCCGGCCGGTCCATGCCTCGGCACGGGTTGTGATGCTGCGGGACCATCGCCCTGTCGGGAGCCGCCGCCCAGTTGAAGACTCGCCGGATAAGACCAAACGTGCGATTTGCGACGATCGGGGCGCCTCGACGATCGCCGATGCCATCGCGGATGCCGTCTACCAGGTCCCGAACGTCACGAGCGGCGATGTCTTGCGCCCGCATCGACCTCCACGCCGGCAGAACATCCTTGTCCAACATCCGCTCTTTCTCCCGCCATGACCGATCGTGCTGTTTGGCGTGACGCTCGATGTACTCCTTAGCGACTTCGCCGAACGTCGCAGCCTCTCTCCTGGCGGTCTTCTCAGCGGCCGGGTCTTCTCCCCTCACGGCGCTAGCGAGAGCTTTCCGCGCCAGGCCCCGAGCATCCGCCAGGCTCAGTCGCGGATACCGGCCCAGCGTCAGCCGCCGCAGTCGTCCATCCACACGGTACAGGACGACGAAGGTCTTCACGCCATTCATCGTCACCCGTAGCCCGAACCCTGGAAGGGTGCTGTCGAAGTCGTCTCGTTGGCCGGTCGGAGGGGACGGGCGCGATTGGACGGAGCGATCTGTGAACTTGAGGCGTGACATTGAGAGGGCTCCTCTTGCACCTCAAGGTAACGCCGAGGTAACAGGAGTGGCAAGACGTAGTGCGCTGCTGTGAACCCTGCAGCACCGTTGCGGCGTCACAGAATCGTTGCAGCACAAGGGATTCCGCACCGCATGTGCAATGGATGAAACTAGATGGCGGTTGGACGGCCTGCTTCACACGCAGGAGGTCCCAGGTTCGAATCCTGGTGCGACCACTCCTGCAATGATTGCACTCGAGGGCGTGGAAAAACGCTTCCGCCAGGGGGAAGCGGACGTGACCGCCCTCGGCGGCGTGACGCTCGACATCGCGGCCGGGCAATTCGTGGCCATCGTGGGTGCGAGCGGCTCCGGCAAGAGCACGCTCCTGCATCTGATGGGCGGGCTCGACCAGCCCACGGCCGGCGAGATCCGCATCGACGGCACCGCCATCTCGCGCATGACCGACGACGAGATCACGATCTTCCGTCGACGGAAGATCGGCTTCGTCTTTCAGTTCTTCAACTTGCTGCCCACGCTGTCGGCGGAGGAGAACGTCGCGTTGCCGCTGCTGCTCGACGGTCGCTCGAGCCGCGAGGTCGCGCCCAAGGTGACGGCGGTGCTCGAGCAGGTCGGTCTCGCGCACCGACGGCGGCACCGTCCCGACGAGCTGTCGGGCGGTGAGATGCAACGGGTCGCGATCGCGCGCGCGCTCGTCATCGATCCCATCCTGGTGCTCGCCGACGAGCCCACCGGCAACCTCGACAGCCGCACCGGCGAGCAGATCCTGGCGCTCATCCAGGACGCCAACCGCAGCCGCGGTGCGACGGTGGTGATGGTCACGCACGACACCAAGGCCGCCGCCTACGGGAGCCGTCTCGTGACGATGCGCGACGGTGGCGTCGTCGGCGACTCGGCGTCCTAGACGCTGGTCCGCACTTCGACCAGTACGAGCGGCTCGGTGCCGTCGTTCACGACCTGCGTGAAGGCGTCCCCCGGCTCGACGTCATTGCCGGCGGCGACGGCCACGGAACGACCGTGGCGCGCGACGCGGCCGCTTCCCTGCACGACGACCCAGTGCGCGCCTTCCGGCGCCGGCATTTCGGCACCCGGATGGATCGTGAGCCGTCGCACGACGAAGGCGTCGCCACGATCGACGATCTCCGACGCGCCCCACGGCTCCTGGACGATGGTGTGCGTACGCGGCTGCAGGGCCTGCTCGAAGCGTTGCACGATGGCGCGGATGTCCTCGCCGCGATCCTTCGCCATGACCAGCACGGCGTCGCGCGTCGCCACCACTGCGACGTCACGCAGGCCGACGGCGGCGATTGCCGGGCCCTCGGACCGCAGCAGCGATCCCTCGACGTCGATGGCGATGACCTCCCCGGCGACCGCATTGCCGTGCGCGTCCTTCGGTCGCACCTCCCACAGCGCCGCCCACGATCCGACGTCGCTCCATCCCATCGTCACGGGCACCACCGCCGAATCGGCGACGCGCTCCATGACGGCGGTGTCGATGGCGCACGACGGTGCGTCGCGGAAGGCCTCGCCGAGGCGCAGGAAGGTGGTGTCGCGCACGACGTCCTCGAGCGCCGCCTCGCAGGCCGCCACCACCGCCGGCTCGTGACGCGTCAGCTCCTGCTGGAAGCGCTCGACCGGGAACAGGAAGATGCCGCTGTTCCAGAGATGATCGCCGTCGGCGAGGAACTGCTCCGCGGTGGCGCGTGGCGGCTTCTCGACGAAGCGGGTGAGCGCGAAGCAGCGCGGCAGGCCGTCGATCGGGTTGCCGCGCTGCAGGTAGCCGTAGCCGGTCTCCGGCCGCGTCGGCTCGATGCCGAACGTGACGAGGCGTCCCGCGTCGGCGGCGGCGCGTCCATGCGTGACCGCGGACTGGAACGCCGCCGGGTCGGTGATGGCGTGATCGGCGGGCATGACCAGCATCAGCGCGTCGGGCGCACGCGACAGCAGGTGCGCCGCCACGATCCCCGCTGCCGGCGCGGTGTTGCGGCCGATGGGCTCGACGATGATGGCCTCCGGCACGACGCCGATCTGTCGCAGCTGCTCGGCGACGATGAAGCGGTGATCTTCGCCGCAGATGACGATGGGCGGGGCGTATCGTGACGGGTCGTGCGCGCGCAGGACCGTCTCCTGCAGCATCGTGCGCTCGCCGGTGAGCGCCAGGAGCTGCTTCGGTTGGAGAGCGCGGGACAGCGGCCACAGGCGTGTGCCCGAGCCGCCGCAGAGCACCACCGGTACGATCAGCGTCACGTCGCGCATCCTCCACAGCCGCGAGGCGTCTGGCAACCGGAAACGAGGGCTGGCGTCGATCCGTCCCGCTGCTAGCGTCGATGCGTCCGATGTCCATCGCCGATGCCGTTCCGAGCCCGCTGACGGGCGACCTGGCCGCCGTCTGGAGTCGCCTCGACGCCATGCTGGCCGATGCGCTGGCCCGCCTGCCGCTGTTGGTCCTCGCGGGCGTGACGCTGGCCGTCGCGGCCCTGCTCGCCTCGCGCGTGAAGCGCGTCGTCGGCCGCGTCGTCGAGCGTCGTGGACGGCGGCGGAATCTCGGGCTCGTGCTCGGACGCCTGGCGCAGTGGGCGGTGGTGTTCCTCGGCGTGCTGGTCGGGCTGTCGATCGTGGTGCCGACGTTCGGCGTCGGCGAGCTGATCCAGCTGCTCGGCATCGGCAGCGTCGCCATCGGCTTCGCCTTCAGCAACATCCTGCAGAACTTCCTGGCTGGCATCCTGCTGCTGCTCGCCGAGCCGTTCCGCATCGGCGATCGCGTCACCTTCGGCGGCTTCACCGGCACGGTGCGCGACGTCCAGACGCGCGCCACCATGATGGAGACCGACGACGGGCAACGCGTCGTCATCCCGAACGGTAAGCTCTTCACCGAGATCGTCGTCGTCGAGCGGGAGGCATCCTGACGAGGGTTCGTGCTACAGCAGCCGCGTGCAGGACGTTCCCGGCATTCGAGCAGACCGCGTCGCCGCCTTCTTCCGGGCGCAGGTGCCCGGTGGTGACACCGAACTCACCTTTGAGCTGATCAGCGGTGGCCGATCGAATCTGACCTACCTGGTGCGCGGCGGCGATCGCACCTGGGTGCTCCGGCGACCGCCCCTCGGCCACGTCCTGCCGACCGCGCACGACATGGCGCGCGAGTATCGGGTGCTGTCGGCCCTCGCCGGAACGAACGTCCCGGCCCCACGGGCGATCGCGCTGTGCGAGGACACTGCCGTCAACGAGGCCGTGTTCTACGTCATGGAACACCGCCCCGGCGTCGTCCTCCACGACGGGTTGCCGGCGGGCTACGCTACCGACGGTCCGTCGCGTCGTCGCATGGCGTCGGCACTCGTCGACACGCTGGTGCGGCTGCACGCCGTCGACTGGCGGGCCGTGGGCCTGGAGGGCTTCGGCAAGCCCGACGGTTACCTCGAGCGCCAGGTGCGACGCTGGGCGATGCAGTGGGAGGGCAACAAGACGGCCGAGCTGCCGGCGGTGGATACGCTGCTGCGCCGGCTCGCGTCCGCGGTGCCGGCATCGCCGGCGCCGACGATCGTCCACGGCGACTATCGGCTCGGCAACATGGCGCTCGATCCCGCCGACCCGGGGCGCATCGTCGCGGTGTTCGACTGGGAGATGGCCACCATCGGGGATCCGCTCGCCGACCTCGGCTACACGCTCATGTACTGGCCGGAGCCGGGCGATCCCGTGCCGTCGGGCATCCCGCCGATCACGAACCAGCCCGGGTTCCCGCTGCGGGCGACGCTGATCGAGGAGTACGCGCGACGCAGTGGGCGCGACGTCGATCACGTCGACTTCTACCTGGTCCTGGCCTTCACGAAGCTCGCCGTGATCGCGGAGGGCATCTTCAAGCGCTTCCAGCTCGGCAAGGACGCGGGCACCTCGGGCGACTTCTCACTCCGCGCGGCGGCGCCGCTCGCGGAACGCGCGTTGGCCATCGCCGACGCGGCGTCGGACCCGCGGCTGCGCGGATAGCGCAGCGGTCCGGCGAGGCACGGCCCGTCATGGCGGATCCGAGGTTCGTACAGCGAGCGCCGACGGTGCGGCGATGGCCCATCGGCGTCGCATGGATCGTCGGGGTGCTGCTCTTCCGCTGGCACGAGATCGGCAGCGGGTTACGGCGGCTCAGCATCGCTCCGGGCGACGGCCGACTCCAGATGTTCCTCCGCGAGCACTGGCTGCGCGTCCTCATCGGAGAGAACGGCTGGCGCGATCCGCCGATGTTCCACCCCGCGACCGGGACGCTCGGCTATTCCGACGGCGTGGTGCTGGACGTCCTCGTGTACGGCCCGATGCGCCTCCTCGGGCTCGATCCGCCGTTGGCGCTGCAGGCGACGTGGCTCGTGCTCAGCCTCGTCGGGTTCGTCGGCTTCGTGCTCGTGTGCCGGCGGCTCCTCGGCGCGCCGCGATGGGTGGCGACGGTCGCGGCGTTGCTCTTCACGTTCTCGAACGGACTGCACGCCACCACGCCGCAGCCGCAGCTCTACGCGGTGTACTACCTGCCGTGGCTGTGTCTCGGTGCTGCGCACGCGATCGCGCGTGCCCATGAGTCGATGCGGGGCGGCCTCACCTGGAGCGCGCTCTGTGGCCTCGTGGCCGCACTCCTGTTCATGACGGCGTACTACATCGCGTGGTTCGCGATGCTCGCGGGGGTCGTGTTCGTTCTCGTCCTCGTCGTGATCGATCGTCCGACGCGACGAGCCCTGCTCGACGGTGCCGCGTTGCGGCTCGTCGCCGCCGCGGCCGTCGGCTTCGCGGTGGGGATCGTGCCGTTCGTCCTGACGTATCTCCCGATTCTCGCGGAGGGACGCGGGCGCGATTTCGCCGATGCCCTCGGCAGCGCCGGGACGATCGCCGACCTCATCAACGTCGGCCACGCCAACCTGTTGTGGGGCGGTCTGCTGCAGCACCTGCCCGGCTATCCCGTCGAGCGCCTGAACGATCCGAATGCGTTTCGCACGATCACGCCGCTCGTCCTGCTCACGGCCGTCGCCGGCGGCCTCTGGACGCTGCGACCGCGGGCGCGCCCGTCGACGGTCGCCCTGCTCGTGACGCTCCTCGTGCTGCTGGCACTGCCGCTGCGGGTCGGCACCCACACGCCGTGGTGGTTCGTGTGGGAGATGATGCCCGGCGCATCCGCCATCCGTCTCATCTGGCGCCTGCAGCTGGTGAACGGCGCCATCGCGGCCGCCCTGGTGGCGATCGTGTTGTCGCGCCTGGCCAGGGTGCGACGGCCTGCGGCGTCGATCGTCGTGGGGCTGTGGGTCGCGCTGCTCCTCGTCGAGCAGGTCAGCCTGGACGACTGGGCGCAGCTCGACATCGTCAAGGAGCGAGCCCAGCTGGCGGCCGTGCCGCCGCCGCCGGCGGAATGTCGCGCCTTCGTGATGACCGACGACGTCGGCGTCGTCGACACGCCGAACACGTTCGCATTGTCGGTGGCGCTCCGTCTGCGCATGCCGACGGTCAACGGCTACAGCGGCTGGTGGCCGACGGGATGGGCGCTGTATCCCGATCCGCGCGTCACCATCCGGCCGTCCGCGGACGTGCTCGATGCCGCCGCTGCGTGGCTCCTGCAGAACGACGCCATCGACGGCGTGTGTCGCTACGATCTGCCGACGCACACCTGGACGGTGGACCCGTTCCGTGCCCAGGAGGCCGTCGACCCGGGGACCACGATCGAGCTCGCGACCGGCGGTGCCGGGACGCGCTACGCGTTCGGCCCCGGCTGGAGCATGCCCGAGCCGTGGGGTCGATGGACCGTGAACGACGAGGCCGAGCTCTCGTTCGAGCCCAGCGCGGCGTTCGCCGGTGAACGGCCGATCGTGGTGCATCTCCTGGTGGGCGCGTTCCTCTTCGGACCGCGCACCGAGCAGATCGTGGACGTCGACGTGAACGGACACCCGGCGGCGCACTGGCGTTTCACGCCGGCGGATTCGCCGCGTTGGGAGACGCTGCGCATTCCGCATGACGCGATCGGCGGGCGACTTCGTCTCACCTTCCACAACGAGAACCCGGTCTCGCCGGAGGAGACGGGATTCGCTCCCGACCGCCGCCGCCTCGGCCTGTCGCTGACCCGACTCTGGATCGGCCAGGAGTGACGACCTACCGCGCGCGCCAGACGACCGTGCCGTCGCGATCGATGTAGGCGACCCGCAGCCCGCCGAACAGGCTGCCCGATTCCATGCGCGCAAGGCCGTCCTGGAAGCGCGCGATGCCCGTCCACGTCGTCGGGATCACCTCGCGACCGGTGCGGTCGATGAAACCCCACGCGCTGCCGCGACACACGCCGGCGCGCCCATCGACGAAGACGCCGACGTGACGATACCGCAACGGGCCGATCACCGTCTTTCCGCTGCGATCGATGTACGTCCATCCCGCCGCGGTCTCGACCGCCGCCAGACCCTCGTTGAACGACAGCGCATCGGTCCCGCCGGTCTCGATCACGGTGCGACCGTCGCGATCGATGACGCGGATGGGCGCGTCCAGCGTGGTGCGGACCAGTGCCAGCCCCTCCGAGAACGGTTGCGCCCACGCATACTGTGCCGGAATCACCATCGCGCCGGTGCGGTCGATGAAGCCGGCGCGATCGTTCTCCCAGTCGCCGTCGAAGGCGCAGGCGCGGCCGTCGTGGAAGCTCGCGATCCAGGCGGCCCGCATGTAGCGGAAGGGGATCACGACCGTGCCCGCGGGATCGATGAAGCCGGTCTTGCCGTCGCGTTTCACCGCCGCGAGCCCGTCGGCGAACGGCGCGGCGTCGTCGTACTGTGGCGGCACCACCACGGCGCCGGTGCGGTCGACGAAGCCGAAGCGGTCGCCTTCCTTCACCCGCGCGCGTCCCTCGCTGAAGGCGCCGGCATCGTCCCAGCGCAGCGGGATGACGACGTGACCGCTGCGATCGATCCATCCCTGACGCGACACCGTTCGCGACACGCCGCCGTCGGTCTCGACCTGCCGCGTTCCGACCGCCGCGAGCCCGTCTGCGAACGGCGCTGCGTCGTCCCACTGGGGCGAGATGACCATGCGGCCGCTGCGGTCGATGTAGCCGGACCGGTCGCGTGACGGCGCGGGGAAGAGCGGACCGTCGGCCGGCGGCTCGCCGGCATGCGTACCCATGACCGAGCCCAACACGATCGTGGCGAGCGCGCCCGAGATGGCGCGACGGAGCGTCGTCAGCGTCGACACGACGACGTGCCTAGCGCAGCGTACTCGCGATGGCCACCGCAATGCTTGTACGTGACGGAGTCGTATGCGAGGAGCGATCAAAGGGGGACGTATGACCGGACGTATCGTGACGGGGATGACGATGGTCGCCGCGCTGACGGTGATCGGGGTGTCGGGCGTTCGTGCCGAGTCGAAGGGCTGCGAGAAGATCGTCGCCGCGGCCGAGGAGAGTGGTGGCGGCATCAGCGCCGACGAGCTCGCCAAGAAGACGAACACCGACGTCGAGACGGTGCGCAACTGCCTCGACGCGGCCGCGAAGCCGGCGAAGCCGGCCGACGGCACGGCGCCGAAGCACTGAGCCGACGGCCGCGGACGCACGACGAGACGCCACGCCCACGCGATGGCCCCGTCGTGCGTCCGTCATCGCCGCTAGCTAGAGGTCCCCGTCGCGCGCCACGCGTGCGGTCGTCTCCGCCAGCCAGGCGTCGAACTCGGGGCCGTCCCACGCGCGATGCAGGCCGCGCCGATAGTGGTCGGCGTTGCGGTGGTACAGCCACGCGTTGAGCCGGTTGTCGCGCGCCATGTCGCGCTCGCGGATCACCTTCGCCGGCATGCCCGTGATGATCGATCCCGGCGGGAACACCGAGCCCTCCTTGACGAACGCGCCGCCCGCGACGATCGACCCGCGCCCGATGACGGCGCGATCCATGATGGTGGCGCCGATACCGACGAGGCAGTGGTCCTCGACGATGCACCCGTGCAGCGTCGTGTGGTGCGCCACCGAGCAGAACTCGCCGACGACGGTGCCGCATTCGTACGACACGTGGATCATCACGAAGTCCTGGATGTTCGACATGCGACCGATGCGGACGTCGTGGCACTCGGCGCGGATGACGGCGTTGTGCCAGATCGAGGCGTCGGCCGAGACCTGGACCCTGCCATAGAGCTGCGCCGTCGGGGCGACCCATGCCCTCGGGTGGATGTCCTGCATCGGGCCGTCATAGAGCGCGCACGCTGGACGCGCCAGGGTTTGACGCGGTCCCCGCTCGTCGCGCAGAACAGTGCCCGCATGAGACGATTCGACGATCGTGTGGTCCTCGTCACCGGCGCAGCCTCGGGCATCGGGCGCGCCACCTCGGAGCGCCTGGCCACCGAGGGCGCCTCCCTGTTCTGTGTGGACGTGCAGCAGGAGGCCGTGACGCAGCTGGTGAACGATCTGCGTGCCCTCGGCGCCACCGCCGAGTGGCGGCTGTGCGACGTCAGCGACGATGCCCAGGTCGATGCCGCCGTCGCCGCCTGCGTCGAGCGCTTCGGCAAGCTCGACGTCCTCTGCAACGTGGCCGGCATCCTGCGCTTCGACCACGCACACGAGATCCGGACCGCCGACTGGAACCGTCTCATGGCCGTCAACGTCAACGGCACCTTCTTCATGTGCCGCGCGGCGCTGCCGCATCTGCTGGCGTCGCGCGGCAACATCGTCAACGTCTCGTCCACCGCGGCGCTGTCGGGGCAGCCGTGGGCGGCGGCGTACTCGGCGACGAAGGGTGCGGTCCTGGCGCTGACGCGCACGCTCGCCATCGACTACGTGAAGCAGGGCGTGCGCGTGAATGCCGTCTGCCCGGGCGACATCACGACGCCCATCCACAATGCGTTCGCGCTGCCCGAGGGCGCGAATCCGAAGCTGCTGCGCCGGGTGATGTCCCCCATGGGCAGCGGTCGTCCCGAGCACGTCGCCGGCGTCATTGCCATGCTGGCGTCGGAGGACGGCGCCTTCATCACGGGTGAGGACGTGCGCATCGACGGCGGCACGCTCTCGTAGCGACGGTGGATCCCGCGAGCGGCACCTCGGGCTTCGTCGGGCGAGACACCGAGCTCGCCCAGCTCGAGGGCTGGCTGCGCGAGGCGACGGCGGGACACGGGCGTGTGCTGGCGCTGGCCGGTGATCCCGGCATCGGGAAGACGCGCACCGTCGAGGAGCTGGTGGCGCGCGCGCAACTGCCCGCATCGCAGGTCCTGTGGGGCCGCTGTCCCGAGCACGAGGGGGCGCCGGCCTACTGGCCCTGGGCACAGGTGATCAGCGCCTGGATCGAGCGCCACGACGCCGACACCGTGCGCGACGTCCTCCGCGTCGGCGATGGGGGATTGGCCGAGCTGGTGCCGGCGGTGCGCGCCCACCTGCCCGCGCGGCTTGCACCCGTGGTCGACGATCCCGATCAGGCGCGCTTCCTTCTCTTCGACGCGGTGGCGACCTTCCTGCGCCGGGCGGCGGCGCATGCGCCCCTCGTGGTGGTGCTCGACGACCTGCACTGGGCCGATGCCGCGTCGGTGCAGCTGCTCGGCTTCGTCGCCGGCGAGGTGCGCGCCATGTCGCTCCTCCTGGTGGCGACGTTCCGCGACGTCGAGATGGCGCGCGTTCCCGGCCGGCTCGACGCGATCGGTCGGCTGAGCCAGCGCCTCGCGCTGCGTGGCCTCGATGCGGCGCAGGTGGAGGCGTTCGTGCGCGCGACCGCTGGCGTGACGCCGCCCGACGGGCTGGTGGCCGCGATCCACCGCACCGCCGAGGGCAATCCCTTCTTCACCGGCGAGTTGGTGCGCGTGCTGCGCGCCGAAGGCGGCCTCGTCGACGCCGCGCGTGGCACGGGTCCGATCACGCTCCCCGAGGAGGTGCGCGCCACCGTCCGTCGTCGACTCGAGCCGCTGTCGATCGACGACCGTCGGCTCCTCTCCGTGGCGGCGGTCATCGGCCGCGACTTCGACCTGGGTCTGCTTCGCACCGTGGTCGATCTGCCCATGGGCAAGCTGCTCGAGCGCCTGGCGGACGCATCGAACGCGCATCTGGTGGACGAGACCCCGGGTGTCCTCGGACGCTTCCGTTTCGCCCACGCCCTGATCCGCCAGACGCTCTACGACGACCTCACCGCGATGATGCGGGCGAATCTGCATCGACAGGTGGCGCAGGCGCTCGCGGCCACGCACCACGGCGGCATCGATGCGCCGCTCGCCGAGCTGGCGCACCACTTCTACCACGCAGCCCCGCTCGGCGACGCGCTGACGGCCATCGACTACGCCGTCGCCGCGGCGGAGCGCGCGGAGCGGCTGGTGGCGCACGAGGAGGCGATCGGCCACGTCGAGCACGCGCTCGAGCTGCTGGCGCTCGCTCCACCCGACGACGTGCGGCGCATCGAGCTTCTGTTGATGCTCGGCCTGTCGGCGTGGCGCGCCTCCGACAGCGCGCGGGCGCGTACCGTGTTCCGCGAGGCGGCCCGGCGCTCGCAGGCGTCGGGCAACGTCGGCGGGCTCATTCGTAGCGCCATCGGTCTGCAGCAGGCCGGTGGCTTCTCGGGCCGCGTCGATGCGGAGATGCTCGGCATCGTCGAGCAGGCGCTGGCGGCGTGTGACGGTGACGGCAATCCGTTCCGGCCCTTCCTGCTGATGTCGCTGGCGTCGATCCTCTACTTCACGGATCGCCACGAGCGCTGTGCCGCGCTCGCCGACGAGACGCTCGTGCTCGCGCGCCGGCTCGGTGACACCAACGCCATCGCGGGTGCACTGTTGATGCGGCACCTGACGCTGCTCGGTCCCGGCGATCCGACCGAGCGGCTGGCGCTGGCCGACGAGGCGCTCGCGATGCCCGTCGACACGCTGCTGCGCCATTCGGTCATGCGCGGCCACGTCACGCGCGTGCTCGATCTGCTGGAGCTGGCCGAGGTGGTGTCCGCCGAGCGTCACACCGAGCATTTCGCGCAACTGGCGGACGACTGGCACCTGCCGGCCGCGCGCTGGCACGTGGGTGTCCTGCGCGCGACGCTGGCGCAGCTCGCGGGCCGCTTCGACGACGCGCACCACCAGGCGGCCGAGGCCATGGCACTCCGGCGCGACGCGCAGGATCCGTCCATCGCGCAGACGTTCTGCCTCCAGCGTGCGATGCACCTGCGCGAGGTCGGTGGCGGTAGCGAGCACCTCGAAGCGTCGCTCGCGGCGTACGCCGACGAGTCGCCGGCACGCGCCACGTGGGCGAGCTGGCTGGCGCTCCTCCAGGTCGAAGCGGGGCGCGACGCTGCCGCACGCGCGACGCTCGACGCGCTGGCGGTGCGCGGCTTCACGGATGTCCCGCGCACCGTCGACCTCGTGCCGACCCTCGCGGTCCTCGCCGAGACCGTGCACCGGCTCGGCGACACCGAGCGCGCCGCGATGCTCGAGCCACTGCTGCAGCCGTTCGCGCGGCGCTGCGCGGTGGTCTCGACGTGGGTGGTGGGATGCCTCGGGTCGGTCGAGCGCCACCTCGGCCTGCTCGCTGCCACCATGGGCCGCCTCGACGAGGCAATCGCGCACCACGAGGTCGCGCTGGCGGTCCATGCGCAGATGGGAGCGCCGGCGCTCGGCGCACACACCCAAGCCGAGCTGGGCCGCATGCTGGTGACGCGCAACGCCCCGGGAGATGCTGCGCGCGCGGCGGCGTTGCTGGCGGACGCGCGCGCGACGGCCGAGGCGCTCGGCATGACGCGGCTGCGGGCTCGCTTCGCCACGACGGCACCGCCCGTCCGGCCGTCGGCCGACGCCGTCCGCGCCGCCATGCAGCGCGAGGGCGAGTACTGGACGATCCGCTTCGGCGATCAGGCGGTGCGCCTGAAGGACACGAAGGGGATCCATCACCTCGCGACGCTGCTGCGGCATCCCGGCCACGAGCTGCATGCGCTCGATCTCGCCGGCGGCGGCGATGCCTCGCCCGACACCACACCGATCGCCGACCGCGGCGATGCCGGCGAGCTGCTCGATTCGGCGGCGCGCGCCGCCTACGCGCGTCGCCTCGACGACCTCGGGGCCGAGGTCGCGGAGGCACGTCGTGCCGACGACGACGATCGCGCCCTGCGTGCCGAGCGCGAGATCGAGTTCCTCTCGCGCGAGCTGTCGCGCGGCGTCGGGCTGGGCGGCCGGAGCCGGCGCGCGGCGTCGGCCAGCGAGCGCGCACGGCTCAACATCACGCGCGCCATCGGCCGGGTCATCGAGAAGATCGCGGTCGACCACCCCACCCTCGGCCAGCACCTCGAGGCGACGGTTCGCACCGGCACCTTCTGCAGCTACACCCCCGACCCGCGCATGCCGGTCACGTGGGACATCCGACCCGAGCCGTAGCCCGGGCCGGCTCTACCAGCCGGCGAGATCCGCAGCGCGCAGGCGGTTCGTGGCCGCCGAGCCGAGGTAGGAGCGGTCGAAGATGGCGCGACGGAACCAGAGGTGCAGGTCGTACTCCCAGGTGAAGCCGATGCCGCCGTGCAGCTCGGTAGAGACCCGCGTCACGCGATCGTAGAGGTCGGTCGTGTGCGCCTTCGCGAGCGCCGCATGGCGTTCGGCCTTGTCGGGAATCTGGTCCCAGGCGTGGGCCGCGTACCACCACAGCGACGTGCCGGGCTCGAGCTCGGTGACCATGTCGGCGAGCTGATGCTTGACGGCCTGGAAGGCGCCGATCGGCTGACCGAACTGCTCGCGGGTGAGCGCGTACTTGGTCGTCATGTCGATGCAGCGCGCCGAGCCACCGTGGGCGTCGGCCGCGAGCAGCACGAGGCCCGCGTCGCGCGCGCGATCGATGGCGGCACGCCCGGACGCGATCTTCACCGCCGGCGTCTTCGCGAACGACACCGACGCCACGCGCCGGGTCATGTCGGTGCCCTGCAGCGGCGTCGTCGTGAGCCCGGCGGCGCCACGCTCCACGAGCCACAGCCCGGGGCCCGAGGCGTCCTTCGCCGCGACGACGATGAGGTCAGCCAGGGCACCGTACGGCACCAGCGGCTTCTCGCCCGTCAACGTGGCGTCGGTCGCGGTGACGGTGAGCTCGTCGGCGTCCCACACCTCCTGCGCCTCGCCGAGTGCCAGCGTTGCGATGACCTCGCCGCTGGCGATGCCGGGCAGCCAGCGCTGGTGCGCCTCGGCGTCGTTCGACGCGAGCAACGCCGCGGTGGCCATGGCCGAGGCCAGGAACGGCCCCGGCGTGCACGCGGCGCCCATCTCCTCGGCGGCGAGCGCGACGTCGAGCAGCTCGAGGCCCGAGCCGCCGAACGCCGGCGGCACCTGCAGCCCGGTGACTCCGAGCTCGGCGAGGCCGCGCCACAGGGCGGGGTCGTGCCCAGTCTCGCTCTCCATGATGCTGCGAACGCGCGTGGTCGGGCACTCGGCCTCGAGCCAACGGCGGATGGTGTCCTTCAGCATGACCTGGTCCTGCGACAGCCCGAAATCCATCGATCGTCTACTTTCGTGCGTCGCGCGGCATGCCGAGGCCGCGCTCTGCGATGATGTTGCGCTGGATGTTGGCGGCACCGCCGGCGATCAGGATGCCGAGGGACCACATGTATGCCGTGCCGAACATGCCCATCGCGGGCGCGGCCGGCTCGCCCTGGGCGAGGAGGCCGCCGGCGCCCATCACGTCCATCGCCAGCTTGGAGATGTCGTACGCGAGCTGCGTGCTGTAGAGCTTCGGCACCATGCCGGCGATGCCGGTGTCCTCGTTGCGCGCGCTGGCGGTGAGCAGCCGGTAGCCGTGCAGCTCGGCCGCCAGCAGCCGCGCCTCGAGCTCGAGGAGGCGATGGCGGATGACGGGATCCTTGATGGCCGGCTTGCCGTGGTGCTCGATCGCCTGCGCCATCATGACGAGGCCGTCGAAGGTGCGGCGCTGCAGGCTGGCGTTGCCGATCAGCGCGCGCTCGTGCTTCAGCGTCGAGCGACTGACGATCCAGCCCTGACCCCGCTTGCCGACGATGTTCTTCGCCGGGACGCGGACGTTCTCGAGGAACACCTCGCTGAAGTCGGAGTCGCCGGTCATCTGCCGCAGCGGGCGCACGTCGATGCCCGGCGTGTTCATCTCGATCAGCAGGTAGCTGATGCCGTCGTGCTTGGGCGCTTCCGGCTCGGTGCGCACGAGCGCGAACATCCACTGCGCTTCCTTGGCGTTCGACGTCCAGATCTTCTGGCCGTTCACCACCCAGTGGTCGCCGTCGAGGACGCCGCGGGTGCGCAGCGATGCGAGGTCGCTGCCGGCATTCGGCTCGCTGTAGCCCTGGCACCACTTGATGTGGCCGAGCAGGGTGGCCTTGATCAGCGTGTCGCGCTGCTCATCGGTGCCGTGCTCGATGAGCGTCGGGACGAGCATGCTCGGGCCCTGGCCCATGATCTCGAACGGCGCCTTCGAGCGCTTCCACTCCTCGGCGATGATGGTGGCCTTGAGCGGATCGGACGCCTGCTCGGAGCCGCCGTACTTCCGTGGCACGTGCCGGTAGAGATAGCCGCGATCGATGGCCGCCTGCCGGAACGCGGTGGCCCGCTCGTCGGTGCGGACGAAGGCGCCCGTCATGGCGGCGACGCTGTCGGTGTCGGGGCCGGCGGCGGCGTCCTCGGCGCTCCAGTTCTTGGCCAGGAAGTCGCGCACCTCGGCGCGGAACTGCTCGTACTCGGCGCTGTAGCTGAGATTCACGGGGGACTCCTTCGGGGTGACGATCGAACGATCGTTCGTCTACCAAAGGCGCGGTCCGGATCACAAGGCGACGCGCAGCGGCTGGTCGTCCTTGACGCACCGCTCGTCGTCCACGTAATGACGGGCCGGTCCGAGTCGTCCCGGGGGGGAGAATCGGGCGAGGCGGTGACCCGCTTCGTCGAAGGAGGCTGCGTGCCCGAAGGAACCCTGACCGACCTCGGTACCCTGCTGCCGGTCTGGAGCGCCCTGCCGTTCGCCGGCATCCTGCTGTCGATCGCGGTCATGCCCCTCCTGATGCCGACCTTCTGGCATCATCATTTCGCCAAGGTTTCGGCCGCATGGGCGCTGGTGTTCGCGGTGCCGTTCGTCGTCGAGTTCGGTGGCCCCGCCTGGCACGAGCTGGCACACGTCGCGATCGTCGACTACGTGCCGTTCGTCATCCTCATCGCGACGCTGTTCACACTCGGGGGCGGCATCTTCGTGCGTGGGACGCTGCGTGGCTCGCCCGGGGTCAACGCCGCGTTGATGGCGGTGGGCATCGTGCTGGCGTCGGTCGTCGGGACCACGGGTGCGTCGATGGTGATGATCCGGCCGTTATTGCGGGCGAATCGCGCGCGCCGCCATCGCGAGCACACGGTGGTCTTCTTCATCTTCCTGGTGTCGAACATCGGTGGGGCGCTGACGCCGCTCGGTGATCCACCGTTGTTCCTGGGCTTCCTGCACGGCGTACCGTTCTTCTGGACGCTCGCGCTGCTGCCCGAGATGCTGTTCACCGCCACGTGGGTACTCGCCCTCTACCTGATGATCGACCTGCGCCTGTGGCGTCGCGAGGACGCGCAGGTGCGTGCCGCGAGCGATGCGCCGCGCCAGCCCCTGGGTCTCGACGGTGCGCACAACCTGCTGCTGCTCGCCGTCGTCGTCGTGACGGTCATCGCCTCCGGCGTCTGGCCGGGCCCGGAGGTGATGGTGCTCGGCGTCCACCAGCGGGTGGGCAATCTGGTGCGCGACGCCGTCATGCTGGTGCTCCTGGCGGTGTCCTGGAGCACGACGTCGACGGCCGTGCGCGAGGCCAACGAATACTCATGGTCGCCGATCCGCGAGGTGGCGATCCTGTTCGCCGGCATCTTCGTCACGATCATCCCGGCGCTGGCGATGCTGCGCGTGGGCGAGGCGGGGGCGATGGCCGGTCTCGTACGTGTCGTGCGCGACCCCGTGCACTTCTTCTGGGCCAGCGGCACGCTGTCGTCGTTCCTCGACAATGCGCCCACGTATCTGGCGTTCCTGTCGACGGCGCTCGGCCGCCTCTATCCCGGCGTCCACGAGTCCGTCGCCATCCCGCGCCTCATCGCCGAGCATCCGAGCTACCTCGCCGCCGTGTCCGCCGGGTCGGTGTTCATGGGCGCGAACACCTACATCGGCAACGCCCCGAACTTCATGGTGAAGTCGATCGCGGAAGAGGCCGGCGTCAGCATGCCGTCCTTCTTCGGGTACATCCTGCGCTACAGCCTGCCCGTGCTGGTCACGACGTTCGTCGTCGTCGGCTGGCTGTTCTTCACGTGAGGAGTCGCACATGAACGAATGGCACATGATCGTCGTCGATGGGAACCGCAACGCCACCCATGCGTTCGTCATCGGGTTCGCCGTCGGGCACGGTATCGATCCCGCGGTCCCCGCCTTCGTCGACGGGGAGCTGGAGGCTGCGACGGTCGGGGAGCGGCTCCGTGCCCTCGTCGGCAAGGGACACAGCACCGTGCTGGCGCCGGGAACGGTGGCGACGGCCCTCGAGTCCCACGGGGCAGCCGTCGGCCTGCACGTCACGCATCACGCCCTGATCGAGTCGGTGAGCTTCGGCTGGCGCGCCGAGACACCGTCGCGCGAGGCGGCGGCGAAGATACGCGCCACGTTCGCGGACCTTGGGCCCGGGGTGCTGCTGGTGGAGGTGGACGAGGAGGAGATCGATCCGGCGGGTCAGGGCGTGGAGCTGCGTGCGCAGGTGCACGAGTACACCTTCCGCGCCTCAGGGCGTGTGGTTGGCGCGCCGGACGGCGTCGTCGCCATGCGCCGGCGCGTCGCCGGCCTGGACTTCGTGACCGTCGAGGGCCTGCGTTTCGACGAGCGACCGATCGCGTAGTCAGGAGCCGGGCATCTCGATGACGCCGCGACGGCGTCGCAGCAGCCAGCGGCCGTCCCGCTTCACCATCTCGTCCTCGTAGCGCCCGGTGGTGGCCATCAGGCTCCCGGGGGCGGTGCCGGTGTAGGCCAGCACGTACGAGTCGACCTGCACCCGCTCCGCGTCGCCCTCGATGATGACGTTCGTCGAGTAGTGCCGCATCATCAGGCCGGTGCTGCCGATCATGCGCGCCATGTTGGCGACGCCGTCCTTGCCCTCGTGCGTCCCCATGACCTTGCCGAAGTCGACGGCGCAGTCGTCGGTGAACAGGGTGGGCAGCTCGTCCCAGCGCTTCTGGTCGATGCAGCGGCAGTAGCGTGCGAGGAGGTCGATGATGGCGAGGCGGTCGTCGGCAGTGAGGGCTGACATGGTGCGTGGTCCTAGCGCAGCTTGAAAAGCCGCTGCAAGCACGCCTACTCTCGATTCCCCATGGAGAGTCGGTGGTCGGATCGGGAAGCTGCGGAGTACGTGGATCGTCTGGCGAAGCGCTGGGGCGACGACCTGGCGCTGCGGGTGTACACGTCGCGGCTGATCGGGCGTGACCCCGACCTCGTCATGCACGGCGGCGGCAACACGTCGCTCAAGGGCACCGTGACGACGCTCCTCGGCGATCAGGTCGAGGCACTCTTCGTGAAGGGCAGCGGCTGGGACCTCGACGCCATCGAGCCGCCCGGGCTGCCCGCCGTCGACCTGACGCACCTGCGGCGGCTGCGCGGGTTGGGCGAGCTGTCCGATGAGGAGATGGTGAATCAGCTGCGCACCCACCTCTTCGACGCCGGCGCGCCGAACCCGTCGGTCGAGACGCTGCTGCACGCCTTCCTGCCGCATCGGTTCATCGACCACACCCACGCCGACATCGCGCTCGTGGTGACGAACCAGTCGGCCGAGGAGCAGGCGGCGCTGGTGCGCGAGGCGTTCGGGCCGCGCTGGGGCGTGGTGCCGTACGTCATGCCCGGCTTCGCGCTCGCCAAGCTCGCGGCCGAGGTCTTCGAGCGCGACGCCGCCGTCGAGGGCCTGGTGCTCCTGAACCACGGCCTGTTCACGTTCGCCGACGACGCGCGCACGGCTTACGAGCGCATGATCGCCGCCGTCGACCGCGCCGAGAAGTTCGTCGCCAAGCGCGCCAAGGCGGCGACGCGGGTAAGCGTGGCCGGTGGCATCGAGCGGGCGAACGCCGACGCGGCACGTCTCGCACCCCTGCTCCGCAGTGCACTCGCAGACGCCACGGAGAACGCCGATCTGCCCTGGCGCCGCATGGTCCTCGATCATCGCGCCACCGACGAGGCGCTGGCGCTGCTGGCGCGTCCCGACGCGGCGACACTCGCGGCTGCCGGACCGCTCACGCCCGACCACGTGATCCGCACCAAGGGGCCGTCGTTGTTTCTCGAGAGCCCGCTGCCGTTCGACGACGAGGCCGCGCTGCGCGAGCGCGTGTTCGCCGCCGTGCGCGGCTTCCGCGAGACCTACGACGCCTACTTCGAGACCAACCGCACCCGTGCGCGCGGTGCCGTGTCGAAGCTCGACTCCACGCCGCGCGTCGTCCTCGCCCCGGGCATCGGCCTCTTCGGCGTCGGGCGCACGATGGTCGACGCCCGCATCGCCGCCGACATCACCGAGCACACGCTGCGCGCGAAGGCGCGCGCCAACGACGTCGGCCGCTACACCGCGCTGGCGGACGCCGACCTGTTCGACATGGAGTACTGGAGCCTCGAGCAGGCGAAGCTCGGCAAGGCGAAGGAGCCGCCCATGGCGGGGCAGGTGGCGCTCGTCACCGGCGCGGCGGGTGCCATCGGGTTCGGCATCTGCAAGCAGCTGGTCGCCGCGGGGGCGCACGTCGTCCTCACCGACCTCGATCGCGAGCGGCTGCAGACGGCGTGCGCGAGCCTCGATCCGAAGCACCGCGGCGTCGTCGTCGGCATCGGCATGGACGTCACCGACGAGGACTCGGTGGCGGCGGGCATGGCCGAGGCGTGCCGGCACTTCGGTGGCCTCGACGTGCTGGTGCTGAACGCCGGCGTGGCGCACGTCAGCACCATCGAAGCCCTCGATCCGCAGGCGTTCCGCCGCGTGCTCGACGTCAACCTCACCGGCTACTTCCTCGTCCTGCGCGAGGGGGCGCGCCTCATGCGCCGGCAGGGGACTGGCGGCAACGTCATCGTCAACTCGTCGAAGAACGTGTTCGCGCCCGGCGCCGAGTTCGGCGCCTACAGTGCGTCGAAGGCGGGCGCGCACCAGCTCGGCAAGGTGGCGGCCATGGAGCTCGCCGCCGCAGGCATTCGCGTCAACATGATCAACGCCGACGCGGTGTTCGGCGACCCGAGCCGTCCGTCCGGGCTGTGGCAGGAGGTGGGACCGGCGCGCGCCAAGTCGCGCGGCATGGATCCGGCGGGGCTGCAGGACTACTACCGCCAGCGCAACCTGCTGCGCGCCGCCGTCACCGCCGAGCACGTCGGCAACGCGGTGGTCTTCTTCGCCACCAACCAGACGCCCACCACGGGCGCCACGCTCCCGGTCGACGGCGGCGTCGCCGACGCGTTTCCCAGATAGGAGCCGACGATGGGTGACGTTCGCTGGATATGTCTCGACGCCGACGACCTGATGCACACCAACACCGGCGAAGAGAACTACAACGAGAGCGCGTACTACAACTTCTACGATCCGACGCAGCGGCTCGGCGGGTTCGTGCGGCTCGGCAATCGGCCCAACGAGGGCTACGCCGAGATGACGCTGTGCCTGTACCTGCCCGACGGCACGGCCGCGTTCATGTACGCGCGCCCGAAGATACCGAACAACGAACGCTTCGACGGCGCGGGCATGCGCTTCGAGGTGCGCACGCCGATGCACGAGCACGTCATCCGCTACGACGGCATGGCCTGCGTGATGGCGCGTCCGCTCGACCTGCTCGACCCGAAGGCGGCGTTCACGCAGAATCCGCACGTCCCGGCGCAGGTCGAGCTGACGTACTCGGCGGTGTCGACCCCGCACGGCGGCGAGCCGCGCACGCAGCGCGACGGCGAATGGGTGAGCGCGCCCGTCGAGCGATCCGGGCAGGAGTTCGCGCGCGGCCATCTCGAGCAGCACGGGCATGCGGTCGGGCGTGTCCGGGTCGGTGACCGCACGTGGGAGATCGATGGCTACGGCCTGCGCGATCGCTCGTGGGGGCCGCGCTTCTGGCAGGCGCCCGACCACTACCGGTGGCTGACGATGAACTTCGGTGCCGACGCCGGCATCGCCGCGGCGCGTACCGTGCAGCGCGACGGTCGGGTGGCTCAGGCGGGTTACCTCTTCCGCCCCGGCGAGAAACCGCGCGCCATCGGGCAGGTCGACGTCGAGACCGAGAACGACCCCGAGCAGCAGCTCCATCGTGCCTTGCGCGTGCGACTGCATCCCGTCGACCGTGGGCCGGTCGAAGAGGTGAGCGGTCGCGTGCTCGCGATGGTGCCGTTGCGCAACCGTCGCAATGGCGTGACGACGCGCATCGCCGAGGGCCTCACCGAATGGCGCTGGGGCGATCGGACCGGCTACGGCTGGTCGGAGTACCTCGACCACGTCGGCTGACCTGCACGAGCAGCTCACCGCGAGCGTTCGTGCCCGTCTCGGTGCCGACGCGACGGTGGAGGGGCTGCGGCGTCTGCCCGGCGGCGCCTCGCGCGAGATATGGCACTTCGTCGTCGCGCGACCCGGCACGCCGAACGAGCCGCTGGTGCTGCGCCGCGATCCCGCCGGTCACGTCATCGAGTCGAGTCGTGAGACGGAAGTCGCGCTGCTCGAGGCGGCGTCGGCCGCCGGCGTCCCCGTCCCCGCGGTACGCTGGTGCGAAGATCCGAAGACATTCGGGTCGTCCGGTTTCGTCATGGCGTTCGTCGAAGGCGAGACCATCGCGCGTCGTCTGCTGCGTGACGACGCGTTCGCCGCCGCGCGCGACGTCCTGCCCGAGCAACTCGCCGCGGCGTTGGTCCGTATCCATCGCATGGACCCGGATGCGGCCTCGCTCGGAGCGCTGCCCCGACCCGACGTCGTGCCAGCGGCACAGGAGCTGGCGCGCTATGCCGACATCCTGCACGGCATGGCGCCCGACCCGCATCCCGTCCTCGAGCTGGCGATCCGATGGCTCGGACGTCGCCTCCCCGGGCCGGCCACGCCCGCCGTGGTGCACGGCGACTACCGCATCGGCAACGTCATCGTCGGTTCCGAGGGCCTGCGTGCCGTGATCGACTGGGAGCTGACGCACGTCGGCGACCCGATGGAGGACATCGGCTGGCTCTGCGTGCGGGCCTGGCGCTTCGGCATCGACGACAAGCCCGTCGGCGGCCTGTGCGATCGCGAGCGCTTCTGGTCTGCCTACGAGCGCGCTGGCGGCGGTCGCGTCGATCCCGCCGTCGCGCGCTGGTGGGAGGTGTTCGGCAACCTCAAGTGGGCGATCATCTGCATCATGCAGGCGCAGACGTTCCTCGGCGGCGTCCAGAACGTCGAGCTGGCGAGCCTCGGCCGCCGCACGGTCGAAACTGAGCTCGAGCTCCTCGACCTGGTGGAGTGACCATGCAGGACCGCCCCACCGCCCAGGAGCTCCTCGCCGCCGTCCGCTACTTCCTGGAACACGACATCATGCCGACCCTGGAGGGTCGCCGTCGCTTCCACACGCTGGTGGCCGCCAACGTCCTGCACATCATCGAACGCGAGCTCACGCACGAGGAACCATCGCTCGCTGCAGAGTGGGCACGCCTGGCTGCGCTACCGAACATGAACGCCGGCGAAATCCCAACGAGCCTGGCCGCGCTACGCACGACGGTTCGCGACCTCACGCTGCGCCTCTCCGAAAAGATCCGCGCGGGCGACTTCGACGACAGCCCAGAAGTGCGCGAGCACCTCCGTCAGACGACAGTAGAGAAGCTCCGCATCGCCAACCCCCGCATGCTTCACGAATAACCCACGACTGGTCGGCCGGGTGGTTGGGCCGGGGGCGGAAGGTGCCGCCGAGCGAGCAGCGTCAGGAGCACGCGCGGAGGGGAAAAGGGGTGGAGTGGTGCCGTGCGAGTGCCGCGCGCAGCCGGCGGCACCTTCCGCCCCCGGCCCAACCACCCGACGGATCAGTCGACCAAGCCGCGCAGGAGATGCGCGCGGCTGCGATGCCGCAGCTTCCGCAACGCCTGCGCCTCGATCTGACGGATCCGCTCGCGCGTGACCGCGAACCGGACGCCGACTTCCTCGAGCGTGTGATCCGTCCGCTCGCCGATGCCGAAGCGCATGCGAAGCACCTGCGCCTCGCGCGGCGTCAGCGTCGACAGAACGCGCGAGATGGCGCGGTGCACGCTGCTCTGCGTGGCGATGTCCGACGGGCCGGGCGCGTTCTTGTCCTCGATCGAGTCGCCGAGCTGGCGATCGTCGCCGGGACCGGCGGGCTCGTCGAGCGACAGCGGCTCGTGGCCGATGCGCTGCAGCCAGGTGACCTCGGCGACCTCGATACCGAGGCGCGCCGCCACCTCTTCGGGGCTCGGGTCGCGCCCGAGCTGCTGCACGAGGCCGCGCGTCGCGTTGGTGACGTTGCTCATCAGCTCGCCGAGGTAGACCGGCACCCGGATGGTTCGCGCCTGGTCGGCGAGGGCGCGCGTGATGGCCTGCCGGATCCACCACGTAGCGTAGGTCGAGAAGCGGTGGCCGCGACGGTGGTCGAACTTGTCGACCGCGCGCATGAGGCCGATGTTGCCTTCCTGGATCAGGTCGAGCAGCTGCAGGCCGAGGTTGACGTAGCGGCGGGCGACCCACACCACCAGCCGCAGGTTGGCCTCGACCATCTCCTGCTTCGCGGCGCACGCGCGCTGCTCGGCATCGCCCAGCCGCGTCAGCAGCGTCGCCATCGCGGACGCACGCAGCGTCTCTCGCTGCTCGAGCTGGCGGAGCGCCCGGCGGGCACTCAGGAGCTCGTCCTGCGCGGCAGCGCGGTCGTCGCTGCGCTGGCCGAGACCGCCGCCGGGTCGTCCCCGCCGCGGCCGCGGCACCAGGCTCTCGAGCGCCTCGATGCGCCCGACGATCTGACTGGCCTGCGTCGCGGTCTGACGCAGCTCATCGGCCAGACGATCGACGTGCGTCCGAGCGAGGCCGAGCCCGAGGACGGCCGTGCCGAGGCGTGCATCGATGGCGGTCGCGCGACGCGGCGCGGCGCCATCGCGCTCGCGCAGGACGCGACGCACCCGCGCCAGTTGTGCCAGGAAGCCCTGGCGGCGCACGGTGTCGGTGTCGACGGCCGGATCGTCCTCGCCGATCAGATGCCGCAGGGCGACGTCACCCGAGCGCAGCTGCGTGGGAAGCTCGAGGACCCAGCGCAGCGATGCGGGCGCGCACAGCACGATGCGGGTGCGCTCGGCCTCGGCGGCTTCGATGGCGCTCGCGAGCAGCAGCTCGTCCTCGCGCGACAGCAGACGCGTGCGTCCCGCCTGACGGAGGTAGAGGCGGACGGGATCCGCGCCGAGGAGGCTCGGCTCCGGCGTCTCGAGCTCGACGGCGGTTTCGGCGTCGACGACGGGATCGCGCAGCGGCTCGGCGTCCTCCGCGAGGAGCCCGAGCTCGGTCGTGGGCTCATCGGCGTCGGTGTCCGCCTCGACGTCGACATCCACATCGGTGACGGGGGCGTCAGCGTCGGCGTGCTCGTCGGCAACGTACGCGTAAGCGTGGCGAGCGTCGGACGTCGAATGCGATCTTGCTAGCAAGCTCTCAGCCTCGAACCACCGTCGAGGATGCCCACATCACACGGGCAGGCCTTCCTCGGCAATTCAGGCGATTCCCAATGATCGTACGGGTTTTCCCGTACATCACCATACTTAGGGTCAGTGGGGAGTGGAGCCGGCCTGCAGTGCCACCCGGATGAGGTCGGCGAGCGAGTCGACTTCCATCTTCTCCATGACCCGGGCGCGATGGACCTCGACGGTCTTCGGGCTGAGGCCGAGCGCGGAGGCGATCTCCTTGTTGGCCTTGCCCACCACCACCAGATCGAGCACCTCGCGCTCGCGCGGCGTCAGGTGTCCCACGCGCCGGCGAGCCTCCTCGCGACGCTCGCGGGCCTCGCGCTCCTGGCGATCGATCTCGATTGCTTGACGCACCCGGTCGAGGAGCAGCTGATCGCTGAACGGCTTCTCGATGAAGTCGATGGCGCCCGCTTTCACGGCGCGCACGGCCATCGGCACCTCGGCGTGTCCGGTGACGACGATGGTGGGCAGATCGGTTCCGCGCCGGCCGAGCTCCTCCTGGAGGTCGAGGCCGCTCATGCCCGGCATGCGGACGTCGAGGATCAGGCAGCCGGGGACGCTCGGGTCGCGATCGGCGAGGAAGAGGGCGGCGGTGGCATACGTGCGCACGGTGAGGCCGACGGATTCGAGCAGCCAACGCAGCGAGTCCCGCATGGCGGGGTCGTCGTCGACGACGAAGACGGTGGGTTCAAGCGGCATCGGTGGCCCCCTCCCGGGACGCGGCCGGAAGCGTGAAGCGGAAGATCGTGCCCTGCGGCGGGTTGGGTATGGTCCACAGACGGCCGCCGTGCGACTCGACGATGGACCGGCTGATCGACAGCCCGAGGCCGAGGCCGTCGCGCCGCGTAGTGAAGAACGGGTCGAAGACGCGCCCCACGATGTTCGGCGAGATGCCGAGCCCGGTGTCGGTCACCACCACCTCGACGGCGTCGTCCGGGCCGCGTCCGGTGGCGATGGTGAGCTGGCGGCTGATCGTTCGGCCGGCGGGCATGGCCTCGAACCCGTTGCGCACGAGGTTCAGGACGACCTGCTCGATCTGGATGCGGTCGACGTCGACGGGGATGGGGTCCGGGGCGAGCTCCAGACGGAGCGTGACGCCCTGCTGGCGGGCCTCGACCTCGGCGAAGCGCAGGGCCTCGCGGACGACCACGTTCAGGTCGAGCTGGGTTCGCGGTAGCTGGGTGTGACGGACGAACTCCTGGATGCGGCGGAGCACGTCGCCGGCGCGCAGCGCCTGGCCGGAGATCTCGTCGATCACGGGGAGGAGATCGGCGGGACAGGCTTCGCCCGACTCGAGCCGCAGCGCGCAGCCGCGGGCGTAGCTCACGATGGCGGAGAGCGGTTGGTTGATCTCGTGCGCCAGCCCCGCCGCCATGCCGCCGAGCGTGCTCAGCCGGGCCGCGTGCGCCAGCTCGGCCTGGTGATGGCGGGCGCGGAGCTCGGCCTCCGCCTCCTCGGCGCGCCGCCGCTCGATCAGGTATCGCTGCGACGCGTACGCCGCGTAGAGCGCCGCCACCGATCCGACGACGACCGCGACCGGAAGCGAGGCTATCCCCGGGACCCCACCCACGGTGTAGACGTTCCACACCACGCTGGCGGTGGCGATGATCTGCAACACGAGCTGCGGTCCGACGCCCCATGGCAGGAGCGTGGCGGCGCCCATGGTGACGACGACGAGCAGGACCGGCGTCGTGCCGGCGTCGTGGGTGACGATGCCGGAGGCCGCCGTGGTGATGCAGAGGATGCCGATCGTCACCAGGGCGACCGCCACGGCGCGGCCGTGGGAGACGCCGGGTCGCACTAGGAGCATCGCCACGAGCGCGCTCGATATCTGTACCGCCTTCACCGTGTAGAGCGGGCGCAGCAGGTGGGGGTAGACGATCGGGTCGGCGAGAGCGAAGAGGGAGATCGAGAGCAGGCTCAGTCCGAGCCCGGCGCGCGCGCGCTCGATGAGCAGCGCGGTGATCTCCTCTCGGGACGTATCGGCCGGCATGAGGGCCCTGCGGCGCAACGACTACCACGCGGGTAGCTCCGCGAGGAAGCGCGTCAGCGACGCGGTGAACGCCTCCGGTGTCTCGAGCTGCGGCGCGTGCCCTGCGGCGAAGGTCTCGAGCCGGCCGTTCGCGAAGCGGCCGATGGCCGGGCGGCAGCGCCGCAGCTGATTCAGGCGATCGCGCACGGCCCAGGCGACGAGGACGGGGCACCGCACCTGCGGCACGAGCGCTCGGAGGTCCGCGGACGGCTCGCCGAAGCTGCGCCACGCGTCGGCCAGCACGCGGGCGGACTCGGTGCCCGCGGCGACGATGCGCGCCCGCTGCGCCGCCGCGGCTCGCGCCGGGAGCACCATGCGGTAGTAGGCGGCGAAGGCCGCCGGGAACCATCGTGCCCCGCTCGCGCCGGCAGCGAAGAACCGGACCATGGCGGCGATGGCGATCGGCGCCACGCCGTCGCCGGGGTCGAGCCCGCCGGGATTCACCAGCACCAGGCCGCGCACGCGGTCTGGATGCGAGGCGGCGTAGCGCAGCGCCGCCGCACCGCCGATCGAGTTGCCGACGAGCACGACGTCGTCCAATGCGAGCGCATCGAGCAGCCGCGCCAGCAACGCCTCGTATCGCGCCGCGCTCGCGGGCTGGTGGTCGGACGAGGAGTTGCCGTGGTCGGGCCAGTCGACGGCGATCACGCGACGATGCGCCGCCAGCGCGTCGCCGAGGCTGCGGAAGTCGCTGGCGCCGTGGCCGATGGCGTGCAGACAGACGACCGCCGGGCCGGTGCCGCGGTCGTCGTAAGCCAGCGTGACGCCGTCGACCAGGCGGTGCTGGCAGGGCGCGGTGGCGCCGAGCGCGGCGCGGCGGGTGTTGGCTTCGAGCATCGGGGCACCTCCGTTGGTGATATAAATATCACCATGGGGAACGCCGTCGCAACCTGTGCTACGAGCGGGCGCATGCCGCCGAGACGATCCGCTACGCCGCGCCCGGCGCGGGGCACGCCGGAGGCGACGCGCGCGCGTCTGGTGGCTGCGGCGGCGACGGTGTTCAACCGCGACGGCTATCACGGCACCGACACGAACCGGCTCGCACGCGCCGCCGGCTACGCGCCCGCCACCTTCTACAAGCACTTCGTCGACAAGCGTGCCGTCTTCCTGGCCGCCTACGAGGCCTGGGTGACGTCGGAGTGGACGCAGGTCGACCGCGTCGTGCGCTCGGCGGTGGCGCCGCCCGAACGCGCCGAGCGCATCGTGCGGCTCACGCTCGCGCACCATCGACGGTGGAAGGGCCTGCGTGCCAGTCTGCGTGCCCTCGTCGCCACCGACGCGGCCGTCCGCGCGGCCTATCGCGCGCAGCGCCGCCGTCAGCTCGAGCTGCTGGCGGCGTTGCGCGGCGCGGCGGCGCCCGCGCGGCGCGAGCGCGATGCGCTCCTGCTGTTCACCATGGAGCGCACCTGCGACGCCGTCGCCGACGGCGAGGTGCGCGAGCTCGGCCTCTCGGTCACGCGCCTGGTGACGGCCCTCGAGGACGAGGTGCGCGACGCACTCGGTTAGTGTGCGGCGGCGCGGGCGCGCGCCTGGCCGTCTTCCAGCGTGCTCGCGAGCGCCTCGCCACACGCGTGGTCGTCGATCCGTCGCAGCGCGATACGCGCGGCGCGACCGAGCTGGGTGGCGGCGCGAATCAGATGACGACGGGCGACCCCGGGCTCGGCGTCGGCGGCGCGATCGATCCGCGCGCAGGCCTTCGCGACCCGGCGCGCCACGAGATCGGGAATGCCCACTGCACACGAGGTCGGGGCCGGGCGTGCGCAGACGCAGGCGACCGCGGCGTGGCCGTCGACCGGTTGCGAGACGCACGCCGCGTCGGTGCCGCACGACTCGACGGCGCACGGGTCGCCGTCGTCGCAGTCCGCGGCCGTGACGCAGCATCCCGCCGGGCGTTCCGGCGACGGCAACGCTTCGCACGCGGCCGAGCAGTTGCCACCCGCGCATGCGACATCGCGAACGGCGGCGCGCAGCCCGAGGAATGCCGGCTTCGGCTGCCACGCCTCGTCGAAGGGCAGCGGCGCACCGTCGACCCCGAAGAGATCCTTGATCCATGTGAAGCCGTCGCCGAGGCCCCATACGGTAATGCCGTGGCACGCCGGGACGGCGAGGCAGGCCGCCACGACGTCGCGATAGGTCTCCCCCTGCAGCGCGACCGTGCACGACGATCGCGGCTGCAGCGTGACGTCGAGCTCGGTGATCTCGACCTCGAGCCCCAGGCCGGCGAAGCGCTCGAACGTGGCGATCATCTCGGCACGTGTGGGTCGATACGACGGTGCGAAGGGTGGCGTCACGTGGCCCTGGAACCCGATGCCGTGCAGCGGCGCGCCGGCGGCGAGCAGGTCCTGCGCGAGACGGAACAGACGATCCTGCTTCGGCCCCGGCTGCAGCGCGAGCAGCTCGTTGACGTAGAGCTTCGCGGTCGGATCGGCGGCATGCGCGGCGGCGAGTGCCTCGGCGATGTAGCCGGGCCCGAGCAGGCGGTGGAAGACGTAGTCCTCGAGGCCGTCTGTGGTGCCGGGGGTTCCGACGAACGTGAGCGGCTCGTTGACGACGTCCCACTGGGCGATGCGCCCGGCGTAGCGGGCGACGACCGTCTCGATGTGCGTCGTCATGCGCGCGCGCAGCTCGGCAGGATCGGTGATGGCTGTCACCCAGGCGGGCAGCGCTAGGCGGCCCCAGACCAGCGGGTGCCCGCGCAGCCGCAGGCCGAGGCTGTCGGCGACGGCGACCGCCTCGTCGGCGATCGCGAAGTTGAACACGCCGGGCTGCGGCTCGGTCGTCGACCAGTACGCGGGCATGGTCGTCGAGCCGAACTCGCGGCCGAGGATGGCGCGGAACTCGGGGCGATGGCTTCCCTCGACGAAGGACGCGCCGACGGCGAGGTCGGCGCGTGCGGCGAGGCTGCGCAGGGTGCAGGAGTCGTCGGCGAGGGCGAGGCGGGCGACGAGCAGGAGCGGCACCAGGAATCGCATGACGTCTCGGCGTTAACGCTCGGCCGTCGGTACCGTCAAGCCATTTCGTGCGGCGGGTCGGCTGGCGCGGAAGGGCAAGACGCGCGGCACCCGGTCCGACTATCTCGACACGCGGAGGATTATTGCCGATGGTTTTTCTGAAGAGGTGTGTTCTGGCCGCGGGGGTGACGCTCACGCTCGGTGGGTGCGTGATGCAGTCGACCTACAACTCGATGCTGGCGCAGCAGCAGGCCATCGAGGCGTCGCTGCAATCGGAGATCGCCGCCGATCAGGTGAAGATCCAGCAGCTCGAGAACGGCATCCGGGTGACGATGTCCGAGGATCTGCTCTACCCGTCGGGCGGCGTCGAGCTCAGTCGCCAGGGACGTGCCGCGCTGTGGTGTCCCCCTCGATTCCGTACAGCTCACGCCGCTAATTTCTCGCGATACTCCTTCGGCGTCCGATAGCCCAGCGCCGAGTGCGGCCGCTCGGCGTCGTACCGATCCAGCCAGTCCGCTACGACCCGAAACGCAT
>DASYLJ010000134.1:0-5775 GCA_036009625.1 Binatia bacterium
GAAGAAGCTCGGGCGCGCGAAGAAGGAGGCGATGTCCAAGGTCGAGGTGCGGAAGCTCTGCCGCGACTACGCCGCCCGCTTCGTCGAGATCCAGGGCAGCGAGTTCGAGCGCCTCGGCATTCTCGGCGACTGGAAGCGTCCCTACCTCACCATGGACTTCTCGTACGAGGCGGAAGAGGTGCGGGTGCTCGGCAAGTGCATCGCCGCCGATCTCGTGTTCCGCGGCAAGAAGCCGGTGCAGTGGTGCTGGTCGTGCGCGACGGCGCTGGCCGAGGCCGAGGTCGAGTACGCCGACGTCAAATCGCCCTCGGTGTACGTCGCATATCCGTTCGTGACGCCCCTGCCCGAGGCCCTCGCCGGCCTCGATGGCGTGGCCGCGGCGGCGTGGACGACCACCCCGTGGACGCTGCCGGCGAGCCTCGCCGTCGCGGTGCATCCCGAGCACGAGTACGTCGCAGTGGCGGTGGGCGATCGCACGCTGGTAGTCGCTGCCGCACTCGTGCCGGCGCTCGCCAAGGCGATGCGGCTCGCCGATCCGCCGCGCGAGCTGCGACGGTTCCGCGGCAAGGACATCGCCGACGCGCGCGTGCGCCACCCCTGGCTGGAGCGCGAGGTGCCGGTCGTCCTCGCGCACTACGTCACGCTCGAGAGCGGCACGGGGCTCGTGCACACCGCGCCCGGCCACGGGCAGGACGACTACCAGACCGGCCTGCGCTACGGGCTCGAAGTACTGGCGCCGGTCGACGACCGCGGGCGCTTCACCGACGTCGTGCCGGAATGGCAGGGCGTCCGCGTCTTCGACGCCAACCCTGCCATCGTCGACCACCTGCGCAGCGTGGGCGCGCTGCTGGCGGCGCACGACTTCGACCACAGCTATCCGCACTGCTGGCGGTGCAAGAACCCCATCGTCTTCCGCGCCACCGAGCAGTGGTTCATCGGCATGGACCGCGCCGCGCTGCGTGAGCGCGCGCTCGCCGAGATCGACCGCGTGCGCTGGGTGCCGGAGTGGGGACGCGATCGCATTCACGGCATGATCTCGACCCGTCCCGACTGGTGCATCTCGCGCCAGCGCGACTGGGGCGTGCCGGTGGTGGCGGTCTTCTGCGAGTCGTGCGGGACGGAGCACTTCAGCGAACGCCTCTGTGAGCACGTTGCCGCCTTGTTCGACGCGGAAGGCGCCGACGCATGGTTCGCGCGCCCGGTGGCGGAGCTCGTGCCTCCGGGGCTCGCGTGCGCCAAGTGCGGCGGCACCGCGTTCCGTCGCGAGACGGACATCCTCGACGTGTGGTTCGACTCGGGCGTGAGCTGGAAGGCCGTCGTCGAGCAGCGTCCGGAGCTCGGTGGCCACGCCGACATCTACCTCGAGGGCAGCGACCAGCACCGCGGCTGGTTCCACTCGGCACTCTTGACGAGCGTCGCGGTGACGGGGCGCGCGCCGTACGACGTCGTACTGACGCACGGCTTCATCCTCGACGGTGCCGGCAAGAAGATGTCGAAGTCGGGCGACAATGCCGTCGCGCCGGGCGACGTCATCAAGAAGCACGGGGCCGAGCTGCTGCGGCTCTGGGTGGCGGCCGAGGACTACCGCGGCGACGTCAGCGTCTCCGACGAGATCCTGAACCAGCTCGTCGAGGCGTACCGTCGCATCCGCAACACGGCGCGCTTCCTGCTGAGCAATCTGTGGGACTTCGATCCCGCGCGCGACGCCGTGGCCTACGATCGGCTGCCGGCGCTCGAGCGTTGGGCGCTGCACGAGACGCACGCGTTGTCGCGCCGGGTCCGTGCCGCCTACGACGACTACGAGTTCCACGTCATCTACCACGCGCTCAACAACTTCTGCAGCGTCGATCTGAGCGCGACGTACCTCGACGTCCGCAAGGATCGGCTCTACTGCGAGCGGCCCGACGCACCCGAGCGACGCGCCACGCAGACGGTGATGCACGCCATCCTGGAGACCATGGTGCGGCTCATGGCGCCGGTACTCTCCTTCACCGCCGACGAGATCTGGCGCTACATGCCTGCCATCGCGGAGCCGAGCGTCTTCCTCGCTGGCTTCGGCGAGACCCCCGAGTCGTGGCGCGACGACGCGCTCGCCAAGCGCTACGAGACGCTGGTCGCGGTGCGTGGCGCGGTATCGAAGGCGCTCGAGGAGGCGCGACAGGCCGGCACGCTGAAGCAGTCGTCGGAGGCGCACGTGGCGCTCGGTGCCGACGCCGAGCTGGCGGCGCTGCTCGCCGATCCCACCGCCGAGCTGCCGTCGCTGCTGCTGGCGGGCGCGGTCTCGCTCGATGCGCAGGACGCGCCGCCGAGCCCGCTGCTGCCGGGGCTGCGGGTCCGCGTGTCGCGGGCCGAAGGTGGCAAGTGCGAGCGCTGCTGGTACGTGCGCCCGCTCGGGACGACTGCGGCGCATCCGACGCTGTGCGAGCGCTGCGCGGGGGTGGTGGCATGAGCCTGTTGAACGATTCGCGCATCCGGCTGGCGCTCGGCGTCGCGGTGGTGGTGCTGGTGCTCGATCAGCTCACGAAGCAGCTGGTGCAGCACCTGATGACGCTGAACGAGACCATCCCGCTCCTGCCCGGCGTCGCGCTCACCTACGTGCGCAACTCGGGCGCCGCGTTCTCGATGCTGTCGGGCGCGCCGGAGGCGGTGCGGGTCCCGTTGTTCCTGACGGTGACCGTCGTCGCCGTCATCGCGCTGATCTCCTACCTGCGCACCACGCCGGCCGATCGCTGGGGCCTGATCGCCGCGCTTGGCGGCATTCTGGGTGGCGCGATCGGTAACTTCGTCTGCCGGGTCCGGTATGGCGAGGTCATCGACTTCGCCCACGTCTACTACGGCGAGTGGAGCTGGCCGATGTTCAACGTCGCCGACAGTGCCATCACCGTCGGCGTCGTCGTGGTGCTGCTCGCGTCGCTACGGGAGCCCGCGCCCGAGCTCACGACACAACGTTGAGGCCGCTCGGCGTCGCGGCGCGACGTCCGGTCTCGGTGAGCTGCACCAGCACGCGCTCGGCGATCTCGTGGAACGCGCGGGCCTGCGGGCTCGACGGATCGGCGGCCACGATCGGCAGGCCGCGGTCCCCGGCCTCGCGCACGGCGCGCGAGAGCGGCACCTCACCCAGGAACGGCAGCCCCATCTCGCGGGCCATGGCGGCACCGCCACCGTGCCCGAACAGGTCGGCGCGGGTGCCGCACCCCGGGCAGAGGTGGAAGCTCATGTTCTCGATCAGCCCCAGCACCGGGGCGTTGCACTGCCGGAACATCTGGATGCCGCGACGGACATCGGCCAGCGCGACGTCCTGGGGCGTGGTGACGATGACGCCGCCCGTGATCGGCACCTGCTGCGTCAGCGTCAACTGCACGTCGCCCGTACCGGGCGGCAGGTCCATCACCAGGATGTCGAGCTCGCCCCACTCGCAGTTGCGCAGGAACTCGGTGATGAGCTTCGTCAGCATCGGCCCACGCCAGATGATGGGCGTGTCCTCGCCGACGAAGAGCCCCATGGAGATGACGCGGAGCCCGTGGCGCTCGATCGGGATCAGGCGGCGCCCTTCGCCGCTCTGGGCCTTCTCGGTGATCCCGAGCATGAGCGGGATGCTCGGACCGTAGACGTCGGCATCCATCAGCCCGACGCGACGACCCATGTTCGCCAGCGCCAGGGCGAGGTTGGTGGCCACCGTCGATTTTCCGACGCCCCCCTTGCCGCTGGCCACGGCGAGGACGGTCGGGATGCCCGGGATCGCCTGGGGCCCGCGACGGACGCCCTGGGCCGCGGGGGCCGCTTCGCGCACGATGGTGACGGGGCCCGGCAGGTCGGGCATGTCGGCGATGGCCGTCCGGATGGCGGCGTCGAGCTGGAGCACCACCTCTTCCTTGGCGGTGCTCGGGGCCATCGTCACGGTGACGCCGTCGGACCCCACCTCGATGTCCTTTACGACACCGAAGGACACGATATCGCGGGAGAAACCCGGATACTGCACGGACTTGAGGCGCTCCAGGATCTGCTGCGGGGTAGGCACCCCTGGCGCTTACCAACGCCCCTCCGCCGCCGCAAGGGCCGTCACGATGTGGACGGGTGGCGCGGGGATGACGCTGAGGCGATGCGCAAGGCCTTGTTTTTCGAGGATCCCGCCGTGGCACCTGAGTTGCTTCGGGCCTTACTCGATTCCCATGCAGGTACATACCTCAACCGTTAACAACGGTCCGCCCCCCGATGCCGGTCGGCTCATCCGCGCCTGGCGACAGCGTACGGGTCTCACCCAGGAAGGCCTGGCGCAGTCGTTGAGCGTGACGTTCTCCACCGTGAGCCGATGGGAAAATGGTCACGTGCTGCCGAGCAAGCTCGCCTGGCGAGCCTTGCAGCAGCTAGCCGCCGAGCGGGCCTGCCCGCTCGAGAGCGTCAGCATCGATAGCGACTGATCCATGATCGGGCGGAGTGATCCGGCGGCGCGAGCTGCCGGAGCCCCCTCGATCGGGGAGGAGTCCGGGTTCGAGCGGCGTGCGGCCGGTCTGGCGTGCGCCGTGCTCGACGTCGACGAGCTGGAGCCCGCGCTGCGGCTCGTCTGCGACCAGGCCCTGCCGCTCCTCGGCATCGAAGCGGCGTCGGTGTGGTTGCTCGATGGCGACGTGCTCGCCTGCCGCATGGCGGTGCCCGAGTGCGACGACACGCGCTCGCAGCGCGTCGGCGTGACGTCGGGAACCGCGACCGTCGCGGTCGCCGCGCGCGAGCGGCGTGCGCTGGTGGTCGCGAACGACGCGTGGTGCACGCTCGTCGTGCCGGTGACCGGCCGCGGCGGCGAGCTGCTCGGCGTGCTGTCGTGTCTCGCGGCGACGGCGCCGCCGAACCTGACGCGCTGGCGCGATCAGGGCGAGCTGGTGGCAGCACTCTGTGCCGCAGCCATCGAGCGCGCGCTCCTCGTCGTGCGTCTGACGCGACACCGTGACGACCTGCGTGAGGCACATCGCCTGAAGGCCGACTTCATCGCCACCATGTCGCACGAGCTGCGCACGCCGCTGAACGTCGTGATGGGCTACGCCGACCTGCTCGCCGACGAGGCCTTCGGCACGCTCGGCGCCGAGCAGCGCGGTGTCCTCGACCGCATCCAGGTGAGCGCGCGCGAGCTGTTCGAGTTGGTGACGGCGACCCTCGACCTGAATCGGCTGGAAGCGGGCGAGGCGCCCGTGCAGCGCAGCGGCATCGATCTCGCCGCGCTGCTGGCCGAGCTCGCGGCCGATACCGAGGGCCGCACGCGCGCCCCCGGCGTCGCCGTCGAGTGGCAGCTGGCGCCGATGCTGCCGCCCGTCGAGACGGACCGCGACAAGCTCTGGACCGTACTCCGTAACCTGGTCGGGAACGCGCTCAAGTTCACCGAGCGCGGGCGCGTGACGATCACGGTCGACGCGCATCCGGAGGCGATCGTCTTCACCGTCATCGATACCGGCATCGGCATCGCCGACGAGCACCTGCCGATCATCTTCGACATGTTCCGGCAGGTGGAGCCGGCGGACACGCGGCGGTTCGGCGGGGTCGGCCTCGGGCTGTATGTCGTGCGGCGGCTGCTCGAGGAGCTGGGCGGGCATGTGGCGGTCGAGAGTCGGCTCGGGGAGGGGTCGTCGTTCCGGGTGCGGCTGCCTCGCTAGTGCACCGCCGTTGAGATGTGCTCAAGCATCCGCCGGTGTGAACGGATGATTGCCGCGGCGGGCTTCGTCCACGCGAACGGCGTCGGATGCGTCTTCCACGCCCGCATGTAGGCCGCGATGTGCTCGCGGAGCGCCG
>DASYLJ010000135.1:0-39561 GCA_036009625.1 Binatia bacterium
CGACGAGTATCCAGCCCAGCGCGGGCAGGCCGGAATAGAGGGAGAACTCCGGATAGCCGGCGTACACCTGCGCAGCGATCGCCACCGACGCCACCATCGCGGGCACCACGCGTGGTGCCGCGGCGAGCGTCACGCCGGCCCAGAACAGCCACGGCCACCACGACAACGCCGCCCAGTACTGCTGCCACCCGCGCACCGCGTAGACGACGGTGGGGTTGAGCGCGATCATCGCAGCCGTGGCCACGACGGCGACGGGACCGGCTCCGAGCCGGTGCATCAACACCGCGACGCCGCTGCTGAGAATGAACAGGTGCAGGCACGTCGAGACGTCGAGACCACGCCAGTGCGGGAACGGCGTCAGCAGGTAGCTCACCCAGTAGGCCGGATACAGCGCGCCGACGACGGGATCGCCGATCAGCGGCGAGCCGCCCCAGCGGCCCATCGTCCACACCGGCAGCTCGCCGTGACGGAGCTGGCGCGCGACGTCCACGAGCAGCGGGTGGAGCAGCATCTGCGCGTCGCCGTCGAGTGCCAGCGGCGTGGCACGCGTCAGGATCCAGGCGCTGCCGATCGCCGCCAGTGCCAGCGCGGCGAGCAGCGACCGATGCAGCTGGCGATCCGGAGTCGAGTCGCCGAGCGCCACGCGGCTGGCTGTAACGTACCGGTCCCGAGAGGGTCAAGAACGACGCAGGCTCCCGGGCACCCGCGTGGGAGCGGGCTTGTCTTCCCCGCGCCGAATGCGCACGGTGGCGCCCATGGCGACCGCATCCTGGATCATCGACGTGCGCGACGACGACTTCGAGCGCGAAGTGATCGAACGTTCGAAGACCACGCCGGTGGTCGTCGATTTCTGGGCGCCGTGGTGCGGTCCCTGCAAGACGCTCGGCCCGATGCTCGAGCGCATCGCCGACGAGCACCAGGGTGCGTTCGTGCTGGCCAAGGTGAACGTCGACGAGGCGCCGGCCATCTCGCAGGCCTTCGGCATTCAGAGCATCCCTGCCGTGAAGGGCTTCCGCGACGGCATGCTGGTGAACGAGTTCGTCGGCGCGCAGGCCGAATCGGTCATTCGCCAGATGCTCGACGGCATCCTGCCGACGGCGACGGATACGCTGGTGGCGGCGGCCAAGACCCAGCCGCCGGCGGAGGCCGAAGCGACGCTGCGCGAGGCGCTGGTGCTCGAGCCGCGGCATCCGTACGCGCTCCTCGAGCTGGGTCGCCTGCTGGGCGCACGCGGCGAGACGGAGGATGCCCTCGGAATGCTCGAGCGCGTGTCACCGCCGTCGCCTGCGGTCGCGGAGGCCGAACGGCTCGCCGCCGAGCTGCGCACGCAGCAGGATGGCGCGGGCGACATCCCTGCCCTGCGGGCCCGCATCGCCACCGATCCCAATGATCTGGCGGCGCGGCTCGAGCTCGGGCGTGCGCTGGCCGCCACCGGCGCGCACGAGGACGGGCTCGGCGAGCTGCTCGCCGTGGTCCAGCGCGATCGCCGCTTCGACGACGATGCCGCCCGCAAGGCGATGGTCGACGTGTTCGCCGTCCTCGGCAACGACCATCCGCTGACCGAGCGCTTCCGCGCCGAGCTCGCGAAGGCGCTCTATCGGTAGTGACGCTCCACATCACCAACGGCGACTGCGCCGCCGACCTGCTGCGCGCGAGCGGCATCGGGGGTGACGTGCTGCCGTGGCGCGACGTCCTGCACGAGGGCCCGGTGCCAGCTGGTCTCGACCTCGCGGCGCTGAGCCACGTGCGGGCCGACTTCATCTCGTCGATGGGATGGGGCGACGCGGCGGCGGTACGACGCGACTTCCAGACCCGCGACACCACGTTGGCCGCGGCCGACACCCACGACGGCGTCGTGCTGTGGTTCGAGCACGACCTCTACGATCAGCTCCAGCTCGTCCAACTGCTCGACTGGTTCGCGACGCATCCGCATCGGTCGCTCCAGCTCGTCTGCGACGCGGAGTACCTCGGGACGGCGAGCCCCGAACGCCTGCGCGCACGCTTCCCCACGCGTCACGCGGTAACCGCGGCGCAGCTCGACCTCGGCCGTCGGGCCTGGGAGGCCGTCCGCTCGCCGACGCCGGACGCCGTCGACCGCCTTCGCAACGGCGATTGCAGCGCCCTGCCCTTTTTCGGAGCCGCACTGGTGCGGTTGCTCGAGGAGCTGCCGGCCGTCGGTACCGGGCTGTCGCGCACGGAGCATCAGGCGCTGCTCGCGCTGCGGCCAGGAGGGGTCACGCTCGAGGCGGCCTTCCAGGTCGCGCACGACGAGGATCCCGTCTTCCTCGGCGACACGGTCTTCGCGAGCATCGCTGCACGGCTCGCGCGCGGACCCGAGCCGCTCCTCGATGGACCGACACTCACGAGCGCCGGCCACGACGTGCTCGACGGCGGTCGCGACTGGGCGGTGACGGGTGGTCTCGATCGCTGGCTCGGCGGCGTCCACGTGGTCGGGCCGCGTCCGTGGCGATGGGATTCCGCCGCGCGACGGACGGTGGCACCGGCGTAGTTGGCCGTGCTACCCAACCACCTCGATGGATCTCACCTACTCTCCAGAGGAACGCGCGTTCCAGCGCGAGGTGCGCGCCTGGCTCAAGGCGAACGTCCCGAAGAAGGACAAGGCCGACAATCCGCTCGAGTCGGCCGACAAGGCCCGGATCGCGCGCGCCAAGGTCTGGCAGCGGAAGCTCTTCGACGCCGGCTACGTCGCCATGCGCTGGCCGAAGGAGTACGGCGGCCAGGGCGCCGACGTCATGCGCCAGACCATCGTCAACGAGGAGATGGTGCGGGCGCGAGCGCCGCAGCTGCTCGGCGGCATGGGCATCCAGATGGTGGGCCCGACGCTGATCGGGCACGGCACCGAAGACCAGCGCCGCCGCTTCCTGCCGAAGATCCTCACCGCCGACGAGATCTGGTGCCAGGGCTACTCCGAGCCGGGCTCCGGCTCCGACCTGGCATCGCTGCGCACGCGCGCCGAGATCGTCGGCGACGAATTCCTCATCAACGGCCAGAAGATCTGGACGTCGAACGCGCAGAACGCCGACTGGATGTTCTGCCTGGTGCGCACCGACCCCGACGCGCCGAAGCACCGCGGCATCTCGTACGTGCTGATCGACATGCGCTCGCCCGGCGTCACCGTGCGGCCCCTCGTGCAGATGACCGGCGACCCCGGCTTCAACGAGGTCTTCTTCGAGGACGTCCGCGTGCCGCGCGGAAACCTCGTCGGCCAGCTCCACGACGGCTGGACGGTGGCGAACTCGACGCTGCTGCACGAGCGCAACATGCTGGCGTCGACGACGCGCACGCAGCAGATCCTCGACAATCTGCTCCGCCTGGCGCGCACGCAGCAGCGCAACGGCAAGCCGGCCTCGAAGGATCCGATCATCCGCCAGCGCCTCGCCGACCTCGCCATCAAGGTCGAGACCATGAAGCTGGAATCGTACCGTCAGCTCACCGACGCGCTCCGCAAGCGCCCGCCGGGCATCAACGCGTCGGTGAACAAGCTCGTCACCTGCGAGATCAACCACCAGCTGGCGCGCGCCGCGATCGAGCTCATGGGCGACTACGGCTGGCTCGGCAAGAAGGATGCGCGCGTACGCGACGCCGGCGTGTGGCCGAACGACTACATGTTCGCGCTCGGCCTCATCATCGGCGGCGGCACGGCGCAGGTGCAGAAGAACATCATCGCCGAGCGCGGTCTCGGCCTGCCGCGGGAGCCCCGTCCGTCATGATCGACTTCGGCCTGTCCGACGACCAGGAAGCGCTGCAACGCTCGGCGCGCGAGTTCCTCGGCGCCGAGTGTCCGCCCGCGCTCGTGCGCGACGCCGCCACCTCCGACGACGGCGTCCCGCGCGAACTCTACCGCAAGATGGCGGAGCTGGGCTGGATGTCGCTCCTCGTGCCCGAGAAGCAGGGCGGCCTCGGGCTCGGCACGCTCGAGCTAGCGCTGGTATGCGAGGAGCTGGGTCGCGTCGCCGCGCCCGGTCCGTTCCTGACCACCCAGCTCGTGATCGCGGCGCTGCTGCAGGCCGGCACCGCGGCCCAGCGCGCAACGTGGCTGCCGAAGCTCATGGCCGGCGAGGCCCACGCGACGTTGGCCTATCTCGAAGAGAGCGATCGTCACGATGCGGCCGGCGTCCAGCTGAAGGCGACCAAGTCGCGCACCGGTTGGACGCTCAGCGGCACGAAGCTCTTCGTGCCGGAGGCGCAGGGAGCGGATCTCCTGCTCGTCGCGGCGCGCACGAAGGCCGGCGCCACGGGTGTGTCGCTGTTCCTGGTCGAGCCCGCCGCGAAGGGCGTGCGCGTGAAGGCGCAGCAGGGCGTCGACGTCACGCGAAAGCTCGGTGAGGTGGTGCTGAAGAACGTCGTCGTCCCGAAGGACGCGCTCGTCGGCACCGAGCATCAGGGCTGGCCGGTGCTGGCGCGGCTGATCGATCTGGCCGCCGTCGGCATCGCGGCGGACAGCCTCGGCGGCGCGCAGCGCACGCTCGAGATGGCGGTCGAGTACGCCAAGGTGCGCGAGCAGTTCGGTCGCAAGATCGGCTCGTTCCAGGCGGTGAAGCACATCGCCGCCGAGATGGTCGCCGACGTCGAGCCGCAGCGGTCGCTGGTGTGGTACGCGGCCTACGCCTACGACCACCGCCCGAAGGACGCCGCGCGTGCCGCCGCCATGGCGAAAGCAAGCCTCGGCGACGTCTACTCACGCACGGCGCGACGCTCGGTCGAGATCCACGGCGGCATCGGCTTCACCTGGGAGTTCGACCTGCAGCTCTGGTACAAGCGCGCGCACGCGAACGAGATCGCGTACGGCGATCCATCGTTCCATCGCGAGCGGGTCGCCGAGCTCGACGGCTACTGACGCGCCGTCAGGTCCACCAGCGGCGGACGTCGAGTGCGAGCGCGGCGAACGGCTCGGGGCGGACCGGCTCGTCGCCGGCGTGGGTGTGCACCACCACCCAGCGTCCGGCCTCGAGTCGATAGACCTCGAGAGTGCGTACGATCGGATCGACGATCCAGAGATGACCGACGCCCTCACGGGCGTAGATCGGCATCTTGCGGCTGCGATCGATCGAGGCCGTGCGCGGTGAGACCACTTCGCACACCCAATCCGGCGCCATCGTGAATGCGGTGACATCGGGCACCGACGGCATGCGTTCGCGGCGCCAGCCGGCCACGTCGGGAACGAGCGCGTCGTCGCCGAGGTGCAGCTCCGGTTCGAAGAGAATGCACCAGCCCCCTGGGGCATCGGGATCACCTGGTGGTCCGTCGAAGCGGTCGAAAAGGATGCTGACGATCGCCGACCCTGCGCGCGCGTGCCGGGCGCCCGGACGCGGGCTGACGATCAGCTCGCCGTCGAGGATCTCGGCGACGACGTGATCGGGAACGTCCTCCAGATCGTCGAAAGTCGCTCGTCGTGGTGCGGCGCTCATCTCCATGCCCGCTTAGCACGACGAGTGCCGGGGCGCCCAGCCAGGCGACGACGGAGCGTCCTACGCTTCGCCCGCAGCGGAACGTTGCAGCGCGCGTTACGCCGGCGGCATCATCTGCACCACGTACGGATACCGCGACACCTCGACGTAGCCCATGCGCTTGTAGACCGGCTCGCCCATCGGCGACGCCTGCAGCGCCGCGATGCGGGCACCCTGATCGAAGCCCGCGTTGCCCGCCGCGCGCGTGCACAGCTCGGCCAGGCCCTTGCCGCGTGCATCGGGCGTCGTACCCACCCAGTAGATGCCGGCGACCCCGTGGGTGACGACGACCATGGCACCGGCAGCCGGCGTCCCGTTCACGCGCGCCAACACCGCGACGATGTGCGGCGCGTAGAGCGCGTAGAGCGGGAGTGCCGTGGGCAGGACGTCTTCCGGCATGCCGTAGGTCGCATAGGCGACGCCCATCACCTCGCCGTACCCCTTGGCGTCGGCCTCGGTGGTGACGCGACGGAGCTCGACACCCGCGGGCGGTACGGCGTCGGGCAGGCGGTGATCGAGCACCATGTCGGGCATGTCGCCCATGGCGAGAAAGCCCGCCGCCTCGGCCGCGGCGCGCAGGTCGTCGTCGGCGTGGGCGCGCAGCACGATGGTGTAGCCGCGACCGTGTTGCCGGAAGAAGCGCTCCGCGCGCGCCAGGACGTCGGCCGGTGACACCCGCGCATCGGTGCGGAACACGCCGTTGATCAGCACCGGCAGCGAATGGCCACCGGCGAAGAGCAGCACGCCGCCCTCGTCGACGACGGTACCGCCGGCGCGGCGCGACAGATCGCGCATGGCCTCCCAGTAGTTCAGGTCCGAGAGGAGCAGCTGGTCCTTGGGCGTCACGCCGACAGGGCCTCGTCGATGGCCTTCCGCAGCTCGGGATCGGCCGGCGCGACGTTGCTCGGGAAGAAGCCGCGCACCTCGCCGTCCTTGCCGACGAGGAACTTGCAGAAGTTCCAGTTCGGCGCGTCGCCGCCCTTGGTGAGGAAGGCATACACCGGCGACTGGTCGGCGCCGGGCTTGGTGGCGAGCTTCGCGAACATCGGGAACTTCACGCCGTAGTTGCGCTCGCAGAAGGTGTGTATCTGCTCGGCCGTGCCGGGCTCCTGGCCGCCGAACTCGTTGCTCGGGAAGCCCAGCACCGAGAAGCCGCGGCTACCGAGCTCGTCCTGCAGGGTCTGCAGGCCGGCGTACTGCGGCGTGAACCCGCACTCGCTGGCGACGTTCACCGCAAGGGTGACCTTGCCGCGGAACTGGCCGAGGTCGGCGGGCTTGCCTTCGAGGGTTTCCGTCTCGAGATCGTAGAGCGACATGGCCGGCTCGTAGCACGCTCACGCGGCCCGCGTCACCCCCGTCGCAGCTCGTCGAGCATGCGGCTCACCGCCGACGACGGATCGTTCGGATCGCGATGCCGGAGCAGCAGCGCCTTCGCCTCGCCGTCGCGGCCGAGCTCGGACAGGCAGCGCGCCTTCGAGAGCAGCCAACTCCCCGCCTCGGCCTCACCGACGACGGCGATCACGTCGTCGGCCACTCCCAGCGCGCGATCCCAGTGTCCGAGCGTCGTCTCGCAGTTGTAGAGGAAGTTCGTCAGCTCGTACGAGTTCCAGGCGACGTGCAGCGTCCCGTAGGGCTCGACGGCGAGCCGGCCGTCGGGCGCGGCGCGGAGTCGCGCGTAGACGTCACGCAGCAGGCCGACGGCGGCGTCCGGTTGGCCCTCGGACCACTGCCGTCGCACGTGCGCAGCGAGGCGCTCGTAGCTCTTCTCGTTGGCGTCGATCCGGCGACGCAGGAACGGCAGGAACGGGAGCGCCAGGACGAGCAACACGCTGAGCAGCACCAGTATCCAGATGCGCAGGAACGGCCGTATCCACGGCGACGCCTCCCGCGTCCACTCGTCGCTGGCCCGACGCAGTGCCGCCAGGAGGTCGCGCAGATCGGCGGACACCGGCTACACCGACACCGCGGCGAGCACCGCGATTCCACCGGCGAGCAGCAGGCCCCCGGAGACGACGTTCACCCAGCGCAGCCCGCGCGCCTCGATGCGCGGGCGCAACCAGTCGACGGCCGCGATCAGGCTGCCCCACCACGCCACCGCGCCGGTGGCGACGCCGAGGCAGAGCACGATCGACTCGCGCGTGGTGATCGCCTCGTCGCCGAGACCGACGGCGGCGAAGATGGCACCGAGCGACACCAGCATGAGCGGGTTCGAGAGCGTCAGCAGGAACGTCGACCAGAATCCCCACGCCAGCACCCGCGTCGGCACCGGTCCCGTCGTCAGCTGCGGCGGGGCCGCCATCAGGGTGCGAAGCCCGAGGGCGCAGAGGACCACGCCACCGCCCACCTGCAGCGGCGTGGCGTGGGTGGTGAGGAAGCTCGCCACCATCGAGACCCCGAATGCGGCCACGACGCCATAGAGGGTGTCGGCGGTGGCCGCGCCGAGACCGGCGGCCAATCCCGGCCAGAAGCCGTGCACGAGTGTCCGCCGGATGCAGAGCACGTTCACGGGGCCCATCGGTGCCGACATGGCGACGCCGATCGCGAGCCCCTGTAGGAAGCGGATGGAGTCCACGCGAGCGGACTTCTATACGACGGCATTCGGCCGAGAGCACGCCCGGACATGGCCTCATCCGTGAGCATCCGCTGCGCACGCCGCAGGCAGGATGCGCACCTCCTGTGCACGCGCCAGCGGCGAATCCGCGCCAGGCGCACGTCATCGCGATGACGCTGCGTGGCAAGGCTCTTGCACTTCCCGATCGCATGCCTAGAGCGAAGACCACAGGAACTGACGGCGCGCGTGGCTGGCACGAATTCGAAGCGGTGCTCCCAGCGCAGTACTTCCGGGCACCCGGCGTGAGCAGCCTGCAGCCCGAGAAGCGCCTCATGTTGGCGGTGCTCGAGGATGCGGTGGTGGCGTACCTGCGGGGGCCGGCGTTCGCTCCGGACACGACCGACTGGTTCGCCTCCGACGACACGTCGTGGCCGTACTCGTTCACCAACCTCTGCGACTCCCTGAACCTCGATCGCGAGGCCGTGCGCACCGCGCTGCAGCGACGTCGCGATCGCCGGTTGGTCGCAGCCTACGCCGCCTGAGCGTTTCCCTGCACCAGCAGGTCGGCGCGCAACGAGCGCGTCGCCAGGGCGAAATGCGTCGCCGCCCACAGGTTCATGGCGGCGACGAGGAGTAGCGAGTAGCGGACGGCGGCCGTTCCGAAGGTGCCGGCCAACAGATCGTTCAGGATGCCGACGACCTGCGGCCCCATGCCGAGGCCGATCAGGTTGATGACGAACAGCAGGAGCGCCGAGGCGAGCGCGCGCATGTGCGGTCGCACCAGGCCCTGGGTCATCGCGAGCACGGGGCCGAGCCACATCGCGCCGGCGATGACCGCCGGGATGAACCACAACAACGCGGACACGGGCTCGGGCAGGAGTAGGAAGGCCAGCCAGAACGGCACTTCCACGACCGACGCGATCGCGGGGATCCACAGGCTCCAACGCCGGTCGCGGGTACCAAGTCTGTCGGCCAGCACGCCGCCGAGGAGCGCACCGGACGCGCCACCGATGCCGGTGATGAGCCCGAGCCACGTGCCGATGGCTCCGGTCTCCATGCCGTGCACGCGGATCAGGAATGCCGGCCCCCAGGTGGCCGCCCCATAGCCGGCGAACGAGTGCAGCGCAGCGGCGAACGCCATGTGCCGGAACGAGCGCAGGGCCCACACGAAGCGGAGCACCTCACGCGTCGATTCCACCGGTACGCCGGCGCTCGCCAGCTCCCAGGTGCCGCGCGCCGGCTCGCGCACCGTCAGCCGCACCACGACCGCGAGCGCCAGACCCGGCAACCCGACGACGAGGAACGCCTGCCGCCACCCGAAGAGCTGGTTCACCCAGCCGCCCAGCACGAACCCCAGCAGGATGCCGACGTAGATGCCCATCGAGTAGATCCCGAGCGCCGTCGCACGGCGATGGGGCGGGAAGTAGTCGGCCAGGAGCGAGTGCGCCGGCGGACTGCACGCCGCCTCGCCGACGCCGACGCCGACACGCGCCAGCGCGAGCTGTCCGAACGTCCGCACCACGCCGGAGAGCGCCGTCATGGCGCTCCACACGACGAGCCCGATCACGATCACGTTGCGACGGTTGCCGGTGTCGGCGAAGCGCGCGATCGGGATCCCGGCCACGGTGTAGAAGAGCGCGAACGCGATCCCGGTGAGGAAGCCCATCGCCGTGTCCGATACCTGCAACTCCTCCTTGATCGGCACGAGAAGGATCGAGAGGATCTGACGATCGACGAAATTGAAGACGAAGACGACGAACAGGACGCCGAGCACGTAGCGCGCATAGCCGGGCGAAGGAGGCTGGGCGGGCACCGGAGCGACCATAGGGCGGATCGCGCGCGGCCGTAAAGGGAACCGGGGTTGACGAGTGGTCCCCGGCGGACCATCCACGAGGTATGGCACGTCGTCCGTCAGACCCGCCGCCCGACCCGATCGAAGAGACGTCGGAGGAATCGTTCCCCGCGAGCGATCCCCCCTCGTGGACACCGGTGGTCGGCACCGAGCGACCCCCCGGTCACGACGAGGACGACGCCTGAGCCCCGCCGATCCGCTCGCACGCGATCCGCGCGTCGCGCTCGCCGAGGAGCGCACGTTGTTGGCGTGGATCCGGACTGGTGTCGCGCTCATGGGCTTCGGCTTCGTCGTCGCACGCTTCGGCGTCTTCCTGCACGAGCTGGGTACACCGCTCGCCACCGGCACGCCGCAGCGGAGCGGCATCTCCGTCTGGATCGGGGCGGGTCTGGTCGCCGTCGGCGTCGCGGTGAACGTCGCCGCCGCGGCTCAGCACACGCGACGCCTCCGCAGCCTCGGCCGCGGCGAGCTGTTCATCCCGGGGCCGGTGTTCGGGGTCACCGTCTCGTTGGTGCTCGCGACCATCGGCTTCGGGATGGCCGTCTACCTGGTCGCGCTGGCACGCTAGAGCGTGACCTTGTCGACGTAGCACCAGCCCCACGTCTCGCCCGGTTGCAGGGAGCGCATGACGGGATGGCCGACGGCGTGGAAATGCGCCGTCGCGTGCTTGTACTGCGACGAATCGCAACAGCCGACGTGGCCGCACGTCATGCACAGGCGCAGGTGTACCCAGCGCGCCCCGATGGCGATGCACTCCTCGCAGCCGCGCGCCGTCGGGATCACCGGACGCAGATCGCCGAGATGCGTGCAGCCGCCCTTCCCGGGCACCGCGTCCAGCGTGACGGGACGCTCGGTGTCGACGACGATCTCGTCGCGCACCATCGCGGCGGCGAGCGCTTCCGGCTCGAGCTCACCGGTGCGGAAGAGCGGTGCGCTGCGGGCGAAGGCACCGGCGGTTCCGGCCAGCACCAGCTCGTCGCCGGGCTGCAGCACCTCGCCGTCGGGTGGATTCGGGACGGTCCGCCCGTCGCGCGACAGACGCTCGGCCACGACCGGCAGCTCGCCCACGGTGCGGCCGACGATGGGAGCGCCGTCACGAACGGTGACCGTGCGGCGATCGAGACAGTCGGGCCCGAGCAGACATTCGACGACGGGGGCCGTCGGAGGGTCCTCGACCCGCAGCGCGGCGTAACCGCCGCGACGGATCACCTCCTCGTTGCGTTCGATGGCCTCGGCCGGAAGGTCGTAGCTGCGCATGACGTCGGCGAAAAGCTGCACGATGCTCTCGAGCTCCTCGGCGATGACGCGGTCGGCACCGGCATGCGTCAGCGGCTCGATCTCAGCGATCCAGCGCGTGCGGATCACGATGCGCATGGTGGGGTTCAGCACGCGCGCGACGGCAGCGATGCGGTGGGCCGTGGCCGGATCGTCGTCGGCGACGACGAATACCTTGGCGTGCAGGACGCCGGCGTGCTCGAGCGTGCGCTGCCGGGTGGCGTCGCCGCGCAGCACCGGCAGGCCCTCGGCCTCGGCCTCGAGCGCACCCTCGGGGCTCAGCGTCGTGATGATGAAGGGGATGCTCGATCCCGCCAGCACGCGCACCAGACGGCGCGCCGCCTGACCATAGCCGGCGACGATGACGTGGTTCTCGAGGCCCGCCAGCTCCGGATCGATCGCCACCTCCTCGGGCTCGTCGGGCAGCTTCGCGATCGACGCCTCGAGCCGGCGGGCGAGCGACGCGCCCAGCGCGGAGAGCAGTGGCGTCGCCACCATGAGCACCACCGTCGCCGCGATGAACGCCTGCGATCCGGAGGCGCCGAGCCCGGCCGGCGTGAGCCCGACGTCACGGCCTGCGCGCTCGAGCACGAACGAGAACTCGCCGACCTGCGCCAGCATGAGCGTCGACGCGACGGCCACGGCGGGACGCTGTCCGAGCACCAGCACGCTGCCCGCGGTCGTCAGCACCTTCACCAGCAGCACCGCCGCGATCGCCGCCACCACGAGCGGCAGGTGGTGCACCAGGAACGTCACGTCGAGCAGCATGCCGACGGAGACGAAGAAGGTGGCGCTGAAGAGGATCTGCAGCGGCAGGATCTCGCCCAGCGCGTGCTGACTGAAACGGCTCTCGCTGACCACGAGTCCGGCCAGGAACGCGCCCAGCGACAGGCTGACCCCGGCCAGGCTCGTCAGGTAGGCGGTGCCGAGGCAGATGGCCATGACGGTCAGCAGGAACAGCTCGGGCGAGCACGTCCGCGCCACCTGCTCGAGCACGATCGGCATCAGCCGGCGCGCGAACACCAGCACGACGGCGATGATCGCGAGCGCCTTGCCGAGAGCCCACGCGAGATCGCTGGACGACCCGCCTTCACCGCCCAGCATGGGCACCAGCAGCACCATCACGACGACGGCGAGATCCTGGAAGACGAGGAGGCCGAGCGCCACCTGCCCCGTCGGGCTGCTCGTCTCGGAGCGGTCCGCGAGTAGCTTCATGACGATGGCCGTCGAGCTGAGCGCCACCAGGAAGCCGGTGAAGAGCGCCGGACGCCACGCGACGCCGAAGGCGGCCAGCAGGCCGAGCATCGCTGCCGACGCCAGCCCCACCTGCAGCCCACCACCGACGAAGATGACGGTGCGCAGCTTCGCCAGCTTGTCGAGGCTGAACTCGATGCCGATCGTGAAGAGCAGGAGCATCACGCCGACCTCGGCGGACGCGTCGACCAGCTCCTGGTCGCTGACCAGGCCGAGGGCCATCGGGCCGATCACGACACCGGCGACGAGGAACCCGACGATCGGGACGAGGCCGAGACGGAAGCAGACGTACGAGATGCCGGCGCCGGCGAGCAGCAGCGCGACGATCTCGCTCAGGAAGTGTGGCGCCATGTGCTCGCCGACAAATCCCTGAAGCGCCCCGTCCTGGCAAGCGTTGACGCCCGCTGTGGCACGCGCGAGGGTCGGACATGCTCGTCTACCTGCACGGCTTCGCGTCCGGCCCCGGCAGCACCAAGGCGACGTGGTTCCGCGAGCGCCTCGCGACGATGGGTCGCGAGCTGGTGGTGCCCGACCTGGCCCCGGACTTCACCGCGATGACGGTGACGACCCAGCTCGCCATCGTCGAGCCGCTGCTCCCGGCCGTCCTGCTCGGGTCGAGCCTCGGCGGCTACCTCGCGGCGCTCGCCGCCGAACGCTGGCCGGCTCGCGTCCGCGCGCTCGTCCTGCTCGCACCGGCCGTCGGATTCCTCGCCCGGTGGGAGGCCCGCGTCGGCCCGGAGGGCATGGCGGAATGGCGGGCGAACGACACGATCCCCGTCCATCATTACGGCACCGGTCGCGAGGAACCGCTCGGCATCGGCCTGATCGACGACGCCGCCCGCTACCCGGCGATGCCCGATCCGCGCTGCCCGACGCTGGTCCTCGCCGGCCGCCACGACGACGCCGTGCCGCTCGCCGACGTCGAGCGCTTCGCCACGGCGCGACCGGGGCGCGAGCTGGTGGTGTACGACACCGGGCACGAGCTGATCGACGTGCTCGAGCCGATGTGGGAGCGGATCACGCGCTTCCTGGGTGGACTCGGCCTGCTCTGAGATCGCTCAGGACGTCGGCGCGGCGCGGAACGATGCCGGCCAGTTGCTCTGCACGTGGTACTCCGTGAAGGTCGACGCCCAGCACGCCCCGGTGCTGGAGCGGAGCACGACGTCGATCGGGAGGGTCAGCGGCAGGGCCGGCACATGCACGCCCACGCCCGAGCCGCCGATGCTGATGCGCGTCTTGCCGTCGGCTCCCGCCGTCAGCTGCACCGTGTCGATGGGGAGCGCGGCGCTGGAGAGACTCCGGAGCTTCCATCCCTTCGCGCTCGGCTTCCAGCACGGCGGCTTCCCGCACAGGGCGTGGCCGTCCACGATCTGCAGCCATCGGGATGGACCGTTCGCGATACAGAGCGTGAGCGTCCCATCGACGCTCGGGTTGCCGAACTCCGCCAGCGACGTCGCCGCACCTCCTTCGTAGCGCCAGAGCAGGCTGTCACGGTCGTCGCCGCTCCGGTCGCGGATGTCGAGCCGGCCCGCGGACGGCCGCGTGCTGCGCCGGCACAGCGTCGGGTCGCACGGATCGATCGTCGTCGTGGTCGTGCTCGACGTCGTGGAGGTCGTCGTGCTCGACGTGCTGGTGGTGCTCGAGCTCGACGAGGTCGTCGTCGTGGTGGTCGACGAGGTGCTCGTGGTCGTGCTCGTGCTCGATGTGGTCGTGCTGCTGGTGCTCGACGTCGTCGTGGTCGTCGTGCTGGACGTGCTGCTGACGGAGGTCGTGGTCGTCGGGCCGCTGCCCGGGATCATGGGTCGGCGCTCAGGAGGAACTGGCCGAGCGGACGGCCGACGAACAGCGGCGCGGGTGCGAACGGGGTGAGCCACGTGCTGCCGCCATCGAGGCTGATGGCCGACTCGGCGAAGCCGGTGGTGTCGTCGAAGCTCAGCCGGATGTGGATCGGCCCCGTGACGTCGCCGTCGGCGATGTCGAGGAAGTCGAACATGGTGTTCCGGTAGACGCCGGCGAACTGGTCGATCTCGGTCAGGTGCTGCTCGAGCTGCAGCGACGTGGCGCTCCGCGTGACCGCCACGCCGAAGATCTCGTTGAAGAGCGCTCCCGCGCCGTAGGTGAAGATCGAGAAGTGGTAGTGATGGCCCAGCACGGGAAGCTGCGGCTCCCACACCGACGTGGCCGAGAAGCTGCCCGAGCCTCTCACCATGCTGAGATCGCTCAAGGTGCCGGCGATCGTGACGTCCGTCATCCCGACGGGGCTGGGAAAGTGCTCTCCGGGGTTGCGAAGCACCAGGTAGCCACCCTGCTCGACCGCGGTGCCGTACGGAACGTACCAGCTGGACAGGATGGCGTTGCCGTTGAACTCCTCGACCCAGTCGGCCGCGCCGTCGTACGGCCCCATGATGTTGCCGTCGATCTCGAACCGATCGACGCGGTACGAGAAGGCGGTGTGCATCGCCGCGGACGGTCTCGCCACCAGCAGGAGGGCGAGCGCGATGATGATCGCGGCGCCGCGGAACCCGATCGCCATCATAGCGGACCCCCCTGGTCGAACAGTGCGAGCTACCAGGGTCGCCTACCAAGAGTGCCCGTCCCCCGTTAATGCGAACGACGGACTAGTTCCTCTGCGCCGTCGGCCGCACCAGCACGTCGTGCACCTCGACGTGCGGCGGCTGCGTCACCGCCCACAGGATCGCGTTCGCGACGTCGCCCGGCTCGAGCGCCTTCATCCGCTTGTAGACTTCGGCGCCCGCGGGCGAGCCGTGGAAGACCTCCGCGAACTCGGTCTCGACGTGCCCGGGCGAGATCGCCGTCACGCGGATCGGGCTCTGCTTCGCCCGCAGCTCGACGCGCAGCGCCTCGGTGAGGGCGCGCACCGCGAACTTCGACGCCGCGTACACGCCACCGTCGGGGCCGGGGATGCGGTGGCCGGCCATCGACGACACGTGCACGACGTGGCCGGCGACGCCGCGTCGCTCCATGTCCTGGATCGCCTCGCGGGTCGCGATGCAGAGGCCGAGCACGTTCACCTCGAGCATCTCGCGCCACGCCTCGGTGGGGCCGGAGGTCAGCGACGCCTTGCGACCGAGGCCGGCGTTGTTGACCAGCACGTCCACGCCGCCGAAGCGCTCGCGCGCCGTCGCGACGAGACGCACGACGTCGGCCTCGACGCGCATGTCGGTGGGCTGCACCAGCGCCGCAGCGCCGAGCTCGGCCGCCAGCACCTGCAGCCGATCGGCGCGTCGCGCCGCCAGCACGACGCGCGCACCCGCCGCGACGAATGCCCGCGCTGCGGCCTCGCCGATACCGCTCGAAGCCCCGGTGACGATCACGGTTCGGTCCGCCAAAGCCTGCATCGGCGCGTCCTACGTCCGCTTGACGTGAGCCGTCAAATGGGGTGACTTCCGCGCCCATGCCCATCGATCTGTCGGCCATCGGGAAGAAGCTCGGCTCGGTCACGCACACCTACTCCGAGCGCGACGTCATCCTCTACGCGCTGGGGGTCGGCTGCGGCACCGACGACCTCCCGTTCACCTACGAGCGCGAGCTCAAGGTGCTGCCGACGTTCGCGGTGATCCCATCGTTCCCCGCCATGCTGAACCTGGGCGGCGCCATGCAGGTGAATCCGGCGATGGTGCTGCACGGCGAGCAGTCCATCGAGGTGCCGGCGCCGATCCCGACCGAGGCCACCGTCGTCACCACGCCGATGATCGAGGCGGTGTACGACAAGGTGAAGGGCGCCGTCATCGTCGTCCGCACCGAGTCGGTGGACTCGAAGGGCAAGGTGCTCTTCACCTCGCGCTCGTCGATCTTCGTGCGCGGCGAAGGCGGCTTCGGTGGCGACCGCGGTCCGAGCGGCGCCAGCAACGTGCCGCCCGATCGCGCCCCCGACAAGTCGATCTCGTACAAGACGCTGCCGAACCAGGCGCTCATCTACCGGCTCTCGGGCGACATGAACCCGCTGCACGCCGATCCGCAGTTCGCGGCGATGGGCGGCTTCGACAAGCCGATCCTGCACGGCCTCTGCACCTACGGGCACGCCGGTCGCGCCGTACTGGCGGCCTACTGCGACAACGATCCATCGCGGCTCAAGTCGTTCGCGGTGCGCTTCTCGGGCGTCGTGTTCCCGGGCGAGACCATCACCACCGACATGTGGCAGTCCGAGCCCGGCAAGGTCATCGTCACCGCGCGCACCGAGCGCGGCGAGAACGTCCTCACCTCGGCGCTCGCCGAAGTCACGGTCTGACGCATGCATCCCCCCGCCGGCCGACTGCAGATCGGTGACCAGGTCACCACGCGCGACGGACGCAAGGGCCGCCTCGTCGGTGAGGAGCTCATCGCCACCAACGGCGCCTGGAAGTACACAGTGGCGTTCGACGGCGGCGGCAGCGGGGAGCATCTCGACTACGAGCTCCGCCGTCTCGAGCCGGCGGCGTGAGCTTCACCGAGATCCGCTACGAGGTGGCGGACGGCGTGCTCACGATCACGCTCGACCGTCCCGACAAGCTCAACGCCTTCACCGTCACCATGATGCAGGAGATGCTGGAGGCGTTCGATCGCGCCGACGCCGACGACGGCGTGCGCGCGATCATCGTCACCGGCGCGGGGCGCGGCTTCTGCGCCGGCGCCGACCTGTCGGGCGGCGGCGGCACGTTCGACTACGAGGAGCACGGCGCGTCGGCCGAGCACCGTGACGGCGGTGGTCTCGTCACCCTGCGCATCTTCGAGTCGAGGAAGCCGGTCATCGCGGCCATCAACGGCCCCGCCGTCGGTGTCGGCGCCACCATGACGCTGCCGATGGACATCCGCATCGCGTCCAGCACCGCCCGCTTCGGCTTCGTCTTCGCCCGTCGCGGCATCGTGCCCGAGGCGTGCTCGAGCTGGTTCCTGCCGCGCATCGTCGGCATCAGCCAGGCGGCGGAGTGGTGCTACACCGGCCGCGTCTTCCCCGCCGACGAGGCACTGGCGGGACGGCTCGTCAGCCGCGTCGTGGCGCCCGAGGCGCTGCTCGACACCGCCCGCGCGATCGCACGCGAGATCGCCGACAACACCTCCGCGGTGTCCGTCACGCTCACGCGCGCGCTGCTCTGGCGCATGCTCGGCGCCGACCATCCGATGGAGGCGCACAAGGTCGACTCGGCCGCCATCTACGAGATGGGCCGCTCGGCCGACGCCGCGGAAGGCGTGTCGTCGTTCCTGCAGAAGCGGCCCGCCGCGTTCCCGATGAAGCCCAGCACCGATCTTCCGCCGTTCTACCCCTGGTGGAGCGAGCGGAAGTTCCGCTAGGCCCTCCGCCAGAGCGCGACGAGCTCCTTCAGGTCCGGTGGCTGCGCGTCGAAGGTCGCGACGCCGTCGGGAATGACGATCCAGGGCTGGGCGCTGCGCATCCAGATGTGCGCGATCGGGCGTAGCCACGAGGTGTCGTCGAGCGTGCCGGGCTGAACGACGACGATGTGCGGCGCTGCGACCGGCTCGCCCCAGAGCCGCGTCCCGCAGCTCGCACATGACTGTCCCTGCTTACGACGGCCGTCGGACAACGTCGCACCATAGGGCACCGTCGTTCCCTGCAGGACCGTGAGATCGCTCCGCCGCAGCATGAGCGAGAGCGCGAAGCTGGTGCCGGTGCGACGCTGACAATCGGTGCAGTGGCAGGCATAGAGCGTCAACGGCTCGCCCGTCACGCGGTAGCGAACGTCGCCGCAGAGGCATCCACCGTCGTAGGGAGGCGTCATGGAGCGTAGCGTTCGATACGCGGCAACGATCTGTCAAATGCGACGCCCGTTCGCATCGAACAGATGCCAGGCCTCACGCGGCGCGACGACACGCGCCGGCAGCACTCCCCCCACGATACTGGCGAGGCGCACCTGCACCTCGTGCCCGGCGATCCGTCCGCGCACCAGCGTCTCCGCGCCGAGAAACTCTCGGGTCGTGGGATCGATCTCCACCACCATGCCGTCCACCGCCCCGGTGACGAACGCCTCCGGCCGTACGCCCACGACCAGGTCACCCTTCGGCGCGGCCACCACCTCGATGCCGTTCGCCATCCGACGCGCGGGCAACAGATTCATGCCCGGCGTGCCGACGAAGCTCGCGACGAACGTCGTCGCGGGCTCCGCATAGAGCTCCTCCGGCGGCGCCACCTGCTGGATGCGACCCCCGGCGAGCACGACGACGCGGTCGCCGAGGCTCATCGCCTCGGTCTGATCGTGTGTCACGTAGAGCGTCGTCACGCCGACGCGGCGCTGCAGCGCCTTGATGTGCGCTCGCACGCTCGCCCGCAGACGCGCGTCCAGATTCGACAGCGGCTCGTCGAGCAGGAAGAGCGCGGGCTCGCGCACGAGCGCCCGTGCCAGCGCGACGCGCTGGCGCTGGCCGCCCGACAGTGCGACCGGCCGACGATCGAGCACGGCGTCGATCTCGAGCCTCGACGCCACCTCCTCCGCGCGCCGCCGACGGACGTCGCGCGCGATGCCGCGCATCCGCAACGGAAACTCGACGTTCTCGCGCACGGTGAGATGGGGATAGAGCGCATAGCTCTGGAACACCATGGCCACGTCGCGATCCTGCGGCGCGACGTCGTCGATGCGCCGCCCGCCGACGTGGATCGTCCCGGTCGAGGCGCGCTCCAGGCCCGCCGTCACGCGTAGCAGGGTCGACTTGCCGCACCCCGAGGGCCCGAGCACGGCCACCAGCTCCCCGTCGGCGACGTCGAGCGTGAAGTCGTCGAGTGCCAGGTGGCCGTCGTAGTGCTTGCCGACGCCGCGGAAGCTCGCCTCGGCCATGGTCAGCGACCACTTCCCGCGACCACGCCGCCACGAAGCGTCGGCTCGAGGACGAGCACGATGGCGAGCGCCGGCCCCAGCATGATCGCCGCCACCGCGCTCGCGAGCCCGGGATGGCCGAACGCCGCGAAGTAGTAGAGCAGCGGCGGCAGCGAGCGGTTCGTCACCTGCAACAGCAGCGCGTACGCGAACTCGTCCCACGAGAGCAGGAAGACCAGCATGGCGGCGGCGCCCAGCGCCGGGCGCGCGATCGGGAGCGTCACGTGCAGCGCGACGCGCGCCGGGGTGGCGCCGTCGAGCAGCGCCGCCTCCTCCACGTCCGGCGGGACGGCGCGCAGGCCGCCACGCGCGACGAGATAGCCGAGCGGCAGCGCCGTCAGCGTGTGCGCGAGCACCAGCCCGAAGCCCGCCGGCTGATTGTAGAGCCCGGCGCGTACGAAGAGCGCGGCCAGTGGGACGGCGAGCGCGATCGACGGCATGACGCGCGTCAGCACCAGTACGGCGTCGAGCGCACGATCGGTGCGGGCGAGCCGTCGCGCGACGAGACCCGCCGGCACCACCAGGGCGAGCGTCAGCGCGACGGTGAGCACGGCGACGATTCCGCTGCGAGCGAGCGCCGGCCAGAGGTCGACGGCGGCAGCGACAGCGCGAAAATTCTCGAGCGTGAGCGTGTGCGGCACCCACGTGGGCGGCCAGGCGACGCTCTCGCCTTCGGGTGTGAACGCCTGCTTCAGCACCAGCGCCAGCGGCACGAGGTCGACCAGCGCGACCGCAACGACCGCACCGAACACCAGCGATCGCCTCACTGCGCGATCTCCCGACGCCGGAGCATCGGCACGCTCGCCACCACGCAGAGCAGCGCGAGCACGAGGCCCGCCGCCGCGGCGCCGCTCTCGCTGCCCTGATCGGACCACTGTTGGTAGGCGTAGGTCGACAGCACCGGCACGCCCTCCGCACCCGTCAGGACGAGCGGCGTCGCGAAGAGGCGGAGCGCATCGACGCCGCGAAGCAGCACGGCGGCGGCGAGCGTCGGCGCCAGGAGTGGCAACGTGACGAAGGCGAAGCGGCGCAGGCCGCCGGCTCCGTCCAGACGTGCCGCTTCCCCGACGTCGGCGGGCATCGCCGCCAGCGCGGCGAGCAGCATCAGGAACACGATCGGCGTCGTGTGCCAGGCGTCCACGATCACGACGGCCGCGAACGCGGTCGCGCGTCCCGGCGCGAGCCACGCCGTGGGCTCGATCCCGACGCCGGCGAGCGCGGCGTTGAGACAACCTCGTGGCGCGAGCACGTGCCGCGCGATCGCCAGGAAGACGATCTCGGGCAGCGCGAACGGGACGATGATCGCCGCGCGCAGCCACCGGCGTGCCGGCAGTCGCGCCGACAGCAGCAGGGCCAACGCCAGACCGCTCACGATCTCGAGGCCGACGATCAGCGGCGGCAGAAGCGCATTGTTCATCAACGCGCGCCAGAAGAGACCGTCGGTGGCCAGAACGTGGAAGGCATCGAGGCTCGGGAAGGCACCCGTCGCCTCGTCCGTGAACGCCAGCCGCACGGCATAGATCGTCGGATAGACCAGGAACAGGACGAGATAGGCGACCAGCGGCAGGGCGGCGGCATTCATCGTCGTTCCTGCACCACCTGGTCGGGTTGCGCACCGTCGAAGGCGATGGCGCGGACGGCGTCCTGCCACGCGCGGCTCAACGCCGGATAGTCGGCACGTTCGGGACGAGGTCGCACGACGTCGCGCATAGCCACGAAGCCGGCGAGCAGAGGATCGTCGCCGATGGGGACGTCACGCCGCGCGCTGAACCAGCCCAGGTCGTGCGCCAGACGGGTCTGCGCGTCGTGGCCGAGCAGGTAGCGAACGAGGGCCGCGGCATCGTCCGCGTGCGGCGCGTTCCTGGGGATCGCCAGGTAGCCGCCGCCGAGCACCGTCGCGCGACCGGCCGGTCCCGCCGGCAGCGGCGCCGAGCGCAGCCGTCCCGGCGCCAGACCCTGCGCCGCGTAGAGCGACATCACGGACGGCCAGTTGAGCTGCAGCACGAGCTCGCCGCGCGCCATCGCCTCGGCGATGGTGGCCTCCTTGAACGTCGCGCTCTCCGGGTGCAGCGACGGCGCCAGGTCGGCGAACAGCTGGAACGCGGCGCGCGCCCCCGCGTCGTCGAGCACGTCGCCGCTGCCACCGGCCGCCCACACGAACGGCAGCACGTCGCAGGTGAGGCCCTCGTACCGCGCCCCCTTCAAGCCGATGCGTCCCGGATGCGCGCGGGCGACGGCACGCAGCTCGTCCCACGTCGCTGGCGGCTTGGCGAGGACGTCGGCGTCGTAGACGAGCGCCTGCCACAACAGTCGATGCGGCAGGAAACGGAGGCCGTCGATGGTGCCGGCACGGACGGCGGTGGGGTCGAGCGCGTCGACGAGGTCCGGCCCAGGGTCGAGGATGCGAACGGCGGCGCCTGCCGGTGCCAGCGAGTAGACGTCGAGCTCGACCAGATCGATCGTGCCGCTGCCCGCCGCCGCTTCGGCCTGGAGCGCACGGCGGATGTCGGCGTACTGCTGCGCCACCAGCACGACCTCGCGGCCGCTCGTGCGCTCCCAGTCGGATACGACGGCACGGTACGCGGGCAGCTCGGAGGGGAGCACCGCGAGCACGACCGTGAGGCGATCGCCGTGCCCGCAGGCAGCCATCACGATCATCGCCCCGACGAGGCCTCGCGGCCACCGCATCACGGCGACGATAGCATGCGTGCTCCGCCGCGGGAGTCACGCCGACTGCGTCAGCGGTGGCGGCGTCCCATGCGGACGCCGCCACCGCCATCTCGCCTACTCGAGGAACGCGCCGCTGGGCGATCCCGGCGGCGGTACCGACGGGCAGCTCGCGGGCGCCGGCGACTTGGGCTGACCCTTGAACTTGCCGATGCGATCGGAGCTCGCCGTCGACGGCGGATTGCCCTTCGCCTGCGCCGGCGCATCGGCACACCAACCCGACTCGCTGCCGAGCCGCAGACGGACGGCGACGCGGCCCTGCTGGGCCTCGTCCAGCGTGTAGGTCCACGCCGCCTTGCCGCCCTTCACCATGATCTGGTCCGCCTTCACGAGCACCTGACGGATCGGACCCACGGTGTCCTTGAAGCGATAGCCCGTCGCGGTGGTCTTGCCGAGCTTCGACCAGCCACTCGCGGGCAGCGACACGACGACGACGTCGTCCGTGAGCCCGCCGCTGTTGTAGACGGTGAGCATCGCGCCGTTGATCGTCGGATCGGCCGATCCACCCTGCGCCGGCAGCGTGATGTGCACCGCCGCGGTCTTGGTGTTCGACTTGAAGCTGATCTTCTTCTTCGACGCGGTCGGCCCGTCACCGAGCGACAGCGAGGTGGCGGGAACGAGCACGGGGTTCGAGCCCGGGAAGCTCTCCGGATCGGACGGATCGGTGCCGGCGTCGATCTCGTCGCCGTCGTAGAAGCCGTCCCCGTCGCGATCGACGCCGAGACGCGAGCCTTCACCCAGCGGCACACAGGTGTAGGTGAGCTCCTGGCCGGGCGTGGCGAGCGCGCGCAGCGCCGCGTCGCCGATCGGTGCCGCCGGCGCGCGATCACCCTGGAAGAGACCGCTCGCCTGACGCACCCAGCCACGCGGCTGGCCGCCGACGACGCCCTTCACGATGAGATCGCACTCGGGCACGTTGGCGCGCGCGATCAGCACGTCGATGCGGCCGCCGACGGTCGCGCCGTTCGTCGACGTGAGCGTGATCTGCTGGCCGACGACCGGCGCGATGTTGTTCTCGAAGGCGAGCATGAACTGCTCGACGTCACGCCGCTGCTGCGCGTTCTGGAAACCGACGCTCGCTCCGCCGACGGACGTGTTGCTGAACACGTTGGCGTTGAAGAAGCGGAAGAGCGTGTCGACCGAGCCGTCGTGCAGATAGCCGAAGCCGCGAATCTGCGGGCCCTGGAACGGCGTGTTCATCGGCGCGACGCCGAGAACGTCGAGCACGCCGAACATGCCGACCTTCTGGTAGAGGTTCCGCAGGTGCGGGATCTTGATGATCTGCACCTCGTTCTCGAAGCTGGCGCGGCCATCGGTGCCGAAGTGGCCCAGCGACGGCTGCAGGCGATGGCATCCCTCGCAGGTGAAGCCGAGCGGCTGGCCACCGATCGAGCCGGCGAGGCCGTCGGACAGACGCGGACCCAGGAAGAAGTTCTTGCCCGCCTGCTGCGACGCATTGAGCGAGTTGTCGATGGCACGGTTGGGGTTCGGCGGCAGCATCACCTGCAGGATGAAGTCGGTGAACTTCTGCATGTCGGCCGGGAGCAGTGGATCCTCGCGGCCGACGAGGCCGACGAAGGCGGGGTTGAAGTTGTTGAACGAGACCACCTCGTCGAACGCCGACGCCGGCGTGCCGGGCGGATTCGAGCGATCGCCGCGCCAGTGCATGGCGCCGCTGCCCTCCATGCCGCGCAACGTCTGCGTCGTCATGGGGCCCTTCATGGGGTGGAAGTCGTTGCCGACGCCGGTGCCGTTGATGGGCGACGGCAGCGGGAACAGTCCACTGCCGAAGCCGACCGCGATCTCGAGGTTGATCGGGATCGGGTTCTTCTTGACCGGATCGTCGGGGTTGCCGAGGTTCCACCCGATGTCGTCCATGTCACCGAAGATGTGACAGCTCGAGCACGACGCCTCGCCGTTGCTCGACGTCTCGTGCGCGTCGTACAGGAACTTGCGGCCCGCGACGATGCTCGCCGGCTCGGGGTTGTGCAGCGGCGTGCGCTGCGTCTCGGTGCGCGTGCCGAGGTCGACGACCGACACCGTGTTGTCGAAGCGCGTCAGCACGTAGAGCGTCGGGCGCGCGGGATCGAGCGTGATGCCCGTCGGACCGCCACCGCTCAGACTGATGTAGCCGGCGCTGCCGGTGGTGGGGTCGAAGGTATCGTCCTCGAGGGCGGTGGTATTGAAGACACCGATCTTGGCCGAGCCGAACGCCGCCACGTACAGCGTGTTGCCGTCGGGCGTGACGACCATCTGCACCGGCGTCGCCAGGCTGTGGTCCTTCACGCCGGCCGGCGCGGGCAGCACGTCGTAGTCGATGTGCTTGTTCAGGTGCCGCGGGTCGACGCCCGCCGACGACACCACCGTGATGCGCGACTCGGCGAGGTGCCCCTGCACCGTGCTGCCACCGAAGATGCCCGGCCCCTCGAACATGATCTCGTTACGGGCATCGGTGTTCGACACGTAGACGACGCCGCTCACCGGGTTGACGGCGATGTTGAACAGCGTCGTGCCGACGTGGGCGAAGGCGTCGGTCTGCGCCAGCGTGGTGGCGTTGATGGCGAACACGTCCTGGTCGGGCAGGTCGAAGCGTACGCCGGCGTTCCAGCTGCGGCCGAGCGGGTCGCGCCACTCACCCGACGCCGGGTCCTTGCGGACGATGAGGCCGGTCTCGGGGGCGCGCTTGCCTTGGAAGTCGGTGCCGGGCGGGGGCACGCCACCGGGCATCGTGAAGCCCTGCACCGTGCAGGTGGGGGCGGCACCGAAGCCGTCGCACACCGTACCCTCGCTGAGCACCGTCGTCTGGTTGCCGGACTTGAAGGCCGCCGCGTAGACGGTGTTGCCGTCCGGGCTCACGCCGAGGGCGCGCGGCGTGTCGCTGAACAGCGTCACGATGCGCAGCGGCGTGCCACCGATCGTGGCGCCGAGGCTGGCGGCGTCGAACACCCACACGTCGGCGCGACCGACGCCCGGGGTGGTGAGCTGCGGATCGCCGGCGCCCGGCACCGCGGCGATCGACGCGTGCGTGCGCTGCTGCCCGCGGTGGGCCGTGGTGATGAAGGCACGACCGCCACCCGGCCCGGCGAAGACGATGTCGCGCGGCTCGTCACCGACCAGCAGCGTGCGCACGACGCGCGGCGGATTCGCCGTGACGTCGACGATGCTGATGCTGTCGGAGAGGTGGTTCACCACCCACACCTCGCCCGCGCTCCGTGCCGCCACCGACACCGGCTCCATGCCGACGGGCACGGACGCGGTGTGCGTCAGGCCGGCGGCGCCCACGTCGAACACCTCGAGCCGGTCGTCGGGCGTGTTGACGGCGAACAGCCGGGTGCCGTCGGGGGACAGCGCCAGCGGGCGCACGTGACCGCTCTCGAAGGCGGTGAAGGCCCCGGCGGGAGCGACGGCGAGCACGAGAACGGCGAGAGCAGCGAGCGAGTGACGGATCATCAGCATCGGTTCGGTCTCCAGTTGGCGCACGAAGGGCGCGCGGCGGCGGGGAACCTACCGCCTATGCAGGCGGAGTCCAATGAAAATGTGGTGCTCGGCTGGTGGATGCATCGAGTGGTCGCGCACGAGGGGTGAATGGACCCCTCCGCTTGGAGGATCGGCGATGCGTGAAGGTTTCGTCGCCGGGTTGACGCGAGGCGAAGAAAAGACGAAATAGCCCCTATGTCGGCCGCGTCCACCCTACTCGACCGACTGGGCCGTCCCGGGGACGTACGCCTCGGGACGGCCCGCCCCACCACCCATCCCAGGCTCCCCACGGGCCTCGGTCCGCTCGACGCCGTCCTCGACGGCGGCCTGCCCCGCGGGCGGATCACCGAGGTCACCGGCACGCGCAGCGCGGGCCGGACCGGTCTCGCCTGTCGCATCGCGGCCACGGCCACGGCGGCAGGCGAGACCATCGCCTGGGTCGATCCCACCGACGCCCTCGAGCCGGAGACGGTCGCCACCGCCGGCGTGGCACTCGCCCGCACGCTGTGGGTCCGACCACGCGATCGCGCCGACGCGCTGCGCGCGGCCGAGCTGCTGCTCGGCGCCGGCGGCTTCGGACTGGTCGTGCTCGACGTCGCCGACGCCTCGGCGCGACCCCCCGGCGGCACGCCGTGGACACGCATCGCCCGTGCCGCCGAGCGCACACGCGCCACGCTCCTCGTCCTCGGTCCCGCGCCGCAGGCAGGTCCCGCCGCAGCACTCGGACTCGCCCTCGACACGCCACGTGCGTGCTGGAGCGGCGGACCGGGCCGCGTCGTCCTGCTCGACGGCATCACCTCGCGCGTCACCGTCGTCCGCAGCCGACTCGGTGGTGCCGGACGCGCCGTCACGGTTCGACAGGCGTGCGTCTGAGGCCCGGGGCGCAATGCCGCGCATCGCGTGCCTCCTCGTCCCCGACCTGCCGGTGGCCGCCGCCTGTCGCGCCGATCCCGATCTCCACGGCCTGCCGCTGGCGCTCGCGGACGGCACCGGACCGCATGCACGCATCGTGGCCGCCGCGGCGACGGCACGCGCCCGCGGCGTCCGTCCCGGCCTGCACAGCGTGGCGCAGGCACGCGCCGTCACTGCCGATCTGGTCGTCCGCCCGCGCAACGTCCTCGCCGAGCGCTCGGCCGCGCTCGCCCTGGCCGACGTGGCCGCATCGCTCGCGAGCCGCGTCGAGATCACGCCCGACGGCATCGTGCTGGCCGACGCCGACGGCGCCACGCACCTCGTCGGCAGCGAGGCGGGGCTCGCCACGGCACTTGCCGCGCGCGCGGCCCGGGTCGGGCTGTCGGCGCGCATCGGCGTCGGCGCGAGCATGACGGTGGCGCGACTGGTGGCGCTGCACGGCGACGGCTGCGAGGTGGTGCCCGCCGGCGCCGAGCTGGGCTTCCTCGCCCCGCTCCCGCTCGCCTGTCTCGCGCCGCCGCCCGACGTCGCCGCCACGCTCGCGCGCTGGGGCGTGCACCGGCTCGGCGATCTCGCCCGACTCCCCGCGGCCGAGGTTGCCACGCGCCTCGGTGCCATGGGCGTCACGCTGATCCGCAGCGCACGCGGCGAGGACGTGCGACCGCTGGCGCCGACGGAGCGCAGCGGCGAGGTCGAGGAGGCGATGGCGCTCGAGTACGCGCTCGACAACCTCGAGCCGCTGCTCTTCGTGCTGCGCGGCCTCGCCGAGCGCGCGGTGGCCCGTCTCGGTCTCGACGGCATCGGCTGCACGCGGCTCGGTCTGGCACTCCGGCTCGAGAACGGCGCCCGCGACACGCGCACGTTGCCGCTGGCGGCGCCCACGCGCGACGTGAAGACGCTGCTCGGTTGCCTGCGCGTCGAGCTCGAGGCCAGACCACCGGCCGCCGCCATCGTCCAGGTCACCATCACCGCCGTGCCGGAGGTGATCCGTCCGACGCAGCTCGGGCTGTTCACGCCGCCGGGCCCGGCGCCGGAACGTCTCGCCACCACACTGGCGCGGCTCGGCGTGCTCTGCGGCGCCGAGCGCGTCGGCATTCCCGTCCTCGTCGATACGCATCGTCCCGGCGCGGCGGCGGTGGCGCCGTTCGCAGCCCTGGCGCCCGAGCTCACCCCCACGGCCGGCAGCACGTCCGACGGCCGGCTCGTCGTGCGTGCGCTGCGTCCGCCGCGACCGCTCGAGGTGTTCTCCGAGCGCGACGCGCCGTGCTTCGTGCGCGGCACCGGTCTCGGCGGGCGCGTCGTCGGCTCCGCGGGTCCGTGGCGCATCGCCGCGGAATGGTGGGGCGGTCGACCGTGCGCACGCGAGTACTACGACCTCGAGCTCACCGACGGCGGCCTCTACCGGTGTTTTCGCGAGCTCGTGTCGGGCGGGTGGTTCGTCGACGGGGTGTACGACTGAATTGACCACTCGAGTGGTCAAGCCTATCCTGGCCTCATGTCGACCCGACGCTCACGCGCTACCAAGACGATCGAGTTGGGAATCAGCGATTTCAAGGCGCGGTGTCTCGCACTGCTCGAACAGGTACGAACGCATGGCGACGAGCTCGTCGTGACGAAGCACGGCCAGCCCATCGCTCGCGTCGTTCCGGTTCGGGATCACACCGAGCCACTGCATGGGAGCATGCGCGGTCTCATCGAGATACGCGGCGACATCGTCACGGTGGATTGGAGTGACGACTGGGAGACGCGGTGAAGCTGCTTCTCGATACACACATTCTGTTGTGGTGGCTCTCCGGCGAAGGATCGTTGCAACCGGCTCAGACAGCAGCGATCCAGGCTGCCGAGACTCGCGCCGAACGAATTGGCGTCGCGGCGATCAGCCTCTGGGAAATCGCGAAGCTCTGCGAGCATGGGCGGCTCGTTCTCTCGACGACCCCCGACGCCCTGCTCGAACACATCGCGATGCACCAGCGCATCGCGGTCATTCCCCTCGATGGGCGTGTAGCGCTCGAAAGCACTCGTCTGAGATCACGTTTTCATCGCGATCCCGCGGACCAGCTCATCGCGGCCACCGCCCGTGTCCACCGCCTACGGCTGGTGACGGCTGACGAACGAATCCGATCATCAGGCGCCGTTCCCGTCCTGTAATCCCAGACACTTCAACGTCGTTCCAACGCCAGCCACAGCTGCGCGTCGAACGGCAGTCGCGCCGCATCCTTCACGCCCGCCGCCCGCAGTCGTTCTGCGAACGGCAGCGCGGCCGCGCGCTGCACCAGGACCTTCTCCACCGACACCGAGCGCACCGCGAGCCCGTAGCGCGCGAACGGCTCGCCGATCTCGCGCGCCATCCCGTCGCGGTCGAGCAGGGCCGCGACGACGGCGTTCTCGTGTCCGCGTCGCGCCTTCCCCGTGGTGACGTTCCAGTCCGGATCGCGCGCGGCGGCGAGTGCGAGCTTCTCCGACAGCCAGGGCAGGAACTCGACGCGTGACACCGAGATCGAGCGCACGTCCGGTGGCAGCGCGCCGTCCGGGAAGAGCGACGCCAGCAGCGCCGTCAGTGCGCTGCGCACCTCGTCGCGACCGAGCCCGCCGTCCCAACGCAGCAGCAGCACGGGCTCGTTCGCGCGCAGCACCAACGTGACGCGACGCCCGCCGACCTGCGCAACGGCAGTACGATCGTCGGCCGCGACCGACGTCGTCAGCACGAGCACGAGCACCACGCAGGCGAGCAGTCGTGCGTCAGCCGATGTACGTCGCAAGGTACCAGAGGTTTCCGAACGCATCCGTCACGGACGCGGTGCGCTCCTGGAACGGTCGATCGGTGGGCTTCCCGAGCGAGCTCGCACCGGCTGCGATCGCACGCTCGTAGGTCGCATCGACGTCGTCCACGTAGACGTACGTCGAAGCGCGGGTCGCCGCGCCGTATGGCGGCTCCATCGCAGACAGCACCACGACGGAATCGCCGATCTGCGCCTGGACGTGGAAGCCCCCGGCGACGGTGTTGCGTTCCAGCTCCACGGCGCCGAAGACGTGCGCGACGAAGTCGAGCAGATCCAAGCGACCGTAGATGAACGGGCGAACGGTTCCCCTGCCGTTGCGAACGCCTCCCATGGGTCATCCCGTCTACGCGCCATCGCTCGCCACCCGCAAGCACGCCTTGACAGCACGCCGCCTGCCGGCCGAGGGTCGGCCATGCGTCTCCGCCAGGTGGTGATCGCCGCGCGCGATCTCGAGTCGACGGTCGCCGATCTCACCGCCGTCTTCGCCATCGACGTCGCGTACCGCGATCCCGGGGTCGGCGCCTTCGGGCTCGCCAACGCCGTCCTGCCGATCGGCGACACCTTCCTCGAAGTGGTCTCGCCGATCGACCCCACGGCGCCTGCCGAGCGCTTCCTCCAACGACGCGGCGGCGACGGCGGCTACATGGTGATGGTGCAATCGCCGCACCTGGCCGATGACCTCGCCCGCATACGCGCGCTCGGCGTGCGCGTCGTCTGGCAGATCGACCTCGACGACATCAGCGGTGCCCACCTTCATCCCGCCGACGTCGGCGCCGCCATCCTCTCGATCGACGAGCCACGGCCGGCACCGTCCTGGCGTTGGGCGGGACCCGAATGGGAGCAGCGCATCCGACGCGAACGGGTGTGCGAAGTGACCGGCGTCGACCTCGAGGCGCCGGACCCGGCCGCACTGGCGGCGCGCTGGTCGGTGGTGCTCGACGCACCCGAGGACGACGCGCACCGGATCGCGCTCGATCGCGGCACGATCCGCGTTCACCAGGGAGCCACCACCGCCGTCCGCGGCTACGAGCTCGCCGTCACCGACGCCGCCGCCATCGTGGCGACGGCGCGCGGGCGCGGGTTGCCGGCCGGCGACGGCGTCGTCACCGTGGCCGGCACCCGCTTCACGCTCACTTCGGCGTGAAGATGCTCGGGACGCCCTTGCCCGCGAAGGCCTCGCCCGGCTTGACCTTCTTGTCCTTGGGGTCGCGCGTCCACGGCACGTAGACCTCGACCGCGGTGCCGTCCACGTGCTCGAGCCGCGCCTGGATGACGTCGACCGGCGGCTTGCCCGCCTCGCGCGACATCTTCCCGCCGACGACGATGCAGACGACCTTGAGCTGGCCCTGCTGCGCTCGCTTGCGGAGCGCGTCGGTCAGCATGTCGATGACCTCCTGCGAGGTCGGCCGCTCCGTCTCCGGCTTGGCGACCGCGGGCTCGAACTTGTCGTCGACCGTGATGACCGTGGCATAGGGGTAGAAGTCCCCGTGCTTGTCGATCTGCTCGAGGGCGAAGGGCACCGAGCGATTGATGATCGTCTCGAGGTCTTTGGCCGTCGGCTCGGACACCTGCGATCCGCCGGGTCCCGGCCCTACCGCCGGTGCCCCCGCCGGCGGCGGCGGCGGCGAGGCCGCAGGCTTGGGCTTCGAGGTGCCGCCGCAACCCATCCCGATCACCGCCAGCACCATCGCGCCGGTCACCCATCGCACATGACGTCGCACCATCGAGCCTCCCGTCCGCCGCTGCTATACCGCGCCGCCCGGGGATGCCAGTCCCGTCACGCGCTGACCAGTGCCCGCAGGATCGAATTGACGACGGCGAGCACCAACGCCCCGAGCATCGCCGCACCGAAGCCGTCGATGTGGAAGCCGGGCGAGAGCCCCGACGCCATCCAGATGAGGAGCGCGTTCACCACCAGCAGGAAGAGCCCGAAGGTGAGCACCGTGAGCGGCAGCGTCAGCAGGATGAGCAGCCAGCCGACGGCGGCGTTCACCAGGCCGATCACGATCGAGGCGATCAGCGCCGCCGCGAAGCTCTGCACGTGGAAGCCGGGCACGATGTGGGCGACGATGAGCAGGCCCAGGGCGTTCAGCACCCACTGCAGTAGGAATTGCATGCGCGCATAGAGCACCCCCGCGTGGTCGAGGGCAACACCCGTCGTCGGCCCGCCGCGTCCAGGCTAGAAGGGGCCCGTGGACACGCTCGACGACTTTCTCGACCGACTCGACGCGCTCGACGACGACGGCGACGACGACAGCCTGCGCGACGAGCTCGCCCGTGCCCGCCGTGCCCATCCCGAGGCGCTCGAGCTGCTCGAATGGGACGCGTTCCTGGCCTCCGAGGACGGCCGCTTCGCCGATGCGCTGGCGATCCTCGACGACGTCCTCGCCCGCGAGCCGGAGCGCGTGTGGGCCCGTCGCGAGCGGGCATCCGTCCTCCTCGACCTGGGGCGGTTCGACGAGGCACTGGCGGTGCTGCGCGCCGTCACGCCCGCCGAACGCGAGGACCTCGCGCCGGAGGAGCTGGCGTCGGTGCATCGCGATCTGGCCGTCTGCCTCGATCGCCTCGGCAGCATCGACGACGCCGACCGTGAGTACCGCGCCGCCGCCCGCCTCGATCCGCGCGGATACCCGGTGCCGCCGCGGCTCGACGTCGCACGCTTCCAGACGCTGGTCGCGAGCGCCCTCGACGACATCCCGCCGGAATTCCACGACCTGCTCGCCCAGGTGGTGGTTCGGGTCGAGCCATGGCCCGGTCCCGACGCGGAGGATCCCCTGCAGCTCGGGGTCTACGTCGGCATCGCCCGCCCCGACCGCACCGCCGGCAGCGAGGACCACCTCGATCACATCGTCGTCTATCAGCGCCCGCACGAGCTCGGCTGCCGCGACGAGGCCGCGCTGCGGACCGAGGTCCGACGCACCGTCGTCCACGAGATCGCCCACCACTTCGGCATTCCGCACGAGCGCATGGACGAGTACGAGTGAGCCGTTGACGGCGGGGCTCCATGGAGGCGAAAAGAGGGCGAAATCATGCCCGCCTCCGACTACGTCGAGCTGCGCTGTCGCAGCGCCTTCAGCTTCCTCCAGGGCACGTCGCTGCCCGAGGACCTGGTCGAACGGGCGGCGGCGCTCGGCTGCGACGCCCTGGCACTGAGCGACCGCGGCGGCGTCTACGGGGCACCGCGCTTCTTCCAGGCCGCCAAGCGGGCGGGCGTGCGGCCGCTGGTGGGCGCCGAGGTCGACGTCGCGGGCGTCGGCCGGCTGCTGCTCCTGGTCGAGAGCCAGACGGGGTATCGCCACCTCTGCCGCATGCTCACCACGGGCGCGTTCGGGCGACCGAAGGGCTGTGGCCGCGTCTCGTGGGACCTGCTCGAGGAGTACGCCGGCGGACTGCACGCCCTCGCCGGTGGTGCCGACGGTCCGTGCGCCGGACCGGACGGCGCCGCGCATCTCGACCGGCTCGCCGGCATCTTCGGCGAGCGGCTCGCCATGGACGTGCACCGTCACGACGAGCGCGACGGTGAACGGCTGGCGCGACGGCTCGCCGACCTCGCCAGCGCGCGCCACGTCCCCGTCGTCGCCACCAACGACGTGCGCCACGCCGCCGCGTCGGGCCGGCCGTTGCTCGACGTCCTCACCTGCATCGGGCTCGGCACCACGCTCGATGCCGCCGGCCGCCGGCTGCTCGCCAACACCGAGCGTCACCTGCGCACGCCGGCGGAGATGGCGGCGCGCTTCCGCGACTGGCCCGAGGCCATCCGTCACAGCCGCCGCATCGCCGAGCGCTGCGCCTTCACGCTCGCCGACCTCGGCTATCGCTTCCCCGACTATCCGCTGCCCGCCGGCGAGACGTCGCCGCAGAGCTATCTCCGGACGCTCACCGAAGAGGGGGCACGCGGACGCTGGGGTACCATCACCCCCCGCATCCGCTCACAGCTCGACCACGAGCTCGGGCTCATCGGCAAGCTCGATCTCGCCGGCTACTTCCTCATCGTCTGGGACATCGTCCGCTTCTGCCGCGAGCGCGGCATCCTCTGTCAGGGTCGCGGCTCGGCGGCGAACAGCGCCGTCTGCTACGCGCTCGGCATCACCGCCGTCGACGCCGTCGGCATGGAGCTCCTGTTCGAGCGCTTCCTCTCCGAGGAGCGCGGCGAGTGGCCCGACATCGACCTCGACCTGCCGTCGGGCGATCGGCGCGAGGAGGTCATCCAGTACGTCTACGGTCGCTACGGCGCGCGCGGTGCGGCGATGACGGCGACGGTCATCAGCTACCGCACGCGCAGCGCCGTGCGCGAGGTGGGCAAGGCGCTCGGGCTGTCGCTCGAGCAGGTCGACCGTCTCGCCAAGCTGCTGCACGCGCACGGTTGGTCGGATCATCACGACGAGCTCACCGCACAGCTCCGCGCCGGCGGCGTCGACGCCCGCTCGCCGCGCATCGCGCTGCTGGTGCAGCTGGTCGGCCAGCTCCTCGGGCTGCCGCGCCATCTCGGCCAGCACACCGGCGGCATGGTGATCGCCGCCGGTCGTCTCGACGACGTCGTGCCGCTCGAGCCCGCCGCCATGCCGGGTCGCAACGTGCTGCAGTGGGACAAAGACGACTGCGCCGACCTCGGGCTCATCAAGGTCGATCTCCTCGGGCTCGGCATGCTGGCGGCATTGGAAGAGGCCCTCCCGCTCGTGCTCGAGCACGAGGGCATCGCGCTCGACCTGGCGAAGCTGCCGCCCGACGATCCCGCCGTCTACGCCATGCTCCAACGTGCCGACACCGTCGGCGTCTTCCAGGTCGAGAGCCGCGCGCAGATGGCGACGCTGCCGCGCATGCGTCCCACGTGCTTCTACGACCTGGTGGTGGAGGTCGCGATCATCCGCCCCGGACCGATCGTCGGGCAGATGGTGAATCCGTATCTCCGCCGTCGCACCCGCGAAGAGCCCGTCACCTACGCACATCCGTCGCTCGAGCCCATCCTGAAGCGCACGCTCGGCGTGCCGCTGTTCCAGGAGCAGCTCCTGCGCATGGCGATGGCGGTGGCGAACTTCACTGCCGGCGAGGCCGAGGAGCTGCGTCGCGCGATGGGCTTCAAGCGCTCGGTGGAACGCATGGAGTCGATCGACCGCCGGCTGCGCGCGGGCATGGCGACGCACGGCATCACCGGCACCACCGCCAACGAGATCGTGCAGGGCATCACGTCGTTCGCGCTCTACGGCTTCCCCGAGTCGCACGCCGCCAGCTTCGCGCTCATCGCGTACGCGTCGGCGTACCTGAAGGCACACCATCCCGCCGCATTCTGTACGGCGCTGCTGAACGCGTGGCCGATGGGCTTCTATCATCCTGCCACGGTGGTGAAGGACGCGCAGCGCCACGGCGTCGTCGTGCGCCCGGTGGACGTCACGCGCTCGGCGTGGCGCTGCACCATCGAGGACGGGGCCGTGCGGCTCGGGTTGCGCTGGGTGGCGGGACTGCGACAGGAGGCGGGCGAGCGCATCGCCGCCGCGCGCCCCCTCGGCTCCGTCGCCGACGTCGCGCAGCGCGGTCGGCTCAAACGCAACGAGATCGAGGCGCTGGCGCACGCCGGCGCCTTCGCGTCGTTCGGGCTCGGCCGACGCGATGCACTCTGGCAGGCGTCCGCCGTCGAGCGCGACGCCACCTCGCTGCTGGCCCGCGCGCGACCGCGCGCCACGCCGGCGCCGCTGCCGGCCATGTCGGCGTGGGACGAGACCGTCGCCGACTACGGGGCGACGTCGCTCACGACCGGGCCGCACGTGATGACGTATCTGCGCGGCGAGCTCGATGCGCGCGGCGTCGTGCCCGCAGCCGATCTTGCCCGACTGCGCGACGGCGGCATCGTACGCGTTGCCGGTCACGTCATCGTGCGCCAGCGTCCGGGTACCGCCAAAGGGATGTGCTTCCTCACGCTCGAGGACGAGACCGGCACCGCGAACGCCTTCCTCACGCCGCCGCTGTTCGAGCGCTGGCGCGTGGTGCTGAACACCTCATCGCTGATCGAGGTGGAGGGACGGCTCGAGCAACGCCAAGGCGTGACGCACATACGCGCGCTGCGGCTCCGACGGCTCGAGGCCCCCGACCACATGCCGGCGGGGCACAACTACGGCTGAGCCGGGACGCAGATTCTACACATCGCCACTGCGCCGACCGATGTTCCTCGACCGCACGGACACGGCCAGCGGGCACGGCCATTGCAACGCACGCTGCATGCTCGACATCGGCTACAAGCTCTCCAGCGAGGAGTTCGGTCCGCGCGATCTCGTCGACTTCGCCGTACGCGCGGAGAAGGCGGGCTTCGGGTTCGGCCTCATCTCCGACCACTTCCATCCCTGGTGCGACGCGCAGGGCCAGAGCCCCTTCGTCTGGACCGTCCTCGGCGCCATCGCGCAGGCCACGACGCGGTTGCAACTCGGCACCGCGGTGACGTGCCCCACCATGCGCGTCCATCCCGCCATCGTCGCGCAGGCCGCGGCCACGACGGCCGCGCTCATGCCGGGACGGTTCTTCCTCGGGCTCGGCACCGGCGAGAACCTGAACGAGCACGTCATCGGCGAGGGCTGGCCCGCGCCTGGTGATCGGCTCGAGATGCTCACCGAGGCCATCGAGGTGATCCGTCTGCTCTGGAGCGGAGAGAACGAGAACCACCGCGGCACGTTCTTCAGCGTGGAGGACGCGCGGCTCTACACCCTGCCCGCCACGCCGCCGCCGATCATGATCGCCGCCAGCAATCCGAAGGCCGCCGAGCTGGCGGCAGAGGCCGGCGATGCGATCATCAACACCGCCGTCATGCCGGAGCTGCTCGAGCGCTTCGACGCCGCGGGCGGCAAGGACAAGCCGCGCTACGTCGAGATGACGGTGTGCTGGGCAGCCGACGAGACGCAGGCGCGCAAGACGGCGCGCGAGGTCTGGTCGCTGGCGGCGCTGGGCGACCCGCTGTTCACGGAGCTACGGATCCCGTCGCACTTCGAGGCCGCGTTCGAGCCCATTACCGAGGACATGGTGGCCGAGAAGGTCGTCTGTGGCCCCGACGCGGCGAAGCACGTTGCGGCGATCGAGAAGGCGGGCAAGGCGGGGTACACGCACGTCTGCGTGCATCAGGTGGGTCCGGACCAGAAGGGCTTCTTCGAGTTCTACGAGCGTGAGGTCCTGCCTGCGGTCGGCCGCGAGCGCCGGACGCGGAAGGCTGGCTGACGTTTGACTTGCAGCCGGGCCGCACGGCTTGCTGAACGCATGACCGTACGGACGCTGGCGTTGCTCGTGGCACTGCTCTCGGTCGCTCCTGCGCACGCCGCCGATCCGTTGCCCGCGCCGGCCAAGGCCGCCGTCGACAAGGTCCTCGCCGACGAGAAGGCCGAGCTGCAGGGCAGCAGCACCATGGCCGACCTCGACGGTGACGGCACGCCCGAGGTCGTCTTCGTGTGGTCGCAGCTCGGCGTCGCGCATCCGAAGAAGGCCCTGGTGGTGCTCGCCCATGCCCACGACGGCTATCATCCGCTGGCCTCGACGCCGCTCTCCGGCGAGGTGGTTCTCGGCGACGTGAAGGACGGCATCATCACGGTCGTGCGCTACCCGCTCCACCCACCGAAGTGCTGCCCCAGCAAGAAGTACTTCCAGCGCTACCTGCTCATGGCCGGACGCTTGGTCGACGCCAAGTGAGTTGACTCCCGCCGGGTGGCGCGGCTTCTGGGCGCCATGACGTCGAACGACATGGCCGTCCGGCTCCGCGCGGTGCGCGGCGGCCTGGTCCTCTCCCTGCTGACGATCCTCGTCGGCTTCACCCTGGGCGGCTTCTTCGGGGCAGCGGAGGACTGGCTGAAGGACGGCCTGCGCGCGAGCGCCGAGGCCGTGCGTGACACGGCCTACGGCGGTGATGCATCCAAGCTGCAGACCGTCGTGGACAAGAGCTGGACCTACTACAAGCGCGCGCACATGCATGGCGGCGCCATCGGCACGGCCGCGCTGGCGATGTCGCTCCTGCTCGGCATCCTGGTGGCATCGTCCGCGGCCCTGCGCGGCGCGGTTTCGGCAGCACTGGGCGCCGGCGGCCTGGGCTACAGCCTCTTCTGGTTGCTGGCGGCGCGGCGCGCGCCCGGACTCGGCAGCACGGGAGCGGCGAAGGACTCGCTCGAGTGGCTGGCCGTCCCGACGGCCGGCCTCCTGCTCGTCGGCACCACGCTCACCATCGTGCTCGTCGTGCGTGAGCTCTACGGACGACCACCGGTCACGTCGTCATGAGCACGCCGCCGTCTTCCGAGATCACGCCCGAGCCGCTCTATCTCCGTCGACGCGAATTCATCCGCAACGCGGCGCTGTTCGGCGCGACTGCCGCGGGCGTCGGTGGCGGCCTCGTGTGGCTCATGGGCGGCGGACGCGTCGATCCGGAGACAGCGCAGGTCGGCGACGGGCCCGCTCCGCTCACCATCGCGCGCCACAGCACGCTCAGCACCGACGAGCTGCTGACCCCCTACCGCGACGTCACGACGTACAACAACTTCTACGAGTTCGGCACCGACAAGAGCGATCCCGCGGAGTACGCGCACACCCTGCGCACGCGCCCCTGGTCGATTCGCATCGACGGCGAGGTGGCGAAGCCGCAGGACGTCGACATCGACACGCTGACCGGCTGGGCGGCGATCGAGGAGCGCGTCTACCGCATGCGCTGCGTCGAGGCATGGTCGATGGTGATCCCGTGGGCGGGCTTTCCGCTCGCCGACGTCCTGCAGCGCGTCGAGCCGACGTCGCGCGCGAAGTACGTCGCGTTCACGACGCTGCTCGATCCTGCGGAGATGCCCGGCCAGCGCGAGCGCACCCTGCCATGGCCCTACGTCGAGGGACTGCGCATCGACGAGGCCATGCACCCGCTGACGCTGCTGGCGGTGGGGCTCTACGGCAAGGCGCTGCCGAACCAGAACGGCGCGCCGCTGCGCCTCGTGGTGCCGTGGAAGTACGGTTTCAAGGGCATCAAGTCGATCGTGGCGATCCGTCTCACCGAGACGCAGCCGACGACGACGTGGAACCAGCTCGCCCCGGACGAGTACGGCTTCTACGCCAACGTGAATCCCGCCGTGGATCATCCGCGCTGGAGCCAGGCCACCGAGCGCCGCATCGGCGATCTCCAGCGGCGCCCGACCCTGCCCTTCAACGGCTACGCCGAGCAGGTCGCCGGCCTCTACACCGGCATGGACCTGCGCGTGGATTTCTGACGCGCATGGCTCGCAGTCGCCCGCTCCCCTGGCTCGGGCCCGGCGTGCTCGCCGGCGCGCTGGTACCGATCGCGGTCATCGTGCTGCGCGGCTGGCGCGGCGACCTCGGCGCCGATCCGATCGCGCAGGCGCTGAACCAGCTCGGGCTGATCGCACTCGTCTTCCTCGTGGCCGCCCTCGCCTGCACGCCGCTCAAGCTGCTCATGGGCTGGACGTGGCCGATGCGCATCCGCCGCGAGCTCGGGCTGCTCGGCTTCCTCTACGCGTCGCTGCACGTCTCGACCTACGTCGGGCTCGATCAGCGCTTCGACTGGGCCGCGATCTGGGCCGACGTCACCAAGCGCAAGTTCATCTTCGTCGGCGCGCTCGCGTTCGTCCTGCTCGTGCCGCTCGCCGCGACGTCGACGGCGTGGGCCGTGCGTCGCCTCGGCTTCGCACGCTGGCAACGCCTGCACCGCCTCGCCTACGTCGCGACGATGCTCGCGGCGGTGCATTTCTACTGGCGGGTCAAGTCCGACGTCCGCGAGCCGGTGCTGTACGCGCTCATCCTCGTCGCGCTGCTGCTCGTGCGCGCCGGCAACCGACTCCGCGTCCGCGCCGCCTGATCGTCAGCCGCGACCGAGGCGGTCGAGCAGGTTGCGCGTCACCTGCGCCACCGCCGGATCGTCGAGACCATAGGCCCAATCGGTGCAGCCGGTGGTGACGACGGTGCCGCCGCCCACCCAGCTGCCGAGCACGGCGTGCCCGTGTCGCAGGCGCTCGCAGGCACCCGGCCCGGCGTCACCGAGCACGATGCGGGCGTGGAACTCGAGCTCGTAGTCGGCGCCCGGTGCGAGCGGCAGCGGCGTCGTGCGTCGATCGAACGGCGTCGCCGGCGCGGTCGCGAGCACCTCGAAGCCGGACGGCGTGCCATCCGCGCCGGTCGCGACCGGACGGCCGTCGACCACGCCCAGCTCGCATCCGTCGCACTCGTAGCCGACGACGACCGGCGCGGCCCCCAGCAGATCGCCCCGTCGCAGTCCCGTGCCGTCGAACAGCCAGTGCTCGGGACGATGCACCTCGTAGCCACCGCTGCCCGCCGGCACGCTGAAGGCCGTGCGCGAGTAGCCACCCCGCGTGAACGATACACCGGTGAGCTGGTTCTCTGGACGGGCGAGGAGCGGATCGGACCAGATCGTCGTCGTCAGCGTGCGACGATCGGTGTCGTAGACCGGATCCTCGGCGAAGCGGTGCTT
>DASYLJ010000136.1:0-83215 GCA_036009625.1 Binatia bacterium
GTCATGGCGACGCCCTTGGCTGCGCGCGTCACGGGCAGCGCCATGTCGCGGCGTTGTCGCCAGAGGCCGCGTCCGACGACGCCGAGACCGGCGGCGATCAGCGCCATCGACGGATAGATCCGCCACGAGAGGTCCCACAGCGTGTCCATACGGCTGGACGTCGCAAAAACGATGCCGCCACCGCCGCGGTGGCCGGTGGCGGCATTCGGGAGGCGAGGCGTGGTGGCGGCGCGACGATCGTGGCGCCGCCGCAACGGTCAGGAGACGCCGGGCAGCGACGACTGTGCGACGAGGTGATCGCCGACGAGCATGCCGCGCTCGCGGTACTTCGACTCCGTGCGCTCGGTGATGAGGCCGAGCCGCATCAGGTTCGGCATGACGGTGTGCATGTAGGCCTCGCTGTTGATCAGCGGCCACTGATCCATGCTGTGCATGCTCTGCACCACCGCGTCGGGGTCGAGGCCGTACTTCGGGCCGAAGAGGTGGAGCATGTCGAGCTGCTGGTTGGCGTTGAGCGTCTCGAGGATGCTGAACGCGAAGTCCTCGAGCTCGGCCAGCACCTCGGGCGTGGACTCCTTCACCAGACGGCGCATCGAGAGGATGCCGAACGCGGCATGCCGCGCCTCGTCGCCGTGGACGCGGTGGATGAGGTCCTTGATGAGCGGATTGGTGTTGGACTTGGCGACCAGGTCCATGATGCCGACCGCCATGCCCTCGAACAGGGTCTGCATGCCGAGCGTCTTGGTCTGCCAGGTGGGCGCCTCGAGGAGCTTGTCGAGCAGCACCTTCAGCGTGGGGTCGATCGGCTGGATGACGCCCATCTTGCGCTGCAGGAACTTCGAGAAGGCTTCGACGTGGCGCACCTCGTCGATCACCTGCGAGCCCGCGTACCACTTGGCGTCCATGGTGGGGCAGCAGTTGACGAGCTGACCGCAGAGCTGGAGCGCCGCCTGCTCGCCGTGGAGCAGCTGCGAGATCAGGTGCGAGAACTCGTCCCACGCGCCCTCGCGACAGGTGGCCTCGTCGGCGCCCATCGAGGTGAGCACGCTCGACAGCAGCGACGCGCCGATCTGCGGCATGAACCACTCGTCCTTCGGGAGGGGGATGGACCAGTCGAGGTCGTCCTCGGCGTTCCACTGCCCGCGCTTGCCGCGCTCGTAGAGGGCGCGCAGCTCCTCGACCTCGCTGCCGTACTCCCACGTCCAGTGCAGCTCGAGCGGCACGTCGACGTCGAGCTTCTTGCGCAGGTTCGCAATCTGCTGCTCGTCGACGATGTCGACGACTTCGAAATCGCCGATCTGCTTGCGGTTGTCGCGCAGGATGACGTCCATCACCGAATCCTCCTCGGTCGTTTCGCTGCGGGAGCGATGGCGAGGCCGCGGCGCACCAGCGCCTTCACCTCGGATTTGCGGCGGCGTACCTCGCTCCCGGAAAACAGGGGCCGCCCGATCATCTCGTCTCCGAAATCGCCCGATGCGAAGTGGTAGACGGTGGCACCGATCAACGTCTGCAGGGTGTGCGGCACACTGGCGGGACGGAACTCACCCGCCGCCATGCCCTCGCGTAGCAGCCGGCCGCCAGCCGCGACGATGCGGCGGAGCACGGCGTTCGCTTCCTGCTCTTCCGGCAGCTCGCCGGCGAGCTCGTCGTCCTCGAAGAGCGATCGCAGCAGCAGCCGCGCGTAGGTGCGGTGCGCCGCCAGCTCGTCGATGATGACGTCGATCCAGCGCTCGAGGCGGCCCGTGGGCGTGCCGCCCTCGGCCAGCGCGCGCATCAGCGCGGTTTCGATGCGGCCCAGGATGCGCGCCATGACGGCGGCGTAGAGCTGCGCTTTGCTGTGGAAGTGGTGGAAGAGGGACGACTTGCCGAGCCCCGCCGCTTCGGCCACCTCGGAGAGCCCGATGCCGGCGAAGCCGCGTCGCGCGAACAGCGCCTCGGCACAGTCGAGGATCTTGTCGCGCGAGGGTTGCTTGGTGGCTGGCTGTGGCATCGGCCGTCCGATCGGTCCTAGCTAGCCGACCGATCGGTCGAGTGTCAACCGGTTCGGTGCGCGTCGGGGTGCGCAGCGCAGGTGCCGTGCGGCGGGGCGTTGGTGGCACACGGCAGTGCCCGCCGGGTGCCATCGTGGACGTCGCGCGCGCGGCGCGCGCCGCGAATCCGTCGTCTTTCCGTGGCATGGGCGTTGCTCGACGAACGGTGATGCAGATCGAGGACCTGGAAGCCGTGGTGGAGCAGATTGCCTCTCTGGTGCGCGAGCGTCGCTACGAGCTCGCGCTCGCACTCACCGAAGGGTTGGAGTCGCGGCTCGCCGCCATCCCGCTCGACGATCCCACCATGCCGCTCGCGGTACGCGATCTGGTGCAGGCGTCGCGCCAACTCACCGAGTCGCTCATCACGCTGCGGGGGCTGCACCTGCACTGAGCGCTCCGGTCGCCTCGCCGTGACTTGCGTGCGGCGGTGCGGGCCGCCGCTTGCGCTCCGACGCTCCGGCGCTGATGCGTTTCGTCCTGGCTGCGACAGTCACTCTCGCCTCCGCGAGGTCGCTCCAGCGGCGGCCCGCACCGCCGCTGCCGTAGTCGGGGCTAGCGCCGAGCGCTCATAGCCGAGCTGCCCGCGCCGCGCATTCGCGGCGTCCGATGTTTGGGGTCGGGCGTACCTGGGGTGGAGGATTTGCCCCATGTGTACGCGACGTTCGTTCGTGATCGAGTTCGACCCGGCGACCGATGTCGCCCGGGGTCGGATGTCCGGGTGGGTGGCGCATGTCGGGTGGGGAGACCGCACCCGCTTCGCATCCGTCGGTGAGTTGCTGAGCTTCCTCGGGGACGTGCTCGGCGACATGCGTGACGCGCCGCCCGTGCGCCGGCGGCGGGGCGCATCCGCCGGGGCAGGGCGCGCGTAAGTCGGGAAACCGCGCGGATCACCCGACGCGGAGCGAAAAGGAGACCCCGATGAAACGCCTCACCCACGCGACCCTCGCCCTGGCGCTGCTGGCCGGTGCATCCACCGCCCGCGCCGCCGCGCTCACCGTGACCGATTGTGGCGCCGCCCCGGTCGCCAAGGTCGGCAAGAAGACCGTCATCGACCGCCCCGGCGACGACGTCACCATCCAGTGCGCGCTGTTGCCGCTCGGCGGCACCCAGCGCGTCGAGGTGACGGCACGCTCGATCGTCGTCGACGGACCGAACGGCGGCTCGGTGGCGTCGAGCGGCAAGGGCCCGGCGATCGAGCTGCTGGCGCTCGGCACCGACGCCGGCGGTCGTAGCATCCTGGTCGACGGAGCGAACATCACCGGTGCCAACGTGAACGGCAACGTCTTCTTGGACGGCCCGGGCGCCATCGAGCTGCGCGACAGCGGCCTGCAGACGGGCGAGCTGCTGCGCATCACCTGCACCGGCGCCGCCTGTCCGATCACGCTCGACGACGTCGTGACCAACTCGAACGACCTCGAGATCACCGCCGAGGGCACGGTGACGATCACGTCGGCCGACCTCGCCACCAGCTCGCCGATCGACCTCGTCGCCATCGTCTCGCGTACCGGCAACGTCATCCTCGCCGACGGCCAGTCGGCGGCGCGCGGCGCGTCGCCCATCGTCTGCCGCGACGACATCCTGCGCCTCTGCCCCGGCCCGCAGTGCCCGTTGCCCGTCACCATCGCCAGCGTCGAGGACGCGCTCGCCTTCTGCGAGTGCGACGCCGAGCCCACCGAGATCGAGACCGGCATCGAGGGCAACCTCCGCATCGAGGCCCCCCTCGGTGACATCGACCTGCGCGACGCCATCATCCACGTCGGCGAGACCATCACGGTCACCGCCGACGGCAACGTCGACATGACCCGCGCCTCGATCGAGAACTGCGGCCCGAAGACGGGACGCTTCACGGTGACGGCGGACACCTGCAACGTGACGAGCGCCACCCTGCTCGACGACGAACCCGACCCCCAGCCCCAGCTCACCTGCACCGTAACCGGCACAGCGTCGCAGCTCGCCAGCTGCTCGGCCAAAGCTCCCTGACCACAACGGGCGAGCAACGCTCCCGAGCATCACGGCCGACCGGCATCTCGCCGGCCGGCCGTTTTCTCGTGTGGTCGTGATGTCACCGTCCCGGCGCGGGTGGTGGTGGGGGCGTGGACCCGTCGAGCGAGCGCGTAAGGAGCACGCGCGGAGGGGAAAAGGGGTGGGGGGTGCCGTGCGAGTTCCGCGCGCAGCCGACGGGCCCACGCGCACGCCGCCGCCCGCGCCGCGCACGGACGCACCTCACGACCGCCCGAGAAACCGCGCCACCGCCGCCCGATGCCCGCCCGTAGTGAAGCACAGGGGCTCAGCGAGCTCCTCCATGGCGATGGCCTGCTCCCACGTCGCGTCTGCCGTCCGTCGCAGCAGCGGCTTCGCCAGCGTGACGATCGGATCCGGCAGCGCGACGACGCGATCCGCGTACACCTGCGCCTCCGCCAAGAGCCGATCGTGCGGCACGCAGACGTTCGCGAGCCCCATCGCCGCCGCCTCCGCCCCCGACAGCTCGCGGCCGGTGAGGAACAGCTCGAACGCGCGGTGATAGCCGAGGCGTCGCGTGAGCATCCAGCTCGTCCCGACCTCGGGCACCAGGCCGATGTCCGCGAAGGCGGGCACGATCCGTGCGCGCTCGGAGACGAGGATCAGATCGCAGGCGTACGCGAACGCCAGCCCGACGCCCGCCGCGGCGCCGTTCACCGCTGCGATCATCACCTTGTCGGTCTGCACCAGCAGCCGCGCGATGCCGCCGAACTGGTAGCGGATCCAGCGCCACATCCCGACCGCGCCCTCGTCGCCGCCGGCGAGCAGCTCCTGCGCGCGCGTCATCAGGCGGACGTCGCCGCCGGCCGAGAAGGCCGGATCGGCGCCGGTCAGGATGACGGCGCGGACGTCCGGATCGGTGGCGAGGGCGCGTAGCGCCTCATGCAGCTGACAGGTCAGCGTGGCCGACAGCACGTTGTACTTCGCTGCGTCGTCCATCGTGATGGTGGCGACGGCGCCGCTGCGCTCGACGCGGACCAGCGTGCGCGGATCGTTGGCGGCTTCGTCGACCAGCGTGCGATACGTCGTCGATGCGGTCATGACGGATTCCTCCTGCGGGTGGCGCGCTCGTATGCCCATCGCATGAGGGGCAGGGTGGCGCGGTAGAGCCCACGATAGGCGACGCCGGAGAAGATGCGGCCGCGCTCCTCGAGCGCGACGCGGGCGCGCGGGTGGATGAACCATGGTTCGGCCGCGGCGTCGGGAAGTTCCCGATGCACCTCGAGCCTGACGACGTGCTTCGCCTGCTTGTAGCCGTAGTGTGCCGGCGCGACGAGGCGCAGCGGCGCGCCATGGGCGCGCGACAGCGGCGCGTCGTCGAGGCGATCGGCGAGGAGCACGTCGTCGGCGAGCGCGTCGTCGAGCGGCAGGCTGGCCCAGTAGCCGTCGAGGCCGTGCGCAACGACGAAGCGTGCGTCCGATGCCGGCCGCGCCTGCGGGACGACGAGTCGATCCCAGACATCGCGCAGCGCCCAGCCGCTCCAGCGCAGGCCGCGGCGGCTCCAGGTGGTGACGCAGTGCAGGTCGGCGACGACGTCGCGGCGCGGGAGGGTGGTGAGGTCGATCGTGCAGGCGGTCGTCACGTCACCCGCGATCTGCAGCGCGGCGTGGGACGGCAGCGCGAAGCGCGCGCGGAAGAATCGCGGCAGCCCCCAGCGTGGCAGCGCCTCGATGGCGTGTTGCCCCGGCGGCAACGGCGTCACGCACGCTCCAGTGCCGCCCAGGCGGCGTCGCCGAGCGTGCGAATGGCCTTCGCCATCGACACGCGGTGATTGCCGCCGAGCCACATGCGCGTGAAGACCTGCGCCGGGCCGACGAGGATCGCGAAGCAGAGCTCCGGCGGCAGGTCGCGCAGCGTGCCCTTCTTCACATGGGGCGCCATCCACGCCATGACCCGCGCCGCGAAGGCCTCGTTGAGCGCGCGGACCTCCGCCTCGGTGACCGCCACCAGCTCTGCCTGCCGCCCCATGTCGAGGAGCCAGCGCGCCCAGGCGGGATGCTGCTCCACCCACCGCAGATGGTGGGCGACCAGCGCGCGCACCGTCCGCCGCGCGTCGCCGCGGCCGAGCACGCCGAGGAACCCTGTCTGGTAGTCGCGCAGCGCCTCGACGTAGAGCGCCCCGGCGAGCTGCTCCTTGCTGCGGAAGTGGTGGTAGACGCTGCCGGTGCTGGCACCGGCACCGCGGCGTACGTCGTCCATGGTGGCGGTGGCGAAGCCGGTGCGGGTGAAGACCTCGAGCGCGGCCTCCAAGATGGCGCGGCGGCGACCATCGGCAGCGGCACGGGGTCCCCGGGCTCTCGGCATATCGGAGGTTTGCTCTAGAGGAATATTCTAGTCAAGCCTCGCGCACGCCGCGGCGATCCTGTGACCGCCGCGGCCCTGTGGTGCGACGGCTACGGCATCGCCGCGGCCTTGGCCGCCACCAGATCGAGCAGCTCCCGCATCGGCCACGAGTAGTCGAGGACGTGCAGGCCGAGCAGGGCGGGGGAGAGCGCCGGGCTGGCATAGAGCACCGGGTCGGTCCGCAGATCGCCCGGCGCGGGCGTCGCGTCGATCGCGAGATAGCTGTGGTTGGTGGCGTCCTTCACGCAGCGCCCGCTGTAGAAGTTCTCGTAGAGGAGGAACGGCGTCGTCGCGCCACCGTCGGCGACGACATCGAAGAGCGGCTGGGAAGGGTGGAGCCCGAAATACGATCCGGCGAACGCGCCGTCGGCGCTGCCGCCGCCGAGCGCCGCCGGGTTCGTGCAGGCGACGTCGAGCGCGGGGTCGACGAAGAAGGCGTTCGCGGTGCCGACCGGCGGCATGTCCGCCGCGAACGAGTGGTAGGCGATGACGCAACCCGTCTCGTCGACGCTGGTGCACAGCGGCAGGTGCTGGAAGCTTCCTCCCACGATCTCGCCCTGCGGCACACCCACGTTGCCGCCGACCAGCAGCGCGACGATCAGCTTGCTGCGCAGCGCGGGCGACGGGTCGATCTCCTCCTGCAGGAGGCGCGTCAGCATGAAGACGCCCTGCGAGTGACCCATGATCACGACGTTGCGACCACCGTTGTACTGCTTCAGGTAGAGGCGCCAGGCGTCGAGGACGTCGCGGTATGCCAGGTCTTGGTAGAACGCCGCGTTCGGCGACTGCAGCGTGGCGAACGTCGTCTGGCGATAGTGCGGCGCGAACAGGCGGCAGGTGCCGTTGAAGCGCGCCGCCTGCGACAGCAGCGGATCGAGCGTCAGCGCGACGTAGGCGGGGTCGGTGACGTTCTCGTGGTTGCCGACGGCGGCGCTCAGATCGACGGTCGGGTAGACGTAGAAGCAGTCGAACGGCTGGTCCTCGGCGCCCGCGTGCGGCTCGACGGTGGTCGAGAGGTCGGGATGCACGACGGTCGCGGTGAGGTCGTGGTCGAGGCAGTGGTTCGGCGTGATGCCCGGACGACAGAGCCAGCGATCGTCGCGGTCGAGCGGCAGCGGGCAGACGTCGGGAGCCGTCGAGTCCGTCGCGTGGTACGAGCGGTTCGTCGTGAACGACGGCGTGCCGCCGAAGCGCAGGCACTGCTGCTGCGCGCCGAGGGTCAGGATCACGCGCACCGGGTCGGGATTGGTGCCGAGCGTGTGTCCGAGCCCGCCGCGCCCGCGTACTCGGATCGTGTTCCCGGCGCGGACGCGCACGGAGCGGATCGAACCGGTGCTGCGGTACGTCCAGCCGATGACCAGGCCCCGGCGACGAACGGCGCGCCAGCCGGACGCGGGAAGCTCGTAGGTGGAGTCGAAGACGTCGCCCGCGATCGAGAGGACGCGCAGCGAGCCGCCGTGGAGCGTCGGATCGTCGGCGCTGCCTGCACCGCCGCCGAGCCCGATGGCGGGGTCGGTCGATGTGATCCGGACCCGATCGGTCGTGAGAGTGAGGCGGCTTCCCGCGAGCAGTGCGTCGGCGGCGAGCACGCGCGAGGCGAGGGAGAACAGCACGACGGTGAGCAGCGCGGCGGTGCGACGGTGGAACGTATCGATGTGCATCGAAGTGGACCCTCCCCGGTCCGTGTGCGACACTCGTGCTCGCATGAGACACACCAGGAATGTGTCGCACTCGGCGATAGCAGACCGCCCGCGCGGCACGCAACAGATTTCTCGTCCCTCCGCTCGGCGGAGTGTCGGCCCCGCCGATGCGTTCGCAGCGGCGCAGCGCCGCTACTTCGCTGGCGACCCGCTCGACATGCGGGCACTCGCGGGCGAGCTCGGCGTGTCGCGGGCCACGCTCTATCGCTGGACGGGGCAGCGCGAGCAGCTCCTCGGCGCCGTCATCTGGTCGGCGGCCGAGGCCATCCATCAGCAGAGCATGCGCGACGCCCGCGGTCGTGGCGCGAAGCGCATCCTCGCCGTCTTCGATCGCAGCATGACCGCGTTCGCCAAGGCCCCGGAGCTGCGGCGCTTCCTCGAGAACGATCCGCACGTGGCACTTCGCGTCCTGACGCGTCGGGACGGGGCGGTGCAGAGCGGTTTGGTCCGAGCCGTCGGCGACCTCATTCGCGCCGAGGTCGCGCGCGGTGCGTATGCCGCGCCGGTCGATCCGGCGGTGTTGGCGTATGCGATCGTCCGCGTCGGCGAAGCGTTCCTCTACAACGACGCGATCGTGGCGCTCGAGCCCAACCTCGCCGAGGCGAAGGCGATCGTGCGACTCCTGCTCAGTCGCTCGGCGTCGTGACGCGCGGCGGCGCTGGTTTTCGCTGGACCCCACGGCTGGTCGGGCGGTATCTGCACGTGCATGCTGCATCGACTGCTGGCGATCTCCTTGCTGTGCGCGACGCCCGCCTTGGCGCTGCTGGCCGATCGTCCCGGCGATCCCGTCGTGCTCCGTGGCAGCCAGCTCCCGGGTCTGCTCGGCGAGGCACCCGGTGCCGTGGTCGCGTTCCGTTGGGACGGCGGTGACTGGCTGCAGATTCCGGTGCAGGTCGACGAGCGCGACCTCAAGCGGTCCGATCTGATTCGCAACAACGTCAACGGCGGCAATCTGCTGGAGGTCTTCTGCGATCCGGCCCTCGCGTCGGGTGTCGATTCGGACCCCATGCTCGACGCCAACGACGAGATCGTCTTCATGGCACGCGACGCGGGTGCGCAGGCGCCGGCGTTCTCCTCGCCTGTCGGCATGGTGCCGGGCACGGCTGTCGCGTTGCAGCTCACCGATCCGCTCGACGGCGACGATGCCTGGGTCTACCTCTTCGTGCAGTCGATCGTGGTGCTGGATCCCGGTGCGGGTGCGCACTACGTCGACTACCAGGTCGATCTGCTCGGCGATCTGCCCTACGGCGATGGCCCACATCCCGAAAACAGCGTGGTCCTCACGCCCAACTACCGTGTCCGGTTCAACGGGCGATGGGTCGCCGACGACGTGGGTGTCACCGCGGGTGGGGCGACGGGCGTGGACCTGCTCGATCGGCGGAAGATCACCCAGGTCTTCACCTGCGGAAGCAACGAGCAGGTCTTCTCCGACGGCCAGTGCGGGTTCTACGTGAATCGCGTCGGCCCGGTGCGTGCGCTGCGCGGCTACATCGGCGCCGAGAGCGGGCCCGAGACGCAGCGCGAGCATGCGTTCTACGATCGTCGTGAGGACATCCGGACCAACCTGCGCGTGCATCCCATCGCCGGGCTCGTGGAGACCTGGGACTACGCCGCCACCGCGACGGGGATGACCTACACCAACAACAACAATCTGGCCGGCGTCATCGTCGACGGCCTGCCCGACGCGGTGGCCGGGGGCGAGCTCGCGTGGGAGAGCCTGACGGGTCCGCAGGGCACCCTCGTCCACGTCCACGGGCTCGAGACGAACTTCGGTGTGGCGCGTGGCTCCGCGTACGAGGATGACGTGACGCCGTCACCGCAGTGTACCGGCGATGGCGTTGCCTATGCGGCGAGCGGTCCCAGTGTCTTCTCCTTCAGCTTCCCCGATACCAGCTTCGACACTGGCAACTTCCTGACGGCGACCCGCACCGTGCTCTACGACGCGCCGGGCGCCTCGGGCGCCGCCCTGGCGCAACGCGCGCTGAATCCGCTGTCGATCACGCCGTCGTTCTTCGTCGGCCCCGACTGCGGCAACGGCGCGCTGGACGCCGGCGAGGAGTGCGACGACGGCGACGCGCTCGGTGACGATTGCTGCGACGCGAACTGCCGCTGGGCGTTTGCGGGGACGGCCTGCAATGCCGACGGCAATGCGTGCACCATCGATGCCTGCGACGGTGGCGCGGCGTGCGCGTTGATCGCACCGGTGGTGTGCGGGGTGTGCGAGCGATGCGATACGACGGCGGGCTGTGTCGTCGAGATCGATCCCACCTGCCGCGAGCCGCTGGCGGCCGGCAAATCGACATTGAGCGTACAGCGCAAGCTCCGCGGGCTCGACACGCTCACCTGGAAGTGGGGCGGTGGGCCCGCGACGCCGGCCGCCGACTTCGGGGACCCGGTGAACACGACGACCTACACGTTGTGCGGGTTCGACGCCGCGGCCAGTCCCGCTCGCGTGATCCTTGCCCGCAGGGCATTGCCATCGGCGACGTGGTTGGGGAAGGGGAAGCCCGTCGGCAGCAAGGGCTGGAAGCGGAAAGCGGGCCTCTTTGGCGAAACCACGCTGATGCCGGGAACCGAAGGCAAGGCGAGGATCTCGCTCAAGCGTCAGGAGGAGATCCCGCTGAGCTTCGTCTACGTTCCGCCGGTGCGTGTCGAGCTCCGCAGCTCCGACGGGCTCTGCTGGGCCTCGGACTTCGGTCCCGCCGGCGTGCTGCGGAACGACGCGACGGCGTTCAAGGCGAAGAGCACGCCCTGAGGGCTCAGTCGCTCCGCGCCTTCAGCTGGCTCGAGGTGTTCACCTGCGCCGACGAGTAGGTGGCCTCGAAGCACGCGGCGTCGCTCGCCTGCAGCTGCACGCGGACGGGCAGCGTGAGGCCGAGCGCCGGCATCCCGAGGTTCGGCCCCTTGCCCTTGAGCGTGATCTTGGCCTTGCCGGTGGTGCCGGTCGTGAGCGACATCTTCTCGAGGCCCGACGGGGTGCGGTCCTTGTCCTTGTAGCCGAACCCCTTCGCGCTCTGCTTCCAGCAGGCGCGGCCGGCACAGAGGCCGCCGGCGGGCGCCGTGGCGGCGAGCACGAGTCGCCCGCCATTCTGATCGAAGACGCACAGCGTGTAGTCGGTCGTGTCGAGCGGCAGGCCGAGGTCGCCGAGCGTGGTCGCGGCGCCGCGCGTCCACTTCCACGACGCGAGATCCCCAGTGTCCGGTGCGCGGTTCTTCAGCTGCAGCGACGCCTTGCCCGGCGACGTCGGCACGCGACAGCCGGCGCGCGGACCGACGACGCAGCCGCCGGCCTCGCAACGCTCGCAGGCGCCACAGCCGCCCGTGCCTCCGCCGCACACGCCGCCCGTGCACGTCCCGCCGGTGGAGCAGGCGTCGCCGTCGCTGCAGGACGCGCCGTTCGGTGCCAGCAGATCGGCCGGGCAGGTGACATCGACGCCGTTGCAGCTCTCGGCGACGTCGCACGCCCCGGATGCCGACCGACACACCGCGGTGCTCTTCGCATCGGACGGGCAGGCGTTGCCGATGCCGTCGCAGGTTTCGGCGATGTCGCACGCTCCAGCAGCTGGACGGCAGACGACGAAGGCGCCGGCGGCGCTGTCCATCGGGCAGGTGCCGTCGATCCCGTTGCAGACCTCGGCGTTGTCGCAGGCGCCGGCGCCGGCGCGGCAGGACGTGCCGGCGGCGCGCAGCGTGCAGTTGATGGTGCAGCACGAGCCCGGCGTGCCATTGGCGGCGCCGTCGTCGCAGCCTTCGGCGTAACTCGGGCTGCCGTCGACGACGCCGTTGCCGCAGAGCGACACCAGCGTGATGTCGACCATGTGGCCGTCGTCGGCGCGGACGCGGGCGGGATTGCCTGGATAGTCGCCGGCGGTCTCGACCGTATCGTTCGACGTACCACCCATGCGCACGGCCGCCTGGTCGCCGGAGCCGGGGCTGTAGGTGATCTGGTTCCAGACGAAGCGCAGCGTGTGCGCCTGTGGGGCGCCGCTGCTGACGTTGAAGATGGTGGCGGTGGCGGTCTGATTGAACGCGACCGTGATGGGGTCGAAGACCAGCGGGATGTCGTTGGCGCGACCCGGGTCGGCGAGGTCGAGCGTACCAGCGACCAGCGTCCCCCCGGTCTGCGTTCCGGTGAGGGCGGTCATGTCGGCATAGTGGTCGGCGGCGAGGACGTTGTCCTCGATCAGGTGCAGATCACCCCGACGACGCTGCGTGACGACGAGCCGGTACGCGCCGGGGGCCGTCACCGTGAAGGTGACGTTGTAGTCGGAGTCGAGGCTCTCCCAGCGGGCGGGACCGAAGAGGCTCGGATCGAGCGTGACCAGGGCGGCATACCGCGTCGAGATCGCGGAGGACGTCGCCGCCGTCACGGTGACCGCGCTCTCGCGCTCGTAGCTCGTGGCCAGCGGCGCCAGCACGACCTCGTCGGGCGAGTTGCCGGCGTTGCGGAGTGCCGTCACCCCCGTGATCTGGGCCGACGACGGGGTGACGAGCACGAGGGCCAGCAGCGTCGCGAGCGCGGCATGCAGCATGGCATCCCGCTACCACGACTGGCATCGAAGCTGTCAAGGATAAATACTCAGTCCGCTTCGTATTCCTGCAGCTTGCGGTAGAGCGTCTTGCGCGTGACGCCGAGCGTCTGCGCCGCCAGCGTCTTGTTGCCGCCGACCGCCTCGACGACGCGCAGGATGTAGCGACGCTCGACCTCGGCCAGCGACACCAGCTCCGACGGATCGTCGCTGGCGATGAGCACGTGCGAGCGCTTGTAGGCGCGCACCGTCTCCGGCAGATCGTCCACCGTGATGCGCTCGCCGCGTGCGAGCGCGACGGCGCGCTCGATGCAATTCTGCAGCTCGCGCACGTTGCCCGGCCACGCGTAGGCGATGAGCTTCTCCGCTGCCGCCGGCGCGATGCCGGTGACGGGCCGGCCCGCCCGTGCGGCGTGCAGGTCGACGAAGTGCTGCGCTAGCAGCAGGACGTCGCCGCCACGCGCACGCAGCGGTGGCAGCTGGACGTGGATCACGTTGATGCGGAAGTAGAGGTCCTCGCGGAAGAGCCCGTCGTCGATGCGCGAGCGCAGGTCTCGATTCGTGGTGGCGACGATACGGACGTCGAACGGCACCTCGGTGTCGCCGCCGACCGGGCGCACGGTGCGCTCCTGCAGCGCGCGCAGGAGCTTCGGCTGGAGCGCGATCGGCATGTCGCCGATCTCGTCCAGCAGCAGCGTCCCGCCGCTGGCCTGCACGCAGAGGCCGGCGCGCGGGGTGCGTGCGTCGGTGAAGGCGCCGCGCACGTGGCCGAAGAGCTCGCTCTCGAGCAGCGCCTCGGGCATCGCCGAGCAGTTGATGGCGATGAAAGGGCCGCCCCGTCGCGGACCGCGCTCGTGCAGCTCGCGCGCCACCACCTCCTTCCCGGTGCCGCTCTCGCCGGTGACGAGCACCGAGCTGTTCGAGTCGGCGATGCGCTCCAGCACGTCGTAGACCGCGGTCATGGCGGCGCTGGTCCCGAGGACGCGGCCGAACCGCGTCGCGTCCTCGACCGCCCGCCGCAGCTGCGCCACCTCTTCCTGCAGCCGCCGGTGCTGCACGGCACGACCGAGCGCCACCACCAGCGCGTCGTTCTCGACCGGCTTGGTGAGGAAGTCGTATGCGCCGGCACGGATGGCGGCGATCGCGGTCTCGAGGCGACCGAAGGCGGTGAGCACGATGACCGGAACGTCGGGCCGGCTGCCGACGATGCGCTCGCACAGCTCGAGGCCGCTCATGCCCGGCATGTTGAGGTCGGTGACGACCACGTCGACATCGGCGGTGCGTAGCCGATCGAGCGCCTCGGCCGGCTGCGTGCTCCAGGTGACGTCGAAGCCGCGCTTGCCGAGGACGAGCGCCAGCGTCTCGCACATGCCGCGGTCGTCGTCGACGACGAGGAGGCGTCCGCTCATGACACGGCGCCCAGCTGGTCCTGGGCCTGGTCGAGGGCGGGGAGGAAGACGCGGAACGTCGTGCCCTGGCCGGGGGCGCTGTCGACGCCGACCCAGCCGCCGTGGTCGGTGACGATGCCGTGCGCCACCGACAGGCCGAGGCCGGTGCCCTCGCCGACGTCCTTGGTGGTGAAGAAGGGCTCGAAGACGTGGGGGAGGTTCTCGGGCGCGATGCCGGGCCCTTCGTCCTGCACGCTGATGACGACCCAATCCTGCGCGGGCTGCCCCGGGTCGTCGGGCAGCGTCGTGCGTTCGGTCCCGACCCGGACGTGCATGCGGCCACCCTCGGGCAGGGCCTGGATGGCGTTGACGACGATGTTCGCGAGCGCCTGCTGGATCTGGTTCAGGTCGACGCGCGCCAGCACCGGAGCCCCGCCGGACGGAAAGTCGACGCTGATGCGGCGGGCGTGCGACGCCGAGCCGAGCAGGTCGAGGGTGCGGCCGACGATGCGCTGCACGTCGGCGACGCCGAGGTCGGCCGAGCGGCGGCGCGAGAAGTCGAGCAGCTGGCGGATGATCCCCGTCATGCGCTGCGCCTGATCGCCGATGACGCGCGCGTTCGCGACGACGTCGGTCTGCGCCAGCGTACCGTCGGCCAGCAGCGCCGCCCGTGCCGCGACGATGCTGAGCGGCGTGCCGAGCTCGTGCGCCACGCCGGCGGCGAGCTGTCCCACGGTGGCGAGACGATCGGTGTGCCGGAGCTGCTCCATGGCCGCCAGGCGGGCCTGGGTCTCCTCCAGTACGCGACGGTTGGCTTCTTCGAGCTGATCGGACATTGCGTTCATCTCCTCGGCGAGCTCGCCGATCTCGTCACGATGGCGCGCGACCAGGCGCCCGGAAAAATCGCCCGCCCCCATGCGTCGCGCCTTGTCGCGCAGCTCCTGCATCGGACGGCCGACGATGCGCGCGCCGAAGACCATGGCGTTGGCGCCGCACAGGAGCGTGATGACGAGCGCGGTGACGGCGATGCCGAGATGGCTCGTCTTCACGTAGCTCAGCTGGCGGTCGAGCGACTCGGCCACCTCGAGCACGTCGAAGGTCTCCGGCGACACCGGCAGGTAGGTGTATCGACGCATGTGGCCGTCCGGCTCCGTCAGCACCACCCGACGGATCTGCCCGGCCGCGACCGCCTCCCGATCTTTGGCCGGCAGGCGCAGGGCGTGGGGGTCGCCTTCGGGGGCGTCGAGTCGGACCCAGTGGGCGTCGAGGTCGGTGATGGCGTTCGCCACCTCCTCGACGATCTGGCGGGCGCGCTGCTCCCCCTCGTGCATCCATATCTGCTTGATGGTGCCGAGGAATGCCTGCCCGCGCTTCGTCGGGCGTTCGAGCTCGCTCTGAAAGAGCTGCGCCGAGTTGTGCCATTGGAACCACGCATGGCCCCCCATGACGGCCAGGATGCCGAAGACGAGGACGATCGTGAGCTTGCGTGCCAGCTTCATGGGTCCTCCGCGGCGCGCATTGTGCCATGACGCCGGAACATGCAGCCAGGGACGCGCCCCTGGCCATTTCTGTCAGCGTGCGGCGGATGCGAGGGCGTGGGCGGCGAGAGGCTCGCGAAGGCTGATCGTGGGTTCGTCGTGCTGGGAGCACGCTGCGCGCCGGCGGGCGCGGAGCGTGCGTCGCAGACGGGGGGCGTCGATGTCGAGGGCTTCGCAGACGCGGAGGAAGGAGAAGGGCCACTGCTTGTCCTCGCTGTCGATCCAGCGCCGGGTCTCGATGAAGAGGCGGCGCTTGTGGTGCTCCCAGCTCGACGTGTGCTTCGAGTAGATGTTGATGGCGTCGAGGAGGACCGCCAGCATCAGCCGCTGCTCGCCGCGCAGCGATCGGGCGGCACGGTGATGGAACTGCTCGGGCAGGATGGTGTCGGGCTCGAGCGCCCGCATGTAGAGGTCCTGCGGGGCGATTTCCGGTTCCTCGGTCGTGATCGTGCTCATGCCTCGCTCCCCCTCGTCGACGCCGAGGTGTCGGCGGCGAGCTTGTCGCGGAGCGCGCTCACGATGAACGCGGTCAGCGTGGTCTCTGATGCGATGCTGCGGAGCTTCGCTTCGCGATGCAGACGGAGTGGTACGCGCGTGACGAGCTGGACCCAGACGTCGTTCCGATCGGTGTCGTGCATGGCGCTCCTGTTCGCTTGCTGGGAGGGAGGGCGGCGCAACGAGGTCGGGGCGGGCAGGGACATCGCAGTTGCGGGAGTGTGACCTCGTTGCGCCATGCCCCACATTGCAGGCGCCGTGCCGACGAAAAGTGCCCGGAAATGCTGGGAAGATCGCTTGCTTGCCACGTGGCGGCAGTCGTCACGCAGCGCGGCGTGGGGGCCCGAACTCCAGCACCGGCGGGCTGTTCTCGGCGGAACGGGTCATTTGGATACGCGGGTCGATTCGATGCGCGGACGAAACGACCCGCGGTTCCGCTGCTTTTGACTCCGGGGGTCCGCTGCTAGCCCGGAAGGTGCGGTCCGACGGGGTCCGCAACCTGGGAGGGCGGATCGATGCGGCGTCTGGTCGGAATCATGATGGTGGGGGCGATGCTGGTGGGGCCGACCACGGCCGGGGCGGTCGCGGACCCGACGGACGATGCGTTCAACCCCGGGACCGACCTGACCGAGCTCAGTGCCTGTCAGAGTGCGACGGCGCTGGTCGTCCATCTCGGGTTCGCGGATGCCATCGTCCCGATCGTGATGAGCGGCACGCCACCCGCCAACGCGCTGGTCGGCTTCGTCGACATCGACAGCGACCGGGATTCCAGTACCGGCAACCAGTCGAACACCGAGAATTACGGGCCGATGGGTGCGGGTACCGAGCTCGGGATCGAGGGCTACGTCGACCTGGGAGACTGGAATCCCGACGACGGAACGCTCGGCCTGCACGTCTTCACGATCGGCGAGACGGCCCGCGTGCCGGCGACGTTCACGTCGAACGGCGTGACCATCGCCGTCCCGATCGAGGTTCCGGTGGTGGGGGGCATCAACGTCGCGACCGTCGTCGGCACGCCGTCCGATCCCACCGACGTCGGGCCGAACACCGGCTTCGTGACCTCGGGCGACTGCTGCGGAAACGGCACGGTCGATCCGGGCGAGGACTGCGACGGCGGCACCTGCTGCTCCGCGACGTGCACCTTCGCCGACGGCACCTCGTGCAGCGACGGCGACGCGTGCACCACGGTCGACCATTGCGCCGCAGGCACCTGCACGCCCACGGGTCCCGCCGACTGTGACGACGGCGATGCCTGCTTCGACGACTCCTGCGACGCGGCGACCGGCTGTGCGCACGCCGAACGTCCGGGATTCGCGGCCCTCACCTGCGTCTTCGAACGCGCCCTGCCGATCAGCTGCATCGGGCAGGCGCCGTTCCCCGTCAGCAAGTTCGGCAAGGCGCAGTCGGCGGTGGACAAGGCGTCGGCCGCGAGCGGGAAGAAGCGGGCCGCGCGGCTCAAGAAGGCGCGCAAGCTGCTCCGTGCCCTCGTGAAGGGCGTCGATGGGGCGCAGGCACGCAACGCGCTCACGATCGAGTGCGCCGACGGCGTGCGGGTGCTGCTCGAGGACGCGCTGTCCCGTCTCGAGCGTGTGCTGTCCGGCCGTGCCGGCTGACTCAGAACAGCAGCGACAGTCCCACGAGCGTCGTCAGCGTGTTCCGTGTCGTGTCCGGGGCCGGCGTGCTGTCGTAGTCGTCGGTGACGGACGCCTTGAAGGCGATCCACTCCCAGACCGGGACGGTCAGCGAGGCGCCCGAGCGCAGCAGGTAGTCGTTCGCCCAGTCCGACACCGACGGCAGGTAGCCGGCGCTGGCCCGGAACACGGCGTCGTAGGGTAGGGCGATCTCGGCCTCGCCGCCGAAGATGACCGTGACGTAGTCGTTGGTGTCGCCGCCGAAGAAGCGCTCGTACACGTAGCCGCCGCCACCGGTGAGCGCGACGAACGAGTCCTTCGTCTTGAAGACGCGGTAGCCGACGCCTGCCTGTGGGACGGCGCGGAGGCTCAGGCGCTCGATGCCGTCGTACTCGGCGTCGCCCTGGCCGTAGGCGAACCAGCGCTCCGTCAGGTCGTACTCGCCGCGGACCAGGCCCAACACCTGATCGGTCAGCGTCGAGCGCTCCTCGCTGCGTTTCTTCTGGGTGCCGTAGCGCCAGTCGCCCGTGAGGAGCAGGCGTGTCGGCGCTTTCTTGCGCTCCGCCCGAAAGGCCCCACCGACGTCCGTGGTGTCGACGGTGCTCTGGGTGGCGGCGAAGCCGAGGTCGAGGTTGCCCGACCAGTAGCGGAACCGTCGCTTGAGCTTGCCGAGCACCGATTTCTGCACGACGGGGTCGGGCAGCGTGGAATGGATGCTGGCCAGCTCGACGCGGGTGGCCGACTCCGGCGTGTCGCCGATCAGGAGCACGCCCGACTCGATGCCGACGATCCGGCCGACGGTCTCGTCGTCGCCATGGAAGACGTGCTGCGCGTCGTCGGTGGTGACGCGCTCGATGTCCGCGATGTCGATCGTCAGGGCGCCCTTGCCGTAGACGGTCTCGAACTCGATGGTCTCGGGTGTGACCTTCGTGACCGTCCCCTTGAGCGTGTCGCCTTTGACGGTGATCTCGTCGGCGTGGGCGGTGGCGAGGACGAGAAGGGTGATTGCCAGCAAGCTGGTCGCGGTCCGCATCGGAGCCCATTACGTGGAGATGGAACCGAAAATCCAGAGGGTGCCGGGCGGCGACTCGTCGGGTATGGTGCCGCGCGCAGACGATGCCGACGACCACCCCGCTCCTCGCCATGACCACGGCCGAGCTCGCCGTCGAGCTCGGCAGCCGCACGCGCGCGCTCGAGCTCACCCGCTGGCTCTGGCGGCAGCCGGTGCTGCTGCGGGTGCTCCCCGACGTCGTCGACGGCGTGAGCGGCCACGCGCTGCGGGGCCTGCGGACGACGGCGATGCTCGAGTCCCCGGTCGTACAGGCACGCGTGCGCGCCGGCGACGGTACCACCAAGTATGCGCTCGACTTCGCCGGCACGACCGTCGAGACGGTGCGCATCCCCGCCGCCGGCCGCAGCACCGTCTGCGTCTCGAGCCAGGCGGGTTGCACCCGGACGTGCGTCTTCTGTGCCACCAAGGAGCTCGGCTTCCTCCGGCAGCTGACGGCGGCCGAGATGCTGGCGCAGTTCTTCGTCGCGCGCGCCGAGGCGCCACCCGATGCGCCGGCACGCAACGTGGTCTTCATGGGCATGGGCGAGCCCATGGACAATCTCGACGAGGTCCTGCGCGCGGTGGACGTGCTGACGCAGTCGCCGGCGCCGCAGCTGCGGGCGCGACAGGTGACGGTGTCGACGTCGGGTGTCCTGCCCGGCATGCGACGGTTCCTCGCCGAGAGCACGGCCAGCCTGGCGCTGTCGCTCAACGCCACGACGGACGAGACGCGCGAGCGCCTCATGCCGCAGACGCGCACCTGGCCCATCGCGGCGCTGCTGGGCGCGCTGCACGACGATGCCGTGCGATCGCCGAAGCGCCTCACCTTCGTGGAGTACGTCCTCTTCGCCGGCCTGAACGACACCGATGCCGACGCCGATCGCCTGGTGCAGCTGCTCCGTGGTCTCCGCGTGCGCGTCAACGTCATACCGCACAACCCGTTCCCGGGTAGCACCCTGGTGCCACCATCAGCGGATCGCGTTCGGGCGTTCCAGGAGCGGGTGCTGTCGCAAGGGATCATCTGCCTGCGGCGCCAGCCGCGTGGCCGCGACATCGCCGCGGCGTGTGGCCAGCTCGTGCTGGCGCGCAGCGGCGACGGCTTCAGCCCGCCCAACTCTTGATCACGGACCGGGTTCGATGCGAGGAGGGTGCGCATGGAAAATCTGGTGGGCAGACTGTCGCGCAGAGCGCTTCTTCGAGGGACGGCCGCAACCATGGCGCTCGGCGCCGTAGGGACGGCAGCAATGGGGGCCGATGGGCCGCCGACGGTGGCCCCCGCGACTCCCGACGCCGCGCTCGCGGAGCTGCAGCAGGGGAACCAGCGTTTCGTGAAGGGCGAGGTCGTGCAGCCCCGTCGCGAGCTCGAGCGGCTCCGCTCGCTGGCCGAGGGGCAGAAGCCGTACGCTGCGGTTCTGGGATGCGCCGACTCGCGGGTGCCGGTGGAACTGGTGTTCGACGAGGGCTTCGGCGACATCTTCGTCGTACGCGTGGCCGGCAACCTCGCCACCGCGGTCGAGATCGCGAGCCTCGAATACGGCGTCGCCGTGCTGGGCGTGAAGGTGATCATGGTGGTCGGGCACTCCGGCTGCGGCGCCGTGAAGGCGGCGCTCGACGGCGGCGCCGTCCCCGGGCAGATCAGCACGCTCTACCAGCACATCGTCCCCGCCATCGATCGCAACAACAAGGATCTCGCGGTGGCCATCCAGGCGAACGCGCGCTACCAGACGCGCAAGCTGCGCGAGTCGTCGACCGTGATCGCGGACGCGATCAAGGCCGGCACCCTGATCGTCGTCGGCGGCGTGTTCGACCTGACGTCGGGGAAAGTGGTGCCGGTCGACGTCTAGCGGAACGCTAGGCCCCGAGGACGACGCGGACGCGGTGCGTGGCGCCGTCGTCGACGAGATCGACGCCACCGGCCGTGGGAAGCGGCCGGCCGTCGAGCTCGAGCCGTGCCACGCCGCGTGAGACGCCGTCGGGATTCTCGACGGTGATCTCGTAGCGCGCGGAGTGGTGCCGGAACTGCATCGAGAATCCGGTCCAGACGCGCGGGATGCAGGGATCGACGTGGAGCGTGCCGCCGCGGACGCGGAAGCCCAGGATCCACTCGAGCCCCGCGCGGTACATCCAGGCCGCCGAGCCCGTGTACCATGTCCATCCGCCCCGCCCGACGTGGGGCGGCTCGGCGTAGACGTCGGCGGCCACGACGTACGGCTCGACCTTGTAGCGGTGCACGCCCGAGCGGCTGCCGGCGTGGTTGATGGGATTGAGCAGCGCGAAGAGCTCGCCCGCCTTGTCGCCGTCGCCGAGCGCGGCGAAGGCGAGCACGGTCCAGACGGCGGCATGCGTGTACTGTCCGCCGTTCTCGCGCACGCCAGGCAGATAGCCCTGGATGTAGCCCGGATCGTGGGCCGGACGATCGAACGGCGGCGTGAACAGTAGGATGACCTCGTCGCCGCGCCGGATCAGGTACTCCTCGACCGCCGCCATCGCGCGCACCCCGCGTCCCGGTTCGGCCGCGCCGGTGAGCACACCCCACGACTGCGCGATCGAGTCGATGCGACATTCGGCGTTCACCGCCGAGCCGAGCGGCGTGCCGTCGTCGAAGTAGGCGCGACGATACCAGTCGCCGTCCCAGCCGTCGCGCTCGAGGGCCACCTTCAGCGCGGTCACGTGCCGACGCCACGTGTCGGCGCGCTCGTGCTCGCCGCGCAGCTCGGCCACGCGGGCGAACTCCCACAGCGTGGTGTGCAGGAACCAGCCGAGCCAGACGCTCTCGCCGGTGCCGCCCTGGCCGACGCGGTTCATGCCGTCGTTCCAGTCGCCGGTGCCCATCAGCGGCAGGCCGTGCGGACCGACGGCGAGGCTACGGTCGAGCGTGCGGGCGCAGTGCTCGAAGAGCGACGCCTGCTGCGCCGAGACGCGCGGCTCGAAATAGGTCTCGTGCTGCTCGGGCGTGAGGACCGGGCCGTCCAGGAACGGCACCATCTCGTCGAGGACGCCGAGGTCGTTGGTGACCTCCAGGTAGTGCGCGGTGGCGTACGGCAGCCACAGCAGGTCGTCGGATATCCGAGTGCGGGTGCCGCGGCCCGAGGGCGGGTGCCACCAATGCTGCACGTCGCCCTCGACGAACTGCCGGCTCGCGGCACGCAAGAGATGCTCTCGCACCAGATCGCGCTGCGACAGCGTCAGGGCCATCGTGTCCTGGAGTTGGTCGCGGAAGCCGTACGCACCGCCGGCCTGGTAGAACGCCGCGCGCGCGGTGACGCGACACGCCAGCGTCTGGTACAGCAGCCAGCGGTTCAGCATGAGGTCCATGGCGCGGTCGGGCGTCGTGACCTGCACACCGCCGAGGACGTCGTCCCAGTGCGTGACGACGGCGCGCAGCGCGGCGTCGAGGTCGGCGGCGCGGTAGCGGGCCACGAGTGCGCGGGCCGCGTCGACGGAGTCGGTCTGTCCGAGCAGCATGGTGACCGTCGTGCGGGCGCCGGGCGCGAGCTCGATCGTCGTCTGCAGCACGGCGCACGGATCCAGTCCCGCCCCGAGGCGTCCGCTCAACGTATGCCGGCGATCGAGCCCGCTCGGATGATCGTAGGTGCCGTTGCGCCCGAGGAGCTCGGTGCGGTCCCCCGTCCACGCGGTCTGCAGTCCGGCGAGATCGGCGAACGCGACGCGCTCGCCGAATTCGCCGTTCCATGGGTTGCGCGCCAGCAGCGCGCCGGTGGTGGCATCGCGCTCGGTGACCACGTGCGGCGCCGCCGAGCCGCGGGAGACACCGAGCAGCCATTCGACATAGGTGGTCACCGCCAGCCGGCGCGTGCGCCCGGAGCGGTTCTCGATCACCAGCCGCGAGATCTTGATCGGGTCGGCGAGCGGCACGAACTGCACGAGATCGAGGGCGATGCCGTGCGACGTGTGCTCGAAGCGCGTGTAGCCCTGGCCGTGATGGACGACGTACGGCGCATGCTCCTCGCGGATCGGGAGCGCGCAGGGACCCCACAGCTCCCCCGTCTCCTGATCGCGCACGTAGATCGCCTCGCCCGGCGGGTCCGACACCGGATCGTTCGACCACGGCGTCAGCTGGTTCTCCCGGCTGTTGACCGCCCAGGTGTAGCCGCTGCCTACCTCCGAAACCTGGAATCCGAATCCCGGATTCGACACCACGTTGATCCACGGCGCCGGCGTCCACTGGCCCTCGCCGAGAATCGTCACGTACTCGCGGCCATCGGCCGAGAAGCCGCCGAGACCGTTCCAGAACTGGAGCTCCGGGCGGGGCGGCGGGCCCTCGGCCGCCGGCGGGGTGTCGGCGACGCGTTGTACCGGCGGCGGTGCCATCGGCTCGGTGCGTTCCACTCGCGTCACCTGCTCGGCGAGCGTCCCGTGCCGGCTCAGCAGGACCGCGCGGGCGGCCGTCTGCAACGTCACGCGGTCGTCGAGCGACACGCGATCGCCGCGCAGGATGAAGACACCGCCGCGCGGCTGGTGGGCAGCGTCGCCACGGGCGGGCTGGCTCGAGCGCACGAGCGTCTCGACCGCGCCCTGGAGATCCTGTGCGTAGGAGGCGCCCTGCTCGTTCAGGATGACGAGGTCGACGGCGAGCTGCTTCAGCCGCCAGTACTCGTGCGCGCGCAGCAGCTGGCGCACGATCTCCTGATCGCCGGTATCGTCGATGCGGACGAGCACGATCGGGAGATCGCCGGAGATGCCGTACGGCCACAGTCGGCTCGCATTGCCGGTGGCCCGACGCAGCAGCTCCGCCGACGGTCGCAGCGACGGGTCGGCGTAGAGGACGCGGTTCGCAAGCCGTTGGAAGAGGTGGGCCTCGTCGTGCTCGATGCCCAGATGGTGCAGCTGCACCTGGGCGCGGGTGCGCGCCAGGGTGACGACGCGATCGAACGTCGACACGTCGCGGAAGCGATCGGCGAGGTCCAGGATGGCCTCGCGCGTGGGCGCCACCACCGTCGAGAACGTGATGCGTGCGCTCGCTCCCGCGGCCAACCGGATGCGGCAGCGCAGGCTGAAGATGGGATCGAGGACCGGGCCGGTGGTGTTCGACAGCGGCCGGCCGTCGATGACGGACGTCGGCGTGCGGATGCCGCGGCCGCGACCGAGGAAACGGGCGCGGTCGGTCTCGTACTGGACGGCGCCCATCAGGTCGCCCTCGACGGCCACCACCTGTGCCGCCCACACCGTCGGGTCTTCCGGTGCGCGCGGTCGCCGCGTCGCCAGGACCGCGCTCAGCGCCACGACGGCCTCGGTCTGTACGAACAGGTTCGAGAACACCGGGTGCGCCGCGTCGGCCGCGGCAGGCGCCAGCACCACTTCGGCGTACGAGGTGATCTCGATCTCGCGCACGCGTTCGCCGAGATTGGTGAGCGTCACGCGGCGCACCTCGGCATCGTCTTCGGGAGAGACCACCACCTCGAGCGACGTCGCCACCGTCCCGTCGCGACGGTGGAACTCGGCGCGGTCTTCCGAGAAGACCACCTCGTACGAGTCGGGCTCGACGCCGCTCGGCTGGTAGGTCGCCGACCACACGCGCCCGGTATGGGCGTCGCGCAGGAACACGAACTGCCCATAGGCGTCGCGGGTGACGTCCTCGCGCCAGCGTGTGACGTCCAGATCGGCGCAGCGGCTGTAGCCCGACCCCGCGGCGGTGATCATGACTGCGTAGCGTCCGTTCGAGAGCAGGTGCGAGCGCGGCACGTAGTCGTGCGGCGAGAGGAAGCGACGCGACACCGAGGCGACGACGTCGCGCACGTGCGCCGCGCGTACTTCCTCGGATCGCGGTCGTGCCACTGCCACGTCGCGCGGGGACCGCTCCTGCAGCAGGAGGTCGGCGGCTGTGACGGTGGGCGCGGCGTGGAAGCGCGTGCGCATGATGCCGTGGAGGACGACGTTCGCGATCGCCACCACCGACATGCCCTGATGGTGCGCCATGTAGGCGTGCACGATGCCCGCGGACGCCCCTTCGGGCAGTCGGGTCGGCGTGTAGTCGATCGCCTCGTAGAAGCCGTAGATACCGCGTGCACCGATGGCCGTGAGCTGCGTGAAATTCTGCACCGCGGCGGCGGGGTCGACCATGGACGCGAGCGCGGTGGCATACGGCGCGATCACCAGATCCTCGCTGAGACCGCGTTCGAGACCGAGCCCGGGGACGCCGAAGTTGCCGTACTGGTACGTCAGCTCGATGTCGCGCGCGTTGAAGGCCGATTCGGAGATGCCCCACGGCACGCCGCGCTCGGCCCCGTAGCGGATCTGCCGGCGCACCACGAGACGGTACGTCTGCTCGAGCAGGCTGCCCGGGGGCGCACGCATGACGAGGGCCGGCATCAGGTACTCGAACATCGAGCCGGACCAGGAGATCAGCGCCGAACCACGGTCGACGGGGGTCATGGCACGTCCGAGCTGGAACCAGTGGGTCGCCGGGATGTCGCCCTTCGCGATCGCGACGAAGCTGGCGAGCCGCGCCTCGGAGGCGAGCAGGTCGTAGCAGTTGGGGTCGGGATCGCCCTCGCGGGCGCGGTAGCCGATGGTGAGCAGGTTGCGCGTCGGATCGAGCAGGAACGAGAACTGCGTGTCGTGGAACAGCGCACGCGCGCGACGGGCCAGGGCCAGGAGTCGGCCGATCAACGCCGCGCTCGCCGTTTCGGATCGCTCGAGCATTGCCGCCAACCCGCCGTCGTCTCGGCCGTGGCGCGCGAGGTCGGCGCGCACCGCGATCGACAGGTCGGCGACCCGACTCGGGGCCGGGATCGGGTCGAGCGACTCGTGCACATCGGTCGCGGTCGCGAGCTGTTGCACCCAGGGCAGGAGCGTCGCGAGATCCCGCCGGTGCGAGGCGATGCACGTCGCCAGCAGACGCGACCATGCGACCAGCTCTGCCGCGGCGCCGTCGCCACGCTCGGCACCGAGGGTCGCCGCGATGTCGGCGAGCGTCAGGGCCAGGCCGTCGAGCTCGGCGAGCCAGGTCGACCATGCGCCGGATGTCGCCGGTGCCGTTGCCAGCGAGGTGGTCAGGGTGGCGATGGCGTCGTCGAGCTGGCGACGGGTCACGGTCTGCGTGTGACGGTCGTCGGGGAGGGCCGACGCGGCTTCGCGTGCGAGCGCCAGGGTGTCCGCAATGCCGGCGCGCGCACTCGCCTCGAGCACGGGGCGGTCGATGGCCTCGTCGCACGCGTGGGCGAGGGCGAGGAGGTGGCCGACCAGGTTGCCACTGTCGACCGACGAGACGTAGATCGGCTCGAGCGGCGCCAGCGAACGGGTCTCGTACCAGTTGTAGAAGTGGCCGTGGAACTTCTCCATGCGATCGAGCGTGGCGAAGGTGGCTTCGAGTCGGTCGGTCATGTCGAGCAGGCCGATCCACCCGAAGTCGCGCGCGGCCACCGTCGACAAGAGATAGAGGCCGATGTTCGTGGGTGACGTGCGGTGGGCGACCACCGGCGCCGGATCCTCCTGGAAGTTGTCGGGGGGGAGCGCGTTGTCCTCGCTGCCGACGAAGGTCTCGAAGAAACGCCACGTGCGACGCGCCACGAGCCGCAGCGCCTGCTCGTGCTCGACGGCCACCGGCTCGTCGCCGACGGCGCGCGGCCGCAGGCTGATGCGATGGGCGAGCCACGGTGCCGTGAGCCAGAGTGCCACGAACGGAGCCGCGAGCGGCCAGCTCGCCGGACGCACGACGGCGACGAGCACCCCGGCACCCGCACCGAGCAGCAGCGCCGGGATCATGCGACGGTAGGCCCCGCCGAGATCCGCGGCGATCCCGGCACGCGACTGCGCCGCCGTCACCCATTCCAGCATGCGGCGGTGCGTGACGTACATGCGCACCAGCGTGCGCACGATGGCGTCGGTCATGAGCCAGGCCTGATGTGCGAGCAGGGTCACGCTGACGGCGATCTGGGCGAGACTGCGCGCCAGGTCGGTGCCGAGCGCGCGGGCGTGGCTGCGCTTCGAGATGCCGCGCCGGGCGGGCATGAGCTGGCCCAGGATCGGAAGCAGGGGCGGGATGGCGATGACGAGCAGCACGAGCTTCGTCCACGTCGCTGCCACCGCCCATGGCTGCGTCCAGGCCGCGCACAGGGTGAGGAACGTCGCCGGAGCCGAGAGCGTGCGCCGCAGGTTGTCGAGCATCTTCCAGCGGCCGAGGAAGGGAATGTCGCGACCGCGCCGGCCGGCGATCCACGGCAGCAGCTGCCAGTCACCGCGGGCCCAGCGATGCTGCCGGCGCGCCGCCTCTTCGTAGTGGGTGGGGAACTCCTCGAAGAACGAGAGGTCCGACACCAGCCCCGCGCGTGCGAAGACGCCTTCCAGGAGGTCGTGGCTGAGCAGCATGTTCTCCGGCACGCGGCCCTCGAGCGCCGCCTCGAAGGCGTCGACGTCGAAGATGCCCTTGCCGGTGTAGGAGCCTTCGCCGAACAGATCCTGGTAGACGTCGGACGCGGCCGACGCGTAGGGGTCGATGCCGCTCGGGCCTGCGGAGATCCACTGATAGAGCGATCCTTCGCGCTCGGCCGGCAGCGTCGGCGTGACCCGCGGTTGCAGCACGCCGTAGCCCTCGACGACGCGCCGGGCCTGCGGATCGAGGCGCGCGCGATTGAGCGGGTGGGCGATGGTGCCGACGAGGGCGCGCGCCATCCCCACCGGCAGGCGCGTGTCGGAATCGAGCGTGATGACGTAGCGGATTCCGGGTGGCGGACGCAGCGTTCGACTGCCCGCCTGCACGAAGCTGGTGTCCTCGGCACCGCGCAACAGGCGCGCGAGCTCGTGCAGCTTGCCGCGCTTGCGCTCCCAGCCCATCCATCGCGCCTCGCCGGCATTCCAGCGACGGTGGCGGTGGAAGAGATGGAACCGCGGCTGTCCATCCGGTGCGGGGCCGTAGGCTGCGTCGAGTCGCGCGACCCCGTCGACCGCGGCGGCAAGCAGTCGTTCGTCGTCGGCAACGGATTCCGTGTCGGCATCGACCCAATCGGTGAGGAGGGCGAACCGTAGCTCGTCGTCGGGGTTGGCGAGCGCATGCACCTCGAGCTGCGCCACCAGCGCGGCGACGTCGGCCTCGCTGGTGAGGAGTGCCGGGATGACGAGGAGCGTGCGCATGTCGGACGGGACGCCGTCGCGGAGCGCGAGCTTCGGCAGCCGTCGCGGCCCGATGCGATTCGCGACCCCGAGGTTGGCGAGCGCCATGACCAGATCGCTCACGGGCACGAACGCCAGCAGCGCCATGATCGCGAGCTCGGCCACGAGCATGCCGGCCCGGGCAGAGACGACGACCGGCAGCGCCAGGATGATCATGCTGAGGAGCATGATCGTGCCGACGTAGGTGAGCAGCGAGGCCGCGAGGTAGCTGCGACGGAGCCAGCGCGCCGGCGACAGGCGATAGCCCAGGGCGCGCTCGAGGGCCAGGCGCCCGCGCGAGACGAGGTGGTAGCCCGGATCGGCTCGGCGCTCGTGTTCGGGGTCGGTGGCCTGGGCCGCCTCGTGCGCCCGCGCGATCACCGCGCGCGTGACGTCGGCCTCGCTCTGGCCGCTGCCGCGGGCCAGGTCCTCGATGGCGTGCCGGTAGTCGTCCCGCGTGAAGAAGTCGAGCGCCGCGAAGTTCGTATCGGCGCGCAACAGCACGTCGACGTGGCTGACGCTCTCGAAGAACTCGCGCCAGTCGAGCGTGGACATGAGGCGCATGCTGGTGATGACGTTGCGCACCGTCACGTTCATCGCCGCCTGCCGCTGATGCTCGAGACCCGCGATCTCTTCGGCAGTGGTGCCCTGCGCCGCAAGGCGCTCGTCGAGCCAGCGCAGCGCCGGGACGTCGTCGGGGTCCTGCTCGCGGAGGCGCTGTGCGAGCTGCACGGCGAAGGCGGTCGGCAGGCGCCGCTTGCCGAAGCGCCCGAGGATCGCACTCGCTTCCGTCATGGTCCGTCCGCCAAGCTCGAGCAGGCAGTCGGCCAGATCATCGGCTTCGTGGCGCGCCGTGCGTCCCTCGACGATGCCTTCGGCGATACGGCGCAGGTTCTCCACCAGCACGATGCGGACGGTGATGGCGAGGGCCCACAGCTCGCCGATCTCGAGCGCCTGCACGCGCTGATAGGCCTGGGCGAACCGGCGCAGCGCCTCGGGATCGAAGCGGCTGTCGGTGTGCGCGACGAACGCCCAGGCGATGCCGAAGACCCGCGGGTACCCGGCCAGGAAGCCGTCGGCGAGCTTGGGTAGCTCGCGATAGTAGCCGCGCGGCAGATCTTCGCGGATCTGCCGCAGCTGCTCGTCGACGATGTGGAAGTTGTCGACCAGCCACTCGGCGGCCGGCGTGATCGAGCGTTCCTCGCGGATCGTCTCCGCCAGCGCGCGGTAGGCGGCCAGCAGGACGCGCCCGTTGTCGGCGAGGCGGGGCAGGAGCGTGCGGCCACGGTGCGGGTTCGCCGTCACCGGCTGCGCCATCGCGAGACTCTCGCCGTGCTGCTCGAGCCGCTCGATACCGAACAGCTCGGCGCGAATCGGCTCGCCCGGGTCGGGCAGGGGATCGGTCGAGCGCAGGCGGCCGAGGAGATCGAAAATCGCGATGCGTCAGACCTAGCATGCGCGGGTTGGATCGGCGACTCGGGTCGTGCGAATCAGCGCAGCCGCTTCGTGAAGAACGCGAGGATGTCGTCGACCGCCTGACGCGTCGGCTGCCCCTGTTCGTCGATCAGATGCAACGTCACCACGCTGTGGGGTGGCATGCCCGTTCCGGGACGGGCGGCGGCGTCGGGCAGCACGCGCCCGTCGAAGCGATCGCCGAGCGCGGCTTCGTAGGCCGCGAAGCGTGCGGCCTTGCAGAACGGATCGCCGTCGAAGCGGTAGGCGAGCACGGTGAGATCCTCCGCCTCCATCCGCCGCTTGACGGCCGCGAGCTCGTCCGGCGCGATGTGCATGCCGGCCTGGTTGGCGATGGGGAGCGACGGTTGCGACAGCACGGGCGCACGCATGGCGGGCTCGAGCATCATCGAGAGCGCGAAGTTGCCGGTGAAGCACATGCCGATCGCGCCGACGCCGGCGCCGCCGCACAGCGGATGGGCGTGCGCCGCGAGCGCGCGCAGCCACTGTGTCACCGGGCTCGAGCGGTCGCTGGCGAAGGCGGCGAACTCGCGGCTGATGCAGGCGCGGAAGATCTGCCCTGCGACGTAGGGCCTCGACACCGGCCGGCCGGGGGTGCCGAACAGGCTCGGCATCCAGACGGTGAAGCCGGCGTCGCGCACGAAGCGCGCGAACCGTGCCACCTGCGGCGAGATGCCGGGCATCTCGGTCATGACGATGACGGCTGGCCCACTGCCGGCCACGAACACCAGCTTCTCGATGCCGAGCAACGTCACCTGGCGGCGCTCGAAGTCGTCGAGGGGATCGGTTCGGGTGGGCTCGTTCGCCATGGCGCGCGACCTTACATGAGCGCCTGTGCATTTTGGAGCTTGCCGGCTTCCCGGGCTCTGCGATGATCCGCGCGCATGCCAGCCTCACCGGTCGCCTCCCACGGCAGCGCCGAGCTGCCGGCCGTCACGGTCGATAGCTACAACGTCGAGCTCAAGGACGACGACGGCGAATTCGTCGGCGACAGCGCCAGCAAGGCCGCCTTCGGGGCCAGCTTGGAGAAGTGGCGTGAGCCGCTACGGGCACTCGGGTCCGATCCGTTCGGTGACCAGCCAACGGATGAGCTCGGCAAGAAGGCCCTCGAGGACGTGCTGCTCCAGGGTGAGCCCGAGGCTGCCGGCGTCGTGCACGGCGCCATCGAGGATTTCGCGCAGGCGTTCGCCGCCGTCACGCGCAAGCTGCTCAAGCTGAAGGACTGGAAGGGTACCGAGCGCATCGTCGTCGGTGGCGGTTTCCGGGCCGGGCGCATCGGCGAGCTCGCGATCGGGCGCGCCAGCGTGATCCTCAAGAGCGACGAGGTGGACGTCGAGATCGTTCCCATCCGCAACCACCCCGACGAGGCTGGGCTTCTCGGCGCCGTGCACCTGGCGCCGTCGTGGATCTTCGAGGCGCACGAGGGCATCCTCGCCGTCGACATCGGCGGCACCAACATCCGCGCCGGCATCGTCGCCACCAATCTCAAGAAGGCCGCCGACCTGTCGAAGGCGGCCGTGCTGCGCTCCGAGCTCTGGCGTCACGGCGACGAGAAGGTGAAGCGCGACGAGGCGGTCGAGCGGCTCGTCGAGATGCTGCGCGATCTCGTCGGGCGTTCGGCGCGCAAGGGCATCGCGTTGGCGCCGTTCATCGGCATCGGCTGCCCCGGCAAGATCGAGGAGGACGGCTCCATCGATCGCGGCGCGCAGAACCTGCCGGGCAACTGGGAGAGCAGCCGCTTCAATCTGCCGGCGTGCCTGGTCGAGGCCATTCCGACGATCGGCGACCACGAGACCGTCGTCGTCATGCACAACGATGCGGTGGTGCAGGGGCTGAGCGAGGTGCCGTCCATGAAGGACATCGAGCATTGGGCGGTGCTCACGATCGGGACTGGCCTCGGGAACGCGCGCTTCACCAATCGCGCGGGGGCGGGGAAGGCCTCCTAGGTCGCGCCGGTGGTGGGTGTGGCGCTGGGGACCTCCGGTCCGCGCGGCGCTCGCTCGGCACCCCGCCACCCCTTTCCCTCCACGCTCACTCACGACTCGCTCCTTCGGAGGCCCCCAGCGCCACACCCACCACCGGCGGGACGGTGCCCCATGGCGACGCCGTCCCGGGCGGGGGTTCGTCTTAGAGACCGAGGAAGCCGCGCTCTTCGGTGATGGCGGTGACGAAGGTGGGGCGGGCGTGGATCTGCGTCGTGTACTGTGCGAGCTTTGGCCATCGCTTCGCGTCGACGGAGTAGCCGGCGTGGCCGAGGTTCACCAAGGGGCTGGCGATGGCGATGTCGGCGATGCTGAAGGTGTTGCCTACCAGGTAGGGGCCGTCGCCCAGTTGCTTTTCGAGGTAGTCGAAGCGCTTCGGGAGGAGCTCGTCGTAGGCCTTGTCGGCGGCGGCTTCGTCGACCTCCTGGCCCATGAAGCGGGGGCCGACCACCTTCGGGAAGAAGATCTTGGGGCCGATGATCTCGACGAGGGCGGTGTCGCCGTACTCTTCGAACCAGAGGGCACGGGCGTAGTCGTAGGGATCGGCGGGGTAGACCGGCGGGGTGGGGTGGGCGCGCTCCAGGTACGCGACGATGACCGTCGAGTCGCAGAGCGTGCGGTCGCCGTCGCGGAAGGCGGGGACCTTGCCGAGCGGGCTCATCTCGCGGAACTCGGGCGGCGCCTGCGCTCCGAAGACTGGGATGAGCTCGTACGAGACGTTCTTCTCCGCGAGGACGACGCGCACCTTGCGGACGAAGGGCGACAGGTTGACACCGTAGACGGTAGGCATGCGTCGGGCTTGCGCGCCCACGTCGGGCGAGTCAACGCGCGCAGCGACAGGCGCCGCGCCGCATGGCAGAACGGACGGCCATGATGCTCGACACGCCGCTCATCGCCGCGCTCTCCGTCGGCTTCGTCCTCGCGCTGGTCTTCGGCGCCCTGGCACTCAGGCTCCGCATGTCTCCCATCGTGGGCTATCTGCTCGCCGGCGTCATGGTGGGACCGTCCACGCCGGGCTTCGTGGCCGATGCCCATCTGGCGCACGAGCTGTCGGAGATCGGCGTCATGCTGCTCATGTTCGGCGTCGGGCTGCATTTCTCGCTGGCGGATCTCCTGGCGGTGAAGCACATCGCCATTCCCGGCGCGCTGGTGCAGATCGTCGTCGCCACGCTGCTCGGGGCAGGGCTCGCGCATCTGCTCGGCTGGCCCTTCGGCACCGGGCTCGTCTTCGGGCTGGCGCTGTCCGTGGCCAGCACCGTCGTGCTGCTGCGGGCGCTCGAGGCGCGCGACCTCGTCGAGAGCCAGCGCGGACGGATCGCCGTCGGATGGCTCATCGTCGAGGACCTGGTGATGGTGCTGGCGTTGGTCCTGCTGCCGCCGCTGGCAGGCCCGCTCGGTGGGACGGCGGGCGTGACGGGGGACCTGTGGACGAACCTCCTGGTCACCCTCGCCAAGGTGGCGGCGTTCATCGCCGTCATGATCGTCGGCGGGACCCGCGGCGTGCCGTGGGTGCTCGAACGTGTCGCCGGCTTCGGATCGCGCGAGCTGTTCACGCTGGCGGTGCTGGCCATCGCCATGGGCATCGCCTACGCCTCGGCCGCGCTGTTCGGCGTGTCCTTCGCGCTCGGCGCGTTCTTCGCGGGCATGGTGCTGAACGAGTCGGAGCTGAGCCACAAGGCGGCCGAGGACTCTTTGCCGCTGCGCGACGCGTTCGCGGTCCTCTTCTTCGTCTCGGTGGGCATGCTCTTCAATCCCGCCGTCATCGTCAGCCATCCGCTGCCGGTGCTCGCGACCTTCCTCGTGATCGTCGTGGGTAAGTCGCTGGCGGCGTTGCTCATCGTCGTGCTCTTCCGCCATCCCCTCGGCACGGCGCTGACGATCGCGGTCAGCCTGGCGCAGATCGGCGAGTTCTCGTTCATCCTGGCGGGGCTCGGTGTGACCCTCGGGTTGCTGCCCGACCAGGCCCACGACTTGGTCCTCGCCGGGGCGATCCTGTCGATCGTGGTCAACCCGCTGCTGTTCGAGGCCGTCGATCGGTTGAAGCCATGGCTCGACGCGCGCGACGTCCGGAACGACCCCGTGCTGCCACCGGCCGCGGAGGACACCATCGACCTCGAACGGCACGCCGTCCTGGTCGGACACGGACGCGTCGGCAAGCTCGTCCGCGCGCGTCTCACGGCGGCCGGCGTGCCGCTGGTGGTCGTCGACGACGGCCGCAGCCGCGTGCGCGAGCTCGAGCAGCTGCACGTTCCGGCGGTCCTCGGGAACGCGGCCTCGATCGACGTCCTGCGGCGCGCGAGCATCGCCAAGGCGCGGTGGCTGGTGATCGCCATTCCGAATGCGATGGAGGCGGGCGCCATCATCGACCACGGCCGCGCGTTGAACCCGACCCTCGACGTCATGGCGCGTGCGCACACCGACGGAGAGGTGCACTACCTGCGCGGCCACGGCGTCGATCTCGTGATCACGGGCGCGCGCGAGATCGCCGACGGCATGGTCGAGCGCATCCTGCCCGACGTGGAGTAAGCCGGCGGACGTCAGCGACGGCCGTAGTCCAGCGCCTTCCCCTTCCGTTGCGCCAGGATGTAGGCCTCGAGCGCGCGCATCTTGGGATCATCCTCGGCGAGCTTCGTGCCGCGGACGGGGTGCTCGATGCACCAGTTGATCATGTCGCGCAGCAGCACGCTGCGGCCGAGTTGCGGCTGGTATTTCGGATACGTCTCGGGGTGCGTGTTGGCGGCGTCGGGATGGCACATGTCGCACGAGACGGCGATCGTGCTGCCGAGCTCGTCGCCGCTGTGGAACACCTGCGAGCCGCGCGTCGCCATGGCAATGGTCTCGCGCTGCCAGACGGCGACGTCCTGCGGCGAGATGCGGCCGTAGGTCTGCCCCTGGCTGAGCCCGACGAGGTTCGAGTTGTCTGCCGGTGGCACCAGCTTGTGCTTCGAATGCTCCACCGCGATCCAGTCGGTGTCGGGGTTCTTCTGCCGCCACTTCTCCATCAGGGCGTCGGCGATCTTCTGCCCCTCCTCGGGCGTCTTCGGCGCGTTGGCGGCGAGCTGGACCGTCGTCTGGCCGTCGCACAGCTCGACGGTGGTGCCCGGTGCGGCATCCGTGGCCGTGGCGCGCTCCCGCGTCGCCAGGAGCCCCAGCGCGAGCATCAGCAGGGCGCTGCAGGTCGTTCCGACCGCGATCGTCTTGCGCATGTCGTCCCCCTCAGAAGCTGGTCAGGGTCGGCGTCGGCGGGCGATCCTTCTTGCCGTTCGACGCGAGGTAGGCGCTCGGCACCACCACCGGGTTGCGGTTCCAGAGGTTGTAGACCTTGTCCACGAGGCCGGCGCTGAGGACGTTCACCTGGCCGTCGCCGCAGCCGTCGTTCGGATCGAACGGATCGGGACGGTTCATCTGGATCGTCAGCCCGGGCAGTCCCTCGGGCGCGTACGGCCAGGGCCACGCCGTCGACAGCATGCCGTGGAAGTGGATGTTGCCGATGCGATTGGTGAGCATCTGGTGGGTGTGGCCGTGGATGACCGTGGCGGTCTTGAACTTCTTCAGCAGCGCCTGCACCTCGGGCGCGTCGACCGTCCAGAAGTTCCAGTTCTCGTAGTAGTGGTAGAGCGGCGAGTGCGAGAACACGATGATCGGTGTCTCGGCGCTCACTTTGGCCAAGTCCTGCTTCAGCCACTCGCGCTGCGGTGCGCCCACCTCGAAGCGGCTCTGCGTGCCGTTGTCGAGCCCGGCGACGGTGAGCATGCGCTCCATCGGCGTCATCTTCCGCTCGGTCCAGAAGTCCTTCTCGTTGACGCTCATCAGGACGACGAAGTGCACGCCCTTGTGGTCGAACGAGTACGTCTCCTGACCGAACAGGCCCTTCCACTTCTCGCCGAGATCGAGGAACCAGTCGTGCTCGCCGACCATCATGCGGACGGGGGCCTTCAGGTTCTTCAGGATCTGCGCGCCGAGATCGAGCTCCTCGGGCTGCCCGAGCTGCGCGAGATCACCGCCGTAGAGGATGAAGTCGGGTTGCGGGTCCATGCGGTTGACGTCGTCGACCGCCCGCATCAGCGAGTTGACGAAGCGGTCGTTAAGCTCTCGCTTGTAGAGATGCGAGTCGGAGATGTACGCGAACGTGAACGCCTCGCCCGTGGTGGCCGCATCGGCGATGCGCACCGTGGTGAACGACGTGGGGTTGACGTCGACGCCGCTCACGAGCGCGGCGCCGGCGGCGGCTGCGGCCACTTTCATGAAGCTGCGACGGTCGAGCGACCTGAGGCTGCGGAACAGCTCGTCGCGCTCCTCGTACCAGCGGGTCTCTGGATCCTTGCGCCCGGCCATGCTCAGTTCTCCTTCTTCTTGTCCTGCGCGAGCCGCGTCTCGAACGGGAAGACCTTGCGCATGGCGAGCTCGTCGTCGCGGAAGGGCCGCTGTTTGGTGGCGAGGGCGCGCTGGCGCGTCATCTCGGTGGCGTTGTCGCTGCCGAGGCGGGAGTCGGTCATGGTGAAGAGCAGCTCGACGAGCTGGTCGATCTCGGGTTCGGTGAGTGCGAGCGGCTCGATACCGCCGTCGAGGAAGAGGTTGGCCTCGCCGCCCTTGTTGTAGTGGTCGATGACGTCCCACAGCGTCTGCATCGAGCCGTCGTGCATGTAGGGCGGGGTGACGCCGATGTTGCGCACCTGGAGCGTCTTGAAGGCGCCGACGTCGGAGCGATTCTGTGTCACGAGATAGCGTCCGAGCTCGGAGAGGTCGGTCTCGAGTGCGAGTCGATCGATGGTCTCGGTGATGTCCTTGCCCTGCTTGCCCTTGAGCGCCGTCATCGCCTGGCCGGCGAGCTTCTCGAAGTCCTGATGGCGTGCCGCGACACCGATGTTGTGAAAGCGGTTGTCGCTGCCGATCGGGTTGGCGCCGTTGATGGGGTGACACGTCACGCAGCGGGCCTTGCCGTTGTAGAGTGCCCAGCCGAGCTGGGCGTTGTCGGAGATCGCCTTCGGGTCGCCGGCGAGGAAGCGCTCGAACGGCGAGTCGAGGAACACCAGCGTGCGCTCGAACGCCGCGATGGCGCGGGCGAGGTCGTCGAAGTTGGGCGCGCGGCCGTAGGCCTTCTGGAACATCGCGGCGTACTCGGCGTCGCCGTCGATCCCCTTCATGGTGGCGGCGTGATCGGGCTGCCCCATCTCGATCGGGTTCGTGATCGGCAGCTTCGCCTGTTCCTCGAGGCTCGGCGCGCGTCCGTCGAGGAACATGGTCTGGAAGAAGACGGCGTTCAGTGTCGTCGGCGAGTTGCGACGGCCGAGCTTGTCGTCGATGCCCTCGGCGAGGCTGCGCTGGTCGGTGAAGCCACGGCTGACGTCGTGGCAGGTGGCGCACGCGACGCTGCCGTCGCGCGACACGCGCGGGTCGAAGTAGAGCTTGCGGCCGAGGGCGACGCGATCGGGCGTCATCGCGTTGTCGGTCGGAATGATCGACGCCCAGATGCTCGGATCGATGCCGGCTGGCGGCTTCGTGACGTCGAGCTGCGGCTGCATCTTCTCGAGCAGCACCCGCTGCTCGGCCATGGGGAGTGCCCCATGCGGGCCGGTGTTGGCGGCCGGCGGGGGCGGGGCGGTCGATGGTGGCGCCGTCGGTGTCTGCGCCGCGGCGAGCAGCGGCAGCGCCACCAGCGCGCCGGCGATCGCGAGGCTCCACGTCGTTCTCTGCTCCATGCGCATTCCCCCTGCGGTCAGCGTCCGTCCGACACAGCGAAGCCCGCGAGCGCCGGAGCCCCGGGTCCGGCGTGGCAGACCGCGCACGCCTCGGCGGGCGGACGGTCGCGCGCGGACACGAGAAGGTAGGAGACGGGGTCGTGATTCCAGGCCGTGACGCGATGATCGCCGACCTCGATCGTGCGGAAATCGATGCCCTTGTGGGTGAGCGACCGGCCGACGTCCGGGAGCTGCCGCGGCGGCAGGACGAACAGCGATACCGGCTCGGTGCCGTGCTGGTAGAGCACCCACGCCGCGGAGACCGAGACGAGGTCGACCGCCGCGGCGCCCCGGAGACGGAACTCCGCCGGGCCTGGCGCTACCTCGCCCGCGAATGGCACCGAGCCGCGGAGCCAGCGATTCACCGTCGGCAGGTCGGACGACGTCAGCTCGAGCGGCGCGGTGCCGTGCTCGGCGGTCTCGTGCATGACGATGGCGGCCTGGACGTCGGCCGGGATGCCGGGCATGCGCAACACCCACACGGCAGCCACCAGCGACGCGGCGACTGCGGCCGAAACGATGCCGATCTGCCGCCAACGATGGCGCGGGTGGAGGCGACGGAGCAGGGCGCGTCGCGGTCCGTCGGGCATGCGTGGCGCCAGATAGAGACGGCCGACGGCGGCGTGGAAGTCGCGCTGGCGGCCGAGCGCGTCGCGACACGACGGACAGCGCTCGAGATGTCCCTCGATGTCGAGGGCCGCCTCGACGCCGAGCTCATCGTCGGCGTAGGCGGCGAGGCGTTCGCGCATCGCGCGGCAGCTCATCGCGCCACTCGTCGCGCCCGCGCGTCGCGCAGCAGGCCGCGCTCCGTGGCCTGCTTGGCGAGCGCGGTGCGCAGCAGCGCACGGCCACGCGCCAGCCGCGACATGACGGTGCCCAGCGGGCAGTCGGCGATCTCGGCGATCTCGCGATAGGCGAAGCCGGCGACGTCCTTCAGATAGACCGGGACGCGGAACCCTTCGGGCAGTGCGAGCAGCGCGTCGCGGACCTCGACGTTCCACTGGTTTGCGATGAGGACCGACTCGAGGCCTTCGGCGATGCCCTCGAGCGGGGTCGTCAGCTCGAGGCGATGCTCCGCCCAGCGGCGCTCGCTGCGGTAGCGGTCGATGAACTCGTGCTTCAGGATCGTGAAGACCCAGGTCTTGAAGCTGGTGCCGGGCGTGAAGCGATCCCAGTGCTCGAGCGCGCGCAGGCAGGCGACCTGGGTGAGGTCGTCGGCCTCGGGCGGTGCGATGAGCGCACACGCGAAACCGTAGAGCGGGTCGAGCACCGCTCGCACCTGGGCTTCGAACGCAGCCGGGGCCACGTTCGTGTCGGTCAAGCCGATCGACCTCCGCATCGTGCGTCCACCCACCCAACGTCTGACGGGGTTCGTTTATTCCCGTGCCCCCGTATCGCGGAGCCGGACCTTTGTGAACCCCGGCGCGTACGTCGCCGAACCGTCACCTCGCCGTCGCGAGGGTGTCGTGGAGCGCGTGCTATCGGACGGGTCGCCCTCCCCGCGGGCGTCGAGCATCCGACAGATGCCGCTCGACGCCCCGGGGACGCTCCGTCTCAGAGGCGGATCTCGCCCTCGATCACGGTCACCGCCGAGCCGCCGATCTCGATCACGCGTCCCTCGTCGGTGACGTGCACCGTGACGGCGCCGTCGCGGCCGACCTCGCGTCCCTGGCTCGACGTGTAGCTGCTGCCAGTGCGTCCGAGCAGGCCGGTGTCGGCGAGGAAGGCGCCGACGGCGGCGTTGCCGCTGCCGCAGACCGGGTCTTCGCCGATGCCCGCGGCGGGCGCAAAGGATCGCACGACGACGGGAAGGTCCTTCGCGTCCGACAGCGCCACCACCGTCACGCCGCTGATCCCGAGCTCGCGGCTCAGGTGATCGATGAGCGGCAGGTCGGGTCGCAGCGTGCGCAGCGCCGCCTCGTTGGCGACGAGGGCCACCAGCCACACCGCCCCGACGTCGATGATGCGTGGCGCGGAGGTGTCGCTCACCGTGACGCCGAGCGCCTCGGTCAGTGGCTCGACCAGCGTCTCGTCGGCGTCGGCGACGCGCGGCGGCGGCACCCGCACGGAGATGCGGCGGGTGGGGCCGGTGCCGTCGATCGTGAGTGGCAGGACGCCCGCTTTGCACTCCTGCTGCAGACGCGTTGCGCCGGCCGGGACGAGTCCCGTGGACAGCACGGCATGCGCCGAGCCGACGGTGGGGTGCCCGGCGAACGGCAGCTCGCTGCGCGGCGTGAAGATGCGCAGGCGGTAGTCGGCACCAGCCTGCGTCGGGCGCAGGACGAAGGTCGTCTCCGACAGGTTCGTCCACGCCGCCACCTGCTGCATGGTGGCCTCCGGGATGTCGTCGGCGTCGAGCAGGACGGCGACCGGGTTGCCGCGCAGCGCACGGTTCGTGAACACGTCGACCTGCTGGAAGCGGTAGGTGGGCATGGGGACGTGGTAGCGGGGTTCGTCCACTCAGGGAACCCGTCTGCTCAAGTTCCGGTGGCGACCCGCCGATAGTGGGGCGATGTGGACCGTGCTCCGGGCGGTGGTGGCCGCGCTGCTGCTGTGGACCGGGGCCGAGGCTGCGCCGCCGCGGATCGTCCAGGGCACGCTGACGTCGGCGTATCCGTCGACGGGAGCCCTGCTGGTGGTGAGCGGCGACTCGGGCGTCACCTGCTCGGGCGTCATGATCGGCTGCGAGACGTTCCTCACCGCCGCCCACTGCGTCTGCCCGGCGGGGAAGGCCCCGTGCCAGGGCGACGACGCGCCCGACCCGTTCGACGTGACGGTGTACCTCGACAACGCCGGCTTCTTCCCCGCCGACGTCGTGATCGTGCACCCCGATTACGACTTCCCGGTCGCCGACCTCGCGGTCGTGAAGCTGCTCTTCGCACCGACGAGCATCCCGCCATCGAAGCTGGCGAACATGAGCGTGCCCCTCGGCACGCCGGGAACGATCGTCGGTTTCGGGACGTCGGGCGGCAACGATGACAGCACCGGCTTGAAGCGTTCCGGCAACGTCGTCACGGCGGCGTGTCCGAACGACGTCTCCGACACGACGTCGGTGTGCTGGCGGTTCACCGGCGAGGGCTCGAACTCCTGTTCCGGCGATTCCGGCGGACCGCTCTTCCTGAACGACGGCAGCATCGCCGGCACGACGTCGGGCGGCGTGCGCGCCAGCTGTCTCGCCACCGACTCGAGCTACGACACGAACGTGCCGTACTACCACGACTGGATCGCCGCGCAGGCCGGCGAGGATCTCGCCAACACCGTCTGCGGCGAGCTGCCGCAGGTGGGGCAGCCGGGCAGCACCGTCACCGAGTTCACGGGGACGCTCGACCGCGACGTCACCGAGGCGGTGCACACGATCGTCGTGCCGGAGAACACCGAGGAGCTGCGCATCGGCATGCACGGCGCCGACGACGGTCGCATCGACTTCGATCTCGCCGTCCGGTTCGACACGCCGCCGACCGACGAGGAGTCGGACTGCGAGGACGCCGCACCCGGCCAGTACGCCTACTGCGAGTTCTTCTACCCCGACCCCGGCACGTGGCACGTCCGCGTGAAGCGCGCCGCGGGCGACGGCGAGTATCAGCTGGTGGTGACGACGCTGGGTGGCGGCGCGACCACCGAGTGTGGCAACGACGTGCTCGAGGCGGGCGAGGAGTGCGACGGCATCGACGCCCCGAGCTGTCCGGGCGGGTGCGACCCGTTCGACTGCGTATGCACGCCGTGCCCCGAGGACCTGACCATCGAGCAGATCCAGCTGGCGCGGAAGTTCGTCCTGCGCGGCGCGCTCGCGAACGGCGAGGGCATGTACGAGGGCTTCGATCCGCGCAGCGTCGATCTCGACGTGTCGGTCGCCGATGCCAGTGGTCGTACCGCCGAGGTGCGGATTCCCGCGTTCGATACGGGATGGAAGGCGGCGCGATCGGGCAAGAGCTGGCGCTGGCACGGCCGTCTCGACGGCCTGCGCCGCCTGACGCTGCGCGATCGCACGAAGAAGCGCGGCGCATGGACGATCGTCGCCGACGGTCGCGACGTCCCGGGCGCGGATCGCGTCGGGACGTCGGGTCTCACCGTCACGGTGCGCTCGGACTACACCTGCGCGATGAAGCGGTATTGAGTCACCGCAACGCCGCCACCACCGCCGTGCCCGGGCCCTTCTCGACGCGGAATTGCACGTGGACGGGCTGGCCGTCCTCGACCCACGACGCGACGTAGTCACCGAGCGTCGCGCGCAGCTCGACCGCGCCCGCGGCGTCCGCGGTGAGGGTGGCACGCGTGCGCCAGCGATCGTTCAGCAGCGACACGACGGCTTCGCCGTGGCGGCTGAGCGCGCCGTCGTCGGTCCACAGGCCGTGCTGCAGGAAGTTGCGGGCAACGACCTTGTTCCACAGGCCCCAGAACACGATCTGCTCGACGGCGGGGTGGCCCCACCAGAGGCGCATGAGCGCCTCGGCCTGCGCGGCGCGCAGCTCGGGCTCGGCGGGCGCGACGAAGTTCGTCTCCGTCATGTGCACCGGGAGCCCCGCCTCGGCGAGGGTGTCGAGCGCCACCAGGTAGTCGTCGATGCGCGTGCGCTGCGAGAGATCGGCGGTGCCGCCCGCGTAGACCACGCCGGGAACGAAGTGCGCCTGCTGGCCGATGGCGTGGATCGGGACGCCGGCGGCGCGCAGCCCCTCCACCCGATCGCGCACGGCGGCGGCGTTCGGCCCCGGCAGGCCGGTGAAGACCTCGGTGATCCACTCGTTGAAGACGAGCTGACAGCCGGGATCGATCGCGTGCACCCAGCCGTATATCTCGGGGAGGATGCCGGGCCCGAGGCGATCCATGAAGAACGACGTGAACGGATTCAGCGTCTCGTTGGTGACGTCCCAGATGTCGATGCGGCCGCGATAGCGCGAGACCGTGGTCTCGACGTAGGTGCGCACCAGCGCGCGCAGCTCGTCGCGTTCGGCGGGCGTCAGGTTCGGATTCGGGAAGCGCTCGCGAACCCAGAGCGGGACGCCGCTGCCGCTCGAGAACGGCGGCACGTTGCCCCAGAAGAGGGTGTGCCCCTTCACCGGGAAGCCGTTGCTCTGCGCCCACGCGATCTCGGAATCGGCGAGGTCGAAGAAGAAGGCATCCGGCGTCGGCTGCGCGACGCGCCACTTCATGCCCGTCTCCATCACGACGAAGTTCGCGTGGCGGCGGGCGATGTCGGTGTAGAAGGCGAGGTCCTCGGGCGCATTCACGTAGCTGCGCAGATCGATCGGGAAGCCGAAGGCGAAGGCGTGCCGCGTCTGCGTGACGGTAACCTCCGTGCCGGGCGTCCCGACCGAGAGGCGCAGCGGACGCGAGCGCAGCGTCACCGCGCGCGCGTCCGCGTCGGCGACGACGGCCATCTCGGCGGAGTCGAGGAGCAGCGAGAGGTCGGCGGGACGTCCGGGCGGCAGATCCGGAATCTCGCCCGGCCCGGCCTCGACCGCGGCGGTGACGTAGCCGCAGGACGCCTCGGCGACCGCGCGCGCGCGATCGCAGTCGATGGTGCAGTGCAGATCACCGGCCGCGCACGCCGATCGGCAGCTCCGGTGCGATGCGCGGGTCGTCGTGCGGCACGTGCGCGACGCGGCGATGCAGGCGGTCTCGTCGCCGGCGCAGGTGACGGGGCAGGGCGTCGCGACGGTACGGCAGGCGACCTTCGTTGCGGTACGCGTCGTGCGACAGGCGGCGCGGCAGATGGCGACCGCGTCGTGATCCGAGTCGTGTGCAGTTGCGATCGCAGGCACGCGCCGTCCAGGTGGCGGCGTCGCCACAGGCGACACGCGCGACGCGACATCCGTTGCCGGCCGCCAGGGCGGGGGTGGCGAAGAGGAAGAGCAGGAACAGCGAAAAGGCCGGCCGAAGGATCGTCACGGAGGAAACGAACCACGGTCGGTGCCGGCGGGCAAGGAAATAGTTCCGTGCCCGCCAGTCAGCGCGGGATGCGGGGGGCTGCTCAGATCGCGCGGTCGCGTCCGGCCCAGTACGGATCGCGCAGCTTCCGCTTGTAGAGCTTGCCGTTCGGGTCGCGCGGCATCGCCTCGACGAAGTCGATCGAGCGCGGACATTTGAACTTGGCGAGCTTCTGCAGACAGAAGGCCATCAGCTCCTCGGCCAGGGCAGGGCTCGGCGTCACGCCCGCCGCCGGCTCGACGACCGCCTTCACCGACTCACCCCAGTCGGTGTCGGGAATGCCGAACGCCGCCGCGTCGCCGACCTTGGGGTGGGACAGGAGGGCGCCCTCGATCTCGGCGGGGTAGATGTTGGCGCCGCCCGAGATGATCATGTCGATCTTGCGGTCGCGCAGGAACAGGTAGCCGTCCTCGTCGAGCAGCCCCACGTCGCCGACGGTGAAGAAGCCGTCGCGGCGATTGGCGTCGGTCTTGCCCTTGTCGCCGTGATACTCGAAGTCGTTCGAGCCGAGCTTCATGTAGACGGTGCCGATCTCGCCCGCCGGCACGTCCTTGCCCTCGTCGTCGAGGATGCGGATCTCCGAGCTGGGCCACGCGCGGCCGACGGTACCGGGCTTCTCGAGCCACTCGCTCGGCGTCACCAGCGAGCCGCCGCCCTCGCTGGCGGCGTAGTACTCGTAGATCACCGGTCCCCACCACCCGAGCATGGCGCGCTTCACGTCGACGGGGCAGGGCGCCGCGGCATGGATGATGTGACGCAGCGACGACAGGTCGTACTTCGCCTTCACGTCCTCGGGCAGCGCCAGCAGGCGGTGGAACTGCGTCGGCACCATGTGGCTGGTGGTGACGCGGTCACGCTCCATCACCGCGAGCGACGACTCGGGCGTCCACTTGTCCATCAGCACGACACCGTGCCCGAAGTGCATCGAGCTGCCGGCGAACATGAGGACGGCGGTGTGGTAGAGCGGCGAGCCGACGAGGTGCACGTTGTCGTCGAGCGGCTGCACGCCGAACATCATCAGGAACATGCCGATGGTCTGGCCGACCATGTCGGGATCGTACGGCGCCAGCGGCCGGCGCACGCCCTTCGGCCGTCCGGTCGTACCCGAGGTGTAGTTCATCACCTGACCGGCGACGCGATCGGGCGGCATGGTGTCGGGCTGGCCCGCCATCAGGTCCTCGTAGGGACGGAAGCCTGGGATGTCGCCGACGGCGAAGCGCGCCGGCTTCGGCAATCCCGCCTCGTCGGCCGCCGCGATGCACGCGTCGGCGAAGCGCTCGCCCGCGACCAGCACCTTCGCGCCCGAGTCCTGCACGATGTAGGCGATCTCGGACGCGGTCAGGTGGTGGTTGATCGGCACGAGATAGAAGCCCGCCTGCAGCGCCGCGAGGTAGAGCTCGATCATGGGGCCGCCGTTCGGCAGCACCGTGGTGACGACGTCACCGACGCCGACGCCGAGGGCGCGCAGCCCGTGGACCAGCTTGTTCGTGTTCGCGAGCACCTCGCCGGCCGTGCGACGGCGGCCGTCGGGCTCGACGAGGGCGATGCGTGAGGGATCGTTCTGCGCCAGGCGCCAGAAGCCGTATTCCGACATGGGGGGTCGGGGTACCACAGCCGGGTGGCGATGCTCCAGCCCTGCGTTGACCCATCCGGAACCGCCGTGTAACGCCTCCGCGTGCCCCCGAGCCGTCGTGCCTGCTGAGTCGGTTCTGTCGCCGCGCTTCCTGCGGCTCACGGCGGCGAACTTCTGCTTCTTCCTGACGTTCACCTCGTTCTTCCTGCTGCCGCTGCACATCCGGGCGCTCGGCGGCTCGGACGCCATGGCCGGCTATGTCATGGGGACGAACGGCGTCGCCGGGCTGGTCGGCATCCTGGTCGTCGGTGCGTTGCTCGACCGCTTCGATCGGCGGCTCTTCCTGCGCGGTGGCCTCGTCGCCATGGCGGTGCTCGCGCTCTGCTTCCTCGTCGTCGATCATGTCGGACCGTTGCTGTTCCTGCTGCGCGCGCTCCAGGGCGTGGCGTTCGCCGCCGGGTTCAACGCCGCGTCGACGCTGGCGGTCGACTTCGCACCGCCCGCGCGACGTGGCGAGGCGCTCGGCCTGTTCGGTGTCTCGACGCTGGCGACGCACGCGCTCGCGCCGACGATCGGCGAGCAGCTGATCCACCTCGGCGGCTTCCCGCTGCTCTTCGTGGTCGCGAGCGGCTACTCCGTCGTCGGGCTCGCGATCGCCTGGACGCTCCCCGCGCCGGTGCTGGTCCAGGGTCGCTCCGCGCCGCTGCGACCGACACCCGACCTGGTCGCCCTGCTCGCCGCCGTGGCCTGCTGCGGGGTGGCCTTCGGGACCGTCGTCACGTTCACCCCGACGTTCGTCCACGACGAGCACCTCGGCCCGGTGGCGACGTTCTTCCTGTCGTACACCGTGGCGGCGATCGCCGTCCGCGTCGTCGCCGGACGCTTGGGCGACCGGGTCGGTTACCGGCGCGTGGCGCAGCCGGCGATGCTCGGGCTCGCCGCCTCGATCGCGGCCCTGGCCACCGTGCACTCGGTGCTCCTGCTGGGGATCGTCGGGCTGGTGTTCGGTGCCATGCAGGGGCTCGTCTTTCCGACGCTCAACGCCTTCGCGATCACGAATGCGGAGCCCACCCAGATCGGCCGGCTGCAGACCTTCTTCAACGGCACCTTCAACCTGGGGGTGACCGCAGGTGCCATGCTGCTCGGAAACGTGGTCGACGCCTTCGGGCACCGCTCGGCCTTCCTGTTCGCTGCGGCGACTGCGCTGCTGGCCGTCGTCCTGATCACCGCCGGCACCCACCCGGATCGACTTTCCAGTTGACGTCCGGGCGGTTGCGCTGGTAGCGCACCCTGCTTCGGAGGATGCGAATGCGCCGAGTGAGAGCCCTGGCCGTCCTGAGCGTCGTGGTGGCGGTCGCGGCGGTGTTCGCAGCCCCATCCGAGGCGCGACGCCGCCTGGCGCGGCCGAAGACCTCCTCCCTCCGGCCACGCATCGTGAACGGCACCTTCACGTCGGTGTTCCCGTCGACGGGCCTGCTCCTCGACGGCGGCAACCCGGCCACCGCGGAGGCGTCGTGCTCGGGCACGCTGATCGGCTGCAACACCTTCCTCACCGCCGCCCACTGCGTGTGCAATACCATCGGAGCCGATTGCCAGGGCGCCGGTGCGCCCGACCCGGCGACGAGCCTGGTCTTCCTGCAGCACGCCGGCTTCTTCTCGGTGACCAGCGTCGCCGTGCATCCGGACTACGACTTCCCAGTGGCCGACGTCGCGGTGCTCACGCTCGGATCACCGGTGAGCGGCATCGCGCCGACGCCGATCAGCGAGACGCTCGCCGCGCCCGGGCTCGCCGGCACCATCGTCGGCTTCGGTCGCAGCGGTGGTTTGTCGTACGACTACGGGCTGAAGCGCGTCGGCAACGTCACCACCGCGTCCTGCACCGGCGGCGTCTCCAGCCTCACGTCGCTGTGCTGGACCTACACCGGCTCCGGCGCCAACACCTGCCACGGCGACTCGGGTGGCCCGCTCTTCCTCGACTTCGGCAGCGGTCCGGTCGTCGCCGGCATCACGTCGGGTGGCGACAGCGGTAGCTGCCTGCCCACCGACCACAGCTACGACGCCAACGTCGCGCACTACGCGTCGTACATCCAGGGCATCGCGGGCACCGACCTCGAGGCCACGAGCTGCGGCCCGTTGGCATCGGCGGGTGCCGCCGGCACGGCGGTGATGTCGGCGCAGGGGACGCTCAGCAGCGTCAGCACGACGCGCACGCACCCGTTCCCGGTCACGTCGGGCGTGGACGTCCTGCGCGTCACCATGAACGCCGTCGACGACGGCAACAGCGACTTCGACCTCTACGTGAAGGCGGGCAGCCCGCCCACGCTGGCCGACTACGACTGCCGCGCCAACGGCTCCGGTCAGTTCGGTGCCTGCGAGCTGCCAGCGCCGGCCGGGGGTGCCTGGTACGTCATGGTGCACCGCTTCAGCGGCGCGGGTGCCTACCAGGTCACGGTGACGACGTTTGGCGGCCCGGCCCCGGTCTGTGGCAACGCGGTTTGGGAGAGCGGCGAGACCTGCGACGGCGCCGACGACGCCGCGTGTCCCGGCGCGTGCGCGCCCGACTGCACGTGCGACACGGTGTGCGGCGCGGACGACCTCGTCATCGACAAGCTGCGCATCGCGCGCGGCATCACGTTGCGCGCCACCATCGCCAGCACCATGGGCGTCTATGACGGCATCGATCCGCGCCTCAGCCCGTTGACGGTGACGTTCACGGACGGTGTCGACACCGCGACGGTCACGATCCCTACCGACGACGCGGGCTGGAGCCGCTCGCGACCCGATCGCGGACTGTACAAGTGGCGCGGCAACGCCGGCGGCCTGCGCCGCCTCGTCATGCGCGACGACGGCGCCACGTGGGACCTGCGCCTGTCGGCGCGTGACGTTCCGAACTCGCTCCTGCTCGACCCGACGTCGGTCGACGTCACGCTCACCTTCGGCGATGCGTGCGCGTCGGGCTCGCCGTAGCTAGAGCGCGACGACCCGCTTCACCGCCACGCGCAGCGCATCCAGATCGAGCGGCTTCTCGAGCAGCACCGCCCCGAGATCCTTCGCCTCCGCCCGCGTCGCCGGGTCGCCGTAGGCGGTGATCAGGATCACGGGGGTGGCCCACGTCGTACATCGCAGCGCCGCCAGGACGTCGAGGCCGGTGAGGCCGGGCATGTTGATGTCGGCCACGATGACGCTGAAGAAGTCGCGTCGTTCGATGGTGGACTCGATCTGATCGAGCAGGTCGACGCCGTCGTGTGCCTCGACCACGTCGTAGCCGGCGCGTCGCAACGTCATGCCCAGCAGGCGCCGCATGTCGATGTCGTCGTCGGCCACGAGTACCCGGGATTTGTTCGGGGTCGCGGCGATCCGCAGCCGCGTGGGCTCGAACGTTGGGTCCCAGGTGGCCTGGTAGTCGATGGCGAGCTCGTGCATGTCCACCTCCGCACCGTTCTACGAAGCAGGCGCCGTGCCACCGGAAAAGCGTTGCCCCGCGGTGCGGCCGAGCATGGTGCCTGGGGCAGAGCGCCTCGATCGGTACCGGGATGGCGGGGCGCCGTGGCGCCCCGCACGTCAGGTGCCGGCGATGCGGAGCGGGCGGGTGCGCGCCAGCTTGCGGCGCAGCGTCTTGCGATCGAGCCCGAGCGCCAGCGCGGCCAGCGTCTTGTTGCCGCGGACCATGTCGAGCACGCGCAGGATGTGGCGGCGCTCCACCTCGGCGAGCGGCATCAGTCCCGGCGGCGCGTCCGAGCCGATCAGCGCCGACGACGGCCGATAGCTGCCGATGCGCTCGGGCAGGTCGTCGACGGTGAGGTGCTCGTAGCGGGCGAGGACGGCGGCGCGCTCGATGCAGTTCTGCAGCTCGCGCACGTTCCCCGGCCACGAGTACGCCAGCAGACGGCGCGCCGCCGCCGCCGACAGGCCGACCACGGCGGTCCCCGACTCGGAGCGACAGCGGTCGAGGAAGTGCTGCGCCAGCAGCAGGACGTCGTTGCTGCGGTCGCGCAGTGCCGGCATCGCGATCGGGATGACGTTGATGCGGAAGTAGAGGTCCTCGCGAAAGCGGTGCTCGCGCACGGCGGCTTCGAGATCGCGGTTGGTCGACGCCACCAGTCGCACGTCGCACGCCACCTCGACGTCGGAGCCCACCGGACGCACCCGCCGCTCCTGCAGGGCGCGCAGCAGCTTCGGCTGCAGCGGCAGCGGCAGATCGCCGATCTCGTCGAGGAAGAGCGTGCCGCCGTTGGCCTGCGTGAAGAGCCCCGGGCGTGCCGTGCGGGCGTCGGTGAAGGCGCCGCGGGTGTGGCCGAAGAGCTCGCTCTCGAGCAGCGCCTCCGGCACCGCGGCACAGTTGACGGCGACGAATGGGCCGCTCGTGCGCTTGCCGTGTCGGTGCAGCGCACGCGCCACCAGCTCTTTACCGGTGCCGCTCTCGCCCGTCACCAGCACCGAGGCTTCGGCGTCGGCCACCCGTCCGAGGAGATCGTAGACGCGCTGCATGGCCGGGCTGTTCCCGATCAGATCGCCGACGCGACGTGGAGGCGTCGTGCCGGGAAGTCGGCGCAGCTCCTCGTGCAGCCCGGCCTGCTGCACGGCGCGGTCGAGGGTGTGCGCGAGCGCCTCGATGTCGGGCGGCTTGGCGATGAAGTCGTAGACGCCGACGCGAATCGCCGCGACGGCGGTCTCGAGGGTGCCGAATGCCGTCAGCACCGTCACCGGCAGATCGGGGCGGTTGCTGACGATGCGCTCGCACAGCTCGAGGCCGTTCATGCCGGCCATGTTGAGGTCGGTGACGACGGCGTCGACCTCCGTCGACGCGATGACCTCGAGCGCCTCGGCCGCGGTGGTGCGCCACGTCACGGTGAAGCCGAGACGCTGGAGCTGCAGCGACAGCAGCGCGCATAGGTCGCGATCGTCGTCGACGACGAGGATGCGACCGCGGGTGTCGGCCACCGTCACGCCGCGCGCGCCCGATTGCAGAGGTCGGCGACGCTGCGCACCTGCTCGCGCACGTCGTCGATCGTCGTGCGCGTGCGGGCGCTGGTCTCGAGGCGCGCCGCGGCTTCGGTGATGCTCGGGAAGCCGTAGCCGCCCGCCGTGCCCTTCAGCTGATGGGCGAGCGCGGCGACGCGATCGAGGTCGCCGGCATCGAGCGTGCGCTCGATGGCGTGCGCGCGCTCCGGCAGCCCCTCGACGAACATCTGCACCAGCTCGGCCAGCTCGGGGTCGTCGTGCATCTTCGTCAGCAGACTCGTGGACGTTTCGGCGGTCTGACCCATGGGCTTTTCTCCTCTGCGTTCGTCGAGATGCCGGCGCACCAGAGCCAGCAACGCGTCGCGGTCGATCGGTTTGGTGGCGAAGTCGTCGCAGCCGGCGTGGAGACACTTCTCGCGGTCGCCGTCCATGGCGTGCGCGGTGAGCGCGATGATGGGGCCGCGGTAGCCGGCGCGACGCAGCTCGGCGGTGGCGTCGTAGCCGTCGAGCTCGGGCATCTGCATGTCCATCAGGATGAGATCGTACGGCTCGCCCGCGAGCGCCATGTCGACGGCGACGCGGCCGTTCTCGGCGACGGCCACGTCGGCTCCCGCGCGGCGCAGATGGAACGTGATCAGGCGCTGGTTGTCGGGGGCGTCCTCGGCGAGGAGCAGGCGGCCGTCGAGCCGGACGGCGGGACGCGGTGCCGGCGCGATGGCGACCGCCGTCGCGCGCACCGGCACGATGCGAGGGACGCCGGCGAGCGCACCCGGGTCGACGTCGACGCTGAAGGTGCTGCCCTGGCCGGGCGTGCTCTCCACCGTGATGTCGCCGCCGAGCATGCGCGCCAGCCGGCGCGAGATCGTGAGGCCGAGGCCCGAGCCGCCGTAGCGGCGGCTGGTCGACGGATCGGCCTGCATGAACGGCATGAACAGCCGCTCGCGGACGTCGGGCGCGACGCCGATGCCGGTGTCGACCACGTCGAAGCGCAGCCGGGGCGGCGGCCCGTCGCTCAGGCGGACCACGAGCCGCACCGTGCCGCCCGGCTCGGTGAACTTGATGGCGTTGCCGAGCAGATTCATCAGGATCTGCCGCAGCCGCGTCGGGTCGGCGCGGATGCGCTCCGGCACAGGCCCCGGGTACTCGACGGCGAAGGTGAGGCCCTTCTCGCGTGCACGCGCGTCCATCAGGGCCGCGACCCCGTCCACCAGCTCGCCGACGGGGCAGGCGATGCGCTCGACGGTGAGCTTGCCGGCCTCGATCTTCGAGAGGTCGAGGATGTCGTTGATGAGGCTCAGCAGATGCTCGCCGTTGCGTCGGATCGTCTCCAGGTGCGCGGCGCGGTCGGTCGCCGACAGCGCGGGATCGGCGAGGACGCCGGTGAAGCCCAGGATGGCCGTGAGGGGCGTGCGGATCTCGTGGCTCATGTTGGCCAGGAACTCCGATTTCGCCTGCGCGGCACCGATGGCGGCGTTGCGCGCCTCGATGAGGGCGTGCGTCCGGTCCTGTACGCGCTGCTCGAGATCGTCGTACGCCTCGTGCACGGCGTGCTCCAGGCGACGGCGCTGCCATGTCGTCCAGCGCAGCAGGGCCAGCAGCGGCAGGATGACGAGGCCGGTGGCGAGCCCGAGCGTCTGCAGGATGGTGCGCGTCGGCGCGAGGACGTCGGCCGTGTCCATGCGGACCAGCACGCGCCATCCCGGACCCGACACGTCGGCGGGATCGACGCCGTGCGCATAGCCGGTGACCGTCGTCACGCCGCGGGCTCCGTCGACGTCCAGGAACCAGCCCGGGCGGTGCGGCTCTGCGAACACGATGGGGGGCAGGGCGCGCACCGACGGCGCCGCGCGACGATGTTGCGACGCCGAGTCGAGCGCGACGATGCCGTTGCGCGACACCAACTCCCACTCGAGGTGCGCCGGCGAGCTGCGCTGCAGCTGGATCGCCTCGGTCTTGCGTGTGAAGACGGTCTCGAGCGCACCGCGCGCGATGTGGGCGACCAGGACGCGCTCGCGCACGCTCTTCTCGCTGATCGGCACCGCGAAGCGGATGGTGGGCATGCCGTCGCCGCGCGGCGGTGACGGGGTCACCTGGACGGCGGTGCCGTTGCCCTCGTCGAGCGAGCGGAACCAGCGTCGCACGCCCCAGTCGTCGCCGACGGCGCCGGGACGGGTCGACGCGAGCACGTGTCCCTGCGCGTCGGTGACCGCGAGCCAGAGGAAGCGCGACGAGCCGCCACGCGTCGCCGTGAGCAGCGCGGTCATCTCCTCGGGCGTGCCGTGGCGCAGTGCGCCGGCGCGCGCCATCAGCTGCAGCTCGCGGCCGATGTCGCCCTGCCAGCGGGTGACGTCGTCGGCGATGTCGGCCGCCGACAGCGCCAGGCCCTCGCCGGCGCTCGCGATCATCGTCTGGTCGACGGAGCGGACGTAGACGCCGACGGCGAGGAGGATCGCCCCGGCGATCACCACCAGCACGGTCCAGAGCCGCCCGTACCAGGTGGGGTTCAGGCGCATGCGCGTGCTCACGTCGTCGAACACGTCGCCTGCGAGGAATGGATGAGGCGCGTTCACGCTGCGTCTCCGGAAAGGCAAGAGACGTGCCGCACCGCGGAGGTACGTGCGGGCGTGGCGGCATGGGGATATTCGCCCCGTGCGCGGCGGCTGCGGGTGTTACGTCGGTGGCGAGGTGGCGCAGGATTGTCCGCGCCCGATGCGCGAGTGCCGTGCGGTCACAGACGCGGAATCTGGGGAAGATGATCGAAGTGCCGATCCCGCGCGAAGAGGTGCAGCCCGTGCTGAATGGCGAGCGCTGCGGTCCAGAGGTCGTTCGTCGGGATCGGTGTTCCTTGTGCGCGAAGCTGACGGAAAAGCCGTGCGTATTGGTGGGACGTCTGCTCGTCCGGTTGGAGCACTTCCACGCGCGGGGTCGCGAGGAAGCGCGTCAGGCTCGCCTCGTTGCGTTCAGCGCGGCTGCCGCAGAGAAAGCCGGCGCGCAACTCGGCCAGAACCACGAATGGGACGTATATCCGCGGAAGACGGCGTAGGCGTTCGACGACATCGGGATCGGCCCGCGCGAAGTCGACGTATCGATTGGTGTCGATGGCGACCTTCACTTCCAGAGCTCCTCGTCGACACGATCCTGGTCCGCAAGAGCCTGGTCGATCGCTGGATCCTCCTCCCACGCGCCGGCGAGGGCATCGAGGTCGTCGTGGACGACCCAGGCCGTGTCGCCGCCGGCCTCCCGCACGAGCGCGTCACGAAGCACCTGGTTCAAGCTTCGACCCTCATCCACGGCCTTCCGGCGGAGCACGGTGTCGACCTGCGACGGTACGTCGCGAACCGTGTACTGGACCGTGCTGCTCTTTCGCTTCGCCGCCCCGCGTCTCCGGGAGGGCTTCTGTGCCTGCTTCGACATGCCTGCACCGTAGGCAGGCAGTGCCTACACGGTCAAGCTCGTACGCACAGTCCCCCGGGCCTCAGCGCGACGCGTGTTCCTGCGGCGCCGGCGTCAGTGCCATCGGTACGCCCAACCCCGCCTTCACCGCGGCCTTCACGCCGGGATCGTTCACCGCGACGCCGAACCGCTTCATCGCCGCCCGCGAGCCCGACGGGATCGCGCTGCCGTAGCGATACACGTCGCGATGCGCCTCGACCCACGTACGGTCGTCGCGACGACCCACCTTGACCGGCTGATAGACGAACGCCCCAGGCGTGCCGACGGGGACCAGCGGGAACAGGTGCTCGACGTCCTCCGGGTAGAGCCGCGCACAGCCGTTGCTGACGTTCATCCCGACGCCCCACGGGATGTTGGTGCCGTGAATGGCGTACGGCGAGATGCTCAAGTCGAAGCGGTACTTGCCGAGCGGATTGTCGGGGTCGCCGCCGCGGATGGCGCTGCGGTGGTCGCCGCTCTCGCGGATGTGGTCCTGGCGGATGCGGGGCGGGATGTTCCAGGTCGGGTTCTTCGTCTTGCCGACGACGCGGAACGTCTTGCGCGGCGTGCGTCGGTCGTCGCGCCCGAGGCCGACGGGGTAGGTGCGCACGATGGTGGTCTTCGGATCGCCCGGCTTCTTCTGGAAGAAGTAGAGACGCATCTCGGGGATGTTCACCACCATCCCGTCGTAGGTGCAGCACGGCAGCACCCACGTCGTCGGGACCAGGACCGTCTTGCCGACCGGCGGCACCCACTCGTCTACGTCCGGGTTGGCGTCGACCATCTCGTTGAAGCCGAGATCGAACCAGCGCGCGACGTCCATCAGCGTGTCGCCGTCGCGGATGGTGTAGGTGCGCATCGCGCCGATGACCGAGACCTCGGGCATCTTCCCCGGCGCCGGCGTGGGGATGGTGTACGTCTCGAGCGGCTTCTTGACGAAGTTCGCTTCGGTGAACGCCGGGACGACGGGAGCCACCGGTGCGACCTTCGGGCGGGCACACGCCGTGACCGCCACCAGCACCGCCACCCAGAGACCCGCACGCCGCATGCGCGTGCACTATCGCCCCCGGCGGCGATGGGTCAACTGGGTTGCTGTCGCATCTGCCAGCGCTTCGCGAGCAGGAACAGCACCGGGTACACCAGCAGCTCGAGCAGGAAGCTGACGCCGATGCCGCCGATCAGCGGCGCCACCAGCCGCCGCGTGACGTCGGCGCCGGTACCCGTCGCCCACAGCATCGGCAGCAGGCCGATCATGTCGGTGGCGACGGTCATCGTCTTCGGGCGGATGCGCTGCACCGCGCCCTCGTGAATGGCGGCGAAGAGATCCTCGGGCGTGCGCATGCGCCCTTCCTCGACGTAGCGGTCGTAGGTCGTGTCGAGGTAGAGCAGCATCACCTGGCCGGTCTCCGCGTCGACGCCGAGCAGCGCGATGATGCCCACCCAGACGGCGAGGCTCATGTCGTAGCCGAGCAGCCACAGGAACCAGAAGGCGCCGATCATGCTGAACGGCACCGCGAGCAGGATGATGCCGACGCGGAGCCAGCTCTGCGTCGCGACGTAGAGCAGCAGCACGATCAACGCCAGCGTGATCGGGATGACGACGCGCAGCCGCGCGTTCGCGGCCTCGAGGTACTCGAAGCGTCCCGACCACACGCGCGTGTAGCCCGCCGGCAGCGGCGCCTCCGCCGCCACCACGCGCTTCGCCTCGCGCACATAGCCGCCGAGATCGCGTCCGGCGATGTCGACATAGATCCACGCCGTCCGCTGTGCGTTCTCGCTGCGGATCATCGGTGGCCCGGGCGTGATCGTGATCTTCGCGAGCTGGCCCAGCGGCACCGGGCCGCCGGTCTTGGTCGCCACCAGGATCTGGCGTAGCGACGGCACGTCGTCGCGCAGCTCGCGCGCGTAGCGGACGTTCAACGGGTAGCGCTCGAGGCCCTCCACCGTCGTGGTGACGTTCATGCCGCCGATGGCGGCCTGCACGGTGTCCTGCACGTCGCCGGTGGTGAGGCCGTAGCGCGCCGCCGCGGCCCGATCGACGTCGACGTCGAGGTAGTAGCCGCCGAACGTGCGCTCGGGATACGCGCTGAGCGTGCCCGGGACCGCGCGGATCGCGGTCGCGGTGCGCTCGGCGACCTCGCTCAGCGTCTCGAGATCGGGACCCATGATCTTGATGCCGACCGGCGTCTTGATGCCGGTCGCGAGCATGTTGATGCGATTCTCGATCGGGTACGGCCACGCGTTGGCGACGCCCGGAAACGCCACCGCCTGATTGAGCCCCGGGTGCACGGTGCCGTCGGCGTCGGTCCAGCCGTACTTGAGCTCGTCCATCGTGATGCGGCGCTCGCGCGGCCACCACGAGCCGACGGTGCGCGTGCGCCACCGTGCCGGATCGGTCTGGAGCTGGACGACCGTCTCGATCATCGACAGCGGCGCCGGGTCGGTGGCGCTGTCGGCACGGCCGATCTTGCCGTGGACGCTCGCCACCTCCGGGAACGTCTTGATGAGCCGATCGGTCTGCTGCAGCAGCTCCTTGCTCTTGGTGACGCTGATGCTCGGGTCGGTGGTCGGCATGTAGAGAAGGTCGCCCTCCTCGAGCGCCGGCATGAACTCCTCGCCGAGCTGCGACATCGGCCACAGCGCCGACAGACCGAGGACGAGCGTGATGACGAGCGTCGCCGCCGGATGCCGCATGACGAGGCGGAACGCCGGATCGTAGAGCCGCATCGAGAAGCGGTTCAGCGGATTGCGCTCCTCCGCCGGGATGCGCCCGCGAACGAGGTAGACCATCAGCACCGGCACGACGGTGATGCCGAGGACGGCGCCGGCGGCGATCGCGAACGTCTTCGTGTACGCCAGCGGCTTGAAGAGCCGTCCCGACTGATCACCGAGCACGAAGATGGGCAGGAACGCGACGGTGATGACGAGCAGCGAGAAGAACAGGCTCGGCCCCACCTCCTGCGCCGCCTCGAGCACGACGGCGATCTGTCCGCGCGGCGGCTCGCCGCGATCGATGCGTTCGCGTTCGCGCTCGAGGTGCTTGTGCGCGTTCTCGATCATGACGACGCCCGAGTCGACCATCACGCCGATCGCGAGCGACAGTCCGCCGAGGCTCATGATGTTGGCGTTGATGCCCATCACCTGCATCACGAGCAGCGACACCAGCAGGCCGATCGGCAGCACGACGACGGCGACGATGGCGCTGCGGACGTGACCGAGGAAGGCGAGACAGATGAACGCCGTCAGCAGCAGCTGCTCGATGACCGCCTCGCGCAGCGTGTCGACGGCGCGCTCGATCAGGCCCGAGCGATCGTAGGTGCTCTTGATGAACACGCCCGGCGGCAGTCCGTCCTCCAGCTCGGTGAGCTTGGCCTTGGCGTCGCGGATGACCTGCAGGGCGTTCTCGCCGTAGCGTGCCACCACGACACCGCCCACCGCCTCGCCGCGGCCGTCGAGCTCGCCGATGCCGCGACGCATCTCGCCGCCGATCTCGAGCGTGGCGACGTCGCCGAGCATGATGGGGGTGCCGCGCTCGCCGGTGCCGACCACGACGTCGCGCAGATCGTCGAGCCCGCGCAGATAGCCGCGGCTCCGCACCATGTACTCGTGCTCGCTCATCTCGACGACCGAGCCGCCGACGTCGGTGTTGCTGCGCTCGATGGCACCGGTGACGTCGGCGAGCGAGAGCCTGTAGGCCTGCAGACGCTCCGGCTGCAGCACGACCTGGTACTGCCGCACGAACCCGCCGATGGACGCCACCTCGGAGACGCCGCCGACGGCGGTGAGCGGATAGCGCAGGTACCAGTCCTGCAGGCTGCGCAGCTGCGCCAGGTCCTGGTTCGACGAGACGAGCGGGCTGCTGTCGAGCGGACACGTGCCGGCGGTCTCGAAGCCGCGCACGCGCGTCAGCATCGCACGACGGTCCTCGGGCGCCGTCTCCGGCGTCGGGTACCAGCGATCCTGCTCGACGTCGTGCCAGATGCCGTGCGGGTGGTCGGCGCAGTACCAGCCCGGATAGAGGACGTACTGGTAGACCCAACCGACGCCGGTGGCATCGGGCCCGAGGCGTGGCTGCACGCCGGCGGGCAGGCGGTCGCGCGCGAAGCTCAGATATTCGAGGACGCGACTGCGTGCCCAGTACGGATCGGTGCCGTCCTCGAACAGCACGTAGACGAACGACAGCTCGAACATGCTGTAGCCGCGCACGTAGGTGCTGCCGGGCACGGCGAGCATCGCGCTCGCCATCGGGTACGTCACCTGATCGTCGACGACCTGCGGATTCTGGCCGGGGTACTCGGTGACGACGATCACCTGCACGTCGGACAGATCGGGGATGGCGTCGAGTCGGATCGTCTGCAGGCTCCACAGGCCGAGCCCGAGCAGGATCGCGGTCAGCAGCAGGACCAGGACGCGGTGGCGCACGGAGAGTGCGATGATGCGCGCGATCATTTCGGCACCGGCGCCGGATCGAGGTGCTTGCGGATGGCCTCCTGCATGCGGCTCTCGGCGTCGAGCAGGAACTGACCGCTGACGACGACGGTCTCGCCGGCATGCAGCCCGCCCAGCACCTGCACCATGCCGTCCTCGGCCGCGATGCCGAGCGTGACGTCGCGCGGCTCGAAGCGACCGCCGTCGCGCGCGAGGAAGACGACCTGGCGCGTGCCGGTGTCGATGACGGCGTCGCGTGGCACGAGCAGTGCCGACGGCGCGACGTCGGCGGTGATGGTCACGGTGGCGAACATGCCCGGGCGCAGCTCGAGCTGCGGGTTCGGTACCAGGAGGCGGACCATCGCGGTGCGCGACATCATGTCGACGTGGGGGTGGATGAAGACGACGGTGCCGGTGAAGGTGCGGCCGGGGAGGGCGGTGACGGTGGCGGTGGCCTCCTGCCCGAGTCGCACCAGCGAGAGCTGCTGCTCGAACACCTGGGCATCGAGCCAGAGCGCGGTGTGGTCGACGATGCGCATCACCTGCTGGCCGGCGGTGACGGACGAGCCGTCGACGACGTTCTTCACCGTGAGGTGGCCCGTCACCGGGCTGGTGAACGTGATGGTCGGCGGCGGTCGATCGAGCGTGGCGAGGCGGTCGACCTGCGCGTCGGTGAGGCCGAGCAGCCGGAGCTTCCGTCGCGCCGCGTCCGCCAGCGCGTCGCCGGCGCCGCTGGCGCGTGCCCGTCGCGCGCCGATGAGCTCGCCCACGGCGGCTTCCAGTTCGGGACTGTAGAGGTCGAACAGCGGCTGGCCCGCCATCACGTGCATACCCTCGGTGTCGGCGTAGAGGCGCTGGACGTATCCGGAGACGCGCAGCGTGACGTCGTGCTGGCTCGGCTGCGCCTCTTCGAGCACGCCCGCGGCGCGCACGTGGCTGCGCAGCGGCGCCTCCAGCACGACCGCGGTGCGCACGCCCATGTTCTGCACGATCACGGGGTCGATGGTGATGCCGTGCTCGTGGTGGTCGCCGCCACCGGCCTTCAGCGGCGTCAGCACCATGCCGCAGATGGGGCAGTTGCCGGGATGGTCCTGGATGACCTGCGGATGCATGCCGCACGTCCAGAGCTGCGCCGGCGCCGACGTCTGCTCGTGGGCCGCCGGCGACGGCAGCATCCCGCGTGCAGCGAATCCGGCGGCGCCGGCGGCGAGCGCGATGGCGACGAGGAGGATCGTGCGCTTCATGACAGCGTCTCCATGTCGACGCCGGCCAGCGCCTCCAGCTCGGCGAGACGCGTCTCGCGGGCGATGCGGGCCTCCGCGAGCAGCAGCTGGACGTCGACCACCATGCGCTCGGCGGCGACGAGGTCGGGCATTTTCAGCGTGCCGGCGACGTAGCGGTCGCGCGCCGCCGCCACCGCCTGCGCCGCGATGGGACCGAGACGATCGCGCAGGAACGTCGTCTGTCGCTCACTCTCGCGCAGCGCCGTGAGCGTCGCGACGAAGCTGGCGGCGCGCTCGTGCCGTGTCTGGCGGGCGGTGGCCTCGGCCCGCTGCAGCATGTGGCGGGCTTCGCGGATGGCACCCTGGATCATCGGGACGCGCGCCGGCAGCGAGGCCATGAGGCCGGCCACCTGCGACATGCTGCCTTCGAAGCCCGCGAAGGGGTTGATGTCGGGAATCCACTGCTGCCAGGCGAAGTCGAGCGCGTCGTCACGGCCGGCGACCTCGTGGGCGAGCGCCGCCAGCTCGGGGCTGCGATCCACCGCGAGCGCCAGGAGCTGCGCGTCGCTCGTGGGCAGCGAGCGCGGGTCGGGGAGGGTGGCGGGCGGCTCGAGAGGCGCGTCGCCGCTGCGTGCGAGCAGGCCGTTCAGTGTCGCGCGTCGCTGGGGCACCTCGGCTTCGAGACGTCGGAGCGCATCCTCGCCCTGGGCGTAGGCCAGCTCGGCGTCGAGTATCTCGCCCTGCGCGCTGCCGGCGGCGACGTTCGTCCCGGCGGTGTCGGCGACGATCGTGAGCAACGCGAGCTGCTCGCGCTGCAGCCGCACGCGCTCCGCCGCCAGCACCAGGTCGAGCCAGGCGGTGAGGACGCGGCGCTGCAGATCGAACTTCGCCATCTCGAAGCTCAGCCCGCTGGCCTGCGCCTCCTCGAAGGCGACGCGACCCGCGGCCATCACCTTGGTGGGGAACGACAGGTTCTGCATCGGGTCGAACCCGACGCTGATCGTCGTGCGATCCCATCCCTTCAGGTTGCCGCCGGAGAACATGCGCTCGTAGCCGAGCGACACGTTCGTGTTCGGGTAGGCGGCGGCCTGATCGATGCGATCGAGCGCCGTCCGCCAGTCGAGGTAGGACGCCTCGAGCTCGCCATTGGCGAGGAACGCGCGCGTCAGCACCTGCTGCCACGTCGGCGTGAGCGGCAGCTCGGGGAGCGTGCGCTCCGGAAACGGGTGCTCCCATGGCGTGCCGGCGCGTTCGGCGCGCAGACGTTCCTCGCTGGTGCCGGACGGGGCCAGCACGCAACCAGTGGTCGTGGCGAGCACGAGCGCCATGGCACTCGCGCGGAATATGGACGTCGTCATCGGGTCTCCCTGGGCGCGCGCACGAGCGCACGCGATGGACCGCGCCGTTCAGGCGGGTCGGTGCGTGGGAGACGCGATCAGATCAGCAGGGTGCGCAGGGTCAGGTAGCGCGGTGGACCGTCGCGTTGCAGCCCGACGACGTCAGCGACCACGAGGACGGACCCGGGGGCAATGACGTCGACGGGACGGGGCAGCAGCGCCACCACGGGCGGTGCCGGCGGCAGGGCGGGTGCAGCCGCGACCACGGCCCGATCGCCGGCAGCGTTCGCCACCTGGCAGCACTGCGAGGCGTCCGCCACCGAGCGCGGCATCTTCGAGTGCGCGGTGCAGTGGCTGACGGCGGTGAGCTCGGCGGCGATCAGCTGCGGGGCGCTGACGCCGACCCGCAGGGTCAGCGCCGCGAGCAGGAGCAGGATGCGCCCCGCATGCCGTCTCGGCGTCACGGCCGCGATGCTACGGGCGGTGGTGCGGGAAGGCAAGCAGGAAGATGCCTTGGCGTCCTCAGGAGAGTCGCTGCATCGCCGCCTGATAGGCCGGCAGGAACCGCACGCGCTCCGGCAGCGCCCACCACGACGCCCGCAGCCCGCGGATCGTCGTCTCCGCCGCCACCTGCTCCAACCACCCGTAGGTCAGCCCGAACTCGCCGCGCAGCCGCGCCGGCAGCAGGTGCGCCGTCACCGCGGCGAACCAGTCCCACGCCGGGCCGATCCACGAGCCGGGTGGGTGCAGCAGGAAGTGTGCGAGCTCGCGTGCCGGCGTGCCGACGGTGATCGTCGACGACGCCAACATCGCGTCCCAATAGCGACGGAACGCCGGCCAGTCTGCGGGCACGATCGCGTCGGGAATGCCGAACAGCATCGCGAAGCGCTTCGTCTCTTCGTAGTACGTGGCTTTCTCGGCGTCGGTGAGCGGACGGACGATCAGCTCGTACACCTGGATCGACGTCTCCCACAGCGTGGCGTGCACCCAGAGCAGCGCCTCCGGCGTGTTCGCCGCGTACGGCGCGCCCGCGGCGAATGCTCCCACCGTCTCGCGGACGTCGCCGGTGATGTGGGTGTGCACCGTATGGACCCGTCGTGCCGAGGCGAGGGCGGCGTCGAGATCGCCGTAGACCATGGCGAAGACGTTCTCGAAGGTGCGCATGAAGCGGCCGAGCGTGTCGGCGCGGGTCGCCGAGTGCTGGTCGACGCCGTGGGCGACGAAGGGATGCGCCAGCTGGAGCAGCGCGGCACGCCCGCCGCCGAGGAAGATGACGGCCTCGCGGTTGACGGACCAGACGGTCGAGCTCGGACCGAAGATGCCGGCGCGCGGGTCCGGGACGGCGGCGCGGAGCGCGTCGAGCCGCCGATCGAGATCGGCGCGCTCGACCGTCACTTCCACTCGGGAATGCCGGTCGAGCGGATCTGCTGCTCGTCGTGCGACACCAACAGCGTCACGCCGGCACGCGTGCCGAGGTCGCGCAGATACTCGCGCAGCGCCTGCAGGCGCTCCGTCGACTCCGGGACGATCAGCAGGCTGTAGTAGTACGGCTTCGGGATATCGTGCGTGATGCCGTCGCCGTTGTTGACGATGTCGCCGATGAACGCGTACGTCTTCCCGGCGACGCGGGCGAACACGATCTGGCTGCCGGGGGTGTGACCCGCCGCGTGGAAGACCGCGACGCCGGGGAAACCCGGCACGTCGAGCAGCGAGCCGCCCTCGAGCCGCGTCGGTCGTGCGCACGGGGCGTGCATCACGGCGTCCCGCGATGCGCGCGTCGTATAGTTGACCACGTCCTGCTGCGCCGGCGTCATGAAGATCGGCACCGCCGCCGGGCCGCCGGAGCACAGCGCGTCGAGGCCGCCGGTGTGGTCCTCGTGCAGGTGCGTGAAGATCACCCCGCCGACGCGCGATCGCGCCGCGCCGAGCGCGTCCGCCGTCGCGCGCAGCGGCTCCATCGGCTCGGCGGTGCCGAGCATGCCGATCAGCTCGCCGAACTTGACGGCCCCGTCGTGCGTCATGCCGACGTCGACGAGCAGCAGCCGCCCGTCGGCCCACTCGAGCACGAACGACGGGTGGCTCATGAGGTACGGCGCGTCGGGCGTCGGGTCCTTCGCGACGTCGAGGACGGCGGAGCGCGGCATGCGTTGGCGTGCGGTGTCGATCCAGCTGAGCCGCACCGGCCCGTCGCCGCTCTTGCCGACGGCGGCGACGTCGGCAGCGGTCGGCACGGGGGCGCCCTCGCGTCGCACCTCGATGTGATCCCACGTGAGGATGACCCCGACCGCCGCGACGGCGCCGATCACCAGGAGGAGGAGCGCCATTACGAGCTTTCGCACGGGGGCCTTTTTGGGCACGATCGCAAGAAATCCTCAAGTGAGCGACGAATTCCACATTCGCACCGCGCGGGCCGACGACCTGGCGACGTTGCCGGCCATCGAGCGCGCCGCCGCGCGGCTCTTCGTCGGCCTCGGGCTCATCGACCATCTGCTCGAGCGCACGCTCTCCCTCGACGAGCTCGGGCAGCACCAGAGAGCCGGGCGTGTCTGGGTGGCCGTCGGTGGCGACGATCGTGCCGTCGGCTTCGCCGTCGCCTCGGTGCTCGACGGCGCGGCGCACCTGGAAGAGCTCGACGTCCACCCGAGCGCCGCCCGCCGCGGACTCGGGCGCCGGTTGGTGGAGACGGTGTGCGCGTGGGCGTCGGCGCAGTCGCTGCCCGCGGTCACGCTGTCCACGTTCCGCGACGTTCCCTGGAACGCCCCATTCTACGCCACCGCCGGCTTCCGCATCCTCGACGGCCATGAGCTCGGGCTCGATCTGCGCGCCATGCGCACCCGCGAGGATCGCCTCGGCGTGCCGATCGACCGTCGTGTCGTGATGCGGCGCGACCTGATCCCGGCGCCGGTCGAGCGCGGGGGCGTGTTCCTCACGGCGCGCTGGTCACACCTGGCCATGCTCAATTGGCAGATCGACCCCGTCGTGCTGGCACCGCTGGTGCCTGCCGGCACGACGCTCGACACGTTCGCCGGCGCCTCCTGGATCAGCATGGTCGGGTTCCGCTTCCTCGGCACGCGCGTGCTCGGCGTCGGCATTCCGTTCCACCGCGACTTCGACGAGGTGAACCTGCGCTTCTACGTGCGCCGCGAGCTCGGCGCCGAGGTGCGTCGCGGCGTCGTCTTCGTGAAGGAGATCGTGCCGCGGCGGGCGATCGCGGCGGTGGCGCGCAGCCTGTACGGCGAGCGCTACACGGCATTGCCGATGCGTCACGACATCGGTCCGGCGCAGGTGGCATATGCATGGCACTACCGCGGCCGCTGGCACCAGCTCGCGCTGTGCCCGGTGGGCGAGCCGGGCGCGCTGGTGCCGGGATCGGCGGAGGCGTTCATCACCGAGCACTACTGGGGCTACGCCTCACAGCGTCGCGGTGGCACGGTCGAGTATCGCGTCGAGCACCCGCCGTGGCGCGTCTGGCAGGCCACCGGTGCGACGTTCACCTGCGACGTCGCATCGCTCTACGGACCCGCGTTCGTCGCTGCGCTCGCCGGGCCCCCGGACTCGGCGTTTCTCGCCGAGGGCTCGTCGGTCGAGGTGCGCCGCGGCATACGGATCGCGAGGGGCGCGCGTCGCTGAGCCGCGGGCTGCGCATCGCACCGGGATCGCCGGACGCGCTCACGTTCGGCCGCGTCCTCTTCCCGGCGGCGGGGGCATCGTGGCCCTGATACCTGACGATCGTTGCGTCGCCGGGGTGGGCCTCCTATTGTCCCCCCCCGCGTGCACGACGTCCCGTTCTACCTGCCGGTCGGCGACGAGGTGGAGGTCTTCACGGCCGCCTGGGAGGCCCGACTTCCCGTCCTGCTGAAGGGCCCCACCGGCTGCGGCAAGACACGCTTCATCGAGTACATGGCGGCGACGGTCCCGCGTCGCACCGGTGGCAACGGCCACGTGCCCGGGCACCTGATCACCGTCGCCTGCCACGAGGACCTCACCGGCAGCGATCTGATCGGCCGTTATCTCATCAAGGGCGACGAGACGGTCTGGATCGACGGGCCGCTGACGCGCGCCGTCCGCCACGGCGCCGTCTGCTACCTCGACGAGGTGGTCGAGGCACGCAAGGACACCGTCGTCCTGATCCATCCGCTCACCGACCATCGCCGCATCCTGCCGGTGGACAAGACCGGCGAGATCCTCGAGGCGCACCCCGACTTCCTGCTCGTCCTCTCGTACAACCCCGGCTACCAGAGCGTGATGAAGGACCTGAAGCAGTCGACGCGGCAGCGCTTCGTGGCGCTCGAGTTCGGCTATCCGCCGCGCGACACCGAGGCGCGCATCATCGCGCACGAGAGCGGTCTCGACGTCGAGCAGGCGATGCGGCTCGCGACACTGGGCGAGAAGGTGCGGCATCTGCGCGCCAGCGGCCTGCCGGAAGGCGTCAGCACGCGGCTCCTCGTCTACGCCGCGCAGCTCGTTCGCCAGGGCGTGACGCCGCGGCGCGCGTGCATGGTGGCCGTCAGCCGTGCCCTCACCGACGACGGCGAGAGCGCGCGGGCCATCGATGACGTCGCGGCCGCGATCTTCGGCTGAGCGCCGGCTGGCGCAGGTGTCGCGCGTCGTCGCCGACGCGTTCGACGCCGTCGCGCCGGCCGCACGCCGCGCGCTGGGCGACGATTTCACGCCCTGGGCGGACGGCGCGGCCGATCTCGCCGAGGCCGCGGCACCGGCGCACGGCGCAGTCCTCGCCTACCTGCACGCGCCGCGCGACGCCGTCGCGTCGGCGGCCTGGAACGTGACGGCGCTGCGCATCGCCGCCGTCTCGGGCACGCTGGCCGCGAGCTTCTGTGAAGGCTCGGCGGCGATGGTCGGTCGCGCCGACGCCGCGACGCTGGATGCGTGGGCCGACGCCGGCATCGCGCTCCGTGCCGAAGCCGGTTGGCGCGGCGAGCGCGTCGCGCACGCGTTCTTCGCTGCGACCGCGGCAGGGCTGCACGCGCTCCGGCCCGAGCACTTCGTGCGGTTCGGGGCGCTGGCCCGCCACCTGCGGCCGGCACTGGACGAGCCGCTGATGTTCCGCGCGCTGCCGGTGGAGGTGGCGCACTGGACCGTCGACGAGCGCAGCGCCTGGCTCGCTGGGGCGATGGCGTTGTCGCCCGAGCTGGCGGTGCTGCTCTACCGCGACGTGCCCGCGGCGCTGCACGCGTTGACGCCGCGGCACCGGGCGGCGCTGCTCGACGTCGTGCGCCATGCCGCCGCGGGGGCGTCGGGCGAGGATCTCGCCGCGGTGCTGCCGATGCTGGGGCCGCTGGCGACCGCCATCCCGCCGGGTGCGCGCGACGCGGCGCTGGCACTGGCGACGGTGGTCGCCGACGCCTTTCCCGCTGGTGTCCCGGCGCTGCTGCGCACGCTGGCGCGCGTCTTCGAGGAGACGACGCCGGCGCACGCGGCGACGTGGACCGACCGCGGCATCGCCGTCGGCACGCGCAGTCGCGCGGCCGGCGTCGCCTATTTCGGCCTCGCGTCGCGCACCAGCCTGCGCGTGCTGCGCGCCAGTGGGACGGCGGTCACGCTCGACGAGGTGCAGGGCGGCCTGCGGAAGCTCGTCCACATGTTGTCGGGGGAATCGGCGGTGCCGCGTCCGAGCGGACGCTTCCAGCTTCGCCCGCCGCTCGAGGAGTCGCACGAGAGCCGCATGGTGGCGCTGCCGGCGGCGATCGACTGCCTCGACACCTGTGAGGACAACGCGCGCCTCTACCGCGTCCTGGCGACGCTGCTCTCCGGCCGTCGCGAGTTCGACACCTACGCCGTGCTGCCAGACGTCGCGGCCTACGTGCGTGACGCGGAGCGCTCGCCCGTCCTGGAGGACCTGTTCCTCCTCACCGACGGCTGGCGGGTCGCGTGTCGCATGGGCGCGCGCTACCCCGGCCTCGGTGCCGACCTGCGCTGGGCCGGCGCGCGTCTGCTCGACACCCCGGCGTCGGTGTTCGACGCCGTGCTCGCCGTCGCGCTGCGTGCGGAGGGCATGCGGGGCGTGGCGCCCTGGCTCGCGGCCACCGCGTCGATGGTGCTGCCGAGCCTGACGCCGCTCGCCGCGCCCGACGCGACGGCGGTGGACGCACTCCGCATTGCCGAGCGCCTCGTCGTGCTCTTCCCGCAGGATCGACGCGACGTCGGGCCCGCGGGCCTCCCCGAGCTGGTGACACTGCTGCTCGACGCCGACGAGGGCTACGGCCCGCCCGCGAGCGACGGCCCGCGCATCGGTGCGGGTGGGGACGACGACGGCGAGGCGCCGCCGGAGCTTCCCGCCGACCTGCTCGAGAAGCTCGAGCTGCTCGTCGACGAGCACCTCGACGACGCCGGTGGCACCGGCCATGCGATGACGGCCGAGGAGCTGGAGCGGCTGCTCGAGGCCGGGCTCGGCATGCAGATCTCGGAGGCGAGCGGCACCATCGCGGAGCAGGCGGGGCTGTACGTGACGCAGCTCCTGGGCAAGCGGCTCGCGGCGAAGACCGATCCCCTGCCGACCGCCGGCGAGCCTCCGGGTCCGCGGCGGGCGGCCACGGTGCGCGTGCCGAGCACCGATGCCGCCGTATTCCTCTACGACGAGTGGGATCACCTGATCGGTGACTATCGTCCCGCCTGGTGCCGTCTGCGCGAGATCGACGTCGCGGGCGACTCGGGCCTGTTCTTCGATCGCGCCCTGGCGCGCCACGCGACGCTCGTCCCCGACATCCGTCGCTGCTTCCAGAAGGTGCGGCCGGAGATGTATCGCCCGGTGCGCAATCTCGAGGACGGCGAGGAGTTCGATCTCAACGCCGCGGTCGAGGCGCGCGTCGAGCATCGCGCGCGACGCTCGCCGTCGCCGAAGCTCTACACCATGCGCACGCGCCAGGAGCGTGACGTGGCGACGCTGTTCCTGCTCGACATGAGCGCCTCGACGGACGAGACCGCCGAGGGCTCGAGCGATCGCATCATCGACATCGCGAAGGATGCGCTCGTCATCATGGCGTCCGCCCTCGAGGAGATCGGCGACGCGTACGCGATCTACGGCTTCTCGGGGCAGGGCCGCGACAACGTCGAGGTGTATCCGATCAAGGCGTTCGGCGAGCGGCTCGGCGCCGCGGCGCGGAGTCGCATCGGCGGCATCGAGCCGCGCGGCTCGACGCGCATGGGCACTGCGTTGCGCCACGTCCTCGGCAAGATGCGCGGGCTGACGGCGCCGTCGCGCCATCTGATCCTCCTGAGCGATGGGTTCCCACAGGACCTCGACTACGGCACCGATCGCCAGAGCCACGTCTACGGCATCCGCGACACGGCGACGGCGCTGCGCGAAGTGCAGGCGGCGGGCGTGCAGCCGTTCTGCATCACCGTCGACCTCGCCGGCCACGACTACCTGCGCGAGATGTGCGACCCGCAGCAGTATCTCATCATCGACCAGGTGGCGGCGCTGCCGCGCGAGCTGCCGAAGATATACCAGCGGCTGGTGCGGGCGGCGTAGGGTCGTATGCGCGCGATCGCGTTCTACCTGCCGCAATTCCACCCCATCCCCGAGAACGACCGCTGGTGGAGCCCGGGCTTCACCGAATGGACGAACGTCGTGCGGGCACGGCCCCTGTTCCCGGGCCACGAGCAGCCGCACCTGCCGGGTGAGCTCGGGTTCTACGACCTCCGCCTGCCGGCGACGCGCGCGGCGCAGGCCGATCTGGCGCGCGCGCACGGCATCGAGGCCTTCTGCTACTGGCACTACTGGTTCGCCGGCGCGCGCCTGCTCGAGCGACCGTTCGCCGAGGTGCTCTCGTCCGGCGAGCCCGACTTCCCGTTCTGTCTCGCGTGGGCGAACGAGAGCTGGTCGGGCGTGTGGCACGGGGCGCCCGATCGCATCCTGATGGAGCAGACCTATCCCGGACCGTCCGACGACGAGGCGCACTTTCGCTTCCTGCTCGAGGCGTTTCGCGATCCGCGCTATCTCACGGTCGACGGCTGCCCGCTGGTCGCGGTGCTGAAGCCGCGGCGGCTTCCCGAGCCGCGACGAACGACGGACTGCTGGCGCGACCTCGCGCGCCGCGCCGGGCTGCCCGGTCTGCATCTCGTCGCGATCGCACAGGCCGAGTCGGCGTGGGATCCGGCGCCGCTCGGGTTCGATGCCGTCGCGATCTCGAACCAGACCAAGATCTGTCATCGGCCCAGCACCGGCCTCGTCGACGCGATCGGGCGCCGTGTCGGGCGGACGTGGCGTCGCGTGCGGGGCTGGCCGGCCGAGGTGCATGCCTACGCCGACGCCCTGCCGTACTTTCTCGAAGACCCGTTGCCGGACGTCACGCGCTATCCCTGCATCGTTTCGGGATGGGACAACACGCCGCGCAGCGGACGGCGCGGCGTCGTCTTGCGCGACCCCACGCCCGCGCTGTTCGCCACGCATGCCGCGCAGGCGATGGCGCAGGTGGCGTCGTATCCCGCCGAACGGCAGATCGTCTTCGTCAAGTCGTGGAACGAGTGGGCGGAGGGCAACACGATGGAGCCGGACCATCGCTGGGGTCGCGGATTTCTCGAAGCGCTGCGCGACGTCGTCGCGACGGCATAGTCGTCTGCGCTAATCCAGGAAGGCGCCGCTCGGCGATCCTGGCGGCGGCTCCTTCGGACAGGTGGCCGGGGCAGGCGTGTTCGGTGCGCCGCTGAATCGACCCCGCCGGTCGGTGCGCGCCGTGTTCGGCGGTGATCCCTTGCCCTTCGCGCCGGTGTCGGCGCACCACGTCTGCGATCCCCCCATCACGAGGCGGACCGCAATACGGTCCTGGCGTGGATCGTCGAGCCGGTACGTCGGTCCGAACCGATCCTTCACGACGATGCGGTCGGCTTTCATGATGACGTGGAGCAGGCTATCGACGTAGCGGTAGCCGCGCGGCTTCGTGGCGGGCCCCAGCAGCTTCCAGCCGTCGCTCCGCAGGGTGACCGTGATCGAGTCCGTCGTGCGACCCGCGCTGTTGTATATCTGCAGCGACCCGCCGCGGAGGGACGGGTCGGCTTCGGAGCCGCGTGTGGGCGGGACGATCGCCGTCCGTGACACGAAGCGGATCTGCCTGCGCCGGTCGCGCAGCTCGAGACGCGTGCTCGGGATCAGGGCGACGTCGGGTGTCGGCGTCGGTGGCGTGCCGTCGGGGATGCTGGCGGCGTTGGCCGGGTCCGAGCCGGCGTCGAGCTCGTCGCGGTCGAAGTAGCCGTCGCCATCGCGATCGACCCCGATGCGCGTGCCTTCGCCGGGTGGAACGCAGGTGTAGGTGAGCGCCTGGCCGGCGACGCCGGCGAGCGCGCGTACCGCGGCGTCGCTGTGTGCGGGCTCGGCGGCGCGATCGGACTGGAACGTGCCGGCGGCCAGGCGCAGGAACCCGCGTTGCTCGCCGTCGATGGTGCCCTTCACGACGACCTGACAGTCGCCGGTGAAATCGCGGCCGAGCAGCAGGTCGACGCGCGGGCCGACGGTGGCGGCGTTGCCGTCGTCGAGGGTGATCTGCTGTCCCACCGCGGGCTTCAGGTTGGCATCGAACTCGAACATGAACTGCTCGATCTGGCGCGCCTCGACGGTGCTGAGCGAGAACACGGTCGCCTGGTGGAAGCGGAAGAGGGTGTCGACGCTACCGTCGTGCAGGAAGCCCACGCCGCGGACCTGCGGGCCGGTGGAGTCGTTGTCGCCGGGACGCAGGAACGAGATCGTCGGCATGCCGAACATGCCGACCTTCTGGTAGAGGTTGCGGAGGTGCGGCACCTTGAACATCTGCGGCTCGTTCTCGAACGTCGTCTGTCCGTCGGTGCCGAAGAATCCTCCGCCGGACGCCATGTGGCAGCCGTTGCAGTTGAAGATGATGTCGGAGGTGCTCCCGAAGAAGCGCGTCCGGCCGAGCTCCGCGGCTGACGAGTGGACGTCGTCGAGCCGTTTGATGGGGTTCGGCGGGTAAGTCACCTGCAGGATGAACGCGCCGAAGCGTGCCATGGCGTCGGCGTCGATGGGTTCGGCCTTGCCGAGCAGGCCCTCGAACGCGACGTCGAACTTGGCGAACGCCTGCTCTTCCGACAACGCGCTGCCGCCGGGGTCGTTGCCGCCGGTGCGATCGCCGCGCCAGTGCATCGGGCCGTGGTTCGCCACGCCGCGCAGGCTCTGCGTCGTCATCGGGCCCTTCAAGGGATGGAAGGCGGGGTCGATGCCCCCGAGCCGGATCGGGTTCGGGTTGTTCAGCACGACGTCGTCCGGATTGCCGAGGTCCCACGACAGGCTGTCGAAGTCGCCGAAGACGTGGCAGGCGGCGCACGACGCCTCGCCGTTGCTGGACGACAGGATCGCGTCGTAGAGCACGGGCCGGCCGTCGCGGACGCTCGCGGGCTCGGGATCGTGAAGGGCGACCGACGATTCCTCGACGCGCGTGCTGACGCGGATCACCTTCACGGCGTCGTCGAAGCGGGTCATGACGTAGAGGCGATCGCGCGCCTCGTCGAGCACGAGTCCGCTCGGCCCGCCGCCGCTGACCGGGATGTGCGTCGCCGCGTCGGGCGTGAAGGTGTCGTTCTCGAGTGCCGCGGTGTCGAAGACACCGATGCGGCTCGAGCCGAATGCCGCCACGTACAGGGTCGTGCCGGCCGCATTCACCGCCATGCCGATCGGGGTGGCGAGGCTCGCCGACTTCGCCGACGGCGGCGCGGGACGGACGTCGTAGTCGAGGTGCTTGTTGAGATGCCGAGGCAGCACGGTGGCACCGTCGAGCACGGTGATGCGCGCCTGGTGCAGTCGGCCCTGCACCGTCGTGCTGCCGAAGAACGTGCCCGGCCCCTCGAAGCGGACCTCGTTCCGGGCGTCGGTGTTGGTGACGTAGATCTTGCCGGTCACCGGATTCGCGATCATGTCGAACAGCACGGTGCCGACGTGCGCGAACGCCGCCGTCTGGACGGGCGGCGTGGCGCCGGCATCGATGGCGAAGACGTCCTCGTCGGGGAGCGAGAAGCGGACGGCGTCGTTCCAGTTGCGCCCGAGCTCGTCGCGCCACGCGCTCGCGCCCTCGTCCCATTTGACGATGAGGCCGACCTCACGCTGCGGCACACCCTGGACGTTGGTGTTCGGCGCCGGCAGTCCGCCCGGCATCGTGAAGCCGCCGACCTGGCACGGCGGAGCGGCGGCGCCGCCGTTGCACACGACACCCTCCGACAGCGGCGTCGTCTGATTGCCGGAGTGGAAGACGGCGGCGTAGACCGTGCCGCCGTCGGGTGACACCGCCAACGCGCGCGGCGTGTCGCCGAACAGCGTCAGTATCGTGAGCGGCGTGCCGCCGAGGCCGGTGCCGAGGTTCTGCGCGTCGAACACCCAGACGTCCGCACGGCCGACGCCCGGTGTGCTGAGCGCCGGATCGACGGGGCTGTTCTGGCCGCGATGCGCGGTGGTGACGAAGGCGCGCGTGCGACCCGGGCCGGCGAAGACGATGTCGCGTGGCTCGTCGCCGACCAGCAACGTGCGCACCACGCGCGGCGGCATGGCGGCGACGTCGACGATGCTGATCGAATCGGAGAGGTGGTTCACCACCCAGACCTCGCCGTCGGTACGTGCGGCCACGGCCACCGGTTCGAGGCCGACGGGGACCGAGCCGGCGTGGGTCAGCCCGTCGTCATCGACGGCGAGGATCTCGAGCCGGTCGTCGGGCGTGTTCACCGCGAACAGCCGCGTGCCGTCGGGGGACTGGGCGAGTGGCCGCACGTGACCGCTCTCGAACGTGACGAAGTCGGCGGCCGCCGGGACCACCGTCAGGAGGAGCAGGACGAGACTCCACCGCATGCGTCGCTCTACCAGATAGTCACCTCAGGCTGGAATGGCGGCGCGGCCGTTGCCCGGGAGCAGGGTGAGCGGGTCGAAGAAGGTCCGGGTGCCGATGCCGTGCTCCGCGAGGCCGAGCAGGTCGCAGTAGGCCTGCATGTGCTGGTGGACGAGCTGCGAGACGAAGTCGACGGCCGTCGGTTCGAGCACACCGTCGAGGACGGTGACGTGGGTGCCGACGTGGCGATAGTGCAGATGCGCGGTGGCGGTGGTGATGACGGCGGTGAGGGGTGCCAGTGCGGCCAGTGGGGCCACCCGTCGCGCGTCGTAGAGACCGGCGATGGCGGCGAGGCCGTCGGTGCTCCAGGCATGCGGGACGACGTCGAGCGCGTTGGCGATGCGGTGACACCGCGGGCCGATGATGGCGTCGGACCGTGCCGCGAAGGCGGCGTTGCCGGCGGTGGGGCCGGCGTACGACCAGCAGTGGACGGTGGCGCGTCGCTCCGGATCCCAGCCGCCGGCGTCGCCCTGCGTCTCGGCGAGTGCGAGCGCGAGCGTCGACGCCAGGGCGCCGCCTTTGCTGTGTCCGGTGACGACGATCTCGTCGGCGCCGCGCACGACGGCGCCGGCGAGAAACTGTTGCAGGTCGGCGCCGGTGCCGAGGTGGGCGCGCAGTCCCGCCTCCGTCTCGAGCAGCGCGAGCACGGCGAGCTCGGCGCGACCGCCCGTGAGCGGCTGCGCCTCGGCAACCAGATCGAGCAGCAGGGTACGTGTGCGTGACTGCCATCGCGCTGCGACCGCGCCGAGCGGCGCATTCGCCACGTCGGCCTCGAGCCGACCGCGGACCGCCAGCATCGCCTGCACGACGTCCGTGAATGCGTGGCGCATCGGGCGCAGCGCGGGACGTGCGAGCGCCGCCAGCACCTCCATCGCGGCGGTTGCGGCCATCTGTATGCCGTCGAGGCGGGCGTCGACCGTGTCCCAGATGCGCGTCACCACGTCGCTGCGGGGACCGTCGGAACGCAGCTGCAGCAGCACGGTGAGACCGAGCGCGGTGCTGAGCGAGACCGCGGCGCCGCCGTCACCGTACGCCCACGGTGTCTGATGCCCGGCCCACAGATCGCCGAACGCCCAGTCGAACGCCGATCCCGGGTTGGTGCCACGGATGGCGACGACGTAGCGTCGCGGCCGCTGTCGATCGCGCGCGACGTAGAGCAGCGTGTCGTCGATGACGCTGACCGGCGCGCGATAGCCGGCGGGGCCCCACGCCAGATCCCATCCGCTCGCGAGTGGCGGCAACGTGTCGAGGCCTTCGGCGATGGAGCGGCCGATGGTCTCGGTGTGGAAGCGTCCCGCGCCGGTGCGGTGGACGCCGCGATACGCGAGCCCTGCGAGGCAGAGCATGATCTGGTGATCGTCGAAGGCCGGCATGCGCCGACCACGAGCAAGTGCTGCGCCGCGACCCCGTGTCCCGCCGGCGGCGCGGCGCGCGGTCGTGCCGTCCGCTTCGCCGGACAGTCGTCTGCTCGACTGGACGGTTCAGACGGGCCAGGCGCGCACGCCGCCGCGGCCGTCGCGCTTCACGGCGAAGAGCACGCGATCGGCGCAGCCGAGCAGCGTGCGCACGTCATCCGCGTCGTCGGGAAACGTGGCGACGCCGAAGCTCGCGCTGACGCGCACGTCGAGACCATGCGTCGCGAGATAGGCGCCGGTACCGATGCGCTCCCGGAGGGTGGTCGCCATGCCGTGTGCCGCGCGTTTGTCGGCGCCGGGGAGCACGACGACGAACTCGTCGCCGGCATAGGCGACGCCGAACGCTGGCTCGTGCACGATGCCGCGAAGGCGCGACGCCACTTCCTGGATGATCTCGCTGCCGAGGAGATGCCCGTGCGTATCGACCAGCGTCTTGAAGCGATCGAGGTCGAAGAAGATGACCGAGCAGGGCTGGGCGGTGTCGCGCAGCAGCTGCGCCAGGGCCTCGTACAGATGGCGCGTGTTGTAGAGCCCGGTGAGGGTGTCGTGCAGCGACTGCTGTCGGAACGTCTCGGCGCTCGCGCGCAGCGCCTCCTCGGCCGCCTTGCGCGCCGTGATGTCGACCAGCGTGATGATGACGCGCGACAGCGTGTCTTCGTGCCCCGGCACGACCGTGCCGCGCATCACGACACGTCGCGTGTTGCCGCGCAGCGTGTGGACGGTCTGCTCGCGCTCGCGCGACACGATCCACCCTTCGGCCACCGCCTCGAGGATCTCGGGCGCCGCGGGTGCGAGCATGGCAGCCTCGGCCTCGTTCAGCGCCGGCTCCTGGCCGGGCTCGTCGGCCTCGAACAGTGCCAGCAGCGCGGTGTTGCGGTCGGTGGTGCGGATCAGCGACAGCGAGTGCCGGACCTCGTCGGGGTGCTCGCGCAGGTAGGTGCGCAGATCGCCGATGCCGCGGGCGCGCAGGGCATCGAGGTGAGCGCGCAGCGTGGAGGCGTCGCGCTCGATCAGTGCCACCGGCAACGACTGGAAGACGACGCGATAGCGTCGCTCGCTCTCGCGCAGCGCGTCCTCGGCGCGTTTGCGCTCGGTGGTGTCGATGCCGGTGGAAAGGATCTCCCGCAGCCGGCCCTCGCCGTCGACGACGGGATGGTTGCGCCACGTGACCCACACGCGGTCGCCGTTGCGACGGATGTTCTCGTTCTCGTTCGAAAGGTGGCGCTTGGGATGGGTGAGCACGTCGGTGATGAGCGCCGCGAGGTCGCGCCCCGACGTCTCGGTTTCGGGCACGATGGTGCCGACGACCGAGTGGCCGCGCAGCTCGTCGAGCGGCCAGCCGAAGAACTGCTGACCCCAGGCGTTGAGGAACGTGACGCGTCCGATCGGGTCCCACCGCAGCACGATGCAGTTGACGCCGTCGATGAGCGCCCGCTGTGCCTCCTCGGCCACGCGCAGCCGCGCGACCTCGCGTCGCAGGCGCTCGACGTCGCGGACGGGATCGGCTGGCGGCGTCACGGCGGTACCCTCCCGACTCGGGATCACGCCGTCAAGCGTCGCTCACCAGAGGAACGCCCCGCTCGGCGAGCCGACGCTCGGTAGTGGCGGACAGGCAGCCGGGGCCGGCGTCTTCTGGGCGGCGCGGAACCGTCCCGGATGGTCGCTCTTCGCCGTCGACGGCGGATTGCCCTGCGTGCGCGCCGGGGCGTCGGCACACCACGCCGGGGCGTCGCCGAGGCCGAGGCGGACGGCGATGCGGCCCTGCTGCGGCTCGTCGAGCGTGTAGCCGAAGGCGGGGCCACCGCCCTTCACGAGCAGCTTGTCGCTCTTGACGACCACGGTGGTGATGCCGAGCGGCAGGTTCTTGCCGCGGAAGCGGAAGCCGCGTGGCTTGGCGGCCGATCCGAGCGCGATCCATCCCGTGGCGGGGAGGGCGATGGTGACGACGTCGGGCGTGAGGCCGCCGCTGTTGTGGACGATGAGCGTGGCGCCGGCGACGGTCGGATCGGCGCTCGATCCGCGCGCGGGCGGCGTCACGTGGACGGCCGCCTTCTTGGTGTTGGCGACGAAGCGCACGACGCGTCGCGCGGCGTTCGGGTCCTTCAGCTCGAGGGTGGTCGTCGGAACCGGCACGAATGTCGCCGGCTCGACCGGGTCGGGATGGCTGTTCGGATTCGCCGGATCGAAGCCGGCGTCGATCTCGTCGCGGTCGTAGAAGCCGTCCTCGTCGCGATCGAGTCCGATGCGCTCGCCGCTGCCCGGCGGCACGCAGGTGTAGGTGCGTGCCTGGCCGGCGGCGCTGCCCTGCGAGCGCAGCGCGGCGTCGCTGAGCGTCGCCTCCGCGATGCGATCGGGCTGGAACGTACCGGCGGCGGTACGCAGCCAGCCGCGCGCGACGCCGTCGAGGACACCCTTCACCACGACGTCGCAGTCACCGGCGGCGGCGCGCGCCATCAGGAGATCGAGTCGCGCGCCGACGGCGCCGTTCGACGCCGCGTCGCGCGTCACCTGCTGGCCGACGATGGGCGCCAGGTTCGAGTCCATGGCGAGCATGAAGTGCTCGACCTGACGGCGCTGCACGTCGCCCGGCGCGCCGGGCGGGAAGCCGTCCGGGTTCGGCACCGGGAAGCCGAAGCCGCCGGGGTTGTCGCGGTTGAAGACGATGGAGTGGTGGAAGCGGAAGAGGGTGTCGGTGCTGCCGTCGTGCAGGAAGCCGAAGCCGCGCACCTGCGGGCCTGTGGCGCCGTTGTCACCGGGATTGAAGAACGGCACCGACGGCATGCCGAACATGCCGACCTTCTGGTAGAGGTTCCGCAGGTGCGGGATCTTCATGAACTGCACCTCGAACTCGAAGCTCGAGAAGCCGTCGGTTCCGAAGAAGCCCTGCTCCGGAGCCACGCGGTGGCAGCCGTTGCAGTTCTGGAAGACGTCGGACACGCCGGGCGAGAAGAACTTGGCGCGCCCGGCGGCCTCGTCGGGTGTGAGCGAGTTGTCGAGGGCGCGGACGGGGTTCGGCGGATACGTCACCTGCAGCATGAAGTCGGCGAAGCGCTGCATGTCGAGGTCGCTGATGGGGCCGTCGCGCCCGAGCAGGCTGTCGAATGCGCCGATGAACTTCAGGAACGCCGCGTTCTCGTCGAGCGAGCTGCCGCCGATGTCGTTGCCACCGGTGCGGTCGCCGCGCCAGTGCATCGGACCGTGGTTGGCCATGCCGCGCAGGCTCTGCGTCGTCATCGGGCCCTTCAGCGGGTGGAAGTTGGTGAACGAGATGCCGAGCGGGTCGGCGACGCGGCGCGGATTCGGATCGATGACGACGCGATCGTCGGGGTTGCCGAGGTCCCACGCCAGGCTGTCGAAATCGCCGAAGACGTGGCACGACGCGCACGACGCCTCGCCGTTGCTCGACGACAGCATCGCGTCGTAGAGGATCGGCCGGCCGGCGAACACCGGCACCGGCTCGGGATTGTGGACGGGCAGATGCGCCACTTCGAGCTTCGCCGTTGTGTCGATCACCGACACCGCGTTGTCGAAGCGCGTGAACACGTAGAGCCGGCCGCGCGCCTCGTCGAGCACGAGGCCGCTCGGACCGCCCGCGGTGAGCGTGACGTGATCGGCAGCGGAGGGCGTGAAGGTGTCGGCTTCGAGCGCCGCGGTGTCGAAGATGCCGACCTTCTGCGAGCTGAACGCGGCGACGTACAGCGTGGCGCCGTTCTGCGTGACGGCCATGCCGGTCGGGGTCGCGAGGCTGCGCTCGGCGGTCCCGGCCGGGCTCGGCACGGTAGCGTAGTCGATGTGCTTGTTCAGGTGGCGCGGCGTCACCGTGGCGCCGTCGAGGACGGTGATGCGCGACTCGTGCAGATGACCGCGCACGGTCGTGCCCGCGTTGCCCGAGCCCTCGAAGCGGACTTCGTTGCGGGCCTCGGTGTTGCTGACGTAGACGCGGCCGGTCACCGGGTTGACGGCCATGTTGAAGAGCACGGTGCCGACGCCGGCGAACGACGCCGTCTCCACCGGCGGGTTCGCGGTGGCGTCGATGGCGAAGACGTCGTGGTCGGGGAGCGTGAAGCGCACCGCGTTGCTCCAGTCGCGGCCGAGCTCGTCGTTCCACTCGCCGCTCTGCTCGTCGAACTTGACGATCAGGCCCACCTCGGGCTGGTACACGCCGTCGGCGTCGACGTTCGGGGCGGGCAGGCCGCCCGGCATGAGCGAGCCGCCGACGGAGCACGGACCGGCGGCCGCGCCACCATCGCAGACGAGCTCGTCGTGCAAACTCGTGGTGCGATTGCCGGAGTGGAAGGCGGCGGCGTAGACGGTGTTGCCGTCCGGGCTCACCGCCAGCGCGCGCGGCGTGTCGGCGAACAGCGTGACGATGGTGAGCGGCGTGCCGCCGAGCGGCGCGCCCAGCGCGCCGACGTCGAATACCCAGACGTCGGCCCGTCCGACGCCCGGCGTCGTCAGCTGCGGGTCGCCGGGCCGGTTCTGGCCGCGATGCGCCGTCGTGACGAAGGCGCGCGTGCCGGTCGCTGCGAAGACGAGGTCGCGCGGCTCGTCGCCGACCAGGAGCGTGCGCACGACGCGCGGCGGGCTGCTGGCGACGTCGACGATGCTGATCGAGTCGGAGAGGTGATTCACCACCCAGACCTCGGCGTCGGTGCGCGCCGCGACCGCGACCGGCTCGAGGCCGACCGGCACCGAGCCCGTGTGCGTCAGGCCCGACGCCGACACCGTGAAGATCTCGAGCTGGTCGTCCGGCGTGTTGACGGCGAAGAGCCGTGTGCCGTCGGGTGACAGGGCGAGCGGTCGCACCTGGCCGCTCTCGAAGGTGACGAACTCGGCGCGCGCCGGCAGCGTCGCGGCGAGCAGCAGGACGGCGAGCAGGGGACCCAGGCGTCGCGGCATGTCGTTCTCCATCGGCGGACACCCACTGTACCGGCGGGTCCACCGAGTCCCCAGCCGCGGGCGGAGGCCATGGCGGGTGCGAGGCGACGACCGAGCCGCCTCGCACCCGACCCGGGGCTATTCGAGGAAGGCGCCGCTCGGCGAGCCGCCGGGCACGGCCGGGCAGAGCGCCGGCGCCGGCGTCTTCTTCGCGGCGATGAACTTGTCGATGCGATCGTTGCTGGCCGTCGACGGTGGGTTGCCGGTGGCCTTGGCGGGCGCGTCGGCGCACCAGCCGGTGAGGTCGGCGAGATCCAGACGGACTGCGACGCGGCCCTGCTGGGTCTCGTTGAGCGTGTAGGGCCACAGCGCCTTGCCGCCCTTGATGGTCAAGCTGTCGGCCTTGAGCACGATCGAGCTGATGGCGCCGCCGGAGAGCTTGTAGCGGTAGCCCTTGAAGTTGGACGGGCTGCCGAGCACCGTCCAACCGCTGGGCGGCAGGACGACGGTGGCGACGTCGGTGGCCAGACCGGCGGCGTTGTGGACGATCAGCGTGGCGCCGTTGATGGTGGGATCGCTGGGCGAGCCCAGCGCCGGCGGCGTGATGCGGTTCGGCGCCGCGTCCTGCTTGGTGCTCGACTTGAAGGAGATCTTGCGCTTGGCCGGGTTCGCCGGCGGCGTCGAGTCGTCCTTCAGGGTGAGCGCGGTCGTCTGGATCAGGGTGTAGGTGAGCGAGCCCGGGAAGTCCGACGCGTCGGCCGGATCGGTGCCGGCGTCGATCTCGTCGCGATCGAAGGCACCGTCGCCGTCGCGGTCGATGCCGATGCGCTCGCCCGAGCCGGGCGGCACGCAGGTGTAGGTGAGCTCCTGGCCGGGGACCGCGGCGAGTGCGCGGACGGCGGCGTCGGAGAGGAGCGGCTCGGCGGCGCGATCGGTCTGGAACGAGCCCGACGCGACCCGCCAGGAGCCGCGCTGCAGGCCGCCGATGTTGCCCTTCACGACCAGGTCGCATTCACCCGCGGTGTCGCGGGCGATGAGCAGGTTGATGCGCGGCCCCGCGGTGACGGCGTTGGTCGACGTCAGCGTGATCTGCTGGCCGACGATGGGCGCGAGGTTCGAGTCGAACTCCATCATGAAGCGATCCATCTGCTGCGCCTGCAGCGCGTTCAGGCTGAAGACGGTGGCGCGATGGAAGCGCTCGGTGGTGTCGATGCTGCCGTCGTGGATGAAGCCGAAGCCGCGCACCTGCGGCCCGAGGTTGCCGTTGTTGCCGGGGGTGAGGAACGGCACCGCCGGCATGCCGAACATGCCGACCTTCTGGTACATGTTGCGCAGGTGCGGGACCTTCAGCATCTGCGGCTCGTTCTCGAAGGTCGTCTGCCCGTCGCCGCCGAAGAAGCCCTGCGCGGCGTCCGTCACGTGACACGTGTTGCAGTTGGAGAATGCGTCGGTGACGGGCCCGAAGAAGAGGTTGCGCCCCGTCTGTGCCGCCGCGCTGTGCGTGTTGTCGAGGTTCTTGATCGGGTTCGGCGGATACGTCACCTGCAGGATGAAGTCGGTGAAGCGATCCATGTCGGCCGGCGCGATCGGCGTGGCCTTGCCGAGCAGGCCCTCGAACGCGACGTCGAACTTGCCGAACGCCGCGATCTCGTCGAGTGCGTTGCCGCCCGGGTCGTTGCCGCCGGTGCGATCACCGCGCCAGTGCATCGGGCCGTGGTTGGCCATGCCGCGCAGGCTCTGCGTCGTCATCGGACCCTTCAGCGGGTGGAAGTCGGGGTCGATGCCGGGGAGACGGATCGGGTTCGGGTTGTTCAGCAGGACGTCGTCGGGGTTGCCGAGGTCCCAGGCGAGGCTGTCGAAGTCGCCGAAGATGTGGCAGCTGCCGCACGACGCCTCACCGTTGCTCGACGACAGATTCGCGTCGTACAGCACCGGGCGGCCGTTCTTCAGGCTCGCGGGCTCGGCGCTGTGCAGCGTGAGGGCGGCGATCTCGGTCTTCGTCGTGGTGTTCACCACCTTCACGGCGTTGTCGAAGCGGGTGAGGACGTAGAGACGGCTGCGCGCCTCGTCGAGGACGAGGCCGGTGGGGCCGCCGCCCGAAAGCACGACGTGGTCGCTGGCGCTGGGCGTGAAGGTGTCGTTCTCGAGCGCCGCGGTGTTGAAGATGCCGACCTTGCTCGAGCCGAGCGCCGCCACGTAGAGCGTCGTGCCGGCGATGTTCACCGCCATGCCGGTCGGCTGCGCCAGGGTGCGCGGCGCCACGTTCGGCGCTGCGGGGCGATCGTTGTAGTCGATGTGCTTGTTCAGGTGACGGGGCGTGACGGTGAGGCCGTCGATGACGGTGATGCGGGCCTCCTGCAGATGACCCTGCACCGTCGTGCTGCCGAAGAACGTCCCCGGTCCCTCGAAGCGGACTTCGTTCCGCGCGTCGGTGTTGCTGACGTACACCTTCCCGTTCACCGGGTTGACGACCATGTTGAACAGGATCGTCCCGACGTGCGGCAGCGCCGCCGTCTGCACCGGCGGATTCGCGTTGGCGTCGAGCGCGAACACGTCCTCGTCGGGCAACGAGAAGCGGACGGCGTTGTTCCAGTTGCGTCCGAGCTCGTCCTTCCACTGGCTGACGGTGCGGTCGAACTTGACGATCAGGCCGACCTCGCGCTGGGGGATGCCCTGGAAGTTGGTGTTGGGCGCCGGCAGGCCGCCCGGCATGATCGAGCCGCTGACGTTGCACGGCGCCGCCGCGGCGCCACCGTTGCAGACGGCGCCTTCGGAGACGGTGGTGGTCTCGTTGCCGGAGTGGAAGATCGCGGCGTAGACGGTGCCGCCGCCCGGTGCGACGGCGAGCGCGCGCGGCGTGTCGCCGAAGAGCGTGCGGATGACGAGCGGAGTGCCGCCGAGGGTGGCGCCGAGGTTGGTGGCGTCGAACACCCAGACGTCGGCGCGACCGACGCCCTCGACGTTGAGCTGCGGATCGACGGGGCTGTTCTGGCCGCGGTGCGCCGTGGTGATGAAGGCGCGGTTGCCCGCGGCACCGGCGAACACGATGTCGCGCGGCTCGTCACCGACCAGCAGCGTGCGCGTGACGCGCGGCGGATTGCTGGCGACGTCGACGATGCTAATCGAGTCGGAGAGGTGGTTCACCACCCAGACCTCGCCGTTCGTCCGTGCCGCCACCGCGACCGGCTCGAGTCCGACGGGGACGGAGCCGGTCTTCGTCAGACCCGCGCCGGAGACGCCGAAGATCTCGAGCGTGTTGTCGGGCGTGTTCACCGCGAAGAGGCGGGTGCCGTCGGGCGACATCGCCAGCGGCCGCACCTGGCCGCTCTCGAAGGCGGTGAAGGTCTGGGCGCTGGCGGATACCACCAAGGCAGCGAGGAACAGGGCTGGCAGCAGCCCGCGACGGACGAACGATCTCGGCATGGAACCCCCTCAGGTTGCAGCTGCAGGGGCTACCACATGGACTCGTTTGGCCGGAAGCACAATTCGGGAAAACCCCAACGGGGGCGCGGAAACAGCCATTCAGCGCTGGGTCGGTCGCGGCGCGCCGTGTCAGTCGACGATCACCGCACCCTGGGCAGGACCTGCTCGCCAAACACCCGCAGCTGCTCGGGGCTCGAGAAGTTGATCGCGAGCAGCGACAGCCCGTGGACCCGTTGCCGCCGTTGCAGCTCCGCCACCATCTCCTCGGGCGTGCCGATCAGCGCGATCGGGTGGCGACGCAGCTCGTCGGGGGTCAGGCCGAACATGCCCCCCAGGCCGGCGGCGATGGCGTCGGTCTGCTCGGGCGACTCGGTGGGCGAGTAGGTGAAGACGGTGGAGGCGAAGCGCACGCTGCCCGCCGGACGCCCGGCCTTGGCCTCCGCCGTGCGCACGCGGCCGAGCTTCTCCTCGAGGCTCGCGTCGCTGAACTTGCGGATCTCTTCGATCGTGGTGGTGCCGGCTTTTCCGATGACGGGGACCATGTGGATGATGTCGGCCCAGGAGCCGGCGCGTCGCAGGATGCCGTTGCCGCTGCCGCCGAGCATGATCGGCGGCCCGTTCGGCTGCACCGGTCGCGGCAGACAGACGGCGTCGCGCAGCTGGAAATAGTCGCCCGCCAGCGTGTAGGGCGCGGCCTGCCAGAGCCCGCGCATGGCGGCGACGGCCTCGTCCATGATGCGCAGCCGTTCGGAGACGTCGGGGAACGGGATTCCCATCATCTCGAACTCGGCGCGCGTCCAGCCCGCGCCGACGCCGGCGGTGACGCGACCGCCGCTCGCCTCGTCGATCTGTGCGAACAGCCGGGCGGTGAGCGCCGGGTGCCGGAACAGCATGCAGGCGACGTGGCTGCCGATGCGGATGCGCGTCGTGCACTGCGCCAGCGTGGCCATGACGAAGAACATCTCGTAGGCGGGCGTCGCCATCTGCATCGTGCCGAGCGCCTCGAAGACGTAGTGGTCGGGCACGAAGACCATGTCGAAGCCGAGCGACTCGGCGAGCTGTGTCTCGTCGATGATCGCCTGGATGCCGGACTTGTCGTGACGGACCTGGCCGCCGCCCACCTGGATGGCGAACTCCATCAGCGCAGCTCCGCCGTGCGACGCGACAGCAGCATCGCCGAGCCCCCGGACACACCGATCGCGATCGCCGTGTAGACGACGCCGAAGATCATGTAGCCGACCCCGGGCGGGGTCTCGTTGCGGATGGTGAACAGCACCAGGTTGACGACGACATAGAGCGCGTAGAGCCACGCCATCGGCAGTGCGAAGCGGCGCATGTTCCAGATGCCGATCGCGTAGACGAGCAGAAACAGCCCGAACAGCGGGCCGGCGATGGCGTTGGCGGTCCCGGTGAGTCGCTCGCCGAAGAGCACGAAGCCCGTCTGCGCTCCCTGAATCTGGAAGGGCTTCAGCATGTTCGATACCGACAGCAGCGCGAACAGCACTGCGAACACGGTGAGGGCCGTCCCGCGCGCCGCCGCGGCCATCACGAATGTCCGCCCGACGGGAAGATGTCGGTGCGCGCCTTGCCGGCGAGCGTCGACTGCAGCTGCGCCAGCGCCTCGTCGGGCGTGGCGGCGAGCGCCATCAGGCCGTGCTCGGCGCGCGTCAGCGAGATCTCGCACGGCACCGCGGTGAAGAAGCCGTTCGGCAGGCTCGACACCATGACGAAGAACGCCTCGCCGTCGGGGGCGCGG
>DASYLJ010000137.1:0-40027 GCA_036009625.1 Binatia bacterium
GAGGCAGCCGAGATGGATGCTCGCCGACGTGGCGTGGGCAATGTCCACCTAGACACATTCAGTTTCCAGGCGGGACCCAGCTTCTATGAACGGCTGGGATACGTCGTGTTCGGGCGATTGCCCGAACATCCGCCCGGACACACCCACTACTTTCTGACGAAAGAGCTCTGAAACCTCAGGACGGGCCGCAGCGCCGGAGGGGGGCCGGCGCCACGTCCCGGATCAGGAGATTTTCAGCTGGCTTTGCGACGGCTGCTGCGCGCGCCTTCACGCTCCAGCCGTTCCGTGAGCGCCTTCACCACGAACCCCATGACGGACTCGTCGGTGCGGACGCAGTGCAGCTTCAGCTCGCGGTGCAGATCCTTCGGGATGCGAGTGGCGAGCTGCACCCATACCTCATCGTTGTCGGACGCCATGAAACACCTCTTCGTGAGTTCTCCGGCTTGTAAGATTCAGCCGGGGTTGCAGCAGTCAGACGCCGGTCGGGTATATCTATTCATGGTGAAGCGGTGCGTGGACGGGGGCCCTTCTAGGCGACCGCACGCGGCCCTTGTCAGGTCCGTTGCGACGTTGATACGACCCGAAGCCCATGGAATTCGGACTGTTCGTACAGGCACACGTCCCCCGTCACGAGATGGAGGCCGACCCCGAGAACGCGGAGCACTCCCGCCTCATGCGCGAGCTCGAATTGGCCATAGCGTGCGACCGCTTCAACTGGAAGTACGTCTGGTCGGTCGAGCACCACTTTCTCGAGGAGTACTCCCACATCTCGGCGTCGGAGATCTTCCTGCCCTACGTCGCCGCCCGCACCCAGCGGCTGCACGTCGGCTCGGCGATCTACAACATCACCCCACCGGTGAATCATCCTGCCCGGATCGCCGAACGCGTGGCCATGCTCGACCACCTCAGCGAAGGCCGCTTCGAGTTCGGCACCGGCCGCGGCTCGTCGTCCACCGAATTCAAGGGCTTCGGCATCCCCGACGGCGACACCACGCGGGCGATGTACGACGAGTCGCTGCGCGAGATCCTGCGCATGTGGCGCGAGACCAAGTACAGCTTCGACGGCCAGTTCTTCACGATGCCCGAGCGCAACGTGCTGCCGAAGCCCTACACCAAGCCCCATCCGCCCATCTGGGTCGCCTGCGGCAGCCCGTCCACCTTCGAGAAGGCCGGCAAGCTCGGCCTCGGCGCGCTGTGCTTCAGCCTCGGCACCCCGAAGGACTTCGAGCCCCTGATCAAGATCTACAAGGACGCCATCAAGCACGCCGAGCCGGTGGGCGGCTACGTCAATGACAACGTCGCCTGCGTGACGGCCCTGGTCTGCCTGGACGACGGCAAGGAGGCCCGCCGCGTCGCCCTCGACATGGGCAGCGGCTACCACACCAGCCTGGTGTTCAAGTACCTCGACACCTTCCCGCGTCCTGCCGGCGTACCGGCGTGGCCGGCCCTCATCCCCGACCCCACCCCCGAGCAGCTCGAGGAGCGCATCGCATCGGGCCAGCGCATCGTCGGCGACCCCGACGAGTGCGCCGCGGCCGTGCAGAAGTTCGTCGACGTCGGCTGCGATCAGATCATCTTCGGCGTGCTGGCGTCGTCGCAGCCGCAGGCGGTGGCGCTGCGCTCGGTGGAGCTGTTCGGGCAGGAAGTGATCCCGCGCTTCGACAAGGACCCGATCCATCGCACGACGCGGCACCGTGAGGCCGCGGCTGCCCGGGCGACGGGGCGGTGACCGCAGCAGTCCAGATCGTCCCGGCAGGGAAGCTCGTCGTCGGGCTGCAGCTCCCGGTGGCGGCGCAGAGCACGATGTTCGCCGCCCCATGGGAGGCCCAGGCCGGGACGATCGAGCTGGTGAAGGTCGCCAAGGCCTGCGACCGCGCCGGCTTCTTCTACGTCGCCGTCTGCGACCACGTCGTCGTCCCGCGCGAGCAGGCGAAGGCGATGACGACGACCTGGTACGATCCGATCGCCACCATGGGCTTCCTGGCGGCGGCGACGAAGCACGTACGGCTGATGTCGTACGTCTGGGTCGCGGCCTACCGTCATCCGCTCATGACCGCGAAGGCGTTCATGACGCTCGACGCGCTCTCCGGCGGACGCGTCATCCTCGGCGTCGGCGCCGGCCATCTGCAGGGCGAGTTCGCCACCCTCGGCGTCGACTTCACCCAACGCGGAAAACTGCTCGACGAGGCCATCGACGTCGTCACCAAGGCATTCCTCGACGAATACCCCGAGCACGACAGCGAACGCTGGCCCGTGCACGACGTCGGCCTCCGCCCGCGTCCGATCCAGCAGCCGCGTCCGCCCATCTGGGTGGGCGGCAATACGCCGGCGGCACTCCGTCGCGCCGCCACGCGCGGTGACGGCTGGTTGCCGCAGGGAACTTTCCGCGACCAGCTTCCCAGCCAGATCGCCACCATCAAGGCGCATCGCCAGAAGGTGCGTGGCGACGAGCCGATCGAGATCGGCGCCAACAGCGAGTGGCTCTACATCGGCACGCCGTCGTTCGAGCTCGGGCCCAACGCCCGCTCGGGGTCGGGCGAATCGATCGCCGAGTCGCTGCTAGACCTCAAAGCAATGGGCGTGAACCACTGCGGGGTGCGGTTCCGCTCGCGATCGTGCGACGAGCTGGTCGACCAGATCGACGCCTTCGCCACCCAGGTCGCACCCCACCTGAACGGATGACCATGCTGCTCGAAGATCGTGTCGCCATCGTATCCGGCATCGGCCCCGGCATGGGGCGGGAGATCGCCCTCGCACTCGCGCGGGAAGGCGCCGACGTCGTGCTCGCCGCGCGCACGCAGTCGGCCCTCGACGAGGTCGCCGAGGTCGTGCGGGCGAAGGGCCGCCGAGCCCTCACCGTCCCCACCGACATCGCCAAGCCCGACGACTGTCGGCGGCTCGCCGACGCCGCGCAGGCCGAGTTCGGCCGCATCGACGTGCTGGTGAACAACGCCTTCCTCAGCAACCCGGTCGGTCCGTTCGCCGCCGCCGATCTCACCGACTGGCGGAAGATGTTCGACGTCAACGTCTTCGGCGCGCTCCAGCTCACGCAGGCGGTCGTCACCCACATGCGGCCGCAGAAGCGCGGCTCGATCGTCTTCATCAACTCCATGTCGATGCGGATCATCGAGCCCAACGTCGGCGGTTACGCGGCGTCGAAGGGCGCGCTCATGATCGCGTCGCAGACGCTGGCGCGCGAGCTCGGCGCCGACGGCATCCGCGTCAACTCCGTCGTGCCCGGCTACATCTGGAGCCCCAAGATGGAGGGTTACTTCCATCACATCGCGAAGGCGCAGGGCACCACTTACGAGGCGGTGCACGCCGACATCACGTCGCGCACCTCGCTGCGCCACATCCCCGACTCGGCGGAGATCGCCGACACGGTGGTGTTCTTCGCCTCCGACCTCTCGCGCGTCGTCACCGGCCAGGCACTCGACGTCAACGGCGGCCACTTCTTCCACTGATGGCGACCCTCACCGTCGACTGCTTCTGGTCGTTCCGGAGCCCGTACTCCTACCTGGCCACGCCGCGCATGGTGCAGCTCGCCGCCGACTGGGACGTCGACCTACGCGTGCGACCGGTGCTGCCGATCGCGGTGCGCATCGCCGGCTTCTTCCAGCAGGTGAACCCGCTCTGGCTGCCCTACCTGCTACGCGACACCTTCCGCGTCTCGCAGCAGCTCGGCATTCCGTACGGCCCGCCCCGCCCCGATCCCATCGTCCAGGACATGGCGACGCGCGAGGTCTCGCCGGAGCAGCCGTACATCTTCCGACTGACACGCCTCGGCGTCGAAGCCGCCGCACGCGGCCGCGGCCTGCCGTTCATCGCCGAGGTGTCGCGCCTCATCTGGGGCGGCGAGGTCGTCGGCTGGCACGAGGGCACGCATCTCGCCGACGCTGCTGCGCGCGCGGGGCTCGACCTGGCATCACTCGACGCCGCCATCGCCGCCGACCCGGACCGCTACGACACCATCATCGCCGGCAACCAGGACGAGCTCGAAGCCGCCGGGCATTGGGGCGTGCCGACGTTCGTCTTCCAGGGCGAGCCGTTCTTCGGCCAGGATCGCATCGAGACGCTGCTCTGGCGTCTCGGGCAGCACGGGCTCACGCGACGCGCATGACGACGCCGCGGACCGTCGCCGTGACCGGCGCCACGGGTTTCCTCGGGCGCTACATCGTCGACGTCCTGCTGCGACGCGGCTGCCACGTCATCGGCGTGGTGCGGAATCCGTCGCGCGTGCCGGAGCTGGCGGCGCGTGGCGTCGAGCTGCGCAAGGCCGATCTCGCTGAGCCCGAGCGTCTCGCCGAGGGCTTCGCGGGCGCCGATGCGGTGGTGTCGAACGCCGCGCTCTACGCGCTCGGACGCCTGGTGTCGTTCCGCGATCGCAACTGGCAGGAGCATCATCGCGCCAACATCGACGGCACGTGCCACGTCGTCGAGGCGGCGGCCGCGGCCGGCGTGCGACGGCTGGTGCACGTGTCGTCGGTCATCGTCTACCAGACGCCGATGCCCGCCCACGTCGCCGAGGATCATCCGATCATCCCCGCGTCGACGAAGCCCGGCCCCGCGAACGCGTACGCCTTGTCGAAGGCCGAAGCGGAGCGTGTCGTCACCAGTCTCGCCGCCGAGCACGCCATCGATCTCACGATCATCCGCCCGGGCGGCATCTACGGCGCCTTCGATCCCAACTTCACGACACTCTTCCGCCGCCTGCTCGGACTCCCGGTGGCACCCTTCCCCGCCATGCTGCATACGCCGTTCGCCTACGGTGGCGACGTCGCCGAGGCGATCGCGCTCGCGCTCGAGACACCGGCGGCGGTGGGGCGCGCCTACAACGTCGTCGGCGAGGACCGTCCGGTGTGGGAGATGGCCGACGCGTGGGGCGCCGCCGGCGGACGCGTGCCGTGGATACGCATCCCGGTGCCCATCCCCGTTCGCGTATCGTACGACATCACGCGCGCGACCACGGAGCTCGGCTGGACGAACCGTCCGCTCGCCGACGGCATGCGCGAAACGCTCGCACTCGATCCCGGCTGAGCCGCCGCAGCGTCTGCGAGGTTTACACGAGCGCGTCGAGTGCGTTACAGCCTCGCTCGCGATTCGAGAAGCGCCCGCATGCTCGATCTCGTCCTGCGATCCGTTCTTGCTCCTGGCGTGCTCGCCGCACGGTGGATGCTGCCTGCCACCGCGCCGGCACTCGACGAGCTGCCCGTGTCGCGCCTGTCGTTCGGTCTCGCCGGCAAGATCCTGCTCGACGAGATATTCTTCCTCACCGAGGTGCTGTCGATGCACCTCGTGTCACCCGGCGATCGCGTCCGGCTGCGCAGCGAGGTCAGCGCCGCACTCGAGATGTTCACGAGCCGCGGCTGGATCGCATCACCGTCGACGTATCACCGCACACCGCCGCCGCTCGAGCCGAGCGATCTGCGGCGCGCGCAGTCGCGCGGGCTGCGCTATCAGCATCTGCAGTTCGACAGCGGCTACGAGCCGCACGCCGGTGAGCCGGGACGCGATCGTTGGCTCGGCTACGTCCGCAATCGCACCGGCCACGCGTGGGTGCTCGAGCATCCCGGCGCACCGCGACCGTGGCTCGTGTGCGTACACGGCTACCGCATGGGCCTGCCGATGGTCGACTTCACCGGCTTCCCGGCGTCGTGGTTCCATCGCGAGCTCGGACTGAACGTCGTCTTCCCGGTACTGCCGCTGCACGGTCCGCGCACGCAGGGACGACGCACCGGCGACGGCTTCCTCTCCGGCGACTACCTCGACACCATCCACCTGCAGGCACAGGCGGTGTGGGACGTCCGTCGCGTGCTGGGATGGCTGCGCGAGGATCGAGACGCCTCGGTGATCGGCGTCTACGGGCTGTCGCTCGGCGGGTTCACGTCGGCCCTCGTGGCCGCCCTGGAGGACGACCTGGCCTGCGTCATCGCCGGCATCCCGGCCACCAGCCACACCGGCCTGGCGCGCTGGAACGTCCCCCCCTTTCTGCTGCGGCTGACGGAGCACATGGGCCTCGCCTGGGATCACCTCGAAGACGTGGTCCGCGTCGTCTCGCCGCTGGCCTTCGCACCGCGCGTCCCCTGGGATCGCCGCTTCATGTTCGCCGGGACGGCCGACCGTCTGGTGCCGCCGCACAACGTCCGCGACCTCTGGCGCCACTGGGACCGGCCGCGGCTCGAGTGGTACGAGGGCGGGCACGTGTCCTTCGGCTGGGAGCCAGCGGTCCGGGCGCTCCTCGCGGAGGCGCTCGAGCGCTCCGGTCTCGTCCCGGGTGCGCTGACACTCGATCGTCATCTCCAGCCCGCCGGCCGGTAACCCGCCGCCGGTAGGGTCTCGCCTTGCGAGATCACCGGCATGACGATACCTCTCACCGACGCGATTCGTGGCCCGGCCCCCGGAATTGCCCTGAAGGCAGGCAGCCGCTGGCTGCGCTGCAGGCAGGGCGGGCATCAGGGGGGTGCATCAGGACACTCCGGTGGGCAGCGAATGGCGGCACCGTCCTTGCTCCAGTCCGGAGCATGGCTGTGGGTGCGAGGTCGGCGGGGCCCAGGGGGTCCCGGGTGGAGACGGGGATGGTGATGGTGGCGGGGAGGCTCGGCCTCGAAGAGTATGTGGAGCCGCGCGTGCGGCGGGTGGTGGCGGACCGGTTGGGCATCGACGAGTCCGATCTCGGGCTCGACGTGTCGCTGGCCGACGACCTGGCGGCCGATTCGCTCGACCTGCTCGAAGTGGCGATCTGCCTCGAGGGCGAGCTCGGCATCACCCTCTCGGAGCGACGGCTCGAGCTGGTGCGGAGCTACGGCGACCTGGTCGAGACGGTCCTTTCGGTGGTCGCTGCCGATCGGCAGATCACGCCGTCGGGACCGACGGAGGTGTGTATGCGGGTCGTCCCCGACGACAGCATGCCGCAGCGCGCCGTCGCACGCAGTGGCCCGCTGACGCCGTACACGGCGCAGACGATCACCGACGACGTGCTGCGTGCCGGTCCGGGCGCGCGACTCGAGGTCACCGTCCGCGGCGAGGCGCCGCCGCGTGTGCTGTCACGCGTGCGCGGACTCTTCGCCGGATTGGCGGCACGCGGCATCGCCGTAAGCGTGCGCCCCGATCCGGCAGCGTCGTCACGTAGCCGGGCGGCTTGAGCGCATCGGGTCGGGCGTGCGATCTTCGCCGTCCGACCCATGGCCGACGACATCCTCGCCTCGCGCCTCGAGCGCTTCCTCGCTGCGCGGCTTCCGGGCACCGTCCGCGTCACCGCGCTCGAGCGCAGCACCGAGGGCTTCTCGCAGGAGACGTTCGCCTTCGACGCCGAGCTGACGCACCCCGACGGCCGGCGCGAGGCGCGACGCTGGATCGCCAAGCGCGAGCCGGTGGCGGGACTGCTCGAGCCGTACGACCTCGGCCCCGAGTTCCGCGTCCTGCACGCGCTGTCGGACGACCCCCTGCCCTCGCCGCCGACGCCGTGGTTCACCACCGACCCCGCCGACCTCGATCGGCCGTTCTACGTGATGGAGCGCATCGACGGCGAGGTCCCGATCCCCGCCCCGGGTGACGACGGTACCGGTCCGTTCTCGGATGCCGAACGCGAGACGCTCGGGCCCGACATCGTGCATGCGCTGGTGCAGCTCCACGCCATCGACTGGCGTGCTCGCGACCTCGCGTTCCTCGGCGTGCCGTCGGCCGGTAAGGGCATCGCCGCCCGCGAGCTCGAACGTTGGGAGAAGCGCATCGTCGACAGCGGCCTCGACGTCGCGCCGCCCTTGGCCGAGGCGCTGCGGTGGCTGCGGGCGAACCTGCCGTCCACCGACGAGATCACGCTCGTGCACGGCGACTACCGGCTCGGCAACTTCCTCGTGCGCGACGGGCGTCTCACCGGAATCCTCGACTGGGAGATGGTCCATCTCGGCGATCCGCTCGAGGACGTCGCGTGGTGCTCGTCGTCGCTCTGGCGCGCCGGCACGCCGATGGCGTCGGGCCTGATGACGCCGGAGGAGTTCGCGGCGCGCTACGCCGCCAGCAGCGGTCGCACCGCCGACGCCGATCGCCTGCGATTCTACGAGGTGCTGACCATCGTCAAGATGATCGCCATCATGCTCACCGGCATCCGCGCCTTCCGCGACGGCCGCACGACCGATCTCCGCATGGCCATCTTCGATCATCAGCTGCCGTTCCTCTATCTGCTGCTCGGCATGTCGCGGGGGTGGCTGGCATGAGCAACGTTCCGGTGGCGGCCCTCATCGACGGCGTCATGCAGACGCTGCGCGAGGCGGTGCTGCCCGACGTCAAGACGCGCTTCGCCCGCGGCCAGGTCTTCGCCGTGCTCGACGTGCTGAACAACCTGCGTGACCGCATCGCACCGTCGCCGGAGCTGATGCAGGCCGAAATCGATTCGGCGACGATGGCGCTGACGCAGGTGATCGCGGCACTGCACCTGCCCGCCGCCCAGCCGGTGCACGCGGCGCTCGCTGCGGCGCCGGTGCTGCCGCTCGCCGACCGCGTGGCGGCACTCCGCGCCGCACTCGTGGTGGCGCTCGACGCCACCGCGGCCCATCCCGACGCGCGCGCGCCGGTGCTCGCGCATCTGTCGGCGCAGGCCATGCGCGACGTCATGGTGCTGAAGCCGTCGTTGCTGCAGGAGATATCGAAAGGCTGATCCCGTCATGCTGACGCGCTTCGACGACTACCTCGTCCACCAGACCGCCGAGCCGATCGCACAGCCCCAGAGCGGCGACCGCAACTGCTACGATCGCTACTTCTTCAACGGCTACTCGCGCGACGGCGAGCTCTTCTTCGCCGCGGCGCTCGGCCTGTATCCGAACCGTCGCGTCATGGACGCGTCCTTCAGCGTCGTGCGCGACGGCAAGCAGCACGTCGTGCGCGCCTCGCGCCTGGCGCCGACGGAGCGCGCCGAGTCGCGCGTCGGGCCCATCAAGGTGGACGTCCTCGAGCCGCTGCGCGTGCTGCACTTGAAGGTGGCGCCGAACGAGTTCGGGCTCGAGGCCGACATGGCCTTCTACGCCCGCACCGCCGCCATCGAGGAGCCGCGCTTCGTCTACAAGCCGAACAACCGCGTCATGATGGACTCGACGCGCCTGACGCAGTTCGGCTTCTGGGAGGGCTACATCCGGATCGACGGCGTCGACATCATCATCGATCCGAGCAAGGTGCCGGGGTGCCGCGATCGCTCGTGGGGCGTGCGACCCGTCGGCGAGCCCGAAGGCGGCGCGCCGGGCATGCTGCCGCAGTTCTTCTGGCTGTGGAGCCCGGTGCACTTCGATGACTTCTGCACGCACTTCGCGGTGAACGAGGACGCGACGGGGCGACCGTGGCATGCGAGCGGGTCGGTGGCGCCGGTGGCGATGCTCGACGAGAGCGCTCCAGAGCCGATGGCGTCGGTGGGGCATCGCGTGACGTGGACGCCGGGCACGCGGCGCGCGTCGTCCGCCGAGCTGATGCTGCGTCCACATGGCCGCGAACCGATGGTGGTGTCGCTGGAGCCGTTCCTCACCTTCCAGATGCGCGGGCTCGGGTACCTCGATCCTGAGTGGGGACATGGGATGTGGAAAGGACCGTCGGCCGTCGACGGCGTGACGTGGACGCTGGCGGATCTCGATCCGATGGATCCGCGGCACGTGCACGTGCAGCAGCTCTGCCGCGCGCGCGTCGGCGGGAGCGAAGGGTTGGGCGTGCTGGAGACGTTGGTACTGGGGCCGCACGCGCCGTCAGGGTTCGCGTCGGTGTTGGATCCGGCACGCTAGGGCCGCCGACCAAGACACCCGTTTCGCACTCCACGAGCTGGCGCGATCGAGAGGCGGCAATCCGAGCTGCTCCTCAGGAAGGTACGGCCTGTGTTGGCACAGGATGATGAATGGCAGCGCGCGTTCCGAAGGTCACCCCACGGGGCGCGAGTGGCTCGCTCACGTGCCGACCGTACTGCGCATCGGTGCCTATCGCTTCCTGTTCTATGCGAACGATCGTCGCGAGCCACCGCACGTGCACGTGGAGCGCGGCGATGCGACGGCCAAGTTCTGGTTGAGCCCGGTTCGTGTTCAGGGTGGAAGAGGGTATCGGCGCTGTGACATGGTGGAAGCCAACGAGCAGCGCCTGCTGAGGTCGTGGAATGAGTACTTCCAGGGTTGACCGCGAGCCGCCCCGTGGAATTCGGGTCGCGACGACCAGCGACGCGCTGACCATCGATCTCGCTGACGGGCGCACCGTGACCGCGCCGCTCGCGTGGTACCCTCGGCTCCAGCACGCCACCGCCAAGGAACGCAAAAACTATCGGTGGGTCGGCCAAGGCGAAGGAATCCATTGGCCCGAGCTGGATGAAGACCTGAGCGTCGAGGGTCTTCTCGCGGGTCGTCCCTCCGGCGAAAGCCAACGTTCGTTCCAGAAGTGGCTCGCGAGCTGCCGGGACGCCCGCGGCGCGAGCCGGACGCGGCCTCCGATGAGCAGGGTTCGCCGAAGCTGACGCCGTCGGCGCCACACGCCTTGACCCACCCACACCTCGCACGTATACGCCGTATACGTGCCGCCCGCCCCCACGCAACAGGCCATCCTCGCCGCCGCCCACGAGCTCTTCCTCGACGGCGGGGTCGAGGGCCTGACGATGCGCGCCGTCGCAAAGCGGGTCGGCGTCACGCCGATGGCGATCTACCGTCACTTCGACGGCTGGAACGGGCTGCTCGCGGCGGTCGCCGATCGCGGCCACGCGACGTTCATGACCTACCTCCAGCAGGCGTTGGCCGAGTCGTCGCCGGCAGCACGTCTGATGCACGCGGGCACCGCCTACGTCGACTTCGCGCTCGAACACCCGCGCGACTATGCCGGTATGTTCGTCGAGCCGTTGGGACGGGACATGACGCTGCCCCCGCGATGGCGCGACGTCGCGACCTTCCGCTTCCTCGTCGATCGCCTGCAGGAATGCGCCGGCGCCGGACTGCTCGAGCTCGACGACCCCGAGACCGCGGCGCTCACCGTCTGGGCGAACGCGCACGGGCTCGTCTCCCTCTTCCTCGCCGGCAAGCTCGGCCTGAGCGAGCCGGATTTCCGCGCGCTGTACGCACGCTCGATGCAGACCCTCCTCACCGCATGGGGCTGGAGTCGCCCCACCACACGCCGGCGTATACGCAGTACACGCCGCAGCTGAACGAAGGAGACCGTCATGGGAACCGAGAACCTGCTGGGACGCTTCCTCGCCTACGCCCAGGCCTTCGAATCCACCTACGCCGACGACGACTGGACCCGGCTCGAGCCGTTCTTCGCCCCCGACGCCGTCTATCGCGTGCTGGGAAGCCAGGGCTGGGACTGCGTCGTCGAGGGACGCGAGAACATCTTCCGCGCCATCAAGAAGTTCCTCGACGAGTTCGATCGGCACTGCGCGCGCGAGATCAAGCCGGGCTCGTCCCCGCCCTCGGTGGAAGGTGACGTGGTCCGCGTGGCGGGCGTCGCACTGTACCGTCGCGGCGCGTCGGACGAGCTGAAGCTCGAGATCGAGCTGATGGCCGAATACCGCGACGGCCTCATCGTGGCACTGAGCGACGTCTACCCGGTGTCGACCGGCGTCCACATGAAGGCCTGGATGAAGCGCTGGGGTGCAGGGCTGAAGCCGTCGTACGTCTGAGGCACGCCGCCGCCGCATCCGGTGGGTCGAGGTGCGCGTAGCCCCTGTGAACCGGGGCTGGTCCAGCAATGGTCCGGCCCCGCAACGACAGGGAGCCTGCCATGTCGACCCCCACGCGATGCCTGGTGACGCTGCTGCTGCTCCTTGCGGCGACGCTGCGTCCCGCCGCGGGCGCCGCCGGCCCGGACGCCTTCGGCTACCGCGTCGTTGCCACGACGGACCCCGACGGTCCCCAGCTCGGCACCTTCCTCGACATCGCGACCACCGGCACGCAGGTGACCTTCCTCGACGCCGACACGGTCCCGGAGCCCGAGAACGCGAACGCCGACGACGGTGTCGCCGTCGATCTGCCGCTCACCGCGCTGAACCGCGGGCTCGGCTTCCCCTTCTACGGCAACCACCGCCCGACGGTGCACATGAGCACCAACGGCTTCCTCACCTTCGAGCTGAACGCCTCTGCCGACTCGCTCTCCAACAACTGCCCGATACGAAACGGCTCGGAGCCGAACGACGTCATCGCCGTGCTGTGGGACGACCTCGTGCTGCGGAATCCTCCGAGCACGAGCGCCGGTGGCTACCAGCAGGCGTTCGACCCCTGCCCCTACACGCAAGGTGGCGACAGCGCCTGCGTGATCCTCCAGTGGGACAAGGCCGACCACTTCGGCGGCGGCACCGATGCGTTCACGTTCCAGGCCGTCCTCTACGACAACGGCAACATCCTGATGACCTACCCCGCGGGCAACCCCGAAACGGGCTCTGGCTCGACGACGGGGCTCGAGTCCGGCGGCAGCATCTTCGCGCTGACGCACGCCTGCGACACGGCGGACAGCATTCCGCCCGACTCGGTCGTCCTCTTCCTGGCCCCGCCGATCGGCGCGCAGAGCATCGACGAGCACGAGGTGAACGACGTGATCGCCCAGGCGACGCCGCTCGCTGCCGGTCAGTGCGGCGCCGGCATCCTCGAAGCGGAATCGGATCACTGGGTTCTGTCGGACGTGCGCGAAGGCGACACGGTCTACGCCCTCGTCGACGCGCCGTTCACGTCCGCCCCGGCGAGCTCGACCCTCGAGCTCATCGCCGACGACGGTGCGACGACCTTTGCCCGCGACGACGATCCAGGCCCCACGTCCGGCGCTGCCGTCACCGGTCGAGTCGTGCCGCAGGCCGGCAACGTCTTCCTGCGCCTGACGTCCGGCGTGGGCATCGGACCGTACGGCCTGCTGGCGCTCACCGCGTCTCCCGGCGACTACGGCCGCGAGAGCGAGCCGAACGACGTGACCGCGTCCCCCATCGTCGCCGCCGTCACCACGGCGACGCTCGACACGGATGAGGACGTCGACGTCTTCTCGTTCGCCACGGCGACCCCCGGCGACGCCATCTCGATCCTCGTCGACCGCGACCCCAGCGGCGACGGCGTCCTCACCGACGCCGTCGTCGAGCTGCTCGACCTGGACGGCGTCATCTTGGCCACCGCCCTCACCGACCCGGCGCAGCGCACGACCCAGCTCGCTCGCGTCGTCGCCACGACCGCCGGCACCCACAGCGTCCGCGTCACCGGCACCGCCGGCGACTACGACCTGGTGGTGTTCCTCAACTGCAGCGCCGTCTGCAGCGATGCCGACGCGGACGGCACCTGCGACGGCGTCGACAACTGCCGCGACCTCGCCAACGACCAGACCGACGGCGATGGCGACGGCACCGGTGACGCGTGCGATACGTGTGAGCTCGACACGGCGAAGTCGGAGCCCGACATCTGCGGCTGCGATGTCGCCGACGACGACACCAACGATGACGGCGTCGTCGACTGCCAGGCAGGCGTCGAGCTGGTCGCACGACTCGATCGGCTCGAGGACACGCTGCGCACGCTCGTCAAGAAGGACGTCCGCCGCAAGCAGCCGAGCCCGCTCGTCGCCGACGCGCTCGAGCAGCGTGACGGCGTCACCGACCTCCTGCGCGCCGACGCGACCCTGCTCATTGGCGCAGACGACACGGCGCTCACCGACACGCTCGAGCGCACCGTCACGCAGACCGTCTCCACCGGAGCCGCTCGCTTCGGCAAGAAGCGCACACGGGCGTTGGCGGCACTGCAGGCGATCCGCGCCGCGCTCGTCCCCGCCGAGTAACCCACCGACGATCCCAGGGTCACGCGCCCGACGGCTCGGGCGACTCGTCCGGCGACGACAGCACGGACGGCGCCGCCGGTCTCCCCGGAGTGGCGGCCGACGCCAACTGCCGCGCCGGCGCGTCCAGCTGCCCGTGACCCGTCGGCCGCTTGGCGTACGGGTCACGAACCCGACACCAAATCCACGCGGCAGCGAATTTCCGAACGCCGGCACAGGCGCGCCGTGGTGGCATGCGATCTGCTTTCGCGGTCCTCGCCGCGCTCGACCTCGTCCTCCTCACCGCGACGTCGGACGCCCGCAAACGCCCGCCCTGCCCGGACGCGGCCTACATCGCGCAGGATGCGCCCATCGTCCCGGGCGACGAGAGCCTGCAGCACAACGGCCTCGTCCTGGTGGGTAAGACCATCGGCGTCGGCGGCGCCTGCGCACCGACGCGCGTCAAGCTGAAGACGTCGAAGAAGGGCACGCGCCTGCGGGTGCGCTTCAAGAGCTGCGCGGGTGTGACCGGGCCGGTCGCGTTGAAGGCGACGATCGACGCGGCCTGCACCACGCTCACGGGCACCCTCACCGGGCGCAAGGCGAAGCTCGCCCGTGACGTCACGGCGACGGCCGTGCCGACCGGTGCCGTCACCGGCATCGCGCGCATCGTGCGCGCAATGGCCGTCCCCGAAGCGGCACGCGCCGAGGTCCTGGCGAATCGCTCCCAGGTCGAGCTGCTCGGCGGCACGGTGCGCGAGGACGGCTCCGCCATCCTGCACGCGCCGGTCGGCGCCGGCGGCTGGCGCGTCACCGTCGGCGACCGTGAGACCTACACCCGCGCCGACGGCACCTTCGACCTCGTGCTCGACACCGTCGGTCCGACCGAAGGCACCCTCTACCATCCCGCGGAGGACACCGAGCCGGCCGTCGTATTCTGGTTGGTGCCGCACCTGGCCGCGGCGGGCAGCACGCCGGTGCCCATCGACATCGAGCTCGAGACGCAGGGCGCGTGCGGCATGGACGACGCGCCCGCCGACAATCCGGCACACTGCGCCGCGGTGGCTCCATCGCTCGCCGCACATGCGGACCACGGCGACGGTCCCGTCACCGCGCCGGTTACGTTCGTCTTCACCCTCGGCGCGCTCGGAAGCTACCCGAGCCTCACGTCGACCTCGTGCCGCGACCAGGATGGCGGCTTCGGACTGTCCGGCACGACCATCGCCGGCGCCCTCACCAACTACGTCGGCAGCACGTGTGACACCCAGGTGACCCTCGGCTGCTGCGACAACGAGCTCGGCAGCATCAAGGTGTCGATCAAGTCGGCGCTCGGGAAGCTCACCGGGTTCACGCCCATCGGATGCCAGAAGAACCACAAGGGTCGCTTCTGCGACGACCTCCTGCACGACGACGTCGGCGCGCAGGTGCCCGCCGGCATCGTCAACGCGTCCAGCGTGCTGAGCTACGCGAAGGCGGTGACGCAGCCGGTATCGCCGTTGGTGCCGGTGCCGGTGACCGTGCACCACAACGCCTGCTACGGCGAGACCATCGTCACGCGGACGGTGAGCGACCTAGGCGGCACGCTGACCGGCCTCGCCGGCAACAAGGTGCTGCACTATACGACGTCGCCGGCGGGGAACTTCACCTTCGTCGCCGACGTCACGATCGTCTACATTCCGCCGCCCGCGTGCCCGGCCGGGCTCACCAATCCCACCGACGTCTACCACTTCGAGGCCGACGGCTACGGCGTCGACGTCACGTTCCAGATGGGCTGCTCGCTGGTCACGACGACCACGACGGGCGGCGGCGTCACCACGACGACCCTGCAGACCGGGCGCGCGGTGCGCCTGATCTACGAGACGGGCGGCAGCGCCGCCGGGACCGACGTCTGCCTGTCACGCATCGGCGGCGCCTGCGTCACGGCGGCGCATCCGCCGATGTGCAGCTACACCCACCTGCACGCGCTCAGCACGACGATCACCATCGACGGCACGGGCAGCTACATCGACCCGCATCTGAACCTGATGCAGCCGTGCGGGTACGGCGAGGTGGTGACGGTGAGCGGGTGCGGGCCGGACACCGTCCCGGCCTGTTAGATCCCGGCCCGAGATAACATCTCGGGCCGGAGGCGAGTGTGGGGCGTACGTATACGCGCGACCTGCATGGTGCGGCCGGCGAAGCCGGCGCATCACTGGGGGCACGCCCGTTCACGGGAACGCGCCCCAGCTGGCTCGAGACGAAAGCTACGAGCTTGCACCAGTGCAAGCTTTCTCGGCTGCGCCCAGGCAACCCCGGTTTGGAGCGTGGTGATCCGACCAAAGACTCAGTGCGGCCTGCAAACACCAATGATTCAGGCCACCTGAAACGACACAGCGACCGTGCATGCTCGCATGATTCCAGGTACGTCTTTCGACGGATCCGTGGAAATTTCTTGACGCCCTGCGTTTCCCCGGGTTACCAGCCCAATCGCGGCCGGATTCGTTCCTCGTCGGCCCGTACACGCGGTCATGCAACAGGTCTCGTTCGTCCGAGCGTCGTTCCGGGCTCGCCTCTGCGCGGCGCTCGCACTGACCGCCTTGCTCGTAGCGGCCGCGCCGGTCCGCGCCGTCTCGATCGGACCGCAGGTCCCGCTCACCCCCTTCCAGTCCTACTCGCTGGCCGGCGACGTCATCGTCAGCGGCGTGGGCATGCGGAACACTGGCAGCGGCGTGCTCGATGTCGCGGTGCCCCCGGGTGGCATCGTCGTCGCCGCCTACCTCTACTGGAGCGTCATCGCGCCCACAGAGCCGCTCGCCAGCGGCACCATCAACGACGAGCCGATCGTCGGCGACCTGATCGCGCAGACCGGCTCTGCGTGCTGGCCGACGCTCAACGAGGCGAACCTCGATCCGCCGACGCTCTTCACGTGGACGTACCGCGCCGACGTCACGAGCGCGGTCGCCGCCTCCAACACGCTGGCGGACTTCCCGTCGGGGCTCACGAACGGCGACGGGCCGACCGATCCCGGCGCGCCGTCGGCGTACCCGCTCCTCGACGGCGCCTCGCTCGCCGTCGTCTACACGCTGCCCGGCGACTACACGCGCAACATCGCCATCTACGACGGGGCGCGCACGTTCTTCGCCGAGGGCGTTTCGACCACCGTCACGTGGGGCGCGCCCGGGGCGATCAGCCCGGTCGCCGCACGCACCGTCTTCATCGTCGCCGACGGGCAGTCGTTCTTCCCCGGCGACCAGACCCTGTTCAACGGCACGGTCGTCGCCGGTCCCGGTTCCCTCCTTCGCCCGCTCGATGCCATCGACGGCACCGACGGCGGCGGACCGGTGGCGCCGCACGGTCTGTGGGACACGCTCGACGTGGACGTCAGCGCCCTCGTCACTCCCGGCGCGACGTCGGGCGTCGCGCGCGTGGTGTCCGGCGACAAGTTCGACTGCATGACGTGGATCGCGCAGGTCACGAGCGTCGCGACGGGCCTGCCTCCGACCACCACCACGAGCACGACCCTTCCCGGCTCGACGACGACCACGACGGCGCCCTCGACGACGACGAGCAGCAGCACCACGACGACGACGTCCTCCTCGTCGACCAGCACGTCGTCGAGCACATCCACCAGCTCGTCGACATCGTCGACGACGACCTCCACGAGCTCGAGCTCCACCACGTCGTCGACGTCTTCTTCGTCGACCTCGACGTCGTCGTCCTCAACCTCCACGACGACGATCGGCCCCACCACGACGATCGCGCCATCGACCTCGACGTCCAGCACCAGCTCCACGACGACGACCACGTCCAGCACCACCACGACGACCATCGCGACCCCCGGCTGCGACGGCCCTCGCGCCCTCACCTACGACTCGCTCCGCTGCCGCCTGCGCGAGCTGGCGGCCTTCATCGCCAACGAGCCGCAGCTCGATGCCTATGAGCGTGTCCTCGTCCGGCTGATCGATCGCTCACTGCGACACGTCGACCGCAGCGAGGCGCTGCACCGTGCGGTGCGCGACCGGTCGGCCAAGAACCGCCTGCGCTCCTCCGGCCGCTACATGACGACGATCGGCTACCGCATCGACTCCCTGATCGGGAAGCGCGCCATCGACGTCACCGTCCGCGACGGCGTGCGCCGCCGCGTCGACCAGCTGCGCGACGACATGCGCGACCTGCGCGCCATCCTGGGGCCCGGCGTCCCGTGACGATGCGCTCCGCACTCGCCCTCGTCGTGCTCCTGGCGACGGCACCCGCATGGGCGGTCAAGCTCGATGCCGTCGCGCCGCAGTGCGCGGCCATCGGCGCGGAGATCACCGTCAGCGGCAAGGGCCTGCGCAAGATGTCGTTCGCGGTCGGCGGCGTCGGCACCTTGACGACGAAGCGCTCACGCACGCAGGCGACGATCCTGGTGCCGTCCGGTGTCCCCTCGGGCGCCACCACGATCGAGGCCGAGCGCGGCAAGAAGCGCGTCACCGTCCCCTTCGTCGTCAAAGGCGACGAGCTCTGCGACGGCGTCGACAACGACTGCAACGGCTTCGTCGACGACATCGTCCAGGACGACCGCTCGCGCTGCGAGAACGGCCACCTGCTCCTCGGCCGCCGCGACGCGACGACGGCGCTGGACGCCTGCGTCCCCGGCACCATCGAGGCCTGCTACAGCGGCCCCGAGGATACCGAGGGCGTCGGCCTCTGCCACGCCGGCGCACGCGTCTGCTCACTCGATGGCATCTGGGGCCGGTGCGACGGCGAAGTCGTACCGGGCGAGGAAGACCCCGGCAACGGCATCGACGAGGACTGCAACGGCCGCGACGGCCCCGGCGGCGGCGAGCTCTGCATCCCCGGCACGCTGCGAACCTGCTACAGCGGCCCGCCCGCGACGCGTGACGTCGGCCTCTGTCACGCCGGCGCGCTCATGTGCGACGATGCCGGCTTCTTCGGCGCGTGCGAGAACGAGGTCGTGCCAGTGCCGGATGTCCCCGGCAACGACGTCGACGAGAACTGCGACGGCGGCGACGGCCAGCGCGCGCCGCTGCTCGACATCGTCGTCAACCCGGTCCTGTCGCCGACGTTCCAGACGTCGCAGGTCCTGACCGGCACCGTCGGCACCGAGCTCGCGCCCGTCACCGATCCTCCGCCGCCACCGCTGGTCGCGAGCGTCTCGCCCAACAACGGCCGGCAGGGCCAGACGCTGACGGTCACCGTCACCGGACAGAACAGCGCCTTCGCCGAGGGCACGACGCAGGTCAACTTCGGCAGCGGCGTCAGCGTCACGTCGCTCGTCGTCGCCGGACCGTCGACGCTGACGGTCGGGCTCAGCATCGCGCCGAACGCCAGCATCGGCCCGCGCGTCGTCGCCGTCGCCACCAATCGTCAGGAGGCGATCGCCAGCAACGCGTTCAACGTGCACCCGGCCGACGCCGCAGTCGGTGGCAAGGTGGCCGACGCCACCGGCACGCCGATCGCCGGCGCCACGGTGTGCGTCGGCGGCACATCGATCTGCACGACGACCGGCGCCGACGGCACGTTCACGCTCCCCGGCGTCCCGACGAACGCAACGCGGCTCATCGTCACCAAGGCGGGGTTCGCGGAATTCTCGATCGCCATCGGCGACCGCAGCAGCGACGTGAACGTCGGCCTGCTGGCCTTCGAGGACACCGGCGAGCCGCAGCCTCCGCCGCCGCAGTCGGGGGCACCGCCGCTCGATGCCAAGATCGCGTCGGTGGTGGCCCGCCTCAACACCACCGCGCCCGAGCTGCTGACGCCCGACCAGGCGCGCAAGACGGTGCGCGACTTCATCCTGCTGGTCGGCGGCGACGAGCTCGGCCTGCTCGACGCGCAGGGCGCGCAGCAGAATCCCGAGATCACCGGCACCGGCCCGCTCAGCATCAAGCCCGAGGGCATCGACGTCATGGCGCGCGGCTTTCAGCAGGGCGCCGCGATCACATTCGAGCAGTGGATCTTCTCGCTCGCCCTGACGTTCCAGTGGAGCGGCAGCCCGCCCGACGTCGACGTCATGCTGTCGCGCTTCCAGACGGCCGTCGACGCGGCATGGGCCGATCCCGACGCGCCCACCTCGGCGCTCATGATCTCGCTCTTCAACCCCGGCCCGGTGTTCGTGAAGGATCCGCCGCGCCTCTCGCGCGTCACGCGCCTGAGCCGCGTCGGCACCACCGTGCTGCTCGCCGCGGTCATGATCGACGCCATGGAGCGTCGCACGGGTCAGGGCCCGGCCGGCAACATCGCGGTCGCACTCCGCGACGACGTGCTCAGCGACGTGCCGATCATCCTCGCGCAGGCCGATCCACCGCCCGGCGAGATCCGATCGTTCCGCCAGCTGACGCGCGCGCTGCCCGACATGGACGACGTCGCGCTGGCGATCAGCCAGGCCATCGTCGGCTCGGCGGTGTTCGCCATCCCCGCGGCGATCGCCGGCGGTACCATCGGCATCGTCACGCTGGTCGGCGCCGGTGTCGGTGGCGTCGCCGAGCTGTTCCTGTTCGCGGCGGCGCAGGCGACGCTCACCGCCCGCATCGCTCCGCTGCCGCCCGCGATCGTCGGCGTCGAGTCGTCGGGACGCGTCGTCCGCATCAAGGTGCAGCGCACCGACAAGGACACGCCGCAGTACGCCCAGCGCGCCGGCCCACAGCTGGGGCGCTTCAACTACACCGTCTATCGGGGCTGCCTGACGGGCGGCACGCGCGTCGTCGTCGCCAACGTCTCGGTGCCGTTCGGAAAGGACGATCCCGCGGGCGTCTTCGAGGTCGTCGACCGCCGGCCGGTGCCAGGGCTCAACTGCTACTACGCCGACGTCGTGCAGAACGTGGGCATCGACATCCCGCCGGCGTTGCAGGGTCTGGCCACGGCGCTCTCGGTGCCGGCGCGCGTTCCGTTCGGCGACGTGCTCAGCCTCCTCTTCGTCAGCGATCTGCTCAGCGACTACTCGGTGCCGAGCCCGTTTCCCATGCCGGGCCAGCCCGGCGCCGACGGCGAGGACGATCCCACCGACGCGCAAGTGGCGATGACCCGTGTCGTCTGGACGCCTCCTGCGAGCCAGGCGGGCGAGGGACCGTACGCCTTCGTCGACGCCGTGCGCGCCGACGATGCCGGCAACTACTACGTCAGCGACAGCGAGTCGGGCACGGTGACGAAGACGCTGCCCTCGCGCCAGCGCCAGCCGTATGCAGTCACCGGCTTCAACGGTCCACAGGTGGGCCTCGCCATCGACGCGCAGGCCAGCGTCTACACCGAGAGCGTCGATTCGGAGTCGCGCTTCAGCGGCCGCACCTTCAAGTTCGCGCAGCCCGACGGCGCCAAGAAGTTCACCGGCACGGTCGACAAGTACAGCCCACTGCTCGACCGCGGCAACGAGGTGGCGGTGTCGTCGCTCGCCATCGGCCCCGGCATCGCCGGCGGTCTCGGCGACCTGTTCGCGGCCGAGAACTACCACCGTCGCATCCGCCGTCTGCCGACGTCCATCATTCCGCCGGCCGGCATCGAGGCGTTGCCGGCACCGGGCCACGGCATCTTCGGTCCGCTCGCGGCGTCGCCCATCGTCGGCTTTCCGTATGTCGACTTCCCCACCTGCGAGCAGGGTCGCATCGCCGACATCGACTTCGATCAGCAGGGCACGCTGTACGCCGTCACCGACAGCAACCTGTACGCGGTGCCGTACGACGTCGACGCGCAGGCCGCCGGCGAGCGACGCACGATCGCGCAGCTCGGCTGCGGCGACGGCGCCGTCCAGGTCGAGGTGACGGGCCCGAAGACCATGGCCACCGCCAGCACCCGCACCTTCACCGCGACGGGTTCGCCCTGCGCGGGATCGTTCCACTGGTCGACCGACGACGAAACGGTCCTCGAGGTCGGCGATCAGCACGACGGCGGCGACGGCGCCGGCAGCGTGTCGGTGAAGGGCCTCAAGCAGGGGCGCACGAAGCTCATCGCCGAGTACGAGACGGCCCAGGGCACGGCGCGGGGCGAGATCGACGTGTTCGTCGGCGGACCGTTCATCTTCTTCCACGGCATCGGCGGCACCGCGAAGAACTGGGACGACCTGCGCGACTACCTGCTGCAGACCGACCAGCTGGGGTCGACTGCCTTCGGCGGCGAGCTCTGCGATAGCACGGTGGCGCCGTACCCGACCATCCCGGGCGGCCGTCCGCCATGCGCCGACGCGCCGATTCCACCGCCCGCGTTCATGTACACCTACAACTTCCGCGACAGCGTCGGCAGCTTCATCGATCAGGGCGACGAGGTCGCGCGGGTGATCGAGCGCGTCAAGGCGGCGAACCACGTCGACAAGGTCACGATCGTCGGCTTCAGCATGGGCGGCGTCTCCGTCCGCTCGTATGTCGAGGATCTCGCGCCGACGAAGCGCTACGCCAACGACGTCGCCGAGGTCTTCACCATCAACACGCCGCACAAGGGCAGCCCCTGGCCGAACCTCACCCAGGTGCCGATCGTCACCTTCTTCATCGACACGGCGCAGGACGTCGTCGACGCCGACGCCGCCTTCTACGGCGGCGCGATCCGCGGCATCCGCGAGGCCATCCCGCCGCCGCGCGCCAACAGCGACGGGCTCATCCAGCTGCAGTTTTTCAGCCCGGCGCTCAACACGCTGAACAGCCCGGCCCACCGCCCGCCGGCCGACATCAAGTTCACCAACGTCATCGCGAAGAGCGACTCGACCGTCGCGCTCAACCTCTGCTTCTTCCTCGCCAACGCGCTCGATCTGTATGCCGGCGACTACAGCACCGTGGTGCCGTCGCTGGCACCGTTCAACCTCTGCACCTTCTTCGAGAACTCCGACCTCATCGTCGGCACCGACAGCCAGGACCTGAACTCGATCTTCCCGGGCATCGCCACGGAATACCGCGTCACCGGCCACCACAACGGCATTCCGCCGATCCCGCCGAACGACGTGCCGTTCATGCTGCACATCCTGGGGCTGACGCCATGAGCGCGCGCTGGACGATCGCCGTGCTCGCCGCCTGGCTCGCGGCTGCCGCACCGCTCGCCGCCGCGACGTTCACCGTCACCTCGACGGGCGACGGTGCCGACGCGAGCACCGCCGACGGGACGTGCGCCGACGCCGGTGGCGCCTGCACGCTGCGCGCCGCCATCCAGCAGGCCAACGCCGCCGTGGGCAGCGACACGATCGCGTTCGCGATCGCGGGCTCGCCGGTGATCGCTCCGACGCGCTCGCTACCCCCGGTGTCGGGCACCGTCACGATCGACGGCACGACGCAGCCGGGTGGACGCGTCACGCTCGACGGCGTCGGCGCAGGGCCGAACGCCAGCGGTCTCGTGCTGCAGGGGCCGGGCTCGACGGTGCAAGGTCTCGCGGTCGGTCGGTTCGCGAAGAACGGCATCATGATCTTCGGCGCCAACGGCAGCAGCATCGCTAACACGTTCGCCGGCATCGCGGCCGACGGCGTCGCCGCGGCACCGAACGGCGTCAACGGCATCCTGATCGGCGGCTCGAACGTCACCGTCACCGGCAGCGCCGTCGGCTTCAACGGCGAGGATGGCGTCGCCATCGCCATAGGCGGCACCGGCAACCGGCTCACGCAGACGCGCTTCCTCTCCAACGGCGTCCTCGGCATCGACCTCGGCGACGACGGCATCGTCAACCCGAACGACACCCTCGACACCGACACCGGCGCGAACGATCTGCAGAACGGGCCGTATCTCATCAAGGCCCAGGGCGGCGAGGAGATCGACATCAGCGGCGGGCTCGTCAGCACGCCGAACACGACCTACACGCTCGAGTTCTTCCGCAGCCCCGCGTGCTCGCCCAGCGAGTCCGGCGAAGGCGCCGTCTTCATCGGCTCGACGACGGTCGCGACCGACTCCGACGGCGGCACGACGTTCTCGGCGGTCATGTCGGTCGCCGGCACCTCGGAGTGGATCACCGCCACCGCGACGGCGCCGAACGGCAGCACGTCGGAATTCTCCGACTGCGTGAAGGTGGGACGCCCGCCGAAGGTGACGACCTCGACGGTGGCCACGTCGACCAGCAGCTCGACCACCACCACGACATCGTCGACGAGCACCACGTCGTCGTCGACGACGACCAGCAGCACCAGCACGTCGACCACCACATCGACCACCGCCACCACCCTGCCCGGCTCGACGTCGACGTCGTCGACGACCACCACCACCTCGTCGTCGACCACCACCACCGAGCCCGCGATCCCCACCGGCCCCCTGCCCGCCTGCGTGCGTGATCCGGGGGGACTCGCGGTGGACGACGTCGGCCAGGTCTATCTCTCCGATCGCGTGCAGGGCGGCATCACCGTGTTCGACGCGCTGACGGGGCAGAGCACGCCGGTGGTCGGCGGCCTCACCGCACCGGGCGACATCGAGATCCGCGGTTGCGACGTCCTCGTCGCCGAGGCGAACGACGTCGTCGAACAGCGGCTCGGCGTCTCCGGACGCGTCCTCGACTTCGACTTCCTGCCGGCGGCCAACGCCCGCGTCACCGTGCGCTCCGTCAAGGGCCAGTCGTCGAAGACCTTCGCCACCGACGGCGACGGTCGCTTCGCCATCGCGCTCGACTTCGTCCCCTGCGAGCTGCAGGGCACGGTCTACGTCACCGTGCAGAGCCTGCCCACCGCCGACCGACCGAGCCGCACCGTCGAGGTGCCGGTGTTCGTGCGGCCAGGAACCCCGCGACGGCCCTTCGGGCACACCGTCGCGGAGATCGTGTTGCCGGCGCCATGAGGCTGCTGCTTCTCCTCGCCGTGCTGCTCGGCGTCGGGCTGCCGTCGGTCGGTGCCGTGACGGCGCCGACGGTGCCGACGACGGTCGGCATCACCGGCGGCAGCTCGGCCGCCACGCAGACGCTACCGCCGGGCCAGAGCGCGTTCGGCCTGCGCGTACCGCTGCGCACCAACACCGAGAACGAGCTCGTCGCCGCCGCCAGCAACTCGAAGAGCCCGACCGCCACCCAGGGCGGCATCAAGATCATGCAGATCGCCCTCCAGGACATCGTCCTCGCACGCGTCGAGGCGCGGCGCCTCACGGTGCAGGAGATCAAGACGCTGGTTGCGGACGGCACCATCCAGCTGAGCGATCCCGAGAACTTCAACGTCTCGCTGTTCATCATCGTGCTCACCATCGCCGACCAGCCGGTCGAGATCCGCATGCCGGTGGTGCAGGCGAAGAACGACCCCGAGCCGCCGATCGGCAAGCCCATCAGCATCGGATGCGGTCAGCCGGGCGAGCCGCTCAAGGCGACGGAGACGGCCATCAGCATTCCCTGCGGCGACGGCGGTGGCGGCAATCCGCCCGACGGTCCGCCGCAGATCATGATCCCGTTCGTGATCGACGCGCCGGACGCGCCGTTCGTGCCGCCGATCCCGGGCGTCATCGTGATCGAGGGGCGCATCAAGACGCTGAAGGAGTTCTTCAACGTCAGCCTGATCCTGAGCAACGTGTCGTCGATCTTCACGCTGAGCGACGTACAGGCGTCGCTCGAGGTTCCCGGCGGCAAGATGAGCCTGGTGAAGCCGTCGTCGGGCCCGGTGATGATCGACGACCTGCCGCCGGGTGCCGAGAAGCGCGGCGACTTCATCACCCGCGGCGACAAGATCGGCACGCACACCGTCACGGCGCACTTCAGCGGCACGATCAGCGGCCTCGGCATCGCCACGCCGATTCCGGTGTCCGGACAGGCCTCCACCGACATCGAGGTGAAGGGGCCGCCGAAGATGGACGTCCGCGTCGAGCACCCGAGCGCGGTGCACGGCGGCGAGCCGTACGAGCTGACGGTGGAGATCACCAACACCGACGGCGAGCTGCCGGCGCTCTACACGTCGTTCGCGCTCGACGTCGGCGCCGACGCGCGCATCGTCGATCCGCTCACGGGGCAGCCGCGCACCACCGCCGACGTCCGCCAGCTCGGCGACATCCTGCCGGGCGAGAAGTCGGTGCAGAAGTACACGATCCTGCCCCTCAAGACGGGGGCGATCACGAGCTGCACCGCCGGCGCCAGCGAGAACCTCCGCCTCGACGTCGCCTTCGTCGGCGCGGGCGGCCCACAGTGCGCCATCGGCACCTTCCCGTCCGAGGTCGCCGACCTCGGCGGCGAGCCCACGGTCATCGTGGTGCCGACCCACAACACCGTCGGCGTGACGGTGCACCCGGCGGTCACCGCGATCTTCTCGGCGCAGATGCTGGCCGACACGATCACGTCAGGCTTCGCCGGCGCGACGTTCCGCCTACTCGATCCGAACGGCATCAGCGTGCCGTCGAGTCTCGAGATCGCGGCGCTGGGCAGCGGTCGGACGATCGCCATCCTGCGCCCGGTGAGCAACCTCGCCTTCGGCACCCGCTACACCGTCGAAGTCGTCCCCGACATCTTCGACACCGACGGGCGCCGCCTGGCGTCGGGCTATGCCGGCCGCTTCACGACCGAGACGTCGCCCACCGAGGTCGACATCGAGGCGCCGACGGCGCTGCTCACCATCGAGCCCCCGACGGTGCCCACCGCCGTCCCGCTCGGCCAGCACGTGCCGCTGCGCGTGGACGCCTTCGACAACCTGGGTGTCACGCGCATCGACCTGCAGGTGAACGGGCAGTTCGTCGACTCGCAGCCCGGCCAGTCGACGACGCACTTCATGCTCGACACATCGTCGCTGCCGGCGAACCAGCCGCATGTGGTGCGCGTCGTCGCGTTCGACGCCCGCGGCAATCAGGGCATCGACCAGGCGACCATCACCGTCTTCAGCGACACCACGCCGCCGACGGTGAGCTTCGCCGCCGCCACCACGGCGCTCCGCGGCCGCACGCTCCCCGTCCGGCTGAACGCGCAGGACAACGGCAGCGTCGCGCACGGCGCGGTGTTCGTCGACGGTGAGACGACGCCGGCGTTCACCGGCGTGCTCACGCCGTTCCAGTTCGGTCTCGCCACGAGCGGCCTACCCGTCGGCAGCCACACGCTCCGCGGCGTCGTGCGCGACGGGGCGGGCAACGAGGCCGAGGCGCAGCACACCTTCGACGTCACCGAGGACACGGCGCCCCCGCTGATCACGTTCCTGTCGCCGGCCGCCGGCGCCCAGCTCGGCGTCGGCGCGCTCGCCGCGGTGAACGCGACCGTCACCGACGACGTCGGTGTCGACGCGGTGTCGTTCTTCCTCGATGCCGAGGCGACGCCGCGCTCGACCGGCCAGCAGGGCTTCATTCTCGACAGCAGGACCGTGGCGCTCGGGACGCACACCGTGCGGGTCGATGCGCTCGACCTGGCCGGCAACCCCGCCAGCGCGACGCTCACGTTCGAGATCCTACCGATCGTGCCCGACACGACGGCGCCCACGATGCCGTCGCTCGTCAGCGTCGGCGTGCCGGTGGCCGGCGTGGCCATCGTCTCCGGCCAGAACGGTGCCGTGGAGTCGGAAGCACGCGTCGAGGTGGTGAACCTGCGCGACGGCTCGACCGCCCTCGTCGACGCCACCTTCGACGGCGGCTTCGGGACGCCGATCGACGCCGAGGGCGGCGACACGCTCCGCATCACCGCGCTCGACAAGGCCGGGAACCGGAGCACGCCGCTCGACCTCGTCGTGCCGGCGCCGCCGGTTCTCCAGAGCATCACCGTGGCCCCGAGCCCTGTCGCCCTGACGCGCACGCAGCCGTCGGCGCAGCTCGTCGTCACCGGCCACTTCGACGACGCCACGTCGGCACCCATCACGGACGGCGTCGGGTTCGTCTCGGCGCATCCGACGATCGCCGCGGTCAACGCGACGGGCCTCGTCCTTCCAGGCCAGAACGGCGCCACCACGATCACGGTGAGCGCGCCCGGCGTCGCGCCCGTCGACGTCCCGGTGACCGTCGGCTTCCCGACGATCGCCAGCGTCGAGGTGACCCCGACGAGCGTGGCGATCTTCACCGCGGGTGCGCAGCAGACACGGCAGCTCACCGTGACGGCCGTCCTCTCCGACGGCTTCCACCTGCCCTTCCCCGGCGTCGTCCTGTTCGCTTCGGAGAACGAGACGGTCGCGACCGTCACCGGCAGCGGGCTGGTCGGCGGCGTGTCCGCGGGCAGCACAAACGTCGTCGTCGCCCCGAACGGCTTCGCTCCGATCGTGGTACCGGTCACCGTCACCGGTCGCGCCGTGGCGTCCATCGCCATCGCCCCGTCCGCCATGACCTTCATCGGCGCCGGCCAGACGCAGGCGCTCACCGTCACCGCCACCTTCAACGACGCCAGCGCCCTGGACGTCACCGCGCAGGCGAGCTGCGGCTCGAACACGCCGGCCGTCGCGACGGTCGCGGGTACGCTCGTCACGTCCGGGAGCAACGGCGACGCCATCGTCACCTGCACCATCCCGGGCGTCGGACCGGCAACTGCCACGGTGCGCGTCAAGTCGTACGCCTCGATCGCGGTGACGCCGAACCCCGTCGAGCTGATCGGGGCCGGCAAGACGCAGGCACTGACCGTCACGGCAACGTTCAGCGACGCCTCGCAGGCGACGCTGCCGTCCGGCGTCACCTTCGCCACCAACAACGCGTCGGTCGCGAGCGTGAACGGCACCACGGGCCTGGTGGTCTCGACCGGCGTCGGCACGGCCACCATCACGGCGACCTTCGGCACACTCCAGGGTACCAGCAGCGTGCACGTCGCGCCGCGCGTGATGGACGGCCTCACCGTGTCGCCGGCGTCGCTGCTGTTCACCGGCGCCGGCCAGACCGCCGACCTGACGGTCACCGCACACTTCAACGACGGCACCACCGGACCCACCACCGATCCGGTCGGCTACCAGACCTCCACTCCGGCGGTGGCCACCGTGTCGTCCGGCGGCACCGTCACCGCGGTGACCACGGGCACCGCCACGATCACGGTCAACTCCGGTCCCTTCACGGCCACGGTCGCAACCAACGTCGACGTTCCGGTGGCGAATCCGCCGCCCGTCATCGGCCGCATCGATCGTCCGCGTGCCGCCGAGGGCGACATCTTCGTCATCGACGGCGCCAATTTCGCCGCGCTGCCGGCGGACAACACCGTCGTCGTCGGTGGCATCCCCGCCATCGTCCTCCAGGCGCGCAAGGATCAGCTCGTCGTGCAGGTGCCGATCGGCGTCGCCTCGGGCATCGGCATCGCCACGGTCGACGTGCAGGTCGCCGCCAACGCGCAGCCGAGCAACATCGTCACGCTCGACGTCTACCAGCGCAAGGCCGTGGCCACCGAGGTGACGGCCGCCATCGACCAGACGGTGGCGCCGGGAACCATCCTGCCGCTGCCGGCCGTGGCACCGTTCGAGGCGCGCGTCGGCGATCGCATCATCCTGTCCAGCGCGCCCGACATCCTCGCCCCGCTCGACGTCACCGGTACGCTCGAGGTGCAGATCGACGGCGGCACGTTCACCACGGTCACCACCGACGACATCACGAGCCTCGTCAGCGCCGGCACGCACACGGTGGCGTTCCGGATCGTCGAGAGCGGCGGACGGATCGTCACCGGGCCGATCCATCTGATCGTCGGGCCCGACGCCACCGGCCCGATCGCCGGCGAGCACTCGGTCGTGTCGCTCGGCCAGTCGCGACTCATTCCGGTGACGTTCATCGGGCTCACCGACCTCGCGGGCACGCCGCTGCCCGACGGTAGCAAGGTCGTGGTGTCCACCGCAGGGAGCTGCACCCACCGGGATCGCGCCAACAATTGCCTCTTCTTCGACGGCGGCAGCATCGCCGGCGGCGCCATCGCGCCCGACTTCGGCGACGTGCCGTACAGCCGGGTCTTCACGGTCACCGGTGGGCGCATCGACGTGCTGTACGACCCGGCCGACACCGAGGTTGGGACGTCCTTCGGCAAGCTCGGCCTGGTGGCGGTCATCCCCGCCGATGCGGCAGGGAGTCGCACCTCGACGCTGGCCCTCGACTACGAGACCATCGTCCTCGCCACCATCGATACCGCCGCCGCACCACGGACCCAGTCCGTCGTGCTCGCGAACGGCGACGTGAACCTCGTCACGGTGACCGTGGACGACATCCGCGACTCGACCGGCGCGCTCGTTCCCGACGGCGCGAAGGTACTCGTCTCGACGGCGACCAGCTGCACCCACCGCGATCGTGCCGGCAACTGTCTCTTCCCGATCGGCGGCAACATCGTGGGTGGCGTGCCGTCCCCCACCTTCGGCAACGTCCCGTATGCCCGCGTCTTCACCGTGACGAACGGGCAGATCACCTTCCAGTTCGACTCCTCGCCGATCACCATCGCCGCCGAGGGCCAGGCGACGGCCATCGTCCAGCTCCTCCCGGCCCGGTCGACCGGGCTGCGCATCGGCGACCGCGCCTTCGAGCTGATCCCGATCACGCTGCGCAGCGCCGCCGCGAGTCAGACCAACGTCGGCGTGCAGCCGGCCTCCGTGCTGGCCGACGCCGGCGATCACCGCACCACGATCACGGTCGGCAACATCACGGACGGTAACGGCGTCCCGGTGCCGAACGGAACCAAGGTGCTCGTGTCGACGTTGAGCGACTGCACCCATCGCGATCTCGCCGGCTCCTGCATCACCTCGGCGGGCGGCGTCATCGTGGGCGGCACCCCGTCTGCCACCTTCGGCGACGTGCCGCACAGCCGCATCCTGCAGGTGCAGAACGGCCAGCTGCAGATCGTCTACTCGAGCGAGGGCATCGCGCTCGCGACGCGGCAGACGAGCACCGCGGTCGTTCAGCTGCTGCCGGCCACCCCCGCGGGCGGGCGCATCGGCGACCGGGCGTTCGTCACGGCCAACGTGACGGTGGCCGGGTACGATCAGGCGGGCATCGCGGCCAACCCGACGTCGGTCGCCGCCACCGGACTGTCCCAGATCGTGTCGATCGGCGTCAGCGGCATCCTCGACGCCGCCGGCGCACCCGTCCCCGACGGCGCGAAGGTGGTGGTGTCGACGCAAGGCAACTGCACCTTCCGCGACCGCGACGACCACTGCATCAACTCGGCCGGCGGACGCATCGCCAACGGAACCGCCAGCGCCGACTTCGGCGACGTACCCCACTCGCGCATCCTCACGGTGCAGAACGCCGCGGTGACGATCCAATACGATCCGGCGGACGTCGTGGTCGCGGTCGGCACGACGGCAACGGCGACGGTCAGCGTGACGCCGGCGCGCCCGAACGGCACCCGGATCGGCGACCGCGCCTTCACCAACACGACCGTCCTCCTCACCTCGCCCACCGCGGACACGATGCACGTGTCGACGGCCCCGGCGTCGGTCCTCGCCGACGGCGGCAACAACGAGGTCACCGTGTCGGTCACGAACATCACCGACACCCAGGGCATCCCCGTTCCCGATGGGACGAAGGTGCACGTCTCGACGCTCAGCAGTTGCACCTTCCGTGACCCCGCCGGAAACTGCGTCACCTCTGCCGGAGGCACCATCGTCGGCGGCGCCATCTCCGGGACGTTCGGCGACCAGCCGAGCGCGCGCGTGTTCACGATCCAGAATGGTCAGGTCCAGGTCGTCTACCGACCGAATCCGGTGGCGATCGGCAGTCCCTTCACCGACATCGCCCGCGTGACCTTCGTCCCAGCGACGCCGACGAACACCCTGATCGGGTCGCGCGCGTTCGCCGTCGCCGAGGTGATGCTGACGAGCCCGGCATCGGCCGACGTCGCCGGCCCCGGCAGCCTGCTGGCCGGCACCACCGGCACCTACGTCGTCACCGACCTGCGCGATACGTCGAACGCGCCCATCCCCGACGGGACCCTCGTCATCGCCTCGACCCTCGGCAACTGCACGTTCCGCGACATCGCCGGCAACTGCATCTTCGCGCCCGAAGGAACGATCACCAACGGTGTGCCCTCGGCCACCTATGGCGACGTCGGCCACACCCGGCGCTTCACCGTCACGGGCGGTCAGGTGAGCATCGCGCTCCAGGCGCCGGCGGGCGGGACGGTGGTGCTGCAGATCCTGCCGTCCAACACGCAGGGCCAGATCCTCGGCAACCGATCCTTCGCCCTCAAGTCGATCGCGGTGACGCCATGACGGCACGCAGCCTCCTCGGCATCCTGCTCCTCATCGCCACGATCGCACGCGCCGAGCCGACCACGGTGGTCTCGGACCTGCAGGTGAGCGAGCGCGGCACGAAGCAGTACGTGCTGCAGGTGCGCTCGACCGCGGCCCAGCCGTTCGACGTCGTGCCGAGCGGCAAGCGCCGGCGGCTGACCGTCGCGCTGCACGGCGCGCGCCTAGGCAAGATTCCAGCGGTCGGCCGCACCCCGTTCGGGCGCGTGAAGCTCAAGACCGGGCACGACGGCGACGTCGTGCTGCGCCTCCAGCTCCGCAAGGGCTGGAAGGCCAGCGTGCGTCAGGGCGGCAGCCCGAACGTCGTCGACGTCCGGATCGAACGCTGAGGCTCAGACGTCGAGCGTGATCTCGAGGATCGCGCGCTTCTCGATGCCGCCGAACAGCCGCCGCATCAGGGTCCCGAGCTGCATCTGCCAGCCGTACTTCGCCTCCAGCGCCGCGTAGGCGCGCGCCTCGTGCGCGGCGTCCTCGACCAGCCGGCACGTCCCGTCCCGCCACGGTCCCGTCACCGCGCCGAACATGCCGCACGCTGCCACCTGCACGCGCGGGTTGCGCCGGATGCGCTTCACCTTGAACGACGTGCGCAGCGTGAAGACCACCAGCGTGCCGTCGAGCGGCGCCACCCAGACCGGCGTGTCCACGGCACCACCGTCGCGTTTGAAGCTGCGCAGGCTGATGTAGCTCTCGGCGTCGAACGGCGTGCTCATCGCACGGTGATGACAGCGACGGCCGACGGGGTCAAAGCCACGACAGGACGAGCGCGCCCATCGCCCCGACGACGAGCGCACCGTCGACGACGACGAGGCCGTAGCGCTCGTCGGTCCGGAAGGGCATCAGCGCAGCGAGGGTGGCGAGCGGGACGCATGCGAGCGGTCGCACGACGGGCGTCGCCGCGAGCCCCACGACGACACCGAGCGCGGCCAGCAGCCGCGCGAGCAGTAGCGAGCGGTGCGTGCCGAGGCGCGCCGCCACCGCCTCGCCGTCGCGCACGCCCGCCGCGAGCACGTTGGCGACGAGCGACGACGCCATCACGGCCGCGACCCAGCCAACACCGGCCGGCCACGTCGCCGCGGTCGCGACCGGCAACCCCACCGTCACCAGCACCCAGGCGAACGTGATGTAGGTCGACTTGAGGAACCAGACGCGCTTCAGGCGCCGGTGCAGCAGGCCGAGTGCTGCGACGACGCCGGCGAGCCCGACGCCGGGGCCACCGATGACGGGCAGGCAGACGATGGCGACGATGGCTGCGACCCCGACGCTTCCCCACAGCAGACGGGGATGGCGCGCGACGAACGCCGAGCGCAGCGGCGTCGTCAGGCGATCGCGCGCGAGATCGCGCAGCCGGTCGACCTGGTAGACGAGCAGCGTCCCCGCGAACACGAAGACGAGCAGGCGCGCCATCACCGGCAGTCCCAGGCTTCGCGACGTCGCCGCCGTGAGCGCCGTCGCGGCGAACGCCACCCAGAGGCTGGAGAACGCGAGGGCGTCGATGAGAGCGCGAAACGTCATAGGCCGCGGGCCGTACTCGCGCGCAGGGCCTCGAGCACGGTCCGTACCCGTGCCGGCAGATGCCGCCGGCTCGGATAGACGACGTGGAGTGGCAGACGCCCCAGGACGGCGCGCGGCAGCACTCGGACGAGGGCCCCGCTCGCGAACGCCTCGCGCGCGACGAACCCCGGTATGGCGGCGATTCCGCTCCCGCGCTCCGCCAGGTCACGCACCGCGAACAGGTCGTTGATCCGTATCCGCGGCTCGAGCCGCAGCCGCCGTCCATCGCGTCCGCGCGCGTAGCCGACGTCCCACTGCGGGTGCGTGGTCGGGATCGCCACGAGGTCGTGTCGCACGAGATCGTCGATGGTCCGCGGCCGCCCGCGCTGCGTCAGGTAGGCCGGCGACGCCGCCAGGACGATCTCGGAGCTGCCGAGCGACACCGCCGTCAGCGACGAATCGGCGAGCGTGCCTTCGCGTACCGCGAGATCGATCTCGTCGTCGATGAAGTCGAGGCGAGACGCGCTCAACACGACCTCGAGGACGAGCCGCGGATGTTCCCGCAGGAGCTGCGCCGCGAGCGGCACGACGTGGGCCCGGCCGAAGGCACGCGACGCCGATATCCGGACGAGGCCGCCGATCTCGTGCTGCCGGTCGCGCACCGCGCCCGCGGCCTCGTCGAGCGCCTCGTACAGCGGCCGCACGTGATCGATCAGCTCGAGCCCGGCGGCGGTGGGACGGAGCCGACGCGTCGTGCGCTCGAGTAGTCGCGCGCCGAGCGCGTCCTCGAGTCGGGCGATCTGCTTGCTCACCGCCGACGGCGTGAGCCCGAGCCGGCGCGCCGCAGCCGCGAGCCCGCCCGCGTCGACGGTCGTCACCAGGGTTCGCATCGCGGCCAGACGGGCGGGATCGACTCGTGACGTCATGTCACGAGTGTAGTGCCGTGATCACCATTGTGGAATCGACGCAGGTCCGGCTACGGTCGCCCACATGACGACGACCCGCGCACTGCCGGCCACCGAGGCGAACCTCCCCCTCGCGATCCGTGTCCTCCGGCGGCTCAAACCCGTCATGCTCGCCGTGCTCGGCTCGCCACTCCACGGCGTGCTCAGCCGCGACATCCTCGCGCTGTCCTACCGTGGGCGTCGTTCCGGGCGGACGTTCACACTCCCGCTGTCCTACGTCACCATCGGCGAGCACCTGTATCTCTGCACCCGCGATTCGCTGTGGGCACGGAACCTCCGGGACGAGCCTGCGGTCGAGATCGTCCTGCGCGGGCGACGCGTGCCGGCGACGGCCCACGTGCTCGACAGCGCCAGCGAGGAGGCGCTCGCCGGCCTGCGGGCGTTTCTCGGCCGCAACCCGCACACGGGCGCGACGCTCTACGACGTCCGCCGCGGTCCGGACGAGAGCGATCTCCGCCGCGAGGTCCTGCGCTCGACCGTCGTGCGGCTCGACCGCTGATCAGGGCGTGGGCTGGTGGGCGTCCTGGCGGACGCTCTCGGTGCTCATGTCGAACGTCGACACGGTGCCGGTCGGCACGTCGAGCATCACCACCTTCGCGAGCATCTCGGGCGACTCCTCGTCGTCCGGATCGTAGGTCGGGTTGGGCTCGTTGCCGGTGAAGGCCAGCACCGCCTTGCCGGGCATCGACGACTTCATGTTGGCGATCGGCAGGGCGGCGTCCCACACGACGCGGCCCGCGGGACCCGACACGCGCGCCACCTTCAGCCGACCGCCGGCGCCGAGCTTGTCGTGGTACATGACGAGCACGCTGTCGGGCTCGCGGAACCAGTACGGGGTCTCGGACGAGCCGTCGTACAGGAGCGCGCCCTGCAGGAACGGCGGCGACTCGGGCAGCGCCTTGTAGTCGCTGAACTTCGGACGCGTTCCCCACGTGTCGGGCAGATCCTTCGACCACCCCTTCGGCGCCGCCGACACCTGCTCGACCTTGGCGCTCCACACCCGATACGGCCGCGGCTGCACCTCGTAGAGCGGCTGCGGGAAGTGCTGCGTCTCGAAGTGATCGTAGAGGACGCCGCGCCGCGCGTTGGGATCGCGACCGGGAATGACGGGGTCGGCCTGGTAGGCCTTCGCCTCCTCGTCCGTCAGCACCCCGAGCCACATCTTGCCGACCGTCATCCCCCGCATCTGCAGACGGGAGGAGTAGACGACGTCCTTTGCCAGCGCGAGCAGGCCGGGCGGGTTCTTCGGCGCCGTCTCGCGCGGCTCCGCTCTGAGGGTGTCGCCGTGCACGACCCACTGCGTGCTGTCGTTCAGCGTGAGCTGCAGGCCCTGACCGCCGAAGGCGACGTAGCCCGGCTCGTTCACGCGCTTGCCGGCCATGGCGGGATTGGCTGCCTCGATGCGCTGTGGATCGGCGATGATGCTGCCGTCCTTCATCGATACGCCCATCGGCTCGCGCATCATCACCCAGATGGTGTTGCCGTCGGCACCGAGCATCTCGAAGTCGATGCGGTCCCGATCCTCGAAGGTCCGGAGGCGCTTGCGCCACACCGGCTGCGCCGTCGCGGTGTCGAACGCCCACATGTCGGCATGCAGCACCTGCCGCGGTGCCTGGGGCGTGCTGCTCAAGCGCAGCCGCATCGGGACGATGCGTTCGGACTGCGTCGTGAGCACGTAGACGCGATCACCGGCGCGCAGCGGTGCCCCGCGCATGTCCGTCGGCGAGAGCGTGCGCTTCTCGCCGCCGAGGAAGTCCTGCAGGCCGATCGTCTTGACGTCTGGCCCGAGCGTGATGGCGAGGTACCCGAAGTAGCCGAGCACCAGGATCAGCATCAGGGCCACGATCAGTCGGCTGAGGAAGCCGATCAGTCCGCGGGTGGGTGGGGGCTGGGGCGGATAGGGCTGGTTCATGAGCGACCCGTCCCCTTACCATGGCAGGTCCGAAATTTGGTTGACAGCGCGAGGCGCCCCCCCCTACACCTTTCGTCCATGCGCCTCGGCCTCGGCATCGGCTACTCGGGCTCCAGTATGTCCATCAACCTCCCGCTCATCCAGGAGGCGGACCAACTTGGGTATTACTCGGTCTGGAGCGCGGAGGCCTACGGCTCCGACGCCGTCGTCCCGCTGGCGTGGCTCGCCGGCCAGACGAAGAACATCCATCTGGCCACCGGCATCATGCAGATGCCGGCACGCACGCCGGCCATGACGGCCATGACCGCCACCACGCTCGACCAGCTCTCCGGTGGCCGCTTCATCCTCGGCCTCGGCGTCTCCGGACCGCAGGTCGTCGAGGGATGGCATGGCGTCCGCTACGGCAAGCCGCTGGTCCGCACGCGCGAGTACATCCAGGTGCTGCGCCAGATCTGGGCGCGCGAGGCGCCGCTCACGCATCACGGCGAGCACTACCAGATTCCGTACGACGGACCGGGTGCCACCGGGCTCGGCAAGCCGCTGAAGAGCATCCTCCACGGCCGCCAGATCCCGGTTTACATCGCCGCCATCGGCCCGAAGAGCGTGGCGCAGGCCGCCGAGATCGCCGACGGCTGGCTCCCCATCTTCTACTCGCCGGAGCGCGCGCCGAAGGTGTACGAGGCCTCGCTCGCCGACGGCTTCGCCAAGGCCGGCAACGGCAAGAGCATCAAGGACTTCGACATCGCCGTCGGCGTCACCTGCATCGTCACTCCCGACTGGAAAGCCGCGCTCCGCTTCGTGAAGCCGCAGCTGGCGCTCTACATCGGCGGCATGGGGGCGCGCGGCAAGAACTTCTACAACGACCTCGCCTGCCGCTACGGCTTCGAGGACGCCGCCAAGACGATCCAGGACCTCTACCTCGCCGGCAAGAAGGACGAGGCCATCGCCGCCGTGCCCGATCAGCTCGCGGACGAGGTGTCGCTGCTCGGTCCGAAGGAACGCATCCGCGATCGCCTCGCAGCCTGGAAGGCATCGCCGGTCGGCACCATCAACGTCGCAACCAACCAGATCGAAACGCTACGGGTACTGGCCGACGCACTCTAGCCCCAGCCCACCCAGGAGGTCTCATGCCCATCCACCGCAGGTCGCTCGTCGCGGCGCTCGTCGCGAGCCTGTTCCTCGCTACTCCCGCCGTCCACGCGGCACATCCCGGCGCGCTACGGGTGCTGGTCACGAACGACGACGGCGTCGGCGCGCCCGGCATCGATGCGTTGGTGACGGCACTGTCGGCGAACCCGAATCTCGACATCACCGTGATCGCCCCGGCGACCAACCAGAGCGGCACCGGGGACAAGCTCACGGCGGGTCCGATCGACGTGACGCCCGCCTCCACCGCCGGCGCCTTCCCGGCACGCGCGGTCGCGGGCTTCCCCGCCGATTCCTCGGTGTTCGGCATCCGCACGATGAATCCACCGCCCGACCTCGTCGTGTCCGGCATCAACCTCGGCCAGAACATCGCCGAGCTGTCGACGCTGTCCGGCACGGTGGGTGCCGCGCTCTGGGCGGCGCGTCTCGGCGTGCCGGCGTTCGCCGTCAGCCAGGGCTTCGGCCCCGCGCTCAGCTACACCGATGCGGCCAACTACACCGCGCAGCTGGTCGAGAAGTTCCGCGTCAACCGCGGCTTCCGCGCCAAGCTGACGACACGCTTCAGCGATCGCAAGGCGCTCGTGGTCAACATCAACTTCCCCACCTGCGCCGGCGCCGGCACGCGCCGCGGCATCGAGCTGGTACCGCTCGGCCGGATCACCACGATCACCAGCTACACGCTGCAGAGCACGATGGGCTCGACGCAGCGGTTCGCGCCGGTGAACACCAGCTCCAGCCTGTCCAGCGACTGCACGTCCACCCTGACCAAGCCGGTCGACGACGTCGCCGCCATGGGCGCGGGCTTCGCGTCCGTCACGGTGCTGAACCCCGACTCGTCGACGTCGGACAAGCAGCGCGGCTACGGCTTCCTGGTACGTCCGTAACACCCCCGCCGACGAGAAATTGACGGGGGTGCGCCCACACCCCCGTCGGTTCTGCCTCGGTCCCCGGCACGGCCATTGCTCCCTCGAAGCGGGCCGCCCTCCACAGCGGCCCGCCGATGACGACGACCGACCCCGAAGCTGGCGCGGTCCCCCAGGCCCTGGCCGTTCCGATGCCGCGACCCGTGGTGCACGACCTCGCCATGGTCGTGCTGCTGTTCGTCGGCATCACCGGCTGCCTGCTCTGGCTCACCAGCTCGCAGATGGAGATGCTCTCCGCCGTGCGCGCGTTCGTCGGCGGCGAGGCGTTGTGGTCGAAGGCCCAAAAGGACGCCGTCCAGCATCTGGTGCGCTACGCCGACGGCCGCGATCCACGCGACTACGCCAGCTATCAGCAGGCCATCGGGGTGACGCTCGGCGATCGGCGTGCTCGCCTCGAGCTCGAGAAGCCCGCCCCCGACATGGCGGTCGTCACCGAGGGGTTCGTCACCGGCCGCAACCATCCCGACGACGTGCCCGCGATGGCCACGCTGTTCCGGCGCTTCCGCCAGGCGAGCTACATCGCCGACGCGGCCGACGCCTGGGCCGACGCCGACGCCGAGGTGACGCGGCTCGACCACGTCGCGCGCGCGCTGCACGCCGACGTCACGGCCGGTCGCCCCGTCGCACCGCGCCTGGTGCGCAAGATCGCCACCATCAATACGCAGGTCACGCCGCACGAGGACCGCTTCTCGAGCGTGCTCGCCGAGGGCGGCCGCGGCGTGCGCCGCCTCTCGATGCAGATCACCGCCGCCACCGCCGGGCTGTTGCTCGCGATGGGCGCACTGTTGTCGTGGACGATGCTGCAACGGTTGCGCGAATCGAGCGATCGCTATCGCCGCCTCCTCGACACCGCCACCGACGCCATCGTCGTCGCCGACGCCGCCACCGGCCTCATCGTCGACGCCAACCGTCGCGCCGAAGAGCTCACCGAGCGCACCCGCGAGCAGCTCGTCGGCCGGCCGCAAATCGAGCTGCATCCTGCCATCGAGCACGGCCGTTACCGCGACGTGTTCGAGGACCAGGTGCACCGCACCACGACGACCGCCGACGATCTCCATCTGCTGACGCGCGACGGTAACCTGGTGCCGGTCGAGATCAGCGCCGGCCTCACCACGCTCGGCGGTCGGCCGGTGGTGCAGAGCATCGTGCGCGACGTGCGCGAGCGCCGCCGCATCCAGGCCGAGCTGGCACAGTCGCGCCAGCAGCTGGAGGAAGTCGCGCGCGTCGCCGCCGGGCTCGTGCGCGTCGGTCAGGAGATGCTGTCGTCGCTCGACACGCCCGTGCTGCTCGATCGGCTCTGTCAGCTGACGGCGGAGCTGCTCGGGTGCACCGCCAGCTGCACGCTGCTGCGGCGACGCGAAGGCTACGAGATCGTCGCCGCGCACGGCACCACGACCGACGCGCGCACGTCTCTCCGACGACGGGCAGCGGCGCTGCTGCTCGAGCCGCAGCTCATCTCGCTTTCCACGCCGGTGCGCACCCTCCCCTCCGGCGAGATCCTCTTCGTCCTGAGCCACGGCGATGACGTCATCGGTGCGCAGGTGGTGAGCACGCCCGACGACGCCGAGGGCCTCACGGCCGAGCGCGAGCGCGTCGCCGCCGGAATCGCCCACGTCGCCAGCATCACGCTCGAGAACGCGCGTCTCATGAGCGAGCTCGAGCAGACGAGCCGTCTCAAGACCGAGTTCGTGTCGACCATGTCGCACGAGCTGCGCACGCCGCTCAACGTCATCCTCGGCTACGTCGAGATGGCGCGCGACCCGGAGAGCCCGATGGCGCCGGACGCCTGCATCGAGCGCATCGAGACGTCGGGACGCGAGCTGCTCGGGCTCATCGAGGGCACGCTCGAGATCGGGCGCATCGACG
>DASYLJ010000138.1:0-3393 GCA_036009625.1 Binatia bacterium
CGTGCGGGCCCACGACCGGGGCTGATCACTTCTTGGCTGCGCCGCGGGGCTTGAGGTCGAGATCCGGCGGCGGCTCGGAGGGAAGCTTCCACTGGATGTAGGGCTTCTCCTTGAGCTCGTGATACGCGTTCGCGGCCTCGACCGAGTCGTTGAACGCCTTCTCGAACGCGGGGAAATCCTTGTTCGCGATCGCGGTCTCGATCGGCTTCCAGTTCTCCTCGAGATACTGGTTGAGCGCGTCCTCGTGCTTCGGCCGCATGAAGGCGCCGAGCTCGAAGAGACCCTTGATCTCCTTGTACTGGAACTTGGCCATCGGCCAGTTCTGCTCCTTGGCGGCGTAGTACAGCTTCCAGGTGCGGGCACCGATCTCCGGCATGATGCGTGCCAGCCCGGGCTGGATCGTCGCCATGTCCTCGATCGTCATCTTGTTCTTGCCGCTCGAGAAGCTGAGGGCTTTGATTTTGGATTCGAGCTCGTCGTCGGTCATCGTGTGTCTCCCTGCGGGGGGTTTTGCGGTACCGGGGTTTCCTAGCGAAGGTCGCGCGGCTCTACCAGTGCAGCGGCCAGTGCGGATGCCACGGCCGCTCGCGCTCGAACGCCGCCGCCACCTGCAGGATCAGGTCTTCGCGATGCCGCGGCCCGACGATCTGCATGCCCGCCGGCAGCCCCGCCTGCGACAGCCCGACCCGCACCGTCGCCGCCGGCTGCAGCGACAGATTGAACGGGATCGTGAATGAGCCGACGTTCGACCACGGCTGCGGACGTCCCTCGGTGACGGTGGGGTAGGGCCCGGGCGCCGCGAACGGGTCGATCGGGACCGTCGGCGTGATCAGCAGGTCGACGCGCGAGAAGACGTCGGCCGACCACGCGTTCAGCTGCGCCCGCAGGGTCGCCTGGGCCGCCCAGTGAGCCGGGTTCATCTCGGCGCCGGTGCGGAAGCCGGCCATCAGGCCGCGACCGACGAGGTCCTCCTTGCCGGGAAGCTCGTCGTGGAGACGGGCCAGGCCGAGGAACGCGTTCAGGAGGCCCCAGGTGCGACCCGCTTCGGGTGGGCCGTCGGTGACGGGCACGATGGTGTGACCCAGCTTCTCCAGGGTGCGGACGCCGCCTTCGACCAGCGCCGCGATGTCGGACTGCACGACGGCGTAGCCGAGGTCGGGCGACCACCCGAGGCGCAGGCCCGTCGGCGGGGGCTCGGCGAGCTTGGCCTCGTAGGAGTAACCGGGGTGCGGCAGGCTCTTCGGATCGAGCGGCGAAACGCCGACGACCTGGTCGAGGAGCAGCGCCGCGTCGGCGACGGTCTTCGTGAGCGGGCCGGTGACCGCGGTGTCACCGTACTCCCACTGTGCGCCGATCGAGCGCGGTACGCGGCCGAGCGTCGGCTTCAGACCGAACGCGCCGACGAAGCTCGCCGGGATGCGGATCGAGCCGCCACCGTCGGTGGCGGTCACGATGGGTAACACGCCCGCGGCGAGTGCCGCCGACGAGCCGCCGCTCGAGCCGCCCGGCGTCAGCGTCAGGTTCCACGGCGAGCGCGTGACGCCGTAGACGCGGTTCTTCGTGAACGCCGGGGCGCCGAACTCGGGCGCGTTCGTCTTGCCGACGACGATGGCGCCGGCGGCCTTGAGCCGTGCGACATTGACCTCGTCGACGGTGGCGACGCGGTCGCGGAACAGCAGCGAGCCTTCGGTCGACGGCAGCCCCTCCGCGTCCTCGAGCTCCTTCACGCCGAGCGGGATGCCCTCGAGCGGACGGCCCTCGCCGCGCGCCAGCCGCGCCTCGGCGGCACGTGCATCGGCCCGGCACGCGGCCGGATCGCGTCGCGAGCAGACGGCGTTCAGGTCGGCGTGCGTCTCGTCGATGCGCGCCAGCACCGCGTCCATGAGCTCCACGGGCGACGCCTGCCGCCCGTGGAGCCGATCGCGCAGCTCGGTGAGGGTGAGGGCCAGCAGCTCGTGCATGGCCCGGGTCGTACCATCCTACCGAGTCGCCTGGAACCGGAAGCTCTTCTTGTGCACCTTCACGCGGACGTCGCGGAAGCCGTGCTTCTCCAGCCGCTTCGCGAAGGTTTCCGGCGGCACCGGCACCAGCGTGTCGCGCACGTGGAAGAGACGGAACATCGTCCCCGTCAGGCTGTCGGAGCCGGCGAAGGTGCCGCCGGGACGCAGCACGCGTGCCACCTGTCCGAGCAGCCGGTCCTGCAGCTCCGGAGTCGGGACGTGATGCAGCATCGTGCAGCACACCGCGGCCGAGAAGCTGGCGTCGGGGAAGGGCAGCTCGGTGGCGTCGCCGTGGACGACGGTGACGTTCGTGCCCGCCATCCGTGCAGTCAACGCCGCCGCCAGGCGGTCGTCGATCTCGACGGCCGTCAGCTTCGCGGTGCGTTGGCGCAGGACGTCGGTGGTGAGACCCGGGCCCGGCCCCACCTCGAGCACGTCGTCGCCCAAGGTGACGTTGCGCAGCACCCAGGGCATCAGGCCCCCGGTGACGGTGCGCTGCCAGTGGTCGGTGCGGCAGTACCAACGATGGATTCCGTTCATGGGACGCATCCTAGTGCGTGCCTCCTGCGGCCGTCTTGCGCTATCCTGCCATCGGATGTCGCGAATCGGACAATCGCCGCTCGTCGAGGTGGTGCGGATGGACCGGCCGGTGGTCGCGCACGCGGCGGAGTACGACGGCGGGCATCGCATCCAGCCGCACCGGCACCCCGTCGCGCAGCTCATCTACGCCGTCACCGGCGTGATGACGGTGACCACCGCCGACGGCACCTGGGTGGTGCCGCCGCAGCGGGCGGTGTGGGTGCCGCCGCTGGTGACGCACGCGATCCGCATGACCGGCGCGGTCGCGATGCGGACGGTGTACATGGCGCCGGACGCGGTGACGGGACTGCCCCCGGCGTGCGGCGTCGTCCACGTCGGACCGTTGCTGCGTGAGCTGGTACTCCGCGCGGTGGGTGTTCGCCAGCCGTACGACGCGGACGGTGCCGATGCGCGCATCGCCGGCGTCCTGCTCGACGAGATCCGCGCCGCGCCGGCGGCGCCGCTGCACCTGGCGCGACCGGCCGATCCGCGTGCGCTGCGCGTGGTGCGTGCGCTCGAGGCCGACCCCGGGGACGCGCGCACGCTGTCGGGATGGGCACGCACCGCCGGCGCCAGCAGCCGCACGCTGGCGCGCCTCTTCCTGCGCGAGACCGGCGTCAGCTTCCGCGCCTGGCGGCAGCAGCTGCGCCTGCTGCGTGCGCTCGAGCGGCTGGCCGATGGGCAGGCGGTGACGACGGTCGCCGTCGATCTCGGTTACGACAGCCCGAGCGCCTTCATCGCGATGTTCAAAAAGGCGCTCGGTACGACGCCGAGCGACTACTTCCGGCCGGTCACTCGCGCAGGACGACGTCGA
>DASYLJ010000139.1:0-3587 GCA_036009625.1 Binatia bacterium
CGGCGACACCGAGTCGGGGCCTTCGGCGAGGTAGCCTGCCACCGTCTTGAAGATGGTACGCGCGCCGCCGTTGTTGTTGCCGAGCAGCACGCCGATGCGCAGGCTGTTCTCGGGCGTGATCTCGAGCTTGGCGTCGTCCACCGCCATGACCGAGGCCGCCACCGCGTAGCGCGCGAAGTCGTCCATCCGCTTCAGGTGCTTGGCCGGCATGTACTTCGCCGGCTCGAAGCCGCGCACCTCGCCGGCGATGCGGCATTTCTGCTTCGAGACGTCGAAGTAGGTGATGGGTCCGATGCCCGAGCGGCCGGCGACGGCGCTCTCCCAGATGGCCTCGGCCCCGATGCCGATGGGGCTGACACCGCCCATGCCGGTGATGACGACTCGAGTCATACGTCCACCTCGTCGACGCGCGGTGCGCGTTCCATGATGAACTCGAACCGCGGCGCGACGTCGCGGCCCATCAGGGTCTGGATGGCCTGCTCGGTGGCGGGCGCATCGTCGATCGTGACCCGGAGCAAGGCACGACGCGCCGGGTCGAGCGTGGTTTCCTTGAGCGTGCTCGGATTCATCTCGCCGAGCCCCTTGAAGCGCTGCACCTGCACCTTGTCGCGCTTTCCGTTGAGGCTTGCCAAGAGCTTCTCTTTCGCGGCGTCGTCGCGCGCCCAGTGCACCTGCTTGCCGATGTCGATGCGGTAGAGCGGCGGCTGCGCGATGTAGACGTGCCCGGCATCGATGAGCTGCGGCAGGTGACGATAGAAGAACGTCAGCAGCAGCGTGCAGATGTGGTGGCCGTCGGAGTCGGCGTCCATCAGCAGGCAGATCTTGTGGTAGCGCAGCTTGCCGAGGTCGAACTCCTTGCCGGCACCGCAGCCGAGCGCGGAGACGATGTCGGCGAGCTCCTTGTTGGCGAGGACCTTCGTCATGGACGCCTGCTCGGTGTTGAGCACCTTGCCGCGCAACGGAAGGATGGCCTGGAAGGTGCGGTCTCGCCCCTGCTTGGCGGAGCCGCCGGCGGAGTCGCCCTCGACCAGGAAGAGCTCGCATTCGCCCGGGTCGGTAGAGCTGCAGTCGGCGAGCTTGCCCGGCAGGTTGAGCCGGTGCGAGATGGCGCCCTTGCGCTGCACCTGCTGCGCCGCCGCACGCGACGCGCTGCGTGCGCGCGCCGCCAGCACGACGCGCGCCGCCACCGCGTCGCCGGCGGTGCGATTCGCATTGAGCGCGTTCTCGAGCGCCGTACGCACGATGCCGTCGATGACGGGCGTCACCTCGGTGTTGTTGAGGCGCTCCTTCGTCTGGCCCTGGAACTGCGGCTGCGCGATCTTGATCGACAGCAGCGCCAGCAGGCCCTCACGCGCGTCTTCGGCGGTGACCGTCAGACCGCGCGGCACCAGGTTGTGCATCGTGAGATAGTTGCGCACCGCCTTCACGATGCCGCCCTTGAGCCCGTTCTCGTGCGCGCCACCGGACGTCGTCGGGATGCCGTTCACGAATGAGTGCACGCGCTCGGTGGTGTCCTCCGTCCAGGTGAGGGCGCACTCGACGTGGACGCCGTCCTGCTCCTTCGAGATGGCGGTGATTTCGCCGGCGAGCGGCTTCTGTCCGAGCTCGTTGGCGAGCTTGACGAGGTAGGCACGCAGCCCGTCCTCGTAGTGGAACGTGACCGCGGTGCCGGCACCCTCATCCACGTATTCGATCGTGAGACCACCGTGGAGGTACGCCTTCGCTTCGAGGCGCTCGGCGATGAGCTTGGTGTCGTAGCGCACGCTCGGGAAGATGTCGCCGTCGGGGCGGAAGAAGATGCTGGTGCCGGTGCCGCGCGCCGGCGCCAGCTTCTTGAGCGGACCCGTCGCCTTGCCGCGCGCGAACGTCTGCTCCCATTCGGCGCCGTCGCGCTTCACGCGCGCGACGAGCTTCTCGGAGAGCGCGTTCACCACCGACGCGCCGACGCCGTGCAACCCGCCGGAGTGGAAGTAGCTCTTCGCCTCGAACTTGCCGCCGGCGTGCAGCGTGGTGAGGATGAGCTCGAGCGCCGGCTTCTTGTACTGCGTGTGCCGGTCGATCGGGATGCCGCGACCATTGTCGGTGACGGTGAGCGACGCGCCGTCCTTGTGCAGCACGACCTTGATCTTGTCGGCGTGCCCGTTCATGGCCTCGTCGACGGAGTTGTCGACGATCTCCCACAGCAGGTGGTGCAGGCCGGAGCCGTCGACGCCGCCGATGTACATGCCGGGCCGACGCCGGACGGGCTCGAGGCCCTCGAGGACGAGAATGTCTTTTGCGGTGTAGCTGGCTGCCATCGACTCGTTCCCTTACGCCTCGGGAAGTCGCACGGCGGCGACCCCTCCCCGCTTCACCACCTTCTGCCCCTTGCCGCCACGATGCCCCGGCGGCACCTCGAGCGCGCCCAGCTTGCGCTCGGTACCTTCCGACGTGACCACCAGGAAGTGGCCCTTGTCGGCGACCGACACCGCACCGACGACGCGGTCGTCGTCGTCGAGCCGCATCAGGATGACGCCGCGACCGGGGCCGGACAGCTCCGCCACCTCGCTCAGCGGGAAGCGCAGCATCTTGCCCTTGGCGGTGACGATGACGACACTCTTCGCCACCGCGGTCTCGACCGTGACGACGGCATCGCCCTCGCCGACGCGCGCCAGACGTCGGCCTGCCCGCGTGGTCTCGGTGAGGTCCGGCGCGGTGCGGAAGCCGTAGCCGCGCGCGGTGGCGACCAGCACCATCGGTGCCGGTGTGCCCCCGCCGAGACCGGGCAGCGCCTGCTGCGCGCTCGCGGCACCGGGGCTGTCCTGCTCGAGCCGCGCCGCCACCACGCGCTCGCCGTCGCCGAACTTGAGCAGCGACTGCACCGGCTCGCCGTAGCCGCTGGTGGCGGGGACGTCGGCGACGCGCAGCACGTAGACCGATCCATGGCTCGAGAACAGGATGAGGCGGTCGCGCGTGGTGCCGGGCAGGACCGCGTACAGCGCGTCGCCCTCGCGCAGTCGCGTCGCCGCGGGATCCTTCACCTCGCGTAGCCGCTTCAGCCAGCCGTCGCGCGACAGGAGGACGGTGGCCTCCTCGTGGACGATGTAGGCCTCGGGATCGTAGGTGAGCTCCTCGCCGGCGGCGAAGCTGGTGCGACGCTTGTCGCCGTACTTGGTCCCGATACGCTCGAGGTCGTCGCGGATCAGCTGCCAGCGCGCCTTCGGACTCTTCAGCAGCGCCTCGATCTCCTTCAGACGCTTCAGCTTCTCGGCCTGCTCGGCGCGGATCTTGTCGATCTCGAGCCGGGCGAGCTGGTAGAGGCGGATCTCGAGGATGGCGTCGGCCTGGATCTCGTCGAGCCCGAACGCCTTCATCAGCTGATCGGCGGCATCGGCGCGCGACTCCGACTTGCGGATGATGCGGATGGCGCGATCGAGATCGTCGTAGATGATGATGAGCGCGGCCAGGATGTGCAGCCGCGCCTCGAGCTTGCGCTTCTCGTGCTCGAGCCGGCGCACGACGACGACCATGCGGAAGTCGAGGAAGTGGCGGCACAGGTCGCGCAGGTCGACGCGCTTCGGTTGTCCCACGGCGGCGTTGTCGACCGG
>DASYLJ010000140.1:0-4183 GCA_036009625.1 Binatia bacterium
CGCGGCGAGCGCCCTCGTGGCGCTCGCCGTGGCCGGCACGCCCGCCGGGGCGCACGGTCCGCCGGAGAAGCATCTCCGGACCGAGCCACCGCCGGGCGTCACCGTCCCCCCTGGACCGCCCCTCGATCCCGCGGCCATCCGCCCACCGACGGTGAACGCACCGTCGGCCGCGGTCCCGACCACCGGGGTGCGATCACTGCGCCAGCTGCTCCCCGACACGATCGCCGTCGTCGACGGCCGGGCAGTCCACAGCGAGAGCTACGACGAGGACCGGCTGCGCGTGCACCGCGTCCACGTCGAGCACGTGCTCCAGGGTCGCCTCGACCCCACCGAGCTCGGCGTCGTCGACATGCGTGGCGCGTCGCAGCGCCCACCGCTGCTCGCCGAGGAGCGCGCCGTCATCCTGCTCGCCCCGGCGCCCCCGCTGTCGTACCTCCGCGAGCAGCTCGGCCCCGATCGATTCTTCGTTCCGGCGGGCGGGCGCGACGGCATCATCGCCACGCCCACGGACCCCGAGCTGGCCGCCGTCGTCCAGGCGATCGCCGACGGCGTGGCGATCGCGTCGCTCGAGGGCCCCGAGGCCATCACCGCTCGCCGCCGCCTCGCCTTCAGCGAGCTCGCTGGCCCGAGCCCCCGGCTCGCCGCCGACGGGCTGGTCGAGCTGCGTCAGCTCGGCCCGCTGTCGCCGCTCGCCGAGGACGAGCTCGCCACGTTCGCGCGCGTGTTCCGCAACGTCCAGATCACCGTGCCGACACGCGCCGGCCTCGCCACCCTGCTGGCGGAGCGCGGCGCGCGCGAGGCATTGCCCGGGCTCCTCGCCGCCGAGACCGACACACCCGCGATGCTCGACGCGCTCCTCGCCGCCCGCGCGCGCCTCGGGTCGCCGGCGACGACGACCGAGCTCACGGCACTGCTCGCGAGCAGCGACGTCGGCGTGCGCGCCGCCGCGCTGCACGCGCTCGCGAGCATGCCCGATGCGGACGCGACCACCGCAGTGGAAAAGGCAGCGACCAGCGATCCCGATGCGTCGGTCCGCGGCGCCGCCATCGATGCGCTCGGCACACCCGGACGCGCGCAGGCGCTCCCCGTCCTGTCGGGCACGTTCGCCAGCAAAGAGCGTGACCTGCAGCAGCGCTCCGCGCGCGCCATCATCACCGTCGGTGGCCCGGCGGCGGACGACGCACTGGTGACGTTGGCACTGCACGGCGATCGCCCCGAGACGCGCAGCTACGCTGCCGTCCTCCTGCTCGCGACGCGCGGCGCCAACTCTGCCGCGGTGCAGCGGCTGGTGGCGTCGAAGCCGGGGCCGGAGGTGATGCACGTCATCGAGCACGGGCTGGAGATGGGGCACCACCACGCCGCCCCCTGATGCCTTGTCCGACTGATCGCAAGCTCGATTGTCGCGGTGCGAGCAGAATTCTGTTGACGGCGACGCACCGGTCTACGTAATACTCCTCTGCGCTAGACGTCCGGACAGCGACTGCTTCGTCACGCGGTCCGGCCCAACCGCCAGGAGGTATCGGACCGATGCGAACCATCAGGCCTCGTCTCGTCGTCGCCGTCGTCGCGCTGTTGCTCGCGCCCGCGATCGGCCTGGCCAACTGTCCCGACGATTGCGACATCAAGGGGGGCTCGAGCAAGACGGACTGCCTCGTCGGCTTCGATGCGCCGGACCTCAGCATCATCGAGATCGGCAGCAAGAATGGCACCCTGCGTTGCACGGACGGGAGCAGCTGCGACGCCGACGGCGTCGCCGACGGCGTCTGCACCTTCGGAATCGTCACGTGCCTCAAGAACACCGTCCCCTTCTGTCAGACGAATCGGGTCTTGAGCGTCGACGTGAAGAACGACCCGGTGACCAGCCCCCGCCACGACCCGAGCCTGCAGGCGATCGAGGACGCGCTCACCGCGCTGGTCCCGGCCGAAGCGCCCGTGTGCACCGCACCGGTCGGTCTCACGGTCCCCCTCAAGCTGGCGAGGGCCGGTGTGTTCCGGTCCGGGACGAAGGTGCTTCGCGTCAAGGCCATCAGCGCGAGCACCGGCACCGACGCCGACAAGGTCGTCGCCACCTGCCTGCCTTCGTCGCTGTTCCCGGCACCCTGACGATGCGCGCCGCCACGGTCCTCCTGCTCGCCCTCGCTGCGGCGCCACGGATGGCCGATGCCGCCTGCCCGGGACGATGTCCGATCCCGGGCGGTGGCGCGGCGCGCACCGACTGCTTCTTCGAGTTCGACGGCATCGTGCCCAACATGCCCGCCGCGAAGCCGACCTACCTGCAGTGCACCGATGGCGACCCGACCTGCGACGTCGACGCCACCGTCGACGGCGCCTGCAATTTCATGGTGTCGGTGTGCCTCAACAACTTCGACGGTCGCTTCCCCACCTGCCAGCCACGCAAGGTCTACGCGTTCGACATCAAGGGCGAGCTGCCGTCGCGTCCGAACCACGACCCGCAGATGCAGGCGATCGTCGCGGCCGCGACCGCCCCCATGCCCACGGACGACTCGGTCTGCTCCGAGCCCCGCCCCTGGACGATCGAGCTCAAGGTGCAGAACGGCGCGCCGGTACGCACCATCGAGATGCTCAAGGCACGGGGCTACGGCGACGTCTTCGGCCAGCGATCACGTCCCGACTCCGACACGATCAAGGTCGTGTGTCTGCCCGCGCCGGGCTGACGTCGCTCAGAGGAGCAGGAACTCGGAGAAGCGGAGCTGACCCGCGATCGGCCGTCCGGCGACGCGGTTCACCTCCGCCAGCATCTGCGAGCGCAGTGACTCGCGCGCCACCGCGGTGCGCACCATGTACTCGCTCTTGGTGGCCATGAGGGCCACGAGCGCGTCTTTGATGGCGAGGTAGTTGCGGCTGAACGACATGCCGCTCAGCCCGCCCTCGAGCTCGACCTCGGCAGAGAATACGCACGTCCCGTCGAACATCTTCGCCTTGGTGCGTCCGAGCTTGGCGACCGTGTGCTCGCCGGGGGCGCCCGTCCAGCGCCAGCCCCAGCCGGTGACGGCGATGAGGGCGAGGACGAGCAGGGCCGCCGTCACGACCGGCGCCGGGATGTTGCGGATACGCATGTCGATCTTCCAGGGAGCAAGGGCCGCGCCACCAACGGGCCCCCGTTCCATGGACGACCGGCGCCATGGCAGCGACGATCCGGTGACGCCCCGTTCAGGACGAGACGGTCGTCGGACCCCCGCCCCCTTGCCGCGTGCAAACCTGCACGCGCCGGCGTCACGGACCGAAGCGCTTGATGAGGCTCTGCGGGATGCCGTTCTTGCGCGCGATCGTCTTGTAGACCTTGGCGCCGGCGCGGAGCCGTCGCTTCCCGGTGACCGGGTCGTAGCTGTAGAGCCCGAAGCGCGGATAGTACCCGCTCGCCCACTCGAAGTTGTCGGTGAGCGACCACTGGAAGTAGCCGCGCAGGTCGACGACGCCGTCGGTGATGGCCTGCTGCGCGACCGTCAGGTGATCGTACAGATACTTGCCGCGACGCGTGTCGGCGGCGTCGGCGAGCCCGTTCTCGGTGATGTAGACCGGCACGCCGAGCGTACCGGCGAACGTCAACGACTCGCGCAGACCCTGCGGATATATCTCCCAGCCGAAGTCGGTGCACTCGGTCGGGCACGGCGAGCCGCCCGGATTCTCGACCGTCTGATAGGCGAGCGTCGGCAGGAAGTCGAAGAGCGGCACCAGCGGCGTCACGGTCACGCCGAGACCCGTGGCGCGCGCACGCAGATAGTAGTTGAGCCCGAGGAAATCGCTCCGACCGGCAAGATCGGGACGCACTTCACCCGGATCGGTGACGTCACCGTCGAGGTTGGCGTCGAAATTCCCGGTCGTGATCGCGATCGGGAAGACGCGATTGAAGAGATAGTCGGCGTGCTGCGCGCCGACGACGTCGAGCGGATTGGTGGCCGACGTCGGCGCAAAGGCCGCCATATTGTGCACCACGCCGGCCGCCACCGCGACGCCGTCGCCATTCGCGTCGATCGCGTCGGTGGCGTGCAACGCGTCGTAGCCCCGCGCGTGCGCCGTCACGAGCTGCGGGATCGCCTGCACGACGGATGCGAAGTTGAAGATGCCGGGCGGGAAGTTGCCGCCGACGCCGGCCGCATTGATGAAGCCGCTCACCAGCACGACGACGGGCTCGTTGATGGTGCACCAGAGATCGACGAGATCG
>DASYLJ010000141.1:0-4266 GCA_036009625.1 Binatia bacterium
CGTCCGTGCGGACGTGGCTGATGGCCTGACCGGGCGTGAAGCCGGGCGTCGGCACCGGATCGGCACATGGGCCGCCGGCACCGCAGTCGGCGTTCGCGCCGCACGTCGCGGTGGGATTGCCCGTGCAATGTCCGACGCGCGTGATGATGATGCTGGCAGCGACGTCGGCGGTGTCGGCCGCATCGACGTTACCCGCCAGCGTCCCCGTGGTGAACCCGGCCCGCACGGCCAGTACGGACAGCATCGGGTCGGCGACGCTGCGGACGTCGTTGCTGCCGCCGACGTAGACTCGCCGCGTGTAGGTGAGCGTGCCGCCCGGCTCGACGGCTCCCGTCGGCGGGATGGGCCCAAGCGCCGTCACCAGGGTGCTGCTGACGCCGAGGAAGCCGTTGACCGGATTCACGACCGGCGGATTCGGCCCGTCGCCATCCTGATCGAGGGAGAGCTCGACGCCGAGGAGCCCGTACGACACCTCGCCGCTCGACGTCCCCGTCGCCGGGTCGAAGACACCATCGCCGGGATTGACGATCCCCGGTCCGGCCATGAATGCCGGGGTTTCGACGGCCCCAGCCAGGTTGTCGAAATCGAGGACGGCGTGATCGAAGCCGCGGCCGCCGCCGCTGAAGGGGACGACGCCATGCTGGGTCCAGATGATGGCATCGAGAAATCCACCGAACGGTGCCGCCTCGGCACAGCCGTTCGTGGCAGTCGTCGTCAGGGTCAGGAACGGGTCGGTGCCGGCGATGGTGAAGTCGGTCGTCAGCGCGACGCACGGGTTCGGCCGGACCGAGACCGGCGGGATCAGCAGGGTCCCAGTGGCCCGGATGACGCCGGGCGCCTGCACCCCGATGGTGTCGTAGAGGACGAAATTCGAGGTGCTGAGGCCGCCCACGATGAACAGCTGCGGAATCTGGTCGTCGTCGCGGCCGACCAGCCCGATGTCGATCAGGGTGCCGCCCGTCGGACTGATCGCCGACTGGAGCGGGGGCTCCTGACCTGCCGGCACGATGCCCACCAGGTCGGACTGGATGCCGACGTCGTCGATGATGGCCTCGACGACCCCATTCGACAGGTACCAGTCGCCGATACCGCCCTCGGCGTCGGAGCCGCCGAACAGGAGGGCCGTATCGGCCGCCGTTACGCGCTGCGCCACGGGCTGTGCCCGAGCGGACATCGCCGAGAACCCCACGAGCAGGAGCGCCAGCGCGCCCCCCCACACAGATCGCCGCATCGAAGACCCCCCTTCGCGCTGCCCACGTCCACTTTCCATGTATGCTCGAAAGCCGCAATGCCCTAACGAACCATTGACAGAACCGGCATTCTCCCCCTAAAAGTTCGGCGGAACCGGCACAGAACCTCATGAAATTCGGGAACAGAGCAGACGCTGAGCTGGATGGCATCGACCTCCGCATCCTCGAGATGCTGCAGGACGACTGCCGGACGTCGTTGGCGCGGTTGGGGGAAGGGGTGGGGTTGAGCGCGCCGTCGGTGCTCGAGCGCATCAAGAAGCTCGAGGCCGCGGGCGTCATCGCGGGGTACCATGCCGCGCTCGACGCACGGCGTCTTGGGCTGGACGTGACGGCGTTCATCGGCGTCATCACGAGCAGCCCCGACCTGATCGACAATTCCGAGGAGCAGATCGTCGCGCTCGACGACGTCCTCGAGTGTCACCACGTCACCGGGGAGTACACGCTGCTCCTCAAGGTGAAGACCAACAACACCTCCTCCCTCGAGCGCCTGATCACGCAGATCCGGTCGTTCGACGGCGTGTCGCGCACGGAGACCATCGTCGTGCTGTCGACGCTCGCCGAGCGGATGCAGCTGTCGCTGCACCGCGACGAGCCGTCGGCCGACGCACCGCCGCCGAAGCGACCGCGCCGTGGGGGGGAGCGCAACGGACAGCTCCGGAGAGCGCAATGAGCAAGCCCACCCAGTACCTGCGGGATCCCCGCATCTTCCACGACGCCTGCGGCGTCGGCTTCGTCGTCAACGTGAAGGGCGATCGCTCGCATTCGATCGTCGAGAAGGGCCTCGAGGTACTGCGCAATCTGACGCACCGCGGAGCGTGCGGGTGCGATCCGCTCACCGGTGACGGCGCCGGCATCCTGGTGCAGATCCCCGACGACTTCCTGCGTCGCGAGTGCAAGGCCGCCCGCATCAACCTGCCCGCGCCCGGCGCCTACGGCGTCGGCATGGTGTTCCTGCCCGCCGAGATCAACCAGCGCAACGAGTGCGAGCGCATCATCGAGAAGGTGATCCGCGAGGAGGGGCAGTTCCTCCTCGGCTGGCGGCGCGTGCCCATCGATCGCGAGGCACCCGGCCCGCAGGCGCAGCGCATCATGCCGACGGTCCGCCAGGTGTTCATCGGTCGCGGCAAGGACACGCCCGACCAGGATACCTTCGAGCGCAAGCTGTACGTCATCCGCAAGCGCGTCGAGCACCTCGTGCGCACGTCCGACATGCCCGAGTCGGAGCGCTTCTACCTGCCGAGCCTGTCGTCACGCACCATCAACTACAAGGGATTGCTGCTTCCCGAGCAGATCCCGGCCTTCTACCACGACCTGCAGGACCCGCTGTTCGTGTCGGCGCTGGCGCTCGTGCACCAGCGCTTCTCCACCAACACGTTCCCGTCGTGGGACCGCGCCCACCCGTATCGCTTCATCGCCCACAACGGCGAGATCAACACGATGCGCGGCAACGCCAACTGGATGCACGCGCGCCAGGCCATGTTCGCCACCGACCGCTTCGACGACGTGGAGAAGCTCTTTCCCATCATCGATCCGGCGGGCAGCGACTCGGCCATGTTCGACAACGCCGTCGAGCTGCTCCTCAACACCGGCCGCTCGCTGCCGCACGCCGTGATGATGATGATCCCGGAGGCGTGGCAGAGCCACGAGGGCATGAGCCCCGCCAAGCGCGCGTTCTACGAGTACCACGCGTCGCTGATGGAGCCGTGGGACGGCCCGGCGTCGATCGCGTTCACCGACGGCCGCGTCATGGGCGCCATCCTCGACCGCAACGGCCTGCGCCCGTCGCGCTACGTCGTCACGAAGGACGGTTTCGTCGTGATGGCGTCCGAGGTCGGCGTCCTCGACATTCCCGCCGACAACGTCGAGCACAAGGACCGCCTGCAGCCGGGTCGCATGTTCCTGATCGACACCGAGCAGGGCCGCATCATCGGCGACGACGAGCTCAAGGAAGCGATGGCGGCGCGCAAGCCGTATCGCCAGTGGATCGACGCCAACCTGCGTCGTCTCGGCGACCTGCCGGCCCCCATCGACGTGCCGCCGGCCTATGCCCCCGACACGCTGCTCACGCGCCAGCAGGCCTTCGGCTACACCATCGAGGATCTCCGCATCCTGATGACGCCGATGGCCTTGAACGGCCAGGAGGCCGTCGGCTCGATGGGCACCGACACGCCGCTGGCCGTGCTCTCCGAGCGCCCGCAGCTGCTGTTCAACTACTTCAAGCAGCTCTTCGCCCAGGTGACGAACCCGCCGATCGATCCGATCCGCGAGGAGCTCGTCATGTCCGTCGAGACCACCATGGGTCCCGAGCAGAACCTGTTCGACGAGACGCCGCTGCACTGCGCGCAGCTGCACTTGAAGAGCCCCGTCCTGACGAACGAGGAGCTGGCGCAGGTGAAGGCGCTCGACGCCGGCACGCTGCGCGCCGTCACCCTGCCCATCCTCTTCCACGCCGGCATGGGCGGCGACGGGCTCGAGGCGGCGCTCGAGGAGCTCTGCGAGCGCGCGTCCGACGCCGTGTCGCAGGGCTACACCATCATCGTCCTGTCCGATCGCGGCGTGAACGAGCGCAAGGTGCCGATCCCGAGCCTGCTCGCCACCGCAGCAGTGCACCATCATCTCATCCGCGAAGGCATGCGCATGCGGTGCGGCATCGTCGTCGAGTCTGGCGAGCCGCGCGAGGTACAGCACTTCTGCCTGCTGCTCGGCTATGGCGCGGCGGCGGTGAACCCGTATCTCGCCTACGAGACGCTGCGCGACATGGAGATGGAGGGCGTCATCCGCGGGCTCGACGCCTACGAGGCGCTCAAGAACTACCGCAAGGCCGTCGACGAGGGCGTCCTCAAGGTCATGACCAAGATGGGGATCTCGACGCTGTACAGCTATCGCGGCGCGCAGATCTTCGAGGCCATAGGCCTGAACCACGGCGTCATCGAGCGCTGGTTCACGGGGACGGCGTCCCGCATCGAGGGCGTCGGCCTCGACGTCCTCGCGGGCGAGGCGCAGGCGCGCCACGATC
>DASYLJ010000142.1:0-7116 GCA_036009625.1 Binatia bacterium
GGGGGGGGGGGGGGGGGGGGGGGGGCTACGCTCGCCGTCCTCGCCGGAAGCACGCCGTCCGAGCGCCGTGCTTCCGGAGCGAGAATGAGGCGCGTGCTAACGGCTGCGGGCGAGCTATGCCCCCACCCGCCCCCGCCGCTCCGACCGGCGCGGCTGCGGTCGCCTCGTCGAGCGGGTTAGCTGAACATCAGTGTGACGTCGGGGCCGGCGCGGAGCGTGTGGCCGCCGTCGACCGACAGGATCTGGCCGGTCACCCAGCCGGCGTCGTCGCTCACCAGGAAGAGGGCGGCCGATGCAATGTCTTCGACCGTGCCGAGGCGTTGGATCGGCATCAGTGACTTGTAGTTCTCGACGACTTTGGGACTGCTCGTGAGTGGCGTCGCGAGATCTGTCGGGACTAGTCCAGGACGAATCGCGTTGACGCGCACGCGATGCTCGCCGAGCTCGTCGGCGGCGCACTTCGTCAGCATCTCGAGGCCGGCCTTCGAGACGCAGTAGGCGCTCATCAGGCGGTGCGTGAGGATGCCGGCGATCGACGAGATGTTGACGATGGCGCCGCCGTGGCCGGCGGCGACCATCGCGGCGGCCTGGTGCTTCACGGAGAAGAAGGCGCCGTCGAGGTTGATGCGCATGACGCGCGACCACTCCTCGGCGCTGTGCTCGTGGACGGGTGCGAGCGAGCCGGTGCCGGCGGCGTTGACGCCGATGTCGAGGCGGCCGAGGCGCTCGACGGTGTGGCCGACGGCGTGCGCGACGTCGTCCTCGATGGCGACGTCGCCCGGAACGGCGATGGCGCGCTCGGCGCCGAGCAACGTCACCGCGTGCTCGAGGCGCTGCGGGTCGCGGCCCATCAGGGCGACGCGTGCGCCGGCGTCGGCCATCGCGCGCGCGCAGCCGAAGCCGATGCCGCTGCCGCCTCCGGTCACCAGGGCCACGCGGCCCGTCAGATCAGCCATCGATGCTCCTCTCGGGCGTGAACTCCACCGGCATCGACGACCAGCCGCGGATGAAGGTGGAGGGGTAGCGACGGACCGCGCCGCCGCCCGCGAGCCGCATGTCGGGGAAGCGCCGCAGCAGCTCCTCGAACATGACGCGGATCTCGAGGCGCGCCAGGTTGGCACCGAGACAGAAGTGCGTCCCGACGCCGAACGCGAGATGCGGGTTCGGGTCGCGGCCGACGTCGAACCGGTCGGCGTCGGCGAACACCGCCTCGTCGCGGTTGGCTGCGCTGTGGATCATGATCACCTGCTCACCCTCGCGGATGGCGGTGCCGCGCAGCTCGAGGTCGCGGGTCGCCGTGCGACGGAAGTTCATGATGGGCGTCACCCAACGCAGGAACTCCTCGATGGCCACCGGCAGGCCCTGCGGGTCGGCGACGAGGCGGTCGCGCTGCTCGGGGTGCTGCATGAGCGCCAGCATGGCGCCGGCGACGGTGTTGCGCGTCGTCTCGTTGCCGCCGACCAGCAGCAGCAGTGCCGTGCGCAGCACGTCGTCGGCGTCGAGCTTCTCGCCCGCCATCTCGCCGTGGATCAGCTTCGAGAGCAGGTCGTCGCCCGGGCCGTCGGCCTTCGCTGCCGCGATCGGCTCGTGGTACGCGCAGAACGCCTGGTACGCCTCGATCACCTTGTCGAGCGGGTGGCTGGCATCGCCGATGTTCATCTCGTCGGACCAGTGCTGCAGCCGCTGCCAGTCCTCCTGCGGGTAGCCGAGCAGCTCGGCGATGACGAGCATCGGCAGCGGCATGGCGATGTCTTCCACGAAGTCGCACGTGCCCCGCGGCCCCACGCCGTCGAGCGTGCGGCGCACGATATCGCGCACGTGCGGCTCGAGCTGCGACACCATGCGCGGCGTGAACCCCTTGTTGATCAGGCGACGGAGCGCCGTGTGGCGCGGCGGATCGAGCGAGATCAGCGACGGGTCGGGGCCGACGTTCGGCCGATAGCCCTGGCTCGAGCAGAACAGATCGGAGTGCGTCGAGATGAAGGCGACGTCCTCGTGGCGCGTCACCACCCAGAAGCCGTTCGTCGGATCCCACCACACCGGTGCGTGGTGACGGAGCCAGGCGTACGCGTCGTACGGATCCGACGTGTAGAAGTCGACGTCGAGGAAGTTCATGGGCGGCGGGGCGTCGGCCATCGATCGAGGCCATAGGGTGCGTCGCTTCGAGCTGTCAAGCCGACGCGCGCGGCTTGACGGGCGCCCGTCGCTCGCTGCAGATGAGCCCATGCGAGTCGTCGTCGATACCGCTCTCTGCGAAGGCAACGCCGTGTGCATGAACGTCGCCCCCGAGGTGTTCGTCGTCGGGGACGACGACCTCGCGCGCGTGCTGGTCGAGTCCATCGACGACGCGCAGCGCCCGAAGGTCGAGCTGGCGGTGCGGCGCTGCCCCCGTCAGGCCCTGTCGCTGCGCGACTGAGCTTGGAGCCCGTGGCCATCCGGGTTAGAAAGCCGGATGGTGGACACACGGACGTACCCCATCGCGCGTGAGGATGCGGCCAGCAGCATCCCCACGGACATCATCCTGTCGATCGTGACCTGCGGCATCTACAACCTCTTCTGGCAGGCGCGGCAGTTCCGGGCGCTCAACGCCTTCATCGGCAAGGAGGAGTTCCGCTTCTGGAGCTGGTTCTTCCTGACGCTGATCACGTGCGGCATCTACCACGTGTACACGCAGTACCGGATGGGGCTCGTCATCACCGAGGTGAACACGCGCGTCGGGCGGCCGCCGAACGAGAACCTGGCGCTGATCAGCCTGCTGCTGTCGGTGTTCGGCCTCGTGCTCGTCGCCGATGCCATCCAGCAGAGCGAGATCAATGGCTGGTTCGACGCGTAGCCTGCTGCGCGCCGGCGTCGCCGTCTTCGGCGTCGCCGCCGTCGGCCACGCGCTGGGCGCATGGGACGTGGCGGCGGTGCTGCCGCGGCTGCCGGCGCTCTGTCCGGTGCACGCGCTCACCGGCCACGACTGTCCCGGCTGCGGCATGACGCGATCGCTGGCGCTGCTGGCGCAGGGGCACGTCGGCGCGTCGCTGCACCAGCATCCGTTCGGCCTGCCGGTGGCACTGTGGGCGGTGACGGCGGCGTTCCTGCCCGCGTCGGTCCAGCCCGTGCGCTCCGACACCGTCCGCATCGGCGCCGTGGTGGCGCTGCTCGGATGGTGGGCCGTGCGCGCCTTCGTTTGACCGGATCAAGGTCGACGCGCTGTCGGCCGATACATGCTCCGGGATGGCTATCACTCGGAGTGTCGGAATCCTGACCTGGCTCGTGCTCGCGAGCGCGCCGGTCGTGGTGGCGAATGCCTACGACTGCGCGACGCCGCTGGCGCCGTCGACCGAGGCGCTGCGCCCGTTCCTCGAGAGTCGCTGCTACGAGGAGGCCGGCTGGATGGCCGACCTGCGTGTCCGCGCCACCGGCCCGATCGTCGACGGCACGTACTTCTCGGTGCACGGCGACGTCCGCGTGCACTATCCGCCCGACGTCTTCCAGTGGCTCATGGACGGTCGTCCGCCGGGCCAGTCGTTCCCCGACGGCACCGTCGTGGTGAAGGAGCAGTACGACGGGCCGGGCTCCACCGACCCGACCGCGCTCGGGGGCTGGACGATCATGCTGCGCGACGGCAGCGCGTCGCGCGACGGCTGGTACTGGGCCTACGTGGACGCGCACGATCCGTCGTACGACTCGGGCGAGACGTTCCTGCCGTACTGCGTGGCGTGTCACGCTGCCGCCGACAACGAGCATCTCCTGTTCGCGAGCATCTCGAACGTCACCGGCCCGATCGTCACGTACGGCGACATCGACACCGGCCCGAACGGGGTCATGCCGGCGCCGGGGCCGCACGTCCCACCCGTCGTGCCGGCCGATCTGCCCGACCCGCTGCCGGTGCCCGATCCGTCGTTCGTGGGGCTCTTCTCCGAGATCCCGCCGCCGGCGACCGCGTTGCCGCTGCCACAGCAGAGCAACGATCACGTCGTGCCGGTACCCGGCGCGGAGCCGAAGCCGTTCGTGACCTCGGACGTCTGCGGCGGCTGCCACGACGCCGACTCGCTGCTGCACGGCCTCTACCCGAACATGATGCATCAGGTGGATGGTCAGAACCTGAACCTGTCGCCGTACGGCGAGTGGAGCGCGTCGCTCATGGGGCTCGCCGGTCGCGACCCGGTGTTCCGCGCCCAGTTGGAGTCGGAGCGTGCGCTGCACCCCGAGCTCGGCGATTCGGTCGACGACTTCTGCATGACCTGCCACGGCGTCATGGGGAAGCGGCAGCTGGCGCTCGACACCAACGGCTCCGGTCTCATGTCGCTCGCCGCCACCTACGCCGTCGGCGACGATCCGATGGCGCCCTACGCCGCGCTCGCGCGCGACGGCGTGTCGTGCGCGTCGTGCCATCACGTCGCCGCCGAGGGGCTCGGCGATCCGTCGACGTTCACCGGCCAGTTCATCCTCGGCCCGGCCGACGAGCTCTACGGGCAGTACGACGACCCGCTGCCGTACGCGATGCAGCAGGCGGTGGGTGCGCAGCCGACGCTCGGCACGCAGATGGGCGACTCGGCGCTGTGCGGCTCGTGCCACACGGTGCTCACGCCGATCCTCGACGTCGGCGAGCCCTACACCCCGGCCCAGATGGCGTCGGCGCCGACGGCGCACGAGCAGACGACCTACCTCGAGTGGGTGAACAGCGTCTTCTCCGAGCCCGGCACCCTGAAGAGCTGCCAGGACTGCCACATGCCCGGGAACTTCGACGACCCGTCGAAGCCGCTCGCGTTCCGCATCGCGAACATCCAGGACGACCGCTACCCGTATTTCGAGAACGCTGCGCCGGATGCCGACGTCACGCTGCCGGTGCGCGACGGCTACGCGCGCCACCTGCTGGTCGGCATCAACCTCTTCGTCATGGAGATGTTCCAGCAGTTCGCCGATCTGCTCGGCGTGATTCCGGTGGACGGCAACATCGCCACCAGCGAGAACCCGGCGATGAGCCTGCTGCTGGCCCAGGATCAGGCCGCGCGCATCGCGACGCAGGAGACGGCGACGGTGGAGCTGCGCTCGCTGCGCCGCGTGCGTCGCAGCGGGAAGACGCCGGCACACCTCGAGGTGGCGGTGCGCGTGACGAACAAGGCCGGGCACCGCTTCCCGTCGGGCGTCGGCTTCCGGCGCGCCTTCGTCGAGGTGGTGGTGGAGGACAAGCGCGGTCGCGTACTGTGGGGCTCGGGACGGACGAATCCGCTCGGCGTCATCGTCGACCGCGACGGCAATGCGCTCGCGACCGAGTTCAGCCGCACCGAGTGGGAGCCGCATCACGACGTCATCACCGACGAGCGCCAGGTGCAGATCTTCGAGGACCGGCACCTCGACGATCAGGGCAACCTCACCACCAGCTTCCTGGCCCTGAAGCAGCAGGTGAAGGACAACCGCCTCGAGCCGATGGGCTGGTCCGTGACGAAGCAGTTCGCCGAGGAGACCAAGCCGGTCGGCACCAGCGACCCGTCGTACTTCGACGGCAGCGGCACCGACGACGTGCTCTACCAGATACCGCTGCGCTTCGTCCGACGCGCCGCGCTGGTGCGCGCCGTCATCCACTACCAGGCCATTCCGCCCTACTACCTGCGCGATCGCTTCGTGACGGCGCAGGGACCCGAGACGCAGCGGCTGTTCTACATCGCGAGCCGACTCGACCTCGAGGGCGAGCCGACCGAGGGCTGGACGCTCACGGTCGCCAGCGACGCGCGCGAACGTCGCGGCCGCGGCCGCAACCGGTGGAATCGATGGGACCTGCCGTCGGACTGATCCTGCTCGTGAACATGCTGACGACGCTGAACATCGCGGCCGTCGGCGTGACCCTGCCAGCCATCGGCGCGGCGCTCGGCGTGTCGCCGGCGCAGGTGATGTGGCTCGCGGACGCGTATCTGATCGCGACCGTGTGTGCGACGCCGCTGACCGCGTTCCTGCTGCAGCGCCTCGGGCCGCGCCGTCTGCTCGTCGTCTGCATCGCCGGCACGATCGTGGCCTCGGGACTGGCGGCGGTGACGCGCGGGTTGCTGCCGCTGGTCGGACTGCTCTTCGTGCAGGGCCTGTTCGCCGCGCCGCTCCTGCCGACGACGCAGACACTCGTGGTCGCGCTGTTCCCGGGCTCGCGACGCGGCACGGGCATGGCGATCTGGGGTGCAGGCGGCACGGCGGGCGCACTCATCGGCGCGTTGCTCGGCGGCTGGCTCTGCACGCAGTTCTCGTGGCCGTGGATCTTCGCGCCGGCCTTCGCGGTCGCCGTCGTCACGCTGCCGCTCGTGTGGCGTGCGGCACCGGTCGGATCGCCGCGCGCCGTCGCCGTCGACTGGCTCGGTCTGGCGACGTTCGGCACCGGCATCCTGGCGCTCGGCGCGTTCCTCAACATCGGCGACAACGTCGACTGGCACAAGACGCCGAGCGTGTTCCTGCTGCCAGTCGCGGCGATCGCCGGCTTCGCCGGCTTCGCGTGGCATGCGCGACGGACGCCGAACCCCATCGTCGACCTGCGCCCGTTCGCGAGCCGCGATCTCGCCACCGTGTCCCTGCTGTGCTTCGGCATCGGGGCGTTCTCGACGGCCTTCTTCCAGCCCGCGATGCTGGGCAGCGTCCTCGGCTTCGATGCGACCTTCCTCGGCGTGCGCGGCGCGTTCGGCAGCATCGGGATGATGGCGGGCCTGATGATCGCCGGCCCGGCGCTGGGCCGGACGCGACCGTTCGTGGTGTTCGCGACCGGCCTGGTCCTGCTCGGCATCGGCAAGGTCGGCTTCACGCACTACACGCCCGGCCTGACCCAGCTCGGGGCGATCTGGCCGGCGGTCCTGAGTAGCGTCGGCTTCGGCATCCTGACGGCCGTGCTGGCGACGATGGCGTTCCGGTCGCTCGCGCCGGAGCACATCGGCGCGGCGTCTGGCCTGTTCGTGCTGAGCCAGCAGCTCGGCTACGCGCTCGGCGTGGCCGGGCTCGACGCGTACCTGCAGGTGCGCACCGAGCATCTCCTCGCCGCCGGCACACCGCAGGCGTTCGCCACCGAGCTGGCGTTCCTCGAGCTGTTCTGGCTCGAGCTCACCGCCGCCATCCTGATCCCCGTGCTCGTGCTGGCACGACGGCGGCCCGTGT
>DASYLJ010000143.1:0-30211 GCA_036009625.1 Binatia bacterium
TGAGGCCGATGCCCGTGCGGCGTCCGAGCAGCGCCGGCCGCACGATTTCACCAATGCGCAGGGGCAGGACGGCGGTCGCACCGAATCCGATGGCCGTCGCGGAGAACGTTTCCCGGAAGCTGACCCGCGCGACCGGCTCGAGCATGACCTGCCACCGCTGGGCGCGGATGCCGATGGCCAGGATGCATGCGGCCACCTCCGCCAGGACCCATCCGGGGCGGGCACCGGCGAGGACGCCGCCCACCAGCGCCCAGTCGGTGCCGCGAGTGGCCAGGTACAGGCAGGCCAGGGAAACGGCGATGCCGAGGGTCAGGCGGATGGTGTTGCGCACCGGTGGGGATTATCGCGTGTCGCCCGGTGGGACGAAAGCCGCGCGTCCGCGGGCGAGTCCGAGACCGGACACCACCGCGCCGCAGACGATGAGGAGGCTGGCCAGCAGCTGCCACGTCGAGTCGAGACGGAGCCCCAGACCCAGCATGAGCAGCAGGAAGCCGAGGGGGCGGCTCATGGCAGGGTCCCGCCCGCCCGCAGCGCCGCCGCCGCGTGACGGCCGCGTTCGAGCGCGGTCCAGGTGGCGACGACGGCGAGGACGATCAGCGCCGACGCCAGCACGACGTGCGTCTGGTAGCCGAGCAGCGGGCAGAGCAGATGGCCCGTGACGCTGGACACCCAAGCGCCGAAACCGAGCAGCAGGTAACGCTCCGGACGCTGCGCGCGCCCGACCGTCATCTCGACGCCGAGCCCCTCGGCCCGTGCCCGCACATAGCTCACCATCTGCGACGCGAACGCCGCCAGCGCAACGACGAAGAGCATCGTCCCGTCATGACGGAAGAAGGCGCCGAGGCCGACGAAGGTGCCGAACTCGGCCCAGCGGTCGGCAACTGAATCGACGAGGGCGCCGCGGGGACTCGCGACACCGGCACGACGCGCGAGACCGCCGTCGAGGATGTCGAGCGTCCCGGCCAGGATCGTCAACCAGCCGGCGAGGAAGAGACAGCCGGCGGCGAAGGCGCCGCCCGCAAGCATGCTGACGACGAGCTGTGCGTAGGTGAGCGCGTCGGGCGAAACGCCGAGCCCGGCCAGCATCTCCTCGAACGGCTCCATCAGCCCGCGGTACCACGCGCGCACGCGCGGTCCGATGAGCGGACCACCCGTCCCCGTCGGACCCGCGATCGGCGTCTGCGCGATGCCGCGCAGGGCCAGAGCGATCGTGACGCCGATGACGCCGATGGCGACCGCCGCCGTGCCGGGGCGGCACACCGCCGTGGTCAGTGCGCGAGCTCCCCGCGAATGAAGCGCTCGACGTCGTCGCGCGCCTGATCGTCGGTGACCTGCCGCGGTGGATGCTTCATCAGGTACGACGACACGCTGTAGAGCGGGCCGCCGATGCCGCGATCACGCGCGAGTCGACAGCACCGGATGGCGTCGATGACAACCCCGGCCGAGTTCGGGCTGTCCTGCACCGACAACCGCATCTCGATCTCGATCGGTGCGTTGCCGAAGCCGCGTCCCTCCATGCGGAGGAAGCAGATCTTGTTGTCCTTCTGCCACGCCACGTAGTCGCTCGGCCCGATGTGGATCTGTTGGCGCGGGAGCCGCTGCGGCAGGACGCTCTGTACTGCCTCGGTTTTGGAGATGCGCTTCGAGCCCGTGCGCTCGTGGTTCAGCATGTTGAGGAAGTCGGTGTTGCCACCCACGTTGAGCTGGTAGGTGCGATCGAGGACGACGCCGCGGTCGGCGAAGAGCTGCGCCAGCATGCGGTGCACGATCGTGGCGCCGAGCTGCGATTTCACGTCGTCGCCGACGATCGGAATGCCACGACGCTCGAACTCGGCCGCCCACTGCGGGTCGGACGCGATGAACGCCGGGATGCAGTTGACGAAGCCGACGCCCGCGTCGAGGCATGCCTGCGCGTAGTGCTCCGTCGCCTGCTGGCTGCCGACGGGAAGATAGCTGATCAGTATCTGCGCGCCGCTGCGGCGCAGCACGTCGGCAACGTCGACGGCACGCCGCTCGGCGACGACGAAGCGTTCCTCTTCGGGATAGTCGAGCATGTGCTCGGCGACGCCGTCGAGGACCGGGCCCATGTCGACCACCACGCTCGAGCGCGGCAGCTTTGGGAACAGCGGGCGCGTGTTGTTCGGCAGCGCCAGCGCAGCGACGTCGAGTGATGCGCCGACCTTGCGTTGGTCGACGTCGAACGCGCAGACGACCTCGATGTCGTCCGGGCGGTAGCCACCCAGGACGGCATGCATCAGACCGATGTGCTCTACCGCTGCGTCGCGATCCGCAGAGCGATAGAACTCGATACCCTGAAGCAGACTGCTCGCGCAGTTGCCCACCCCAACGATCCCGACGGGAATCCTACCCATGTTCCTCGCTCGCGCGGGCTACAAGACCGCCCCCGTCGCGGAGCGCGCCTCATATACTCAAGGTCGCTAGAACTGTAAATGGCAGGACGGTGGGCGGCGACGAGCCTACTTCTTACGGAAGCGCGACGGGAAGTCTTCGGTGAACTGATGATCCGGGTGGATCGCCTTCGCCTTCGCGAGCAACTGCTCCTCGGACTCGACGTCGGCCGGATTCGGCACGCAGCAGTCGACCGGGCACACCGCCGCGCACTGCTCCTGATCGAAGAAGCCGACGCACTCGGTGCACTTCTCCGGGACGATGTAGTAGATGTCCTGCATCAACGCCGCGTGCGTCTCCCCGTGGTTCTCCCACTGGTTGCCGCCCTCGTAGATCGCGGTGTTCGGGCACTCCGGCTCGCACGCCCCGCAGTTGATGCACTCTTCAGTGATCATGGTCGACATGGCGGGTCGAACGTACAACGGAGTCCGAGCGATGACAACCGAGAAGGGGGTCGTCAGGCGGTCGGCTGACGCGCGTCGCTGCCCGTGCGAACGTCGGCCGCGATGCGCTCCGCCAGGGCGCGGAAGATCGCGCTCACCGGATGCCCCGGCTCGGCCAGAACGAGCGGGGTTCCGGCGTCGGTCCCTTCGCGGACGGCGGGTGCGATCGGAATCCGAGCCAGGAGCGGCAGGCCGAAGTGATCCGCGAGCCGCTGGCCGCCGTCGGTACCGAACAGCGCATCCTCCGTGCCGCACTGGGGGCAGACGTAGCCCGCCATGTTCTCCACCACCCCGAGGACGGGAGTGCTCACCTGGCCGAACATCGCGATGCCGCGGCCGACGTCGAGCAGTGCCACGTCCTGCGGTGTAGTGACGATGACGGCGCCGGTGACCGGGACCTGCTGGACGAGCGTCAGCACGGCGTCGCCCGTCCCGGGCGGCAGATCGACGACGAGGAACTCCGTGGGCCCCCAGTCGACGTCGTGCAGGAACTGCCGGACGATGCCCATGACGATCGGCCCACGCCAGATGACGGGCGAGTCGTCGTCGAGGAAGAAGCCCATCGACACCAGCTTGACGCCGTGCCGCTCGACGGGGTGGATGCGTTTCGCGCTCGAGATGCGCGGACGCTCGCTGGTGCCGAAGGTGATCGGCACGCTCGGTCCGTAGACGTCGGCGTCGAGCAGCCCGACGCCCCGACCGATGCCGGCGAGCGCGACCGCGAGGTTGGCGGCGACGCTCGACTTGCCGACGCCGCCCTTCGTGCTCGACACGGCGATCACGTACTGCACGTCCGGCAACGGCGCCTTGCCCGCGAAGGGATCGCGGCCGCGTCCAGCCGTGGCACCGGCGACGTGGACCTGCACGGCGGTGACGCCGGGCACGCGCCCCGCCGTGCGCTCGACGTCGGCGGTGAGGCGCTGCAGGACGTCGGCCTTGTCGGTGCCGGGACGGAGGTCGACGTGGGCCGTCGTGCCCTCGACGCGCACGTCGGTCACCATGCCGAGCGTCAGGATGTCGCGCTTGAAGTTCGGGAACAGCACGGCGCGGAGCGCTTCACGGACCGCGTCGGGCGTCGGGTCGGGCATCGGCGGACACTAGCGACGGCTCGCCGTGATTTCAATGCAGTACGGTGCCGGCTCCTTGACTTTGGGCCGTCCATCCAATTGATTCCGAGCATCGTGCCCCCGAACCCGCTCGCACGGAGCACCACACCGACCGGTGTCGCCGTGCCGCAGCCGGTGCTCGAGGATCTGGCGCGGGTCGAGGAGCGGCTCGTCACGGAGCTCGCGTCACGCGAGCCGCGGCTCGAGACGATCGCGTCGCATCTCGTGCGTGCCGGCGGCAAGCGTATCCGGCCCATGGTGATGTCGCTCATCTTCCACGCCACCGCACGTCCGGGGCACGGACGCCGGAGTGACGCGGTCGAAGCGGCCGTCGCGCTCGAGCTGATCCATTCCGCCACGCTGCTGCACGACGACATCATCGACGGCGGTGAGACGCGCCGCGGCCGGCCGTCGGCGTTGCGGGAGTTCGGGCTCGGCGACACGCTCGTCGCCGGCGACTTCCTGTTCTGCCGCGCGTTCGCCCTGTGCGCGCGCTTCGAGGCGCAGGTCGTGCGCTGGGCGGCGGAGGCGTGCGTCAGCCTCACCGAGGGCGAGATCATGCAGGGGCGCCTGCGCCACGATCCCAACGTCACGCAGGCCGACTACCTCGAGATCATCGAGCGCAAGACGGCGTCGCTGTTCGTCACCGGCGCGCGCACGGCGGCGCATCTCGCCGACGCCGACCCCGCCGTGGTCGAAGCCATGGCCGCGTGTGGGCGACACGTCGGCCTGGCGTTCCAGATGAGCGACGATCTCCTCGACGCCGACGGCCAGACCGCCGTCACGGGCAAGCCGCGCGGCATCGACCTGCGCGACGGCAACCCATCGTTGCCCATCGTCCTGACGCTGGAGCGGGATGCCGAGTTCCGCCGGCTGTTCGCCGAGCCCGAGCTCGGCGCCGTCGACATCGAGGCCGGGCTGGCGCGGATCCGGCGTGCCGGCGCGCTCGACATCGTGGCGGCGCGGGCGCGGGCCGAGCTCGACGCCGCCCTGGCCGCCATCGAAGACCTGCCCCCCTCCGCCTTCCGGGATGCCCTCGTCGGCGTCGCACAGGGTGTGAGCGAGCGGGCCGTCTGACGCGCTGGCTTCGTTGACTTCGCGCGTGGGGCCACCGAAGATGCCCGCATGCCGCGGGACGCATTCGGCCGCGAGATCGACTACCTGCGCATCTCGCTCACCGATCACTGCAATCTGCGGTGCGTCTACTGCATGCCGTTGAGCGGCCTCACCTTCCACCCCCGCGAGGCCCTGCTCACCGCCGCCGAGATCGAGACCGTCGTGCGGGCGGCGGTCGGCATCGGGTTCCGCAAGTTCCGGCTGACGGGGGGCGAGCCCACGCTGCGGGCCGATCTGCTGGAGATCGTGGCGCGCATCAGCTCGGTGCCGGGAGTCGGCGATCTGGCGATGACCACCAACGCCATCCGCCTGCCCGATCTGGCCCGCCCGCTCGTCGACGCCGGGCTGCGTCGCATCAACGTCCATCTCGACAGCCTCGACCCCGCGCGGGTCGCACGGATCATGCGCTGGGGCTCGCTCGACGAGATATGGGCGGGCATCGAAGCCGCCGAGGCCGCGGGGTTGCGTCCCATCAAGCTCAACGTCGTCGTCGTGCGTGGCTTCAACGACGATGACGTCGTCGCGCTCGCGGCGCTCACCCGCACCCGTGACTGGCACGTGCGCTTCATCGAGACGATGCCATTCGGCTCCGGCGAGACCAGCGTCGTCGCGCGCGACGGCCTGGTGCCGAGCGCCGAGACGCGCGCGCGCATCGTGGCGGCGTTGGGTCCGCTCACGCCGCTGCCGCCATCCGACCCGTCGGACGAGGCGCGCAATCATCGGTTGGCCGGGGCAGCGGGTGTCGTCGGCTTCATCAGCCCGGTGACGGAGCCGTACTGCGGCACGTGCAACCGCATGCGCCTCACCGCCGATGGGCGTTTCCACCTCTGCCTGCTCAACGACGACGAGCTCGACGTGCGCGCCGCGCTGCGCGGCGGAGGCGGCATCGAGGCCGTCGCTGCGATCCTGGCGCGCGCCGTCGCGCACAAGCCGACCGGCCACCTGCTCGCGCTGGGGCGCTCCACCGAGGAGCGCCAGATGTTCCAAATCGGGGGATGACTGCTGCATGACGATTGCCGGACTCGACGACGCCACCACCACGCTCGGAGGCGCGGTCCTCGGACCACGTGAGATCGAGAAGGCCCTCGGGTTCGACCCGCTCGCCACCCTCTCGGCGGCCGAACGTGCCAGGGTCGACACCCTGCCCTTCTCGCGCGACGAGCTCGCGCGCGCGCGGACGGACGGCGAGGTGCTGGTGCTGCGCATCGCCGCCACGCCCGACGGTCCGCTGACGATGCTGCGACTCGGCGAGCGCCTCGGCGGCGGCTTCGACCCGCGGGTGCACCGCGGCGTCGGCTATCAGCTGCGTGACGAGTGGACGATCGACGCCCAGCCCTTCGCCACCACCGAGACATGTGCCGTGGGGTGGTTCCTGGCCCGTCGCGAGCCGCTGCCGGGCACCCTCAACCTGGGCTACCGGGTTCAGGACGAGGTGCTCGCGAAGCTCGGCGCCACGCGTCCCGATGTGCCGCCGCGGCGGAGCGCCATCGAGATCGCATACGACACCCTGCTGTGGCATCGCGCTCATGGCGAGCGACTGCTAGCTGCGACGTGGGATTGGTCGCGCAGTCCCAGCACCGATCAGGGGTTCGCCGCGCTCGGCGAATTCGGCGACGCCGGCCTCGGCGTCATCGCCTACTCGCGGGCGGTCCGCTTCGGCACCCTCGGCGTCTGCACCCAACGCTGATTGCGGCCCGTCACACGGCTCTGGTAGGACCGCGGCGTGTATTTCGTCACCATCAAGCAGGCGGGCTATGCGCTCTTCAGCACGACGCCGAGCGAGCGCGCGGCGATCGGCCTCACCGAAGACCAGCAGCGGGTCCGGCTCCTGGCGCAGGACGGACCGGGCTGGCGGGTCGTGCAGGAGTGGCCGGTCGCGGAGCGCTCGCACACCGACCTCATGATCCGGTTCGGTGACGTCCCCGAGCCCGACTCCGTGGACGACCTGCTCCGTCTGGCCACCGGGGCCTGACCGTGGCAGGCGCACTGGACGGGCTGCGCGTCCTCGAGATCGGCGATCTGGTCGGCGCCTCGTACGCCACCAAGATGCTCGCCGACCTGGGCGCCGACGTCGTCAAGATCGAGCGCCCCGGTCGCGGCGACCGCTCGCGCCAGCGTGGACCGTTTCCTGGTGGCACGTCGCACCCCGAGAAGAGCGGCCTGTTCCTCTACCTCAACACCAACAAGCGCGGCATCACGCTCGATCTGACGTCGTCGCGCGGCCACGAGGTTCTCGACCGCCTGGTGCGCGACGCCGATCTGCTCGTCCACGAGGTGCATCCGACCGACATGGCCGCGCACGGCCTCGACTGGGAGCGGCTGTCCGCGATCAACCCACAGCTGGTGATGACGTCCATCGCGCCCTTCGGGATGCGCGGCCCCCATGCGGCGTATCGGGGCTCCGATGTCGTGACGTGGAGCGCTGGTGGCATCGCGCAGCTGAACGGCGATCCGCAGCATCCCGAGCTGCCGCCGCTCAAGGCCTTCGGCGATCAGTCGGGCTTCCAGGCGGGCCTCAACGCCGCGATCCCGTCGCTGGCGGCACTGTTCGCGCGCATCGGCAGCGGCCACGGCGAGCACATCGAGGTGTCGACCCAGGAGTCCATCGCCGCCATCCTCGAGCTGACGTTCGAGTACTGGCCCTATTGCGGCCTGGTCGCGTCGCGCCTCGGGGCGAAGCCCATCCAGCCGCTCTGCTTCATGGAGTGCCGCGACGGATGGATATTCATCTGCTGCGTCGAGGAGCACCAGTGGCGCGCCTTCGTGGAGATCATGGGCAACCCGGAGTGGGCCGAGATGGAGCTGTTCGAGAATCGTCTCGCGCGCGGTGCCAACTTCGACGCGCTCCAGGTGTTCCTGCAGGAGTGGTGCGCGACGCAATCGGTGCAGGAGCTCTACGATGCGGCGCAGGCGCGCCGCGTGCCGTTCGCCCCGGTGTCGACGATGGGCGACCTGGTCGCGTCGCCGCACCTGCAGGCGCGCGGCTTCTTCGCCACCATCGACCATCCGGTGGCGGGTGCGGTGACCATGCCCGGCGCGCCGTGGCGGATGTCGGCAACACCATGGACGCTGCGACGGCCGGCGCCGTGCCTCGGACAGCACAACGCCGAGGTCCTCGGCGCGATCGGTCTCGATGCCTCGGTGCTCGCGGCGGAGGGCCTGCTGTGACCGCGCGCCGCGCCCCGCTCGAAGGCATCCGGGTCGCCGACTTCACGTGGGTGTGGGCGGGACCGTTCTGCACGCTGCAGCTCGCGCACCTTGGCGCCGAGGTCATTCGCGTCGAGACAGCCACGCGAGTCTGCGTGACCCGGATGCTGCCGCCCTTCGCCGAGTTCAAGCCCGGCAAGAATCGCAGCGGCTACTTCAACCAGTTCAACCAGGGCAAGAAGAGCGTCACCCTGGATATGAAGCAGCCCGACGCGCTCGCGGTGGCGAAGCGGCTCTGCGAGAGCAGCGACATCGTGGTCGAGAACTTCGCCGCCGGCGTGATGGATCGGATGGGCCTCGGCTACGAGGTGCTGCGCGCGTTGCGGCCCGACGTCATCATGATCGCGCTCTCCGGCTACGGTGCCAGCGGCCCGGACCACGACAAGGTGTCGTACGGTCCGGCACAGGTGCCGCTCTCGGGCATGTCGGCACTGACGGGGTACCGTGGGTTTCCGCCGATGCACGTCGGCGTCTCGTACGGCGACCCGACCGGCGGCCTCCACGGCGCCGTCGCCGTCCTCGCCGCGCTGCTGCACCGTGCGAAGACGGGCCAGGGTCAGTACATCGACCTGTCGCAGTGGGAGACGTCGATGGCCGTGCTGCCCGAGGGTCTGCTGGCGCAGACCATGAACGGCGCCTCGCCCGAGCGTGACGGCAACCGTGATCCGCACATGGCGCCGCACGGCGTCTTCCGCACCGGTGGCGGTGACGATCGCTGGGTGGCGATCGCCATCGAGGACGACGCCGCGTGGCGACGATGCACCGAGATCATGGGGCAGCCCGAGCTGGCGGCCGACGCGCGCTTCGCGACGGTGGTCGCCCGCAAGCAGCACGAAGACGCGCTCGAAGAGGTCGTCACCGCCTGGACGATGACGCACGAGCCCGGCGACGTCACGGCGCGTCTGCAGGCGGCGGGTATCCCCGCATTCACCGTGGCGACGAACCACGACCTGGCGGACGACCCGCACCTGGCCGCGCGCGGCTACTTCGTCGAGCTCGAGCATCCCGAGGTCGGCGTGCGCAAGCATGCCGGCGTGCCGTGGACGATGTCGGCCAGCGACTCGCGCGTGCGACGTGCGGCGCCGTGCCTCGGCGCCGACACCGACCAGGTCCTGCGCGACGTCTGCGGCTACGACGACGCCACCATCGCCCGCCTGCGCGACGCCAAGGTCCTGGCCTAGCTACTCCCGCAGCGCCTGGTGCGACGTGCGGAAGCCGTCGCGTATCAGCGTTTTCACGGACGCCATCTCGCGCACGCCGATCCACCCGGCGAGCAACAGGTAGACGATGGATACGCCGATGCGCTCCGCGCCGTGCCACTCCTCGGGCACCATGCCACCGAGGATGAACTGCGCCCAGAACAGGCCGAAGAGCGTCAGGGCCTCCCATTTCGAGATCGACAGGGAGACCAGGATGGCGACGGCGAACACCGATTGGGCCGCGGTGAGCAGCAGCTCCTCGCGTTGCCGCGGCTCGACCGGCAGCCCGCCGAGCGTGCCCGACGCGATGGCGAACACGATGGGGAGCGTTCCCACGAGCAGCGTCCACTGGTTCACCTTCGACGACACCAGGGTGCCGAGCCCGGCCACGGTGTTGAGCCGCCAGGCGTAGAGGCCCGCCACCAGCAGCTCCGGCGCTTCCGAGGCGAGCGGCGCGAGCCACTGCACGAGGAGGAACTCGCTGATGTTGTAGTCGCGTCCCGTCGCCACCAGGGCTTCGGCGAAGTGCTCGGCGACGAGCAGGATCACGCCGGCGGCGAACAAGAACATGATCCCGACCGCCGTGCGTCGGGGCGAGTCGGCGAACGTGCCGAGGTAGCTCGCCGGGCCGACGAGATGCGGCTCCTCGGCGGGCGCCGTCGAGATGCGGATGGTGTAGGCGATGAAGATGCCGACCAGCACCAGGGCGTCGAGCAACGTGATCGTGGTCTTGAGCGGCAGCGTCAGCGAGTAGGCCGTGGCGACGGCCAGGAACGCCAGCTCGATGGAGTTCGAGCGCTCGAGGGCGACGCCGGTGAAGGTGTCGCCCTTCTTGCTCGTTCGATACCAGGCGATGAACACGACCATCGACCAGCCGATGCCGATGAGCAGCCGGTTGGCGCCGGTCATGTTGGCGAGTGCCAGCGAGCACGGCGATTCGAGTAGCTCGCCCGGTGGCCGGCATTCGGGACCGAAGGCCGCGACGGCGTGCCCGGCCTTCCATGCGAACACCATGTCCACGGCGTACTCGGGGAGCACGGCGATGAAGGCGAGCAGCGCGATCGCGAGTCCGGCCGAGATGTCGATCTGCGCCACCTCGGCGGCCCAGGACAGCATGAAAGCGGCGCCGACGATGGAGAGGCCGAAGAGCAGCGCCTCCGCTGGGTGCGAGAGATGCAGCTCGGTCAGGCGAATGACGATGCCTGGCACCGTCGCGAGAACGGCGATGGCGAGGGAGATGCGATGTCGGGTCGGGTGGAGGGCGGCGTCACCGTGTGCGGACGTCATGGGGTGCCGCCGGATAGCAGATGGGCGCCGGGTGGCAAACACCCCCCGTCAGACCAGCTCCTGCGCCAGCTCCTGCAGGTCCATCGGCGGCACGCGCTCCTTGCCCCAGGTGTCGGCGAGTGGAACCCGCACCAGGCGACTGCCCGCCTCACCGGCCATGAAGCCGCCACCGTCGAGCAGGATGTCGACCGCGGCCGCGCCGAGCCGACTGCCGAGGATGCGGTCCCGGGCCGACGGCGTCCCGCCGCGCTGGATGTGACCCAGGACGCACACGCGCGGCTCCAGCCCGGTGATGTCCTGCAGCCCGCGCGCGACGCGGAACGCGCGTCCCTGCTCGCCGCCCTCGGCGACCACGATGATGCTGCTCCGCTTGCCGCGCTCCCAGCTCTTCCAGAGGTCGGCTCCGAGCCGAGCGAGATCGCTCGGCGCGTGCGGGATGATGACGGCCTCGGCGCCGCCGGCGACGCCGACCGACAGGGCGATGTCGGCGCAGGCGCGTCCCATCACCTCGACGATGAAGAGCCGGTCGTGCGACGCGGCGCTGTCGCGGATGCGGTCGATGGCGTCGAGCGCGGTGTTCACCGCGGTGTCGAAGCCGATCGTGAAGTCGGTGCCGTAGACGTCGTTGTCGATCGTTCCGGGCACACCGGCGACGGCCAGCCCGTGTTCCTGCGACAGCAGTGAGGCGCCATGCAGGGTGCCGTCGCCGCCGATGACCACCAGACCCTCCACCCGCGCCTCGCGCAGCAGCGCCGCCGCCCGCGTCCGCCCCTCGGGCTCGCGGAAGCGATCGCTCCGCGACGTGCCGAGGATGGTGCCACCGCGTTGGATGACGTTGGCCACGCCGTTGCGCGTGAGCGTCTCGAGCTCGCCACCGAGGAGCCCGGCGAACCCGCGCCGGATGCCGACGACCTCGAGACCGATCGACAGCCCGTGTCGGACGGCCGCTCGGATCGCCGCGTTCATTCCCGGTGCGTCCCCGCCGCTGGTGAGGATGCCGATCCGTCGCATGCCGTGATCATAGCAGGGGCCCGAGCACGCCACGATGCGTCGTTTTCGTTGTCATCCGCGTTCGAGGGCGGTACACCAACGCCGGCATGAGTTTCGTCGCTCGTCTGCGTCCTGAGTTGATCGCGATCGCGCCCCCCTGGCGAACGTTTCGGGAGACGGTCGAGGGACTGATCGGCCAGCTCGCGCGGGCGGGCGCCATCGCCGACGACGGCGTCGCGTCGGCCGTGAAGGCGGTGGTCGCGCGCGAAGCGGAGGCGTCGACGGCGGTGCTCGAGATCGGCGTGGGCGTGCCGCACGCGCGTCTGGTCGGCATGACGTCGCCGGCCGTCGCCCTGGCGGTGTCGTCACGCGGATTGTACGAGCCCGTGCCGACGGTGTGGATCGACATCGTGGCCCTGGTGCTGTCGCCTCCGAATGCCGGCGACGCTCATCTGCGCATCCTCGCCGGTGTCGCCACCCTGCTGCGGTCGCCCGAGCTGCGCAGCGCGCTGCTGCGGGCGACGGAGCCCGCGGCGGCGCTGGCGGCGCTGACGCAGCACGCCCGGTCCGCCCCCTGAGCGCGATTTCTCGCCGCAGTGCGTTGCCGCTCCGACGTCGACCCGCTACGATGTCATCGTGAGCTTGACGGACGTCGTGAGTGCTGGACGGGGGGCTCTCGAGCTCATCGTCTCGTGTGCGCAGGAGATATTTCGGCGCGCGCAGGCGAGCCTCGAGCCCTTCCTGCACGGCATCCCGCCGGTGGACGCGCCGGCTCCTCCGGTTGGTCGCTCGACCTCGCAGGGACCGCACGAAGCCGTCGAGGCCACCAAGTTTTTCGCGGGCAGCATTCCGGCGTCGGCTGCCCCCGCCGGGCCGCAGGCCACCGAGACGGCCAGCCTGCCCCGGGCCTACGGTATGAATCGAGCGGTCCTGACGGCACGTGATCCCTGCTGCCTCTTCGTCTGGTGGGAGATCATGCCGGTGACGCGGGTCGAGGCGCTGCGCTCGCTCGGCTCGGAGGCGGAGCACGTCGCCGAAGTGCTCCGTCTGCATCGCGGCGTGCACCCGAACGGCCGCGTGGTCGCCGATCTCCCGCTCACCCCCGGGGCCGAGCGCTGGTACGTCGAGGTCGAGCCCGACGATACCTGGTCGGTCGAGGTCGGCTTGCGTGCGCCGAGCGGACGGTTCGTCTGCCTGGTTCGCTCGAATGCGGTGGCGTCCCCCCCGGCGCAGGCGTCCGACGACACCAGCGTCCGCTGGGTGACGATGGGACGTCAGGGGTCAGCGCCGGCATCGGCCGAGTGGTCCGGCCAGTGGCTGGCGAGCGACACCACGACCTTCCCGTCGCCCGCGCCGTCGGGATCGAGCGACGCGCTCCCGTTTCGCTGAGCGTTCGGGCTTGCGCAGATGATCCAGGGTCGCATCGCCCTCCTGCTGCACGCGCACCTGCCATTCGTGCGACATCCGGAGCACGACGACTTCCTGGAGGAGCGTTGGCTGTTCGAGGCCATCACCGAATCGTACCTACCCCTCCTCGAAGTGCTGGATGGGCTCGACCGCGACCGGGTACCGGCACGCTTCACGCTGTCGTTGAGCCCCACCCTGCTCGGCATGCTCGCCGATCGGCTGCTGCGGTCGCGCTACCTGCGCCATCTCGACCACCTGGTGGAGCTGGCCGAGAAGGAGGAACGGCGCACGCGACCGGAGCCCGCGTTCCACCGCTGTGCCGAGATGTATCTTCGACGCTTCACGCGCGCACGAACCCTCTTCCTCGACGAATGGCAGCAGGATCTGGCGGGCGCGTTCCGCACCTATCAGGAGCGCGGCCTGGTCGAGATCATCACCACCTCGGCCACGCACGCCATCCTGCCGTTGCTCGGCACGTCGGGTGCGCTCGTCCGGGCGCAGATCGAAGTGGCGGCGGCCGAGTACCGCCGGTTCTTCGGCCGCTCGGCGGAGGGCTTCTGGTTGCCGGAGTGCGCCTATGCCCCCGGACTGGAGACCGAGCTCGCACGCGCCGGGTTCCGCTACTTCGTCGTCGATACGCACGGGCTCACGCATGCCACGCCGCGGCCGGTGTACGGCGCCTACGCCCCCATCGCCTGCGGACCGGGAGTGGCGGCATACGCCCGCGACCCCGACACCTCGAAGCAGGTGTGGAGCGCCGACGAGGGCTACCCAGGCGACTTCTGGTACCGCGACTTCTATCGCGACATCGGCTTCGACCTGCCGGAGGAGCAGCTCCGGCCGGTGCTCCCACCGAGCGGGCGCATCCACACCGGCATCAAGTACCATCGCATCACGGGCAAGACCGACGCCAAGGAACCCTATGACCCGGATCGCGCCCGCGAGCGCGTCGAGGTGCACGCGGCCCATTTCGTCGCGTCGCGCCGGACCCAGGTGGAATGGCTGGCCCGGACCATGGACCGACCGCCCGTGGTCGTGTGCCCATACGACGCCGAGCTGTTCGGACACTGGTGGTTCGAAGGGCCGCAGTGGCTCGATCTGGTCCTGCGCCAGCTCGCCGCCACGCCCGAGCTCGAGGCGTGTACGCTCGGCGACGACCTCGAACGCCATCCCGTCGTGCAGCAGGCGACGCCGGCGGCGAGCACCTGGGGGTGGAAGGGGCATCAGGAGGTGTGGCTGGCGTCGCAGAACGACTGGGTCTATCCGCACCTGCACGCCACCGGAGAGCGCCTGCTGACGCTCTGCCGGCGTTACCCCGGCGCCAACGACCGCACGCGCCGCGCCCTGACGCAGGCGCTACGCGAGCTGCTGCTGGCGCAGGCGAGCGACTGGGCGTTCATGATGTCGCGCGAGACGACGGCCGAGTATGCCGTCCGTCGCACGACCGACAACCTGCTGCGGTGCCAACGCCTGTGCGACGAGGTCGAGCGCAACGCCGTCGACGACCACGCGCTCGCGGTGCTCGAGGATCGTGACAACCCGTTCCCGGCGCTGGACTACCGCGTACTGCTCTGAACTGACCGATAGCACCGAGGCCCCTTGTCACCGCACGGGGTGTCCCCTACAGTTCACGGTACTCGCATGTCGACCGCGCTCGTCGCGCTCGTCCTCCTGCCCCTCGCCCTCGCATTGGTAGTCGGACTGGTGGTGCTGCTGGCGCAGCCGTTGCTCACCCCTGTCCTGGCTGCGATCGAGCGTGCTCGCTTCAGCCGTTGTGTCGCCCGGGTCCTGCGCGCCGACGCGCACCTGAAGAGCGGCCAGACCGAAGCGGCCCTGCGCGAGCTCGAGGTCGCCTTCTGCCTCATCATCGTGCGTGCCGATCCGCGGCTCGCCGACGAGATCGGCCGCCACCACGTCGGCCTGCTGTCGCGGTTGCTGTCGGTGGCCGACGGCTCGCCCCAGCCACGCGTACGGCTGCTGGCGCTCGCCAAGGTCGATCGACTCCTCGACCGCCGCGCCGAGATGCAGCGCGCCCACCTCCAGCTCCGCAACCGCTCCCTGCGCGACGGCCGTCGCATCCAGCTCGAGCGCGAGCTGCGCCGCAATTCGCGCGATACGCGCGCCGCCGTACGCGAGCTGATCGCGGATCTCCAGGTATTGACCACGCGTCACGTCGCCTACCAGTAACCTATCTTCCGGTCCCCATGCGCGCGTGGTACACGCGCGGTCCAGGGTGCGGAACGCAACCGGGGGGTGGGCATGGGGCGAACGGTCGGGGTGGTCGTGGTGGGAGCGGCGCCGGATCACCGACTGCCGCTGACGTTCCTCGGGCTCCCGGACGACGTGGCGCTGGCCCCGTTCGCGGTTCGTCATCGCGTCATGGACCTCGCCCTCTCGACGCTGCTCCACGCGTCGATTCGTGACGTCGAGATCGTGGTCGCGGCCACGATCGACGGTTTGGCGGCGTATCGTCCGGACATGCTCCCCGCCGGCGGCCCGCAGCGCCTGCCACGCGTCCGCGCCGCCGCCGTGCCCGACGCTGGTCGTCTCCGCCGCATGCTCGATGCCTGTGCCGTGACGGCCGCCACGGCTCGCGGCGCCACCATCGTCGGTATGGCCGGCGATCACCTGCTCGCAGCCGACCTCCACCCGCTCCTGGCCACGCACGCGGCGCGCCGTGCCGACGTCACGCTGGCGTGCATCCCGGTCCTGTCGGTCGCGGAGGGGCATGGCCTGCTCGTCGAGCTCGATGGCGACGGACGCATCACACGCGCCGCGGTCGCCCACGCCACCGATTCGCCGCTGGCCATGCTGTGGACCGGCGACGTCGTGCTGCGCGCCGGCGCGCTGCCGGCGCTGTTGGCGCAGCTCGACGCCCTGAGTGCGCATGATGACGCTGCCGTGGCAGGTATCCTCTTGCGCGCGGGGCAGCTGGCGGCCGGCGCCGTCGCCGGCACGCCCGCCACGGGGCGGGATGCCTACTGGCACGATCCACGCACGGTCGAAGCCTACTACGACGCCCAGATGGCGCTCTGTCTCCCCGATCCGCCGCTCGACCTGTGGGCCCGCGACTGGAGCCTCCGCGCCGGCGGCAGCGGGACGACGCCGGCGAAGGTCGTGTGCGACGTCAGCGGCCACCCGGGGCACGTGCTCAACACGTTGCTCGGTGACGGCACCTGCGTACGTGGCGCCGAGGTGGTGCGCTCGGTCCTGGGGGCCGGCGTCTTCGTCGATGCCGGCGCCGAGCTCGAGGATTGCGTGCTGCTCGACGGGTGTCGCGTCGGTCGCGGCGCGCGCGTCCGTCGCGCCATCGTGGGCGTCGGGGCACTCATCGGCGACGGCGAGAGTGTCGGCTACGACATCGTCTCGACCGACGCGCGGGTACTGTCGTCCGGATTGACGCTGGTGCCGCCGACGGCGACGTCGATGCGTCCCGCCGCCGGCGCGCGCTGAGCACGCGGCCCTTTCCACGACCGGCGTCGCGGCTATACTGCAGCGCTTGCCCAGAGTGCGGAGCGCGTCCAGTACGTCGCCCGCGAGCATCCGGATCGTCGGTGCTCGCGAGCACAACCTGAAGAACATCGACGTCGAGATCCCGGTCGGTCGCCTCACGGTGGTCACCGGCGTCTCGGGCTCAGGCAAGTCGAGTCTCGCCTTCGATATCCTCTACGCCGAGGGCCAGCGACGCTACGTCGAGAGCTTCTCGACCTACGCCCGGCAGTTCCTCGATCGCATGGAGCGACCCCAGGTCGACCGCATCGACGGCATCCTGCCCGCGATCGCGATCGACCAGAGCCGCCCCGTCAAGACGTCGCGCTCCACCGTGGGCACGATGACCGAGGTGCACGACTACCTGAAGTTGCTGTTCGCCCGCGTCGGCGTGCCGCACTGCCGTCACTGCGGAACACCGGTGGTGCGGGACACGCCCGAGAGCGCGGCGACCGATCTGGTGGCGCGGCACGCCGGCGCGCGTGCACTGGTCACGTTCACCGTACCGCTCCCGGCCGAGCTGCCCTGGGCGGATGCTCGCGAAGGACTGCTCGGCGCCGGCTTCGTGCGCATCCTCGGGCCCGACGGCACCATCGCGCTCGACGAGCTCGAGACACCCCCGCCCGGCAGCGACATCCGCGTCGTGCAGGACCGCATCCAGCTCCGCCCCGGCGAGCGCGGCCGTCTCGTCGAGTCGCTCGAGCAGGCATTCCGGCATGGACGCGGCCACGCGACGGTGGTGCTCCCCGATACCGACGGGACGACGCAACGATTCTCGACGTCGCCGACCTGCTCCACCTGCGGCTTCGCCGTCCGCGAGGCGGTACCCAACCTGTTCTCGTTCAACAGCCCGCTCGGCGCCTGCGAGACCTGCCGCGGCTTCGGCCGGGTCATCGATCTCGATCTCGACCTCGTCGTGCCCGATCCGCAGCGCGCCCTCGCAGACGATGCCATCAAGCCATGGTCGACGAAGGCAACGACCTGGGAGCGCGGCGAACTGCTGAAGTTCTGCAGCAAGATGGGGATCGCGACCGATGCTCCGTGGGCCGAGCTGCCGGCACCACACCGTGCGCTCATCCTCGACGGCGGCGGCAAGGGCCACGGGCGCTATCCCGGCGTGCGACGATGGTTCAAGTGGCTCGAGGGTCGCACCTATCGCATGCACGTGCGGGTCTTCCTCGCCCGCTACCGCAGCTACACGCTCTGCCCGGCGTGCAATGGCTCCCGCGTGCGTCCCGAGGCGCTGGACTATCGTATCGGCGGGCTCACGATCGCCGACGTCAATCAGCTGCCGATCGGCGACGCCGAGCGCTTCCTCGCCGCGCTGGTCGTCGAGCAGAGCCAGGCCGGCACCGTCGCCGCGCTCGTACTCGACGAGGTGCGGAGCCGCCTGCGCTATCTCGTCGAGGTGGGGCTCGAGTACCTGACGCTCGACCGCCAGTCGCGCACCTTGTCCGGCGGCGAGCTCGAGCGCGTCGACCTGACCACGGCGGTGGGCTCGTCGCTGGTGAACACGCTGTACGTGCTCGACGAGCCGTCGATCGGCCTCCACCCGCGCGACACCGAACGACTGGTGCGCCTGCTGCACCGGCTGCGCGACCAGGGCAACACGGTGGTCGTCGTCGAGCACGACCCCACCATCATCCGCGCCGCCGACCACGTCATCGACATCGGGCCCGGTGCCGGCGAGCGCGGCGGGCAGGTGCTGTTCGCCGGCCCGACGCGCGACCTCGCGCGCGCCCGCGGCTCGGTCACGGCCGACTTCGTCTCGGGTCGCCGTCGCATTCCGATCCCGCGCAAGCGCAAGAAGCCGATGCCGGCGCTGATGCTCGGCATCCGCGGCGCGAGCGCGCACAACCTGCAGGACGTCGACGTCGACGTACCGCTCACCTGCTTCGTCGCGATCACCGGGGTATCGGGGTCGGGCAAGTCGACGCTGGTGGAGGACGTCCTCTATCGCGGCCTGCGCAAGCGCCTCGGTCATCCGGACGGGGTGCCGGGTGCGTGCCGCGCCATCGAGGGCGCGGATCGGATCGCCGAGGCGATCATGGTCGACCAGTCGCCGATCGGCTCGACGCCGCGGGCGAATGCCGCCACCTACCTGCGAGCCTACGACGGCATCCGCGCCTGCTTCGCGAAAAGCGACCTGGCGCGGTTGCGCGGCTACACCGCCGCCACGTTCTCGTTCAACGTCGCGGGGGGGCGCTGCGAGACCTGCACCGGCGAGGGCTTCGAACGCATCGAGATGCAGTTCCTGTCCGACGTCTACGTGCCGTGCGCGGAGTGCCACGGCGCGCGCTTCCAGCCCGATGTCCTCGAGGTGCGGTGGGAGGGGCGGTCGATCCGCGACGTCCTCGACCTGACGGTGGCGGAGACGCTGGTGGCGTTCGCCGACGTGCGCGAGGTGCGCACGCGGCTGCAACCGCTCGCGGACGTCGGCCTCGACTACCTCCGCCTCGGACAGCCGCTGTCGACGCTCTCCGGTGGCGAGGCGCAGCGCCTGAAGCTCGCCGCGCATCTCGGCCGCGAGGCCAAGGCGCACACCCTCTTCATCTTCGACGAGCCGACGACGGGCCTGCACCTCGCCGACATCGAGACGCTTCTCGGGTGCCTGTCGCGACTGGTCGAGCGCGGCCACTCGCTGCTGGTCATCGAGCACAACCTCGAGGTGGTGAAGTGCGCCGACTGGGTCATCGAGCTGGGCCCTGAAGGTGGCGCGGGCGGTGGCCGTCTGGTGGTCGCCGGTACGCCGGAGCGCATTGCGGCGACGCCGGAGTCGCACACGGGACGGCATCTGCGCGAGGTGCTCGGCCGGGCGACCGCGGTGCGTGACGCCGAGCCGGTGTGGACCTCCACCCCACCGCCGCCCGGTATCCGCGTCGTCGGGGCGCGCGAGCACAATCTGCGCGACGTCAGCCTCGAGCTGCCGCGCGACCAGATGATCGTCTTCACGGGTCTCTCCGGCTCCGGCAAATCGTCGCTCGCGTTCGACGTGCTCTACGCCGAGGGACAGCGCCGCTACATCGACAGCCTGTCGACGTACGCGCGCCAGTTCCTGCGCGTCATGGCCAAGCCCGATGTCGACCTCCTGGTCGGCCTGCCACCCACCGTCGCCATCGAGCAGCGCCTGTCACGCGGCGGACGGACGTCGACGGTGGCCACGGTGACGGAGGTCGCGCACTACCTCCGCCTGCTCTTCGCGAAGCTCGGCGTGCAGCACTGCCCCACCTGCGACGTGCCCATCCGGTCGCAGACGCGCGGCCAGATCATCGCGCAGGTGCGTCGCGAGATGGGCGACGGCGGCGTCACGCTGCTCGCCCCGGTCGTCCGCGGCCGCAAGGGGTATCACAAGGAAGTGCTCGCGGGCGCCCGCAAGCTGAAGCTCAAGGAGGCGCGGATCGACGGCCGTCGCGTCAGCCTCGCCGAGGTGAAGCTGCTCGATCGCTACCGCGAGCACGACATCGAGCTGGTGGTGGCGAGCGATCTCGCGCCGACGTCGGCGGCACTCGACGAGGTGCTGGCGCGCGCATTGCGTCTCGGCAGCGGCGCGGTGGCGATCGTCGGCGCTGCGGGCGAACGGCTCTTCTCGGAACGGCTCGTCTGTCCCGGCTGTGGCACCGGCTTCCCGCCGCTCGACCCGCGTCTATTCTCGTTCAACAGCCGTCAGGGCGCATGCGGCGAGTGTCGCGGCGCTGGCGTGCGGAGCGAGCTCGACACGGAGGGCATTCTCGACCCGCAGCGCTCGCTCGAGGCCGGCGCCCTCCTGCCGTTCGAGGACGCCACGCAGGCGAAGGTGCGACGGCGTCTGCTGAAGGCACTGTCGGCGGCCGGCGTGCCGCTCGACAAGACGGTGTCGCGTCTCACCGCCCGCCAGCGGGCACTGGTGCTCGAGCGCGCCACGGCCGCGCTCGAGGCGGCGCTGCTGGACGACCCGGGCGCGTTCGAAGCCTTCACGGTCGAGCGCTCCTGTGCCGCCTGTAGTGGGTTGCGCCTCAACGCTCGCGCGCGGGCCGTCCGCGTGCACGGTCACGGCATCGCCGACCTCACCGCGCTGTCGGTGCGTGACGCGGCTGCTGCGGTCGCCGCGCTGCGCTTCGGGACGCGAGAGCGGGCCATCGCCGAGGGACCCATGCGCGAGATCGGGCCGCGGCTGCGTTTCCTCGATCAGGTCGGGCTCGGCTACCTGGCACTCGACCGTCGCGCCGACACGCTGTCGGGCGGCGAGGCGCAGCGCATCCGTCTGGCGGCACAGCTGGGCTCGAACCTGCGCGGCGTCTGCTACGTGCTCGACGAGCCCACGATCGGCCTCCATCCGCGCGACAACGACCTCCTCCTCGACGCGCTCGACGAGCTCAAGGCGCGCGGCAACACCGTGATGGTCGTCGAGCACGACGAGGCGACGATCCGTCGCGCCGATCTCGTCGTCGATCTCGGGCCGGGCGCGGGCGTGCACGGGGGTCGCGTCGTCGCGGTGGCGCCGCCCGCGCTGCTGGCGAGCATGCCGGGCAGCGTCACCGGACGGTATCTCGTCGGTGGTCGTGGTCGTCGTGCGCCGGAGCGGTCGCTCGCGAGCAGCGCGTGGCTAGAAGTGCTCGGCGCGTCCGAGCACAACCTGGCCGACATCGACGTCCGCCTGCCGCTCGGCGCCTGGACCTGCGTCACCGGCGTGTCGGGATCGGGCAAGTCGACGCTCGTGCGCGACGTGCTCTTCCGTGCCGTGCGGCGTGCGCTGGGGCTGCCCGTCGGGCGCGTCGGCACGCATCGCGGGCTGCGCGGGGTCGAGGAGCTGATCCGTGCGGTCGAGGTCGATCAGACGCCCATCGGACGGACGCCGCGCTCGACGCCGGCGTCGTACGTGGGGTTCTTCGACGACATCCGGCGGCTGTTCGCGATGGTACCCGACGCGCGCCTGCGCGGATGGAGCGCGGGGCGCTTCTCGTTCAACGTCGCCGGTGGTCGCTGCGAGGCCTGCGCCGGCCAGGGTCGCGTGCGCATGGAGATGAGCTTCCTGCCCGACGTCTGGGTGGACTGCGACGTCTGTCAGGGGCGGCGGTTCACCGACGAGACGCTCGCAGTGCGCTACGGCGGTCGAACGATCTCCGAGGTGCTCGCGATGACGGTGGAGGAAGCCGCCGACTTCTTCCTGCCGCATCCGCCGGTGGCGCGCGCGCTGCGCGTCCTCACCGACATCGGGCTCGGCTATCTCACCGTCGGTCAGCCCAGCAACACGCTCTCCGGCGGTGAGGCCCAGCGCATCAAGCTGGCCTACGAGCTCGCCAAGGAATCGCGCGGCCGCACGCTCTACATCCTCGACGAGCCCACGACGGGACTGCACTTCGCCGACACCGAGCGGCTCGTCGGCGTCCTCCATCGGCTCGTCGATCGCGGCAACACGGTCATCACGATCGAGCACAACCTCGACATCGTGAAGGAGGCCGACTGGCTGATCGACCTCGGACCGGAGGGCGGCGCCGGCGGTGGCCACGTCGTGGCGAGCGGTTCGCCGGCGCTGGTCGCGGGCGTGGCGGGGTCGCACACCGGACGCTTCCTGCGCAACGTGCTCGACTCGTCGGCCGCCTGAGACGCGATCAGGTGAGCGTGACGACGGCGCGGACGGCGTCCAGGACGGCGGGCCATGCCGCCGAGGTCGGCTGGATCAGCTCCATGTGTCCGACCCCTTGCAGCGGAACGAGCTGGACGTCGTCGCCACGGGCCACGGCCTCTGCGCGGTAGTCGGCACTGAGCGTCGCCGGGACGACCTGGTCGTCGCTGCCGTGGAGCAGCACCTGCGGCACCCCGAGTGGCAGGAGATCCGCGGGGGAGCCGGTGTCGTAGCGGGTGGGGTACTCGTCGGGGGTGCCCCCCATGAGACGACCGACCGCCTCGAAGCCGAGCGACCAGGCGCGACGCAGGTCGACGACTCCGGCGAGGGACACGGCGCCCTGCACGCGCAGCGGCGAGGTCTGGAACAGATCGCCGTCCCGGATCCATCGACGTCCGGCGGCCCACAAGGCGAGTTGGCCACCGGCCGAATGCCCGAGCGTGGCCACGCGTCGCTGATCGAGCGCATAGGGGCCGGCCAGGGTGCGGAGCTGGTCGGCGGCCGCGGCGACGTCGAGGAAGGTTCCAGGCCATCCGCCGCCCGGATCTCCGACGCGGCGATACTCGACGTTCCAGGTCGCCGTGCCGTCGCGCGCGAGCGCTTCGCACATCGGCGTCATCAGCTCGAGGTCATAGCCCGTCGTCCAGAAGCCGCCGTGGACGATCATGACGACGGGATGGGGTCCCGGCCCGCCCGGCACGCGAAGGTCGCCGAACTGGGAGGCCGACGTGCCGTAGGCCAGGCGCTGAAACGGCATGGTGGTCACGGCACGGGGAGCGGGCAGCGCGGCGGCGCCGGGGGATGTGGAGCGACTCCGGGGCGGCGTGCACGCTTCGAGGACTGCAGCGCCGGTTGCCAACGTCCCGAGCCGCAACAGGCTGCGTCTGGTCAGGTCCACCGGGCCTCGTTGATAGACTCCACCAGCCGTGGGCCGCAACCCCGCAGCAACGCGCCGCGACGAAGGTTATCCGCGGCGGAGCCAGGGGTCGTGCGCGGTCGCGCGATTCGTGTGCTCGCGGACGCGCTTCGCCGAGGATGCTGGCCTCCGCGTTCGTCCGAGCATCCATGCCAGTTACATGCATCATCCGCGCATGACGGGATCGGTCGAACATGCACGGTTGGACCCTGTATTCGGGAACCGACGGCGGACCGCATGGTGCGAGCTACCTTTCTTATCGAATGCCATGGCGACCCCCGATGCGCTCGGCATGGCGCTGCATCGGTAGTTCTACCTGGCACGACGTCCCCAGCATTTCGGTGCGCGGCCGCCATGCGCGCAGAGATACTCACGCGGAGGTACTCCGAAGGCTTGCGCAGATGCATGAACCCGGCGTACATGCCTGTGGTCAGCAGGAAAAAATCGAGCAGATATAACGCTTTTTACGGGCATGCGACTTGCTCCACAGCCCGGCGTGCAGACCGAAGTTCTCGGAAGGGGTCCATACATGCGTAAGTTCACGCTGCGAGCACTCGCTGGCCAACTCGTCATCCTCGCTCTCCTGACACCAGCGCTGGCGAATGCCCAAAGCACGAACATCACCGGATACGTGCTGCTGGCGCAGGATTCGATCCGCGCCAAGCGACTCACGGTGATCGATGGCGACCTCGGCGTCACGAGTGGCTTGTTCTCCTCTCGGACGTCGCTCGATGCGCCCGATTCAGACGTCGCGGCGCCGACGGCCAAGTTCGCCGGCAAGACGAGCTGCGACAGCCTGTTCGCCAACGTGAGCGCCGGCACCGGGGCCACCTGTGGCAACCCGGCGGCATTCACGAACCCCTTCGACGACCTGGCCGAGGCCTGCGGCTACCCCGAGGAGTTTCCCGCCTGCAACGCCGGCAGCCCGGTGCTGGTGGGCAAGGGACAGACGGTCACCCTGCCCCCAGGCGTCTACGGCGACGTGAAGGTCGAGGGCGGCGCCGGCGGCAAGGGCACGCTGATCCTCTCGGGCATCACCACCATCTGCAACCTGCAGGTGTCGCGTGAGGGCAAGGTGCTGTTCGACGGCCCGTCGACGCTGAACGTCACTGGCGTCGTCACCACCAGCAACGCCGCCGAGGTTGGTCCGCGCAACGGCAGCACGGGTGCCGACGACATCAACATCTTCGTTCAGGGCACCCGCTTCAAGGCGTCCCGCAAGTCGAAGATCGGCGCGCTCGTGTGTGCGCCCAATGGTCGCTTCTCGGCCGGCACCTCGGCCGAGCTCGAGGGTCGCTTCGTGGCGCAGAGCATCCGCCTCAAGCGTAACCGCATCGCGCTTGCGGGCATGATGCCGTCGACGACCACGACGTCCTCGACGTCCACCACGGTGCCGCCGACCACGACCACGAGCACCACGATCCCGGCGTCGGTCTGTGGCAACGGTGTGCTCGAGGCCGGTGAAGAGTGCGACACCACCCAGTTCGGTAGCACGACCTGCCCCGGCAGCTCGGTGATCGGCGCGTTCCTCACCTGCACGGGTCAGTGCACCGTCGACTTCAGCGGCTGCCCCGGCAACAGCACCACGACCACGACGATCCCGGGCAGCACGACCACGACGACGATCCCGGGCGGCAGCACCACGACCACCACCATTCCGGACGGGACCACCACGACCACCATCCCGGGCGGCAGCACGACGACCACCATCCCGGGTGGCAGCACCACCACGACGATCCCGGGCGGCAGCACGACGACGACGATCCCGGACGGCAGCACCACGACGACGATCCCGGACGGCAGCACCACGACGACCGTCCCGTCGACCACCACCACGACCACGATTCCGTCGGTGTGCGGCAACGGCATCGTCGAGCCGGGTGAAGTCTGCGACGGCGACATCGTCTGCCAGGGCTCGGCCACCGGCTCGTTCCTCGACTGCAGCATCGACTGCCAGATGATCCTCGAGCAGGGTCCGTGCGGCACCACCACCACGACGATCCCGGGCGGCAGCACAACGACCACCATCCCGGATGGCAGCACGACCACGACGATCCCGGACGGCAGCACCACCACCACCGTCCCGTCCACCACCACCACGACCACCATTCCGTCGGTGTGCGGCAACGGCATCGTCGAGCCCGGTGAAGTCTGCGACGGCGACATCGTCTGCCAGGGCTCGGCCACCGGCTCGTTCCTCGACTGCAGCACCGACTGCCAGTCGATCCTCGAGCAGGGCCCGTGCGGCAGCACGACCACCACCACGATCCCGGATGGCTCCACCACCACGACGACCAGCACCACCACCAGCACCACGATCCCGGCGGTGTGCGGCAACGGCGTCGTCGAGCCGGGTGAAGCCTGCGACGGCGACCTGGTCTGCGAAGGCTCGGCCACCGGCTCGTTCCTCGACTGCAGCACCGACTGCCAGTCGATCATCGATCAGGGGCCGTGCGACGGCAGCACCACGACCACGACCACGCCGTCCTCCACCTCCACCACGATCCCGTCCACGACCAGCACCACGATTCCGGGTGGCTCCGTGTGCGGCAACGGCATCGTCGAGACGGGCGAGGCCTGCGACGACGAGAACACGAACGCGTGCGACGGTTGCGCCGCCGACTGCAGCGCAACCGAGGGCTGCGGCAACGGCGTCCTCGATCCGGCGTGCGGCGAAGTCTGCGACGGCCAGGACTTCGGTGACGCAACCTGCCCCGGCGGCTCGCCGGGTGGCGCGCTCCTCAATTGCTCGGAGGATTGCTCCAGCATCGACACGTCGAGCTGCCAGCCGCTCGAGGTCACGGAGATCTGCGGCAACTGCATCGACGACAACGACAACGGCCTGACCGACTTCGAGGATCCGGCCTGCTGCGAGGGTCCGCAGGCCTTCCTGACCACGCTGCGCAAGAGCAACGTCAAGCCGCGCAAGAACTCGAAGAGCTTCCTGCGCATCAAGTCGACGCTCGCCACCTCCGGGCTCATGGTGAAGCCCATGATGGAGGACGTCTTCCTGCAGATCAGGGATCAGAGCGGCACTGAGGTGCTCTGCGCCATGATTCCCGCCGGGAAGATGATGATGGTGGGCAAGAAGAACACCTTCAAGTTCTGGTGGGATCGCAAGCACAAGGACCGCGTCCCGAGCGCCCAGAACATCGACGACATGAAGGTCGCCATCAAGAAGAACGGTACCATCAAGTACGCGGCATACGGCAAGCACGTGAACCTGCTCACGCCGTCCCCGGGCTCGCTGATGGTCACCGTCGGCTTCCGCAACCCCACCGTGGGCGACTCGAGCAACCGGTGCTCGACCGTCACGCAGCCTTACTCGGCCGCCAAGAAGGGTGCGATCCGCTTCCCCTGAGGCGCGTCCAGATTCACCCGGCTCGCGGGCCCATGCGGCCCGCGAGCACGGGCTCCTCTCCCGGATCCCGCACGACCTGTACTTCGGACAGGCGTGCGGGATCGCCATTTAAGCGAACCGCCGCGACCGCCATTCCGGAACGCTGACGCGTCAGACGGATCTCGGGGCGTACGACCTGTCCGTCGATGACGAGGCGCAGGCGATAGCCGCGGTCACCCGAGAGCGTCGGCAGGTCGTAGGCGTACACGACGAGCGTGCCGGCACCGGGATGCCACAGGGCGTGTCCACGCACGCCACGGACGTCGCCGGCCGGCTCGAGCGGCACCAGCTGGAGTCCCGGGGCGTCGAGCAGCTGTCGCAGCGGCTGGTCGTCCAGCAGACGACCGATGCGGCGATCGCGTCGAGCGAGGTCGCGCTCGGCGTCCTCGAGGCGCGTCGTGGTCTCGGCAAGCGTGCCCTCGAGCCGCGTCCGCTCGGCCTCGGCCTCTGCGTGGGCGCCCCGAGCGGATTCGAGCAGGCGCCGGGCGCCGTCCTGTTCGCGTCGCAGCGTCTCGAGGTCGGCGGCAAGCTGGGCTCGCTCGCTAGCGAGGGCGGCCAGCTCGGCGCGCTGGCCGGCCTCGGACCACGCCTGATCCTGACGCTCGACCTGGAGGCGACGGAGCGTCCATGCCCAGCCGGCCGTGGCCGCTGCCACCGCTCCCGCCAGGAGGACCAGCGGGAGGACGCTGCGGCGGAGATGGATGGGCCGCGCCGGTCGCGGCAACCCGACCGGGTGCTGGTAGATCGTGCCCAGACACGAGAGGCATCCGGACGCGAGGTGGGCCCGCACCTGCTCGACCTGCTCGTCCGGCAGGGTGCCGGCGGCATAGTCCGCCAGCAGCGGCCGTACCTCCTCGTGGGTCACGCGATGGCAACATACCCGCCCGGATGGCGCGGGGACATGCCGCGGGGCGGCGATGTTCGCGGTGGCTGACCCGGATCAATGGCTGATCGCCCGCCGGCGCGCCTGAATCGCCACGGACGAGAGACCGGCTGACCGGGGTCGAACCGCCGAGGTGAAGGCGGCCCGCGCGCGGTCGACGCCATTCGCCATGCAGACAGCTCGCGGTGCGTCCGTCACTCACTCCAACTGCCTCTTCTGAGCCATCAGCGAGCGATGCACATCCGTAGTGGCGTGACATCTGCTTGCCATCCCCAACGGAAAAGACCGGTCTCAACCGATTTCAATCGGTCGAGACCGGTCCATCCAACTGACCGGAACTACTTATTTTTGAGAGCGGGTGACCGGGGTCGAACCGGCGACCTTGTGCTTGGCAAGCACACGCTCTAGCCAACTGAGCTACACCCGCGCTGAGCGAAAGGGGCTTGTAGCGGCTCGCCTTTCGCGGGTCAACCGGCGCTCAGTCGAGGTCGATCTGGCGCAGGACGCGGACGTAGTAGTCGACCGCCGACCACACCGCGAGGATCAGGGCGACCCACAGGAACCGCATGCCACCAGCGTGGAAATCGACGCTGAGTCCGGTGAAGGGGATCGCGTACTCGTAGTGGATCAGCAGGGCTTCCAGGGCGAACATCTGGAAGATCATTTTGTACTTCCCGAGCTCCTCGGCGGCGACGACGATGCCGCGCGACGACGCGATGCTGCGCAGCCCCGTCACCGCCAGCTCGCGCAGGGCCACCACCACCGCCATCCAGGCCGGAACCCGGGGCTCGGGCGGCATGGCCGCCAGCATGATCAGCACCGCGACCACGAGCAGCTTGTCGGCGAGCGGATCGAGGAACTGCCCGAGCGTCGTCGTGATGCCGTGCCGCCGGGCGATCCAGCCGTCGAAGAAGTCGGTGATGCATGCCGCCAGGAAGAGCATGGCGGCCAGCCAACGGGCCGCGGGTCCCGGCCACATCAGGACCACGACGACGATCGGCACGATGCCGATCCGGATCAGGCTCAGGACGTTCGGCAGTGCGGTGACGCGGGCGCCCCGCAAGGCAGCGTCAGCGACGGGCCTCGAGGACACCGACGCTCTCCCGCAGATAGTTGAGCCGGTACCGCAGCACCTTGGCGAGATACTCGCGTGTCTCGCGGATCATCGGCACCCCGCCGGCATTCTCCACCGTGGTCTGGCCCGCGTTGTAGGCGGCGAGGGTCAACGGAATGTTGCCGCCGTAGCGGTCGAGCAGCATGCGGAGGTGGCGAACGCCGCCCTCGATGTTGTCCCGAGCCAGGAACGCATCGCCTACCTTATGCTGCGCCGCCGTGCCCGGCATGAGCTGCATGAGGCCCTGCGCGCCGGCCCGTGACACCGCCAATCGGTCGAATCCCGATTCGGCCTTGATGACCGCCTTGACCAACGCGTACTCGACCTCGAAGCGCTCGGCGATCTCGTGGATCAGGGTGTCGTAGGGCGTGAAGATCGACCCTTTCGGGAGCTTTGCCCCCGCCCCGCCGCCCACCGTGAGGACCGGAGGCATCTTGGGCCGGATATGCTCTTTCACCACGACCTGCCCGCCCCGATCGGCGGGCGCGTTGGTGAAGTGCAGGGCGCCCTGCGCGTCGCGGTACAAGTAGATGTCCGCCCGCGCAACGCCCGCGAAACCGAGGGTCCCTGCCAGGACCGCCCCCAGCGCCACCGCCCGCATCCAGGCGACACCATAGGGAGGGGCCGGGAGAAAATCAAACTTCGGGACGAGGTTTTCCTGGCCTTGACCCGGACCATCCGCCACGGGAATGTGCGGTCCCAACCACATGGACTGCGATGTGCTCGTCGTCGGCAGCGGCATTGCCGGCCTCACCTGTGCGCTCGAATGCGCGCCGGCTGGCCGCGTGGTGCTCCTCTCGAAGGACCGTCTACCCGAGAGCTCGAGCCAGTACGCGCAGGGCGGCATCGCGTCGGTGTGGAGCCCCGAGGACAGCTTCGAGTCCCACATCGACGACACCCTCGGCGCAGGCGCCGGGCTGTGCCATCGCGCCACGGTGGAGACGGTGGTCCGCGAGGGCCCGGATCGCGTCCGCGATCTGATCGCCCGCGGCACCAACTTCGACCTGCGCGGCGACGCCGAGGACCGCGAGTACGATCTCGGTCAGGAAGGCGGCCATTCGCAGCGCCGCATCCTGCACGCGCTCGACGCCACCGGTCACGAGATCATCCGGGCACTCACCGAGGCGGTGCGCGCCGCACCGAACATCACGATCCTCGAGAACCACCTGGCGGTCGATCTGCTCCTCGACCGCGCCGTCGATCCCGCCGCCTGCTGGGGCGCGTACGTCCTCGATCGGACCACGCGACGCGTGCATCGTCTCGTCGCGCGCGCGACGGTGCTGTGCACGGGCGGCGCCGGCAAGGTCTACCTGTACACGTCGAACCCCGACGTCGCCACGGGTGACGGCGTTGCGATGGCGTACCGCGCCGGTGCGCCGGTTGCGAACATGGAGTTCGTCCAGTTCCACCCGACGTGCCTGTTCCACCCGAACGCGAAGTCGTTCCTGCTCACCGAAGCACTGCGCGGCGAAGGGGCGGTCCTGCGTCGCCCCGATGGCGAACGCTTCATGGAGCGCTACGATCCGCGCGCCGAGCTGGCGCCGCGCGACATCGTCGCGCGCGCGATCGACAACGAGATGAAGGTGCACGGCTACGAGTGCGTCTTCCTCGACATCAGCCATCGCGAGGCGGGCTGGGTCCGT
>DASYLJ010000144.1:0-37693 GCA_036009625.1 Binatia bacterium
CAGGGTGCTGCTCAGGGCGCGCACCGCGATGTCGGGATCGGTCCCACTGCCCGCCGCGTGCAGCACCGATTCGCGCGCGACGCGATAGCGTCCGGTGCGCGGCTCGCGAATGGTCCAGCGCACCGCCAGCTCGGCGGTGCCCTGCTGGTCGGCCTCGAACCGGCGTACGCCGAGCTGCACCTGGTAGTCGACGGGGGCCGTCACCAACCACGGGAAACGCAGCACGAGGTCGTCCGGCAGCAGCGCGATCAGGTTCTCCGACATGACACGCTCGATGCCCTCGCCGAGCGGCTCCGCCCAGCGCTCGAGCGTCGAGTAGCGCAGCTCCTCCGAGCTCAGGCGGGTCGCCATCTCGTTGCGGTCGAGGTAGCCGGGAATGGTGACGGGACCGACCCCGATCATCAGCTCGCGTTCGCCCGGGGCCGGCGTCGGCGCGCCGACGTCGGCCGCCAGCACGAAGAAGCGCGAACGGTCGGGCTCTGGCGCCAGCAGCGAGCAGCCGGTGGCGAGCACCACCACCAGGACGGGCAGCACGATCCGCATCATCACTCCTCCGCCGTCCGCCCGCGCAGCAGGGCCCCGGGGTTGCGCTCGAGGAAATCGGCCAGCAGCCGGATCGAGCGCGCGGCCTCGGCGATCTCGCCGAGCGCCACCGACAGCCGCGCGTCGGGCTGCACGACCCACTGCAATCCCTGCAGGGTGGTATCGATCTGCGCCAGGGTCACGGCCGCGGCGTCGGACGTCCGGTCGAGGCTCAACGCGAGCGGGCCCACCTTACCGTCGAGGTTGCGCGTCAGGGTCCGCAGACTCTCGAGCGACCCGTTCACGTTGTCGACGGTGTCGGGCAACTTCCCGAGCGCCGCCTTCAGCGGCTCGGAGTTCACGAGTTGCTCGATCCCGTCGACGGCGCCGCGGATGGAGGTGACGAGTCCCTCGAGGTCGGCCTTCTGGAGGCTGGCGATCACCTTCACGATCACCGACTGCGCCTGCTCGAGGACGGTCGGAACGGTGGGAATCTCGAGATACTCGAAGTTCGGCGTCGCGAAGTACTCGATCGGCGTGTTCGGCAGGATGTCGAGCTGCACGAAGAGGAGCCCGGTGAGCAGGCTCTGTGGCTGGAGCTGAGCGCGCAGTCCCTGCTCGATGAGATACTTGAGACGATCGGGCTTCGTCGGATCCTCGACGACGTTCTCGGCGATCAGCCGATCGTTGTCGACCTCGATGATGACGGGGATACGCACGTCGTCGGGACGGAACGAGCCCAGGTTGATCTTGATCTCGCTGACGGAGCCGATCTGCACGCCCTTGAACTTCACCGGCGCGCCGGTGGCGAGGCCGTCGACCGAGCCGGAGAAGTACAGGACGAACTTCGACGTGTCCTTGAAGAACTGGCCGGAGCCCAACAGCACGATGCCGAGCACGGCGAGCGCGATCGCCCCCACCACGAACGCGCCGATCACGGCCGGATTGGCCTTCTTACCCATGCGTCGGGCTCCTCTGCTCCTCGTGATCGTCCGCGCCGCGGGTGAGGAAGCGGTGGACGGTGGGATTGTCGCAGTGGTCGCGCAGCTCCTTGGGATCGCCCTGCGCGATCATCGTGCGCGAGTCGGCATCGAGGAACACGCTGTTGTTGCCGATCGTGAAGATGCTCGCGAGCTCGTGCGTCACCACGACGATGGTGGCGCCGAGGCTGTCGCGCACCTCGAGGATCAGGTCGTCGAGCAGCCGTGAGCTGATCGGATCGAGCCCGGCGGACGGCTCGTCGAAGAAGAGCACGGCGGGATCGAGCGCCATGGCGCGCGCCAGGCCGGCGCGCTTCTGCATGCCGCCGCTGATCTCGGCCGGGAAGAAGTCCTCGAAGCCCTTGAGCCCGACCAGCGCCAGCTTGAGTGAGGCGATCTCGCGGATCTCGGCGGGCGAGAGGTCGGTGTACTCGCCGAGCGGCAGGCCGATGTTCTCGGCGAGCGTCATCGAGCTCCACAGCGCCCCGCTCTGGTAGAGCACGCCGAAGCCGCGCACCATCTGCTCGCGCTCCTCGGGCGACGCCTTGGTAAAGCTCTTGTCGTCGTAGAGCACCTCACCCTTGGCAGGCTCGTTGAGGCCGATCATGTGACGCAGCAGGGTGCTCTTTCCGCAGCCGCTGCCACCCATGATGATGAAGATGTCGCCGTGGTTCACGGTGAAGTTCAGGTCGTGCTGCAGCACGAAGCTGCCGTAGGCCATCGTCAGGTCGCGCACGACGATGTGGGGCTTCGGATCGTCGGCCATCAGATGTCGAGCATGTAGAAGCTGACGGCGAAGATGCCGCACGCCACGATGATGAACACGATGCCGGTGACGACGGCCGACGTCGCGGCCTCGCCCACCGCCGACGAGCTCTTGCCACACTGCAGCCCGCGCAGGCAGCCCGCGATGGCCACGAGGACGCCGTAGACGCCCGCCTTGAAGACACCGCCGACGAGGTCGTCGAGCCCGACCGCATGGCGCGTCTCCTGGAAGTACACCATCGGTGCCAGGTGCAGCATGCCGACGCCGACCGCCATGCCGCCGAGGATCCCCATGAGATCGGCGTACAGACAGAGCAGCGGCATCATCAACGACAGCGCGATCATGCGCGGCAGCACCAGGAAATCGAGCGCCGAGAGGCCGAGCGTGGTGAGCGCGTCGGTTTCCTGCGTCACCTTCATGGTGCCGATCTGCGCCGCGTAGGCGGCACCGGTGCGACCAGCGACCACGATGCCCGTCATCACCGCCGCCATGTCCCGGACCATGGCGATGCCGACCAGATCGGCGACGTAGATGGCGGCGCCGAACTGCTCGAGCTGCACCGCGCCGACGAACGCGAAGATGGCGCCGACGAGGAAGCTGATGAGCGTGACGATGGGCAGTGCCTCGGCACCGGCCTGCTGGATCAGCACCGCCAGGTCGGATCGCCGGAAGCGCGCCCGACCGACCAGGAGGCGGCCGAGCCCCTTCGTGATGTCGCCGATGAAGGCCAGCATCTCCACGGCGCCCTCGGCGACGGCCTGCGAAGCGATGCCCACCCGCGCCAGCCAGGGCTGCTGTTTCGCCGCACCCCGCGCGTCCGTCTTCTCGGGCACCGCCTCGGCCAGGGCCAGGAGGCGGCCGACGCCTTTCGGCAACCCCTCGGTGTCGACGGGGATCTTCTTCGCCGCGCACAGCTCGGCGACCTTCACCACGAACCCGACCAGGCTGCTGTCCCAATGCGTGAGGCGACTCGCCTCGTACGTCACGCGAGACGGCTGCTCATCGAGGGCCTTCTCGACGGCGTCGGCCGACGGGATGCCGTGATCGAGGTGCCAGGCCCCGCCGACCTCGACCACGAGCGCGCCGTCCTCGGCACGATGGCACGCGACCTCCGCGTCGTTCGACGCGGACCCGCTCCGAGCCGACTCCACGGCGCCACGCGCTGCCACGGCGGGCAGCCATACCACGTTGAACCGGGGGTGCCAGGGTCGGACCGGTCAGTGCGCGTCTTTGGGCCGCGCGCCGCCGCCGAGCTGGTTCTCGATGAAGCCCACCTCGTGCTGTAGCGCCGCCACCGTGGCCGCGGCCATGGCGTCTGACAGACCCGTGGGCATGGCGCCCTCGAATGACGTCCCACCCGTGGCCCCGATGCGCACCCGCAGCCAACCCACCGGCGAGCCGTCGGCGGCCCGCAGCGGGCTCGTGAAGGCGCCGCGCAGATCGACCGCCATCGCGACGTCGCGCGACAGCAGTATCTGGCCGCTGCCGACGCCGCTGCGGAAGACGTCGCTCTGGATCGGCGGCTTGCCGGCCGGCTCGATGGCGAGCCGGATCGCCTGATCGTCCCAGCTCGACGCCACGCGCCCCAGCACCGGCGCGCTCGCGTCCGGGCCGCTGCGCACCGTGACCTCCTGCTCGCCGACCGTGAGCCAGGCGACGTCCTGCTGACCGATGCGGACGACTTGGCTCGTGCTCGACGACGGCACCAGCTCGCCGGTGCCACCATTGCCGAGCCGCTCGAGCACGATGCCGGGATGCTGCTCGCGCGCGACGAGGGTGGCGTTCGGGTCGGTGGTGATGGGCCGCGGGGGCGGCCCGACGGCGGCACATCCGGCCACCATCCCCAGCAACACGAGCCCGATCCACTTGCCCACCCGGGCCCGACGGCGTCGATGCATCGCCCTCGCTCATAGCGTCTCTATCGCCCGGCCGCTACAAACCGGGCACAAGGAGGCTCATGGCCGTCCACCCGAACGCCGGCAAGCCCGCCCCGCGGGACACACTCGTCAACGTCCCACGCCTCGTCACCGCGTACTACGCCTTGCACCCCGACCCGGGGGAGCCCACCCAGCGGGTCGCCTTCGGGACGTCGGGGCATCGCGGCTCGTCGCTGTTGCACGCCTTCAACGAGGACCACATCGCGGCCATCTGCCAGGCCATCGTCGAGGTGCGACACGCCGACGGCGTCACCGGTCCGCTCTACGTCGGCATGGACACCCACGCGCTCTCCGAGCCGGCGCTGGCGACGGCCGTCGAGGTGTTCGCCGCCCACGGCGTCTCGCTGATCGTGCAGGCGGGGCTCCGCTATACGCCGACGCCGGTCATCTCGCATGCCATCCTCACCCACAACCGCGGGCGGACGCAGGGGCTCGCCGACGGCGTCGTGATCACACCGTCGCACAATCCGCCCGAGGACGGCGGCTTCAAGTACAACCCGCCCAGCGGCGGTCCGGCCGATACCGACACCACCAAGCGCATCGAGGATCGAGCCAACGCGCTCCTGCGCGACGGCCTCGCCGGCGTGCGTCGCATCCCGTTCGAGCGCGCGCTGCACGCCGACACGACGCACGAGCACGACTACGTCACGCCGTACGTCGACGATCTGCGCCACGTCATCGACATGACGGCGGTCGCGCGCTCCGGGCTGAAGCTCGGCGTCGATCCGCTCGGCGGCTCGAACATCGCGTTCTGGGATCCGATCGTCGCCCAGTACGGCCTCGACCTGACGGTGGTGAATCGCGTCGTCGATCCGACGTTCGGCTTCATGCCGGTCGATCGCGACGGCAAGATCCGCATGGACTGCTCGTCGCCGTACGCGATGGCCGGCCTGATCGGGCTGCGCGATCGCTTCGACGTCGCGTTCGGCAACGACGTCGACTCCGACCGCCACGGTATCGTCACGCGCGGCGCGGGCCTGCTCAATCCGAACCACTATCTGTCGGCAGCGATCTGGTACCTCTACCAGCATCGTCCCGGGTGGCGCGCCGACGCCGGCGTCGGCAAGACGCTGGTCTCGAGCTCGATGATCGATCGCGTCGCGGCGCACCTCGGGCGCCGGCTCGTGGAGGTCCCCGTCGGCTTCAAGTGGTTCGTGCCGGGACTGCTCGACGGCTCGCTCGGCTTCGGCGGCGAGGAGAGCGCCGGCGCCTCGTTCCTGCGCACCGACGGCAGCGTGTGGACGACCGACAAGGACGGCATCCTGCTCGACCTGCTCGCCGCCGAGATGACGGCGGTGCTCGGCAAGGATCCGGGGCAGCTCTACGCCGAGCTCGAAGAGCGTTTCGGCAGCCCGGTGTACGAGCGCACGGACGTCACGGCGACGCCCGCCGAGAAGGCCGTGCTCGGCAAGCTCTCCGCCGAGGCCGTCACGGCGACGGAGCTCGCCGGCGAGCCCATCGTGGCGAAGCTGACGAAGGCCCCCGGCAATGGTGCCTCGCTCGGCGGCCTGAAGGTGACGACGCAGAACGGCTGGTTCGCGGCGCGGCCGTCGGGCACGGAGAACGTCTACAAGATCTACGCCGAGAGCTTCCTCGGCAAAGACCACCTCGCTCGTCTCCAGCAGGAGGCGCAGGCGTTGGTGACGACGGCGCTGCGAGGGTGACCCCATGAGAATCGTCGCGATGGTGGTGTTGGCGCTCGTGAGCGCCTGCGGATCGCATCGGCTGGCGCACGAGTCGAGCCCGCCGCTCGCCAACACCCAGTGGAGGCTCGATCGCCTCGGCGACACGCCGATCCACGTCGCCGACGGCCAGCACGCGCCACACCTCGTCTTCGTCCCCGACGGCCACCGTGTGCAGGGCTCGGGCGGCTGCAATCGCATCACCGGAACCTACCGCGAGGACGGCAGCGCCATCACCATCGGCCCGCTCGCCAGCACCAGGATGGCATGCGTCCAGGGCATGGAGACCGAGTCGCAGTTCCTGCTCGGCCTCGATCGCGTGCGTAAATGGTCGATCACGGGACAGCGGCTCACCTTGTCCGACGACACGGGACGGGTGGTCGCGATGCTGGAGGCGGTCGCGACGCGGTAGTCGCGGTCGACGTGAGCACGTGAGTCGCGCCGAATCGATGGCCAACACCATCCTCGTCCTCAACGCCGGCTCCTCCAGCGTCAAGTTCGCGCTCTTCGACGCCGACACGCTCGCGCCGGGACCGCACGGGCAGGTCGAGGGCATCGGGACCGATGCGCACTTCGTCGTCACCGGCGCCGACGGTGGCACGCTCGTCGATCGCGACTGCCGCGGCGACGAAGCCGCCGACCACGAGCACGCCGTCGCCACGATCCAGGCCTGGCTGCGCGCGCACGCGCCCGCCGGTCGTCTCGTCGCCGTCGGCCACCGCATCGTCCACGGTGGCGGGCGCTTCGTCGAGCCGGTCCTGGTCGACGACGCCGTCCTCGCGGCGCTCGACGCGCTGGTGCCGCTGGCGCCGCTGCACCAACCACACAACCTGGCCGCGATCCGCGCCATCGCCGCCGGCGTGCCGCAGGTCGCGTGCTTCGACACCGCCTTCCACCGTACGCAGCCCGACGTCGCGCGCGACTTCGGCTTGCCGCGCGCGCTCACCGAGGACGGCATCCGGCGCTACGGCTTCCACGGTCTCTCGTACGAGTACATCGCATCGGCGCTTCCGCGCGGCGCCGGCAGCCGCGTCGTCGTCGCACACCTCGGCAACGGCGCCAGCATGTGCGCCATGCGCGACGGACGCAGCGTCGCGACGACGATGGGCTTCTCGGTGCTCGACGGTCTGGTGATGGGCACGCGTCCCGGCAGCCTCGATCCGGGCGTCCTGCTCCATCTCCTGCAGGCGAAAGGCTACGACGCGGCGTCGCTCGAGACGCTGCTCTACGAGCAGTCCGGCCTGCTCGGCGTCTCCGGGGTGTCGAGCGACATGCGCGCGCTGCTCGCGAGCGACGACCCGCACGCCGCCCATGCCGTCGACCTGTTCGTCTACCGCATCGGTCGCGAGCTGGGCTCGTTGGCCGCGGCACTCGGCGGGCTCGACGCGCTCATCTTCACCGGCGGCATCGGCGAGCACGCCGCCCCGATCCGCGCCCGCGTCTGCCGCGACGCTGCCTGGCTCGGCATCGTACTCGACGACACCGCGAACGCCGCCGACGGCCCGCACATCTCGTCGGACGGGTCAGCGGTTCCCGCGTGGGTCGTCCCCACCGACGAGAACCTCGTCATCGCGCGTCACACGCAGCGGCTCGTACCGAGCGTGCGCTAGTAGACCTGGACCGGCTGCGGCAGGCCGAGCGTGGCGCGCACCAACAGCTCGACCTCATCGGGGCTGCGGCCGTCGGCGCGCACCTCGGTGAGGACGCCACGCGCGCGCAGGCGCTGCAGGACGGGTACCGTGTCGCGACGGAAGGTCGCGAGGCGCGTCTCGAGGTTCTCTGGCGAGTCGTCGAGGCGCTGGTAGAGCTCCCCGCCGCACCGCCCGCAGCGATCGCCAGCGGGAGACGGATTGAACTTCACGTGCCAGCTCGTCTGGCACTGCCGGCAGGTGCGGCGACCGAGCACGCGCTCGGCGATGACGTCCTCCGGCACGTCGATCAGGAGCCAGCGGTCGGGCGGCGTCTTCGCCTTGGCGAGCAGCCGCTCGAGCAATGCGAGCTGGGGCAGCGTGCGCGGGAAACCGTCGAGCACCCATCCCAGGCGGGCATCGGTCTGGGCCAGACGATCGCGGACGATCTCGCCGACCACCTCGTCGGGCACCAGCTTGCCCTTCGCCATGAGCGCCTGCGCCTGCCTCCCGGCCTCGCTCCCGTCGCGCGCCGCAATGCGCAGCAGATCGCCGGTGGCGATGGAGACCGCCTGCAGGTCGTCGCGGATGCGCGCGACCTGCGTTCCCTTCCCGGCGCCTGGAGCGCCGAACACCACCAGTCGCACGATGTCTTACTCGGCCGCCGGCGTCAGCTTCTGCAGCCGCTCGGCCGCCTCGAGATACTCTTCGACGAGCCGGTAGATGACTTCGCGCACCGGCCGCACGTCGTTCATCTGTCCGACGATCTGGCCGACGGGGTTGAACATGACGTCCTTCGCCTTGTCGGCGTATCGGTGACCGCGCGCGACCGCCGTCGACGTGACCATGAACTGCAGCGGCATGCCGAGCGGCTTCGGCGAGTCGGGAGCCTCCCACGCCTCGGTCCAGGCGTTCTTCAGCATGCGGCACGGCTTGCCGGTGAACGACCGCGAGCGCACGGTGTCGCGGCTCGTCGCGGCGAGCAGCTGGTCGCGCTGCGCCGTCGGCGCGTCGGCCTCCTGCACCGTCAGCCAGAGCGATCCCGTCCACACGCCCTGCGCGCCCATCGCGAGCGCCGCGGCGACCTGACGGCCGGTGCCGATGCCGCCGGCGGCGAGCACCGGCGTGGGCGCCACCGCGTCGATGACCTCGGGCCACAGCACGATGCTGCCGACGTCGCCCGTGTGACCGCCACCCTCGCCGCCCTGGGCGATGATGATGTCGACGCCCGCCGCCTTGTGCGACAGCGCCTGCTTGGCTGCCCCGCAGAGGGCCGCGACGAGACGGCCGTGGGCGTGGATGTCGTCGATGACGTCCTGCGGCGGCGTGCCGAGCGCGTTGGCGATGAGGCGCACCTTCTCGTGCTTCAGCGCCACGGCGACCTGCGGCGTGGCGGTGGCCGCCGTCCAGCCGAGCAGCTCGTTCACCGCCTTCTCGCCCTCGGGCAGCTTCGGCACACCGTACTTCGCGAGCACGTCCTCGACGAACTGCCGGTGCTGCGGCGGGATGGCGTCCTGCAACGCCGCCTCGAGCTTCGCGGGATCGACCTCGCCCATGCCCTCGTATTTGCCGGGGATGACGATGTCGACGCCGTAGGGCAGATCGCCGACGTGCTCGTCGATCCACTTGAGCTCGATCTCGAGCTGGTCGGGCGGGAAGCCGACCGCACCCAGCACGCCGAACCCGCCGGCCTTGCTGACGGCGGCGACGACGTCACGGCAATGGCTGAACGCGAAGATCGGAAACTCGATGCCGAGCCGTTCGCAGAGCGCGGTTCGCATGGCCCTGGTTACGGGTTGCGACCTTGGGGCGTCAAGAGTCGGACGGGTGCCGCAGCGAGAACCACGGCGTCGCTCATGGGATGGGGCACGGCGTCACGTTCCAGATGTCCGACGCGTATTCCGCGATCGTGCGATCGCTGGAGAAGTAACCCGACGCGCCGACGTTGAGGATCGCGCGCCGCGTCCAGGCTTCGGGCGTCCCGTAGAGGACGCCGACCTGTGCCTGTGTGGTGGCGTATGCCGTGAGGTCGGCGAGGTGCAGGTAGAAGTCGCCACGATCGAGCAGCGTCTGGCGGATGGGCGTGAAGATGCCGGGCTCGGTGCGGCTGAAGTGATCGGAGAAGATCAGGTCGAGCGCGCGGCGCGTCTCGGGCTCGTGCTCGTAGTGCCACCACGGGCTGTAGACGCCTCGACTGGCCTCCACCTGGTCGGCGGTGAGCCCGAAGAGGAAGAAGTTGTCCTCGCCCGCCGCCTCGGCCATCTCGATGGTGGCACCGTCGCGCGTACCGACGGTGAGCGCGCCGTTCATCATGAACTTCATGTTGCTCGTGCCGCTGGCCTCGAACCCCGCGGTGGAGATCTGCTCCGAGACGTCGCTGGCGGGGATGAGCCGCTCCGACAGCGTGACGCTGTAGTTCGGCAGGAACACGACGCGGAGGTGCCGTCGCACCACCGGGTCGGCGTCGATGACCGCCGCCACGTTGTTGATGAGCTTGATGATGCGCTTCGCCAGCGTGTAGGCGGGCGCCGCCTTGCCGGCGAAGAAGAACGTCCGCGGCGGCATGTCGAGGTCGGGGTTCTGCCGCAGGCGGTCGTACAGCACGACGATGTGCAGCAGGTTCAAGAGCTGCCGCTTGTATTCGTGGATGCGCTTCACCTGGCAGTCGAAGACGGTGTCGGGGTCGACCACCTGCCCGGTCGTGAACTGCAGCCAGTCGACGAAGCGCACCTTGGCGGCGCGTTTCGCGGCGCGGAAGCGCTCGCGGAACGCGGCGTCGTCGGCGAGGGGCTTGAGCCGCTCGAGCTGCGCCAGGTCGGCGACCCAGCCGTCGCCGATGGCGTCGGTGACGAGCGAGGCGAGGCCCGGGTTGGCCATCAACAGCCAGCGGCGCGGCGTGACGCCGTTGGTCTTGTTGCCGAAGCGCTCTGGGAACATCTCGGCGAAGTCGCTCACGACGCGCGTGCGCAGCAAGTCGGAATGGATCTTGGCGACGCCGTTCGTGCTGTGCGTGCCGGTGATGGCGAGGTTCGCCATGCGCACCTGTCGCTGCGGGCGCTCCTCGATGATGCTCATGCGGGCGATGCGCTCCGGGTCGCTCGGGAAGCGCAGCCCGACGTCCTGCAGCAGGCGGCGGTTGATCTCGTAGACGATCTGCAGGTGGCGCGGCAGCACGCGCTCGAAGAGCGCCACCGGCCACTTCTCGAGCGCTTCCGGCAGCAGCGTGTGGTTGGTGTACGCGAGCGTGTTGGTGGTGAGCTGCCAGGCGCGCTCCCACGGGATGCCGGCGTCGTCGAGCAGGATGCGCATCAGCTCGGGGACGGCCAGCGACGGGTGCGTGTCGTTCAGCTGGACGGCGACCTTCTCGGGCAGCAGGTCCCAGTCGTCGTTGCCGCGGCGGAAGCGCCGGATGATGTCGGCCAGCGAGCAGGTGACGAGGAACGCCTCCTGCAGGAAGCGCAGCCCCTGCCCCGCCAGCGTCGAGTCGTCGGGATAGAGCACACGGCTGACGGCCTCGCTGGCGAGCTGGTTCAGCTCGGCGCCGATGAAGTCGCCGCTGCTGAAGCGCTGGAAGTCGAACGCGTCGGGCGTGTCTGCGGACCACAGGCGCAGCGTGTTGATGCAGCGACCGCCGTAGCCGACGACGGGCCGATCGTACGGCACGCCGAACACCGTCATGGGGCCGCCCGGGCCGAGCTCGAGACGTCCGTCGCGTAGGGTGATGGCGCCGTGGATACCGACCGGGACGCGGAGCGACGGCCGCTTCACCTCCCACGGATCGGGATCGCGCAGCCAGGCGTCCGGCCGCTCCATCTGGTAGCCGTTCTGTATCTCCTGGCGGAAGATGCCGTACTCGTAGCGCAGCCCGTAGCCCATGGCCGGGATCTGCAGCGTGGCGAGCGAGTCGATGAAGCACGCCGCCAGCCGTCCGAGGCCGCCGTTGCCGAGACCGGCATCGTGCTCCATCTCGGCGAGGTCCATCAGGTCGACGCCTTCGCGCGCCATGGCTTCGCGCACCAGCGGGTCCACCATCAGGTTGGTGACGTTGTTGGTGAGCGAGCGGCCGATCAGGAATTCCATCGACAGGTAGTAGACCCGCTTGGCGCGTTCCCGCTCGTGGGTGCGATGCGTGTGCAGCCAGCGCTGCGACAGGAGGTCGCGCACGGCCGCCGCCACCGCCTCGAAGCGCGCCCGCCCGCTGGCTTCGGCCGGCTGGACGACGTGGTCGAACACCAGGTGTCGCTCGTAGGACGCGTTCGGATCGCCGGCGAACTGAACCGTACCGCACTCGTACTGCTTCAGGAGCTCTCGTTCGTCCACCGTCGGGCGTGTGGCCATGGCCTTGCCACTATCAGTGCGGAAGGCCCAGGACACAATCAGCGCGCGGCTTTCCCCGACCAACCCGCCAGGGTAGCGTCCCGCGGCGTGGAGTCCCTCGTGCAGGCGGTGATCGCCGTGCTGGCCATCGCCAATCCGATCGGCGCCGTGCCGATCTTCCTGAGTCTCACCGAGGAGCTCGACGCCGGGGCGCGGAATCGCGCGGCGGCACGGGTGGCCGTCGCCGTCCTGGTGATCCTCACCGCGTCGGCGCTGTTCGGACGCGTCATCCTGAACACCTTCAGCATCACCGACGCCGCCTTCCGCGCCGCCGGCGGCCTCGTCATCGTACTCATGGGCCTCGAGATGCTGCGCGGCACGCCGACGCGCGTGCAGCACGATCCGAAGCCTCCCGCCGAGGAGGACGACGCCATCCTGGTGCCACTCGCCATGCCGCTCATCGCGGGCCCCGGCGCGATCACCACCGTGATCTCGCTGGTGGCGCAGCGACCGGGACCCGACGGCATCATGCGCGCCCTCATAGCGGTGGCCATCACCACGGTCGTCCTGTTCGTCACACTGCGATGGGCCGGCGTGCTCGCGCGCGTGCTGAGCGCACGAGGACAGCGGATCTTTCTCCGCTTCATGGGCCTCATCCTGCTGTCGATCGGCGCGCAGCTCCTGCTGTCGGGCACGCGCACGTTCTTCACGACGGGCTAGCTACCCACCAACCCCAGATGCCGCAGGAACTCGCGCGGCGTGCGACGCCCGTCCTTGCGCTTGTTCCACGACGCCACCTTGTCGATGAAGGCCTCGCTCTCGCGCCAGCGGGCGCGCTCGAGGCGACCGATGTCGCGTCGGGTCTCGTGGCCGTCCCACTCGTGCGGGCAGTGGGTGAGACGGCTCAGCGTGATCTTCTCGACGCCGCCGCGGTCGACGTCGGTCAGCGTGACGTCGAAGGGATGCGCGCGACACACGAGCGGCCGGTGCTCGTAGACGCCACAGAGATTGTCGTCGCGCAGGAACGTGCAGGCACCGCGACGGCGCGGCAGCGTCATCACGGCGCGACGGCGCTCGAACTTCACCCACCACGGATGCCGCTTGTCGAACGCGATCTCGTCGGGGGACGCGAAGTAGACCACCTCGTCGACGGGACGACCGGTGCCCTCGGCGAGCCGGCGCGCGTCCTCGTCGGTGATGCAGATGTAGGTGCCGCGACAGCAGTTGCCGCATCCCGTGCAGCGAAAGCTCAGCACCCGTGCCCAGTCCGTCTCCGCCATCCGTCCTCCACCGACTCGCGCGCTCCTCGTAGCGCGCGATGGCGTGCGCCTCAAGACTGCAGCGGCTCGCGAACCCGGAACCAGACGGCGCGTGGGACGGCGCAGGCGGTGCACGACAGGCGCACGACGCGGAGCCGCACGCCGTCGACGGTCTCCTGCGCGTGCTCCAGCAGCTGCAGCGAGCCCTCGCAGAGCGGACACGGGTTGCGCGTCGCGATGACCTCGATCTGCGCCACCGAGGCGACCTCGATCGGGCGATCGGGTGAGCCGCCGGGCTGCAGTCGGGCGAGTCGTTCGAGGTCGGTCACGAGCTTCTGATGCGTCCGCGAGCGGGCGCGACGGTCGGAGCGGGTCGAGCGCGGCACGCGCGTGGCGTGCCACAGGGACACGCCGGCGGGCAAGCAGCACCCCGCCGGCGGCCGGCGATCACTGCACGATGACGGGCAGGTCGAACTTGCCCTTCTCGAAGGTCGCGGGCGTCGTCACGCCACCGCCACCGGGAGGCAGCGTGCCCTCGAAGGTGCCGGCGATGCGCGCACCGTCGAACTTGGTGATGGTGACGGTCAGCCCTTCGCCGGTCCACGACTTGGGTGCACCGGGTCCGCTGATGCCGTGATAGGTGTTGTCCGAGTACAGCGCGGTGGCGACGGGCACCGTCACAGGGAGCGTCGTCAGCCCGACCTGCGTGCTGAAGGTGAGCGTCTTGATGCTGACGCTACGGATACTCGCCTTCTGCGATCCGCAGGTGACGATCAGCAGGCCGGTCAGGTTCTGGTACGAGGCCGTCGGCGCCGTGCGCTTCGACGTCTTGAAGCGCTTGCCGTTCGCCTTCACGGTCACGATCGACTTGTTCCCCTTGGCGAGGGCCTCGCCCCCACTGAACCCGCTCATCACCAGGCCGGTGGCGAGCAGGGAGATCAGAGCGATTCGCTGGATTCCAATCACGTTCGGGACTCTCCTTCCGGGACAACCAATCCTTCGAGAGTTCCCGTCCCTGACGCTAAGTGTCAAGGAGAAATCAGGCGATTATGCCGTTCTTGACACCTGACCCCAGGGGGTCTAATGTCCCCCCATGGCCACCGTGAAAGTGACGAAGCCGAGCCGGTCCCTCAACGACGTCAAGCGGATGTTCGGGACGGAAGCCGCCTGCAAGGAGCATCTCGCCCGCATGCGCTTCCCCAACGGCAAGGCGGTCTGCCCCCGCTGCGGCGCGACCGAGCGCGTGTACGCGCTCAAGACGCGCCCGTACCACTGGGTCTGCAAGAACGTCAGCCCTGAGTGCCCCGGCGTCTACCGCTTCTCGCTCCTGACCGGGACCGTTTTCGAGAACACCAACGTGCCGCTGACCATCTGGTTTGAGGTGCTGTACCTGATGACGCAGTCCAAGAAGGGCATCAGCGCCCTCCAGGTGCATCGCATGATCGACCCGGTCCGCGGCAAGGTCGGCAGCTACCGGACCGCTTGGTACATGTGCCACCGCATCCGTGCGGCCATGAAGGAAGACGGGGGCGGCATCCTCAACGGCATCGTCGAGATTGACGAGACCTACGTCGGTGGCTCGGCGGACAACGCCCACCGCGGCAACCGCGGCAAGACCACCAGCGCGCGGGTCGGCAAGCGCGGCAACCTCGTGCCCCCGAAGGTCGGCGTGGTCGGTGCCATCGCCCGCAAGGGTAACGTCGTCTGCAAGGTGATCGGCAGCGCCGATGCGCCGAGCATCAAGGCGTTCATCCGCAAGACGGTCGGTGACGACGTGTCGCTCATCGCGACCGACGCGCACCCCGCGTACGAGAAGCTGGTGGACGCCGGCTACACGCACGAGAGCGTGAATCACCGGGGCGGCGAGTACGTGCGCGGCATCGTGCATACGGCGAACCTCGATAGCTTCTGGTCGCTGATCAAGCGCGGCATCATGGGGAGCTTCCACCACGTCAGCGGCGAGTATCTCCCGCTGTACTTGAACGAATTTTCGTACCGTCATAACAACCGCGACAACCCCGACATGTTCGATGACGTACTAGCAAGATGCTGAGGACACGCCCATGCAACCCACGAGACCCCGTGCGCCGGCAGGGACGCCGAAAGCGAAGGTCCGCAAAAAGCGCCCCTCGCCGGCCGATCCGAACGAACGGCTAAAGCCCGTCTCGCTCCACGGGATGGAACTGGACGACGTGTTGCGAAAGCTGGTGAAGCGGCGAGAGCCGGTCACGAGTGCGGCACCTCCGAAAGCACGACGTCCTTAAGGAAGATGCGGCACTCATGCACATCTTCGATTCTCGCCACCACTTCAAAGGTTTCAGCCATCAGATTGCCGTAGGTGCCCAGGCGCAGCTTGGGGTAGTCGGACCCTAAGACCTGCGCGCCGATGACGGCGCTAGTCTGATCGACGGCGAACGTCATGATTTCAGTCCCATCGCCGCCGTGGAGCATGGTGTGCAACCGCAGTGGCCACCGGATGCATTGATCCTTGTACTTCCAGCTGACGCCGTCGCCCGGAAATGGATCGTTGTAGGCATGGCGAATCTGGTTGTGCTCCCGAAGAATCTGCTCTGGCGTGACTTCGATGGGCTCCTCACACGGCGCGATCTTTGCGCGCGGCGTCACCTTCTCCGCGGTGCGCTCGTAGGAGGACGGAAGGGGTAGGCGCGATGGCTCGCCACCGCCGCCGAACCCGCCATCACCGAACCCGGCCGGTTCCTGAGCGCCAGCTCGGCCGGCTTGTTTAGAGCACCCGGCCTCAATGTCCTTCGTGAGCCTTTCGATTTTGTCCTCTTTGAACTCCAGTCGCTCCTTTTGGGTCTCGAAACGCTCCGCGTAGAACAGGCCGGCTCCAAACCAGCCACCGAGAAGTCCCATGATGACCGCGACGGCTAGGACGGTCGGCACTTCTTTGACCTGCTTCCATTCGTCGCGGACCCGTTCAAATACCCAAGAGACGAATTCCATGCCGGGGGCAGTAGTCCCCGCGAGGGCCCGGTGTCCACCATCCTCATGTCCGCGCGAAGCCCTTGTAGGTGAGGTGCGCAGCCTTCCCGTCTCGCGTGTTCTCCACCACGTAGTGGGCACTCGCGGGCGGCCTGGTGATCGGGTTCGTCGGGCACTCCAAGATGACAGCGAAGGACACAATGCCGTCATTGAAGTCTTTTACGTGCGAGTAAAATTGCCGATCGACATCTCGTCCGTCCGCGCCGAGCGCGGTGACGACCTGCCAATCGGTTAGTCGCGGCTCCGGGTCATCCGGCCGTTTCGGTACGCGCGTGACCCGGACCACATGCAGCGTCGCGGACTCTCCGGTCCGAAGCGTGATCACCTGACTTCCCGACTCACGCCAATTGATCGGGTACTGCTTCAGGTGGCCCGAGTGTCCGAACGAACCTAGGCACCAGCCCCATGCGGAGACCTTTGCGCGGGCACCGTAGTTCGTCACGCGAACGAACAGATCGGTGCCGGGGCGCTCATCAGCCCGGAAGCCCATAGACGGCTCCGGCGGCGGCCCTAGCCGAAGGAACGCTCGGAGGTGCCTCTTGAGCATTTGAAGCCGGGTTGGGGGAATGGGCTCCCATCGCCCGCTTTCGATCCGCGCGGCGATCTCCACCGGGCCGAAGGATTCGGTATCGCCCGGCATGAACGGGGGGTCCGCCTCGACGCACCGCAGGCGCAGCGCTCTTGGTCCGCCCTTGGGCCTGTTGGCGTTGACGACGGCCCGCGTGCGAGCCAGGTCGATCATCACTAGGACGATGCCGACGCCGACGACCCAATTCGGCAGATCAAGCCATACCGGGAACGTCACGACGGGCAGCTCCGGGAAGTGATCCGGAAGCCACTCGCTCGCGTCCCGTGCGGTCTGAAAATCGCCGACGAGTTCGACCACCCATCGAGCCGCGTACCAAGCCGCCTTGATGGCCCCCCAGACGACGGGGACAGCGCCCAGCAGCGCCAGCCAGTGGCGCCGAATGAATCCCGGCTCTGATCCGCTCGCCATCGTTCGCACCCCCGCGGACGGCTACGTCCGCGGCAGTGCGGTACGATTACGCCGTGGACCTGACAAGACGTCGCGGACGTAGTGTCCCTGGCGTCGGGTGTCAAGCCCGGCATAATCGCCAGAAATCACCCGCGGATTCCTTGAACCCGACGGGCAGTCCTAGCATGATGCCGTGCCATGCGGTGGATGCAGGGGTGGATGGTGGGGTTGGTGCTGGTGTCCGCGACGACCGTCGGCGCCGTGCCGTACGCATGGATCGTGAATCAGGGCAGCGACTCGGTGTCGCGCCTCGATCTCGCGACCAACCTGAGCCTGACGACGAGCGTCGGCCTAGCCCCATTCGGCGTCGCCGCCGTACCGGACGGCTCGCTCGCATTCGTCGGCAACGCCACCGGCTCGAGCATCTCCATCCTCGATGGTGAGACGGTGAGCGTCGTCGCCACGGTTCCGGTGGCCGGGCAACCCCAGGGCCTCGCCGTCACGCCGGACGGAACCAAGCTGTACGCCGCACTCCAGAACGGCACGGTCGGCGTCATCGACGTCGCATCGGCCACGGTCCTCGGCTCGATCCCCGTCGGTTCGCCATCGTCGTCGGTCGTCCTCGTGGGCGCCGCCATGCACCCGGCAGGAACCAGGGTCTACGTCGCCAAGCGCGAGAACAATACGATGAGCATCGTCGTCATCGACACCACGCTCGACGCCGTCGTCGCAGACGTCTTCCTGTCGCACGAGGGACGCATCGGGCTCGGCGTGACCGTGTCGCCCGACGGCACCCGCGTCTACGCCACCTTCATGAGCTCGACCGAGGTCTACGCCGTCGACACCGCCACGAATCTCATCGCCGACGCGTTTCCGCTCTCGTGCCCCTTCGGCTGCCCGTTCGTGACGGGCCTCGTCACCAGCATCGACGGGAGTCGCCTGTACGTCGGTATGTCGGGAGCCGTCGCGGTCCTCGATACGACGACGGGCAGCGAGGTGGCCACCATTCCCGTGCCCGACAGCTTCATCTCCGGGGTCGACGTCTCGCCCGACGGATCCACGCTGTACATCATCGATCAGAACGCCGGCGAGATCGTCCTCATCGACACGGTGACGAACTCCCAGGTCGGAACGCTGCTGGCCGTCGGTCTATATCCCACGGGCCTCGGCAAATTCATCGTGCCGGGGACGCCGCCGACCACGACGACCGTCAGCACCACGTCCAGCACGAGTACCAGCACCAGCAGCTCCAGCACGACGTCGAGCACGAGCACCACGTCCAGCACCAGCTCGAGCACGACCACGTCGACCAGCACGACGTCCAGCAGCAGCAGCACCAGCAGCTCCACCAGCACCAGCACCTCGACCAGCACCACCTCCTCGACCACGAGCTCCACGACGACCACCAGCACGAGCACGACCACCACATCGACGCTGGCGCCGGTGCCCGTCCTCGCCGCCACCGCCCGGAGCTGCCAGACCGCGATCGCCGGCAGCTGGAAGAAGTTCCCGGTCAAGATCCACAAGCTCTTCACCGGCTGCTTCGACCGCGTCCTGCGCGACGTGGCCAACGGCGCCGGCACGGCGAACGCCGCCGCGAGCTGCGTCCAGTCGCTCGACCCCGGCGCCGCCAGCTCCGCGCTCTCCCGGGCACGTTCTGCAGCACGTGTGCAGGTGATGGCCCGCTGCGGCGCGCTCACGCCCACGCAGGTGGCGCATCCCTGCAGTGCCTCGGCCGCCACCATCGGCGACGTGACCGATTGCGTGCTCGATCGCCAGGCCGCGTTCGTGGCCGCCACGGTGTCCGCCGAGTACGGGACCTCGTGCTCGGTGGCGACGGCGGCCGGGTTGGCCGGGCTCTTCCCGACGCTGTGCGGTCCGTGATTCCGAGCCGGCGCCTCCTGCGTTACCCTTGAAAGATGACGGCCATGCTTCTACGGTCCCCCGTCCGGGGCGACCGGCCGTCCCACTTTCGAAGCGCGCACCGCGCAGGAGGATAGACGCAATGGCGATCCGCATCGGCATCAACGGCTTCGGACGCATCGGACGGCTCTTCTATCGAGCCGCCGCCGCCCGGGGCATCGACGTGGTCGCCGTGAACGACCTGGTCCCCGCCGACAACCTGGCCTACCTCCTCAAGTACGACACCACGCACCGCCGCTTCCGCGTGAACGGCAAGCCGGTCGACATCACCGCCACCGAGGACAGCTTCACCGTCGACGGCAAGACGACGAAGACGATGTCGGTGCGCGATCCGAAGACGCTGCCGTGGAAGGACATGAACGTCGACTACGTCCTCGAGTCGACGGGCCTGTTCACCGACTTCGAGTCCGCCAGCGGCCACATCGCCGCCGGCGCGAAGCGCGTCATCATCTCGGCGCCGACGAAGAGCGGTCCCGAGCAGGTCCCGACGTTCTGCCTCGGCGTCAACGCCGACACCTACGATCCGGCGAAACACACCGTCATCAGCAACGCGAGCTGCACCACGAACTGCCTGGCGCCGATCGCCAAGGTCATCCACGATTCGTTCGGCCTCGAGGAAGGCCTGATGACCACGGTCCACTCCGTCACGGCGACGCAGCCGACGCAGGACGGTCCCAGCAAGAAGGACTGGCGCGGCGGCCGCAACGCGTACCAGAACATCATCCCCGCCTCGACCGGTGCCGCGAAGGCGGTCACGCTCTGCATCCCCGCGCTGAAGGGCCGTCTTACCGGCATGTCGCTGCGCGTGCCCACCACCGACGTCTCGGTCGTCGACCTCACGTTCCGCACCGCGAAGGACACCAGCCTCGCCGACATCAACAAGGCGATGAAGGCCGCGGCCGACGGCCCCATGAAGGGCATCCTCGGCTACACCGACGAGGAGATCGTCTCGAGCGACTTCATCGGCGACGACCGCAGCAGCATCTTCGATTCGGCGGCGGGCATCGAGCTCAACAAGCGCTTCTTCAAGGTGGTGAGCTGGTACGACAACGAGGTCGGGTACTCGACCCGCTGTGTGGACATGGTCGAGCTGCTCGCCTCGAAGGACGGGAAGAAGTAGGGGCCTCGCGGTCGGGGTGGTGCGGGGGCGGCCGGCCGACGCGAGGTGCCGCCGGCTGCGCGCGGCGTTCGCACGGCACCACCCCGCCCCTTTTCCCCACAGCGCGTGCTCTCGACGCGCTCGCTCGGCGGCACCTCGCGTCAGCCCGCCACCCCCGCACCACCCCATGCGACGGCGAGCTTCGGTCCGACTTTAGCGGGCGTACAGCTCGGCCATTTCTTTGAGGCGGCCGAAGGCGTCTGCGTTCGATTCGTTTTGGCGTAGGCGCCAGCTCCAGTTGCCTTCGGCGGTGCCGGGGACGTTCATGCGGGACTTGCTGTCGAGGTTGAGGATGTCCTGCATGGGGATCACGACCGTGTCGGCGACCGAGGCCATGGCGGCGCGGATCAGATCCCAGGTGACGTCGTGGCCGTCGCGGGCGAGGTAGCGCTGGACGTAGCGGCGGACGTGGTCGGGAGCGGTCTGGAACCAGCCGAGCGTCGTGTCGTTGTCGTGGGTGCCGGTGTAGGCCACGCAGTGCGGCTCGAAGTTGTGCGGCAGGAAACGATCGGTCGGATCGCCGCCGAATGCGAACTGCAGCACGCGCATGCCCGGCAGACCGAGCCGATCGCGCAGCGCCTCGACGTCGGGCGTCACCAGGCCGAGGTCCTCGGCGATGATCGGCAGGTCGTCCAGGGCGTCGCGCAGCGCCAGCATCAGCTGCTCGCCTGGACCCGGCATCCAGCGGCCGGCGATCGCGGTGGTGGCGCCGACGGGAATCTCCCAGTAGCGCGTGAAGCCGATGAAGTGGTCGACGCGCACGACGTCCACCAGCGCCAGCGTGGTACGGAAGCGCTCCACCCACCAGGCGTAGCCCTGCGCCGCCATGACGTCCCAGCGATAGAGCGGGTTGCCCCAGAGCTGGCCCGTCTCGCTGAAGTAGTCGGGCGGCACGCCCGCCACCACCGTCGGCTTGCCGGCATCGTCGAGGAAGAACAGCTCGGGATGTCCCCAGACGTCGGCGCTGTCGTAGGCGACGAAGATCGGCATGTCGCCGATGATGCGGATGCCGCGGTCGCCGGCGTGACGTCGCAGCACGTCCCACTGCCGGAAGAAGACGAACTGCAGGAGCTTGTGGTGGCTGACGGCGTCGGTCAGCTTCATGCGCCAGCGTCGCATCGCGTCCGGATTGCGACCGGCGATGTCGGCAGGCCAGTCGCTCCACACCGCGCCACCGTGTGCATCCTTCAGGGCGCGGAAGAGCGCGTAGTCCTCGAGCCACCAACCCTGCGCCCCGGAGAAGGCGTCGAACGCGGCGGCGAGCGCACCGTCGGCCCGCTCGCGAAAGCGGCGTGTAGCCTGGCCGAGGAGGGCCTCCTTCCACGGGATGACGGCGCCGAAGTCGACGCGGCCGTCGGGAAACGTCGGCACGCCGGCCAACTCGTCCGCCACGAGCAGGCCGTCGCCGACGAGACGATCCGGGCTGATCAGGAATGGGTTGCCCGCGAACGCCGAGAAGCACTGATAGGGGGAGTCGCCGAAGCCGGTGGGACCGAGCGGCAGCACCTGCCAGAGGTGCTGCTTGGCCTCGGCCAGCAGGTCGACGAAGCGATGGGCCTCGTCGCCGAGGTCACCGATACCATGCGGACCGGGCAGCGACGTGGGATGCAGCAGGACGCCGCCAGCACGCGGGAATCGCATTCATCCGAAAACCTACCACACGGCCAGTGAGAGGAAAGCTGCCGTGGGATTCGATGGCGCGACGTGCTACCACGCCGCCACACGGAGGGACGATGCGGAAACGCATGCAAGCGTTGGTGCCGGTGCTCCTGCTCGCGACATTGCTCGCGAGCTGTGGGCCGGTGGGGACGAAGACCGCGATCGGCGGGCTCGGCGGCGCGGCCGCCGGCGGGTTGATCGGCGCAGCCGCGGGTGGAGGCGGCAAAGGCATCGCCGCTGGCGTCATCCTGGGCGGCCTCCTGGGTGGCGCGGTCGGGAACTATCTCGATCAGCGTGATCGCCAGCTCCAGCAGCAGGCGGAGATGAAGGCGCTCGAGTCGGCTCCGTCGGGCACCACCACCGCGTGGAAGAACCCCGACAGCGGCAACCAGGGCACCGTCACGCCGAAGCGCACCTACCAGACGGCATCGGGGCAGTACTGCCGCGAGTACCAGCAGACCGTCACCGTCGGCGGCAAGAAGCAGAACGCCTATGGCACCGCGTGCCGTCAGCCCGACGGCTCCTGGAAGATCGCGAGCTGATCATGCGAACCACGCTTGCTGCAGCCCTGCTCCTCGCCACCGTCACGGTCGTCCGCGCCGCAGAGCCGGCGCCACCGGTCGAGACCACGGGTGCCACCCGCGCCTTCGATCTCACCGATCAGAACGACGACGGTGCCATCGACCGCGGCGAGTTCTACGACCGGCAGGTCGAGGTCTTCTACTTCGCCGACGTCGACAAGGACGGCAAGGTGACGGCGGTCGAGATGGTCGGCGTCGAGGCCGATCGCTTCAAGGCCGCCGACCGCGATCACGACGGGGCGTTGTCGATGAAGGAGTATCAGAACGCACGCGCCGCGGATTTCGAGAACGCCGACACCGACCACGACGGCTCGCTCACGCAGAGCGAAGTCTCGAACGCGAAGTAGGGCACCATGGCGATTCCCGAACACGACGCCCGCCTGTTCGACATCATGTGGACGACCCGCGCGATGCGGCGTCTCAAGCCCGATCCCGTGCCCGACGACGTGCTCCGGCAGCTCGTCGACGCCGCGCTGCACGGGCCGAGCGGCAGCAACGCGCAGAACTGGCGCTTCGTCATCGTCCGCGACCGCGCCCAGAAGGAACGCATGCGCGCGATCTGGCAGCGCACCTGGTCGTTCTACCTGGAGACGTTCGCCACCGCCGAGCCGCGGCCGGGTGAGGACATCACCGTCCGCGAGCGCACGCTCCTCGCCGGCACGTGGCAGCTCGACCACTTCGTCGAGATCCCCGCGTTCGTCTGCGTCTGCGTCGCGCGCGACGAAGCCGTCGCCAAGGTGCTCGCGTCCGCGAGCACGCTGACGAAGGCGGTGCGGCACTTCGGGCTCGGTGGCGCGATCCGTCTGATGACGAGTGGCGGTCGCACGTCCGGCCTCGCCGACGGTTCCACCGCCTACCCCGCCGTGCAGAACCTGCTGCTCGCGGCGCGCGCGCTCGGGCTCGGCGCCGTGCTGACCACGCAGCACTTCTTCGTGCCGGGCGAGTTCGAGGCGGTGCTCGGCATCCCCAAGACGGCGACGTTGGCGGCGATCATCCCCGTCGGCTGGCCGACCGGGAAGTTCGGCCCCACGCACCGCCCCGACCCGAACAGCGTCACGTCCTGGGATCGCTGGTGAGTCGCGCGGGGTCGTCCCCCGCCACCCGCTAGTTGGCCCCGAGCTCGCCGCATCCGCAGGCACGGCCCACCTGCGCGCTCGACGAGCATGCATCCGGGCCGACCGCTCGCGCGTATTGCACGCAGCGATGTCCAATAGGTGCGTCTGTGGACATCTTGGGGCCAGCGTGCGACGCAAGAATGGGAGGCGACGATGCCGAAGTTCGTGATCGAGCGTGACATTCCGGGCGCGGGGAAGCTCTCGCCAGCCGAGCTGCAGGGAATATCGCAGAAGTCGTGCGGCGTTCTCCGGGAGATCGGACCGCAGGTGCAGTGGGTCACCAGCTACGTGACCGACGACAAGATCTACTGCGTGTACGTCGCCCCGGACGAGGCGGCGGTTCGCCAGCATGCCGAGATGGGCGGCTTCCCCGCGAACTCCGTCGCGCAGGTTCGGTGTGTGATCGATCCGACGACGGCGGAGTGACGTGTCGTCCGAAGCGAAGGGGTGCTATCCGCAGCCCCGCCATGTCGCGGACCTCACCGGCGGGCTGATGCGCGCATTCCTCCGCGTCGCGATCGTTCCCGCGCTGATCCTGACGCTGGCGCCGTCCGCCGACGCCGGACTGTGCACGAAGCGAAGCGGCAAGGTCGTCTTCCGGCAGGGGGAGTGCAAGGCGAGGGAGTCGCCGCTCGACCTCGCGGCGTTCGTGCCGCAGGGGGCGAAGGGCGACGCTGGCGCTCCGGGCAGAGCCCAACCACGGTTGCGCGCCGTCGATGCGAACGGCCAGCAGCTGCCGGGCATCCTGAACGAATTCGGCGAGCTCCTCTACGTCCTCGGCAGCCACGTCTTCGGCATTCCGCTCTACACGGACGCCTTCGGACCGGGCGTCGCCGCGTTCGATGCCATCGACTGCACGGGTCCGCCCCTGCTGTTCGCGAACGACGACGCCTTCTACCTGAAAGGATACGTGGACGGGACGACGGCGTACTACGCCGACGGACTCTTCATGACGCGCGTGATCCAGTCGATCCGCTTCGGCTCGACGGCCCTCGAGTGCACCGGAACGGGGAGGACGTACGACGCCGCCGCCGGCTACTGCTGTTCGAACGGGACCACATCGATCCTGGCGGTAGCTGCGTCGGCGGTGGACCTGAGCGGATTCGTGCCGCCGTTTCGGGTCGAGGTCGACGAGTGAAGCGACTCGCGGCCATCGCACTGCTCGCCGGTCTCGCAGCCACGCCGACGGAACGGGTGGACGCGGCGCTGTGCAAGACCAGGAAAGGCGCCCTCGTCGTACGCGACGGGTGCAAACGCAAGGAGACCCCGGCAGATCCCTCGACGTTCGGCGTCGTCAGCTCCGACGGCGACCCGGGTCCGCGAGGTACGTCGACCCCGCGCCTGCGCGCGTTCGACGCCATCGGCGCGTTCATCGGCCACGTGAGCGCCGCGGGCTTCATCGTCCTGCAGACCGGCGACCGCGCGATCTATCTCCAGGCCGGCACCGACGGCTTTCATGCCGGCGGCAGTCTGTTCTTCGAGGCTCCGGGCTGCGCCGGCACAGCGTTGGTCGCGAATCCCGGCCACCTCGTCCCGAGGCCACCCGTGCATGGCACCACCGCTTACCTCGTCACCAACCCCGTCGAGCCGCACGCCATCCAATCCTCGCTCGCCACCACCGATCCGCTGAATTGCATGGGGCCCATGGACACCTACGACGTGGCGACGCAGCTCTGCTGCGGCAGCGCCGCGTTTTCGATCGACGCGGGCCCGGCCGTTCCCATCGACCTGAGCGGCCATGCGCCGCCCTTTCGCGTCGAGATCGACCGATGACGTCGACGCAGGGAGTCGCACTCGCGCTGGTGGGTCTGCTCGCCATGCCGGCCGGGGCCGACGTCCTCTGTCACACGAAGAAGGGAAGCGTCTTCGTACGCGCCGCCTGCAAGAAGCGCGAGACGCCGGTGGAGCTCCCCGTCGTCCCGACGGGACCCGCGGGCGATCCAGGGGCAGACGCCCCAGCCCCGACGCGCATCGTCGATGCCACCGGCCGGCCGGTGGGTCTCTTCGTGGAGCCCGGGGTCGAGGACAACGCCACGATCGTCGTCGTCGAGGTCGGGACGCACCTCGTCTTCGTCTCGGTCAGCCGGATCGGAATCTCCGGCAGCAGCGATCCCTTCCTGCACGTGGCGGCCGATTGCAGCGATCAGCGCCTGCTCGCGCAGAGCCCGACCGCCTTCGTGCGGGCCGGCACGAGCATCGGCTCGACGATCTACTACGCCGACGATCCCATCGAGACGAAGCCCGTCGCTGGACGGGAGTACCTTCCGACGAGTGGCAGCTGCGGAGGCGGCACCGAGCTCGCGAACGGCTACTGCTGCACGGAATACACGCTCGACCCACCGATGGTCGGACCGGCGGCGATCGCGTTCGAGCCCTCGGCATTCACGCCGCCGTTCCGCCTCGAGCCCTGACGTCGATGACGGGACCCCTGTTGCTGCTGGCACTGCTCGCGGTGGCCGCTCCCGCAGCCGCGCGCCCCGACCCGACCGCGCCCGGGCCCTATCTCGTCGGCACCACCACGCTCGCCGTCTCGCGCCCGACGGCCGGCGGCGCTCGCCGGCTCGACCCCGTCGTCTGGTATCCCGCCGACGTGGACGGCGTCGATGCGGCCGTACGGAAGGGCCGGCATCCGGTGCTCGTCTACTCCCACGGCGGCTGTGCGTATCCGGAGGCGTCTTCCTTCCTGACGCGCGCGCTCGCCAGCTGGGGCTTCGTCGTCGTCGCGCCGACCCACCCGGGCGACACCGTCCTCGACCCCGACTCGTGCGACGTCGTCGAGCTGCGCGCGGCGACCCTGGTCGAACGCGTCGCCGACGTGCGAGCGGTGCTCGACGCGCTCGCCGACGAAGGACGCGATCCAGCGTCGCGCCTCTTCCGCCACCTCGCCAGGTCGCGCATCGGGGTGCTGGGTTGGTCGTCCGGCGCGTCGACGGCGATCGTCGCCGGTCGCGAGGACCCCCGCGTCCGAGCCGTGCTCTCGCTCGCGCCCGACGCGCGACCGGAGCGCATCGGCACCGATCCCGTCGGCGCCCCGACGATGGTCATGGAAGGCGTGCTCGACTTCTACGACCCGCAGCAGACGGCGCTCGATCAGGCGTACGGCATCCTGAAGGCGCCGCGCTATGCCGTCGAGATGCAGCGCACCGGGCACTTCGCGTTCAGCGACCTCTGCGTCGCCGATCTGATCGGCGGGATCGAGTGCGATCCGGGGACGCTCACCCAGGACGAGGCCCATCGCCTCGTCCTGCGCTTCGCCGTCCCGTTCCTGCAGCGATGGGTGGCGGGCGCGAAGTCGTGGGACAGGCTGCTGCGTCCGGCGGCGAACGTGGACGTGGAGCTCCGCGCCGAACGCCGGCGCTGAGCCCGCGACGTCTGGTCACGACCTCGATCCGGGGCTAAGCCAGTGCGCATGGAACAGCGTCGTCTCGGAACCCAGGGGCTCGTCGTCTCCGCACTCGGTCTCGGCTGCATGGGCATGAGCTTTGCCTACGGAACGCCCGACGAAACGGAGTCGACGGCCACGCTGCACGAGGCCATCGAGCGCGGCTGCACCTTCCTCGACACGGCCGAGGTCTACGGCCCGTGGACGAACGAGGAGTTGCTCGGCCGCGCCCTCGTCGGCCGGCGCCACCAGGTGGTTCTGGCGACGAAGTTCGGCTTCGCGTTCAACGACCAGGGTCAGGTGAGCGGGCTCGAGAGCCGGCCCGAGCACCTCAAGACGGCGTGCGACGCATCGCTGCAGCGACTCGGCACCGATTACGTCGACCTGCTGTACCAGCATCGCGTCGATCCCGCGGTGCCGATCGAGGACACCGTCGGCGCCATGGCCGATCTGGTGAAGGCCGGCAAGGTGCGCTTCCTCGGGCTCTCGGAAGCCAGCCCGCGCACGGTGCGACGCGCCCATGCCGTGCATCCGATCAGCGCGCTGCAGACCGAGTACTCGCTCTGGCAGCGCGACGTCGAAGCCGAGGTGCTGCCCACCTGCCGCGAGCTCGGCGTCGGCTTCGTCGCCTACAGCCCGCTCGGCCGCGGCTTCCTCACCGGCCAGGCCAAGCGCGCCGACGAGTACGCCAAGGGCGACAGTCGCCAGAACCACCCGCGCTTCCAGCGCGAGAACTTCGACGCCAACATGAAGCTCGTCGACGCCGTGAAGGAGCTCGCGGCAACGAAGGGCTGCACGCCAGGGCAGCTCGCGATCGCGTGGCTGCTGCGACAGGGCGACGACATCGTCCCCATCCCCGGCACGAAGCGTCGCACCTACCTGCGCGAGAACCTCGGCGCCGCCGACGTGACGCTGTCGGACGACGAGGTGCGCTGGCTCGACGAGCGACTGCCGGTCGGGGCGGTGGCCGGCGACCGATACAATCCGGTCCTGATGTCGATCCTCGACCGTTGAGGTGGTGCGTCCTCGCGACGTGGCTCGCCCTCCTCGGGGCGTGTCACGCGTCGGCCGACGGCTCCCTGCGCTCGCTGACGCTGCGACAGAAGCTCGCCCAGCTGGTGATCGTCCGCTTCGTCGGCCCGGCGTACATCGACGACCTCGACGTCATGATCCGGCGTCAGGGCGTCGGCGGCGTCACGCTGTACGCGATCGACGGCAACATCGTCGACAAGGGCCAGGTGCGTGCACTGACGGCGCGCATGCACCGCGAGAGCACGGTGCCGCTGGTCGTGGCGATCGACCAGGAGGGCGGACGGGTCGATCGTCTCGTGGCCATCCGCGGGCCGCGGCCGTCGGCGGCAGCGATCGCCGAGCGCGGCGATCCGGCGCTCGCCGAGGCCGAAGGCACGGCCGACGCCCGCCACCTCGCGCACCTCGGCATCGAGCTCAACCTGGCACCCGTCGTCGACGTGACGCAGATCTACAACTGGCAGCTCGAGAAACGCACCTACGGCTACACGCCGGAGCCCGTCATCCGCATGGCCGGCGCCTATCTCAATGGGCTGCAGGCGAGCGGTCGCGTCGTCGGCACGCTGAAGCACTTTCCCGGGCTCGGCGCGGTCAGCGAGGATCCGCACCGCGCCGTCCCCCACCTCGCGGCCCGACGCGAGGACCTCGAGAACTTCGACTGGGTGCCCTACCGCGCGCTCATCCGCCGTGGCGACGTCGCGGCCATCATGGTCACGCACATGTTCCTCGACGCCATCGACCCGAGCCGCCCGGCCTCGCTCTCGGCCGCGGTCGTGACGGGCATCCTGCGCGACGACCTGCAGTTCCATGGTGTCGTCATCGCCGACGCGCTCACCATGCGCGGCGTCGCGACCGACGAGAGCCTCGGCGACGTCGCCCTGCAGGCGCTGGTCGCCGGCTCGGATTGGCTGATGGGCGCGCGCACGGCCGACGACGTCGAGGCGATCCTGACGCGCCTCGAGCGCGCCATCACCGACGGCACGCTCAGCGTCGAGCGCGTGGACGCATCGGTACGTCGCATCCTGGCGCTGAAAGATCGCGTCGGCCTACTCGCGGGCGACGGCGCGGCGAAGCAGTCACCGTAGCAGCGACGGCGGCCGCAGCCGCGCGCGCAGATCGCGCGCGATGAGCCCGAGCTGCGGTACGACGTGGAAGTACACGACGCGTCCCAGCAGCGTCGCCGCCGGACGATAGTCGGCCATCGTCAGCCGATGCGCCATGTAGACGCGACGGCCGGCCCGCTCGATGTCGCCGGGCTCCATCCGCGCTGACGCGCCTACACGTCCGGCAGCACGCTCGTGAACGTCTCCACCCCGTGTCGTGCGCGGATGGCGTCGAGCGGCTCGTCCCACAGCGTGTCCCAATCGACCAGCATCATCGGCGTCGTGCGGCGGCCGTGACGCCAGCCCTCGAGCGTCGCCTGCAGTACGACGGGGGCGAGCACCGGCATCGTCGTCGCCGTGATGGTGAACGACGTGGCCAGGAAGTCGCGCGAGTAGCCGTGCCCGAACTGTGCGAGCTGGAAGCCGGAGATCGCCACCTCGTGCAGCGCGCCGGTGCTGTAGCCGGCGACCAGGTGCCAGATCTCGTGCGTCTGCAAAATGCGGCGGCTGGTCGGATCGATGACCGGGTGGTAGCCGACGACCGAATCGGGATCGAGCACCTCGATGTCGAAGCCGTTGTCGACGATCAGGCGATGGAACGCGTGACCGAGAGTGCCCGGCACGCACGCCGCGACGTCGTCGAGCTTCGTCCGCTGCATGGGCGGCTTCGTCGCCAGCACCGGCCAGCCGGGATGCGCCTCCATGGCGCGCGCACACCGGTCGCGGTGGTCGGGCGGATAGGCGGCGCCGAAAGCGGCGATCCGCTGCGTGATGGTCTCGGCCTGGATGCCGTCCTCGGCGAGTGCCCAGAGCAGCGGGCCCAGGTCCGGCGGCAACGCGGCCGGCGCGGAGAGGCGGGCCAGCGTCGCCTCGCCGACGGGCGGTCCGTCGAAGCGCATGAAGCTGCCGTCGAGCCAGCGCGCCGCCATGTCGTCGTAGACGGCGATGGTCTCGTGCGGATCGATCCAGGCGACGCGCGCCAGCAGCACCGACGTCCACAGCATCTCGGTCAACCGGTCGGGCTCGAGGCCGTCGCGGATCGACGGGTCGGCGGTGCGGAGGAACGCGCCCTGGAGCGCCTCGATGCCGGCGGCGCCGGGACGACGGACCGCCGCGTCCCATGCGGCGCGGAGCTCTGGATGGATGGTCGCCATGGGCGGCGACACTCGGTCAGGCGACGGCTCGGAGTCAACCGACTGGCCACGACCGGCGTCCGCAGCTAAACCCGCTCCCGCATGATCCGTCTCGAAGCCATCTCCAAGCAGCACTCCGGCCGCATCCTCTTCCTCGACGCCTCCCTGGCCCTCTTCCGCGGCGAGCGCATCGGCCTCGTCGGGCCGAACGGTGCCGGCAAGTCGACGGTCTTCCGCATGATCATCGGCGAGGAGGAGCCCGATTCGGGCAACGTCCTCGTCGAGCGCAACGTCACCATCGGCCACTTCTCGCAGTCGGTGGGCGAGATGAGCGGCCGCAGCGTGCTCGAGGAGACCATCGCCGGTGCCGGTGAGGTGGCGGCCATCGCGCACGAGCTGCACGAGCTCGAGAACGCGCTCGCCGACCCGGACCGCGCCGACGAGATGGACAAGCTCATCGTCCGCTTCGGTGACGTCCAGGAGCGCTTCTCGCAGCTCGACGGCTACGGCCTCGAGTCGCGCGCCCAGGAGATCCTGGCCGGCCTCGGCTTCGCATCCGACGTCATCGCCAAGGACGTCGGCACGCTGTCGGGCGGCTGGAAGATGCGCGTCGCCCTCGCCCGCATCCTGCTCATGAAGCCCGACGCGCTGCTGCTCGACGAGCCCACGAACCACCTCGACATCGAGTCGATCATCTGGCTCGAGGGGTTCCTCAAGTCCTTCGAGGGCGGGCTCATCATGACGTCGCACGATCGCGAGTTCATGAACCGCATCGTCACCCGCATCGTCGACATCGACGGCGGCGAGTGCACCAGCTACTCGGGCGACTACGACTTCTACGAACGCCAGTGGACGGTCGCAGCGCAGCAGGCCGAGGCCCAGTTCGCGCGCCAGCAGGCCATGCTCGCGAAGGAAGAGGCGTTCATCGCGCGCTTCAAGGCACGCGCCAGCCACGCCGCGCAGGTGCAGTCGCGCGTCAAGAAGCTCGAGAAGATCGAGAAGGTCGAGCCACCGAAGCGCCGCCAGGTGATCCGCTTCGACTTCCCCACGCCCCAGCGCTCGGGTGACGACGTCGTCAAGCTCGCCGGCGTCGACAAGGGCTACGGCGCGCGCGCCGTCTACCAGGGCTTCGACTTCCTGATCCGGCGGCGCGAGCGCTGGTGCGTCATGGGTGTCAACGGCGCCGGCAAGAGCACGCTGCTGCGGCTCATCGCCGGCTCGTCCGAGCCCGACAAGGGCGCCGTCAACCTCGGCGGCAGCGTCAAGATCGGCTACTTCGCGCAGCACACGATGGAGGTGCTCGACCCGCGCCGCACCGTCCTCGACACGCTGCAGGACGCGCATCCGCTCGCCAGCCTGGGCGCGCTGCGCGGCGTGGCTGGGGCCTTCGGCTTCTCGGGCGACGACGTCGAGAAGAGCTGCCGCGTGCTGTCGGGCGGCGAGCGCGCCCGCCTCGTGCTGGCGACCATGCTCTTCGACCCGCCGAACTTCCTGGTGCTCGACGAGCCGACGAACCACCTCGACCTGGCGACGAAGGGCATGCTCACCGACGCGCTGTCCGACTTCGACGGCACGATGATCTTCGTCTCGCACGATCGCAGCGTGCTGCGCGCGCTCTCGAACCGCGTCCTCGAGGTCGGCGGCGACGACGGGCCGCGCCAGTTCGGCGGCGGCTACGTCGAGTACGTGGCGCAGACCGGGTACGAAGCACCGGGCGTGCGCTGACGCGGAGCGCTCACTCGACGTAGCCGAGCGCGCGTAGATTCGCCTTGGTGTCCTCCGCCAGCGCCGCCGCCGCGGGCGCACTGCGGACGAACCGAAGCGCGACGCGCGGGGCGTCGTCCGGCGGAAGCGGCGGCGGTGTCGGCTGCGAGGCCACGTCGTCGGGCTCGTCGGGCGTCAGCACGATGGAGACGTCGCCAGGCACCGGCTCGCGAGGGGTCCCGCCATGCACGTGCACCGCGGGCACCGCCACCCCACCAACGTAGGTGCGCACCGTCACCGGCCCGCCCTCGGTGGCCGCGGCGGTCACACCGTCGACGTCGTTGCGCGGGTCGTTGCCACGAACGAACCGCACGGAGACGACGCTGCCGTCCGCCGACAGCGTCAGCCGATCGTCGGCGTCCGCATCGACCAGGCGCGGGTCGTGGAATCGCCCGTGGTCGAGGCGCATGTCGAGCTCGACGACGTCCCCCTGCTGCCCGCCACGGACGAAGGCGTGCACGACGAACTGCGGCGTCACCAGCCGCTCCGTCACCTGCTGCGTGAGCGCCGCGACCTGCTCCCCGCGCGTGGTCGACAGGTCGTGCTGCTCGCCCGGATCGTGCTCCAGATCGTACAGCCGGGTGTTGCCGTTGCTCGGGGTGAGCAGGAGCTTCTCGGTGGCCGAGCGAATCGCCTTCTCCTCGGGGCCGCTCCACAGGAACTCGGCGAACGCCGGACGGCTGGCGCGGACCAACGCCGGGTCACGGACGAACGGCAGCAGGCTCTCGCCATCGAGCCCGTCGGGCACCGTCAGCCCGACGGCATCGAGCACGGTCGGCATCACGTCGACGGTGCTCACCTGCTGCATCACCTGCCCGACGGGGTGTCCACCCGGCACGCGCACCACGAGCGGGACGCGGAGCACCTCGTCGTAGAGCGTGCGGCCATGCCCGAGGGCGCCGTGCTCGAAGAGCTCCTCACCGTGGTCGGAGACGACGACCACCATCGTCCGGTCGTCCACCCCCGACGCCGTCAGGGCATCGAGCACTTCGCCGAGCAGACGGTCTGCGTAGTGGACCTCGCCGTCGTAGAGATCGAGGACGCGCCGTCGATCGGCCGGCGTCTGCACATCGCCGCCGGTACCCGAATAGGCGAGCCCGATCGGCCCCGCGTAGGCCGGATCGATGAAAGGCTCGGCATCTCGGGGCTCGGGTTCATACGGCTCGTGCGGATCGATGATGTGCAGGAAGAGGAAGAAGGGCTCGCGCGCCCGTCCATCGAGCCAGGCGATGGCATCGTCGACCGCGAGGCGCGCGATCCCCACGGCACGACGATGCTCGACCATGCCCTGGGCGAGGCCGACGTCGACTCCGGCGAACCCGTTGCTGACGAACGATGCCGTCGTCCATCCCGCACGCCGGAGATGCGTGGCGAGGGTCTCGGTGCGGTCGTCGAGGGGGGTGCGCAGGAACCCCCGCCCCTCACCCGCCCGGTGTCGCGACGGCAGGACGCCGGTCAGGATCGAGGCGAACGCCGGCAGGGTCCACGGCGACGGGGAGATGGCCGTCCGGAACACCGTGCCCTCGGCGGCCAGGCCATCGATCCGCGGGCTCGTCGGGCGGGAGTAGCCGTAGCAGCCCAGATGATCCGCACGCAGCGTGTCGATGCCGACGAGCACGACGTTCCAGGCGTCGCGGGGGGGCCCGCCCGACCCGCAGGCGGTCACGAGGAGCAGGAGAGCGATCGACGAACGGCGGAGGGGAAACGGCATGGAGACCCGGAACGAGGCGGCAGACGGGAGTCGCACCAAGGTCCCCGCGCCGGCCATCGGAAGGGGCCGAACGGAATCTCTTCACGCCGAGCCGTCCGTTTCCGCCATCGAACGGGACAAATCCCCGCCACGCTTGCACTTTTCCTGGACGCCATGGCTGGCGACCGGGTACACCGTCCCCTGTCTCAGGGGGGGATTCGGATGCGATTGATCGAGTGGACCCGGAACGTCGCCGTCTGCCTGACGGCCTGTCTCGCCATCGCCATGCCGCACGACGCCGGCGCGCAGCCGTCGTTCGTCGAATTCGAGTCGGGTCAGGTCCGACCACTGGCGCTCACACCCGACGGCGGCACGCTGCTCGCCGTCAACACGCCGGACAACCGGCTCGAGATCTTCGCGGTGAGCATCGCGGGGCTCGAGCACATCGGCTCGGTACCGGTCGGCATGGAGCCGGTCGCGGTGGCGGCACGGACCAACACCGAGGTCTGGGTGGTGAACCACCTCTCGGACAGCATCTCGATCGTCGACATCGGCGCCAACCCGCCGCGCGTGACGCGGACGCTGCTCGTCGGCGATGAGCCGCGCGACATCGTCTTCGCGGGTCCCAGCCGCAACCGCGCCTTCATCACCACCGCGCATCGCGGCCAGCAGCGTACCGACGCGTCGATCGCGGCGGTGCCCGGCGCCGGCGATCCGCAGCTCATCACCGCCGGCGTCGGTCGCGCCGACGTGTGGATCTTCGACGGCACCAGCCTCGGCACCGCGCTCGGCGGCGTGCCACTGCGTATCATGACGCTCTTCGCCGACACGCCGCGCGCGCTCGCGGTCAGCACCGACGGCAACACCGTCTACGCCGCCGGCTTCCACTCCGGCAACCAGACGGCGACGGTCAGCGAGGGCGTCGTGTGCGACGGGTTCGCCGGCGCCGCGCCGTGCACCGGTGACGGCATCACCTCCCCCGGCGGCCTCGCCGGCGGGCAGCGTCCGGGTGGCAATCCCGGCCCGACCGACAACGTGCAGGGTGTCGGCGCACCCGAGGTCGGCCTCATCGTCAAGTGGAACAAGACCACCAACCGGTTCGAGGACGAGCTCGGTCGCAACTGGAACAACGGCCTCCGCTTCACCCTGCCCGACCGCGACGTCTTCGCGATCAACGCGACGACGCTGAGCGAGATCGCGTCGCACGTGTCCGTCGGCACCACCCTCTTCAACATGGTGGTGAACCCCGTCACCGGCGACCTCTACGTCAGCAACACCGAGGCCCGGAACGAGGTCCGCTTCGAGGGGCCGGGATTCGTCGGCAACTCGACCGTCCAGGGCCACCTCGCCGAGTCGCGCGTCACCGTCATCGATACGCCGAACGTCTCGGGCTCGGCCGTGAAGCCGCGCCATCTCAACAAGCACATCAACTACAGCATCCTGGCCAACGAGCCTGGCTTCGATACCTCGGCCAAGGTGCACAGCCTGGCGACGCCCACCGACATGGTCGTCGACAGCACGGGCGCGACGCTCTACGTCGCGGCCTTCGGTTCGAGCCGGATCGGCGTGTTCTCGACCACGGCGCTCGAAGCCAACACCTTCAACCCGACGACGGCGAGCGCCAGCTACCTCGGCGTCAGCGGCGGCGGTCCGAGCGGCCTCGCGCTCGACGAGCTGAACGATCGCCTCTACGTCCTGACGCGCTTCGACAACGGGGTCTCCGTGATCGACCTCTCCACCGGCATCGAGGCCGACCACATCGCGCTGCACAATCCGGAGCCGAACCTGGTCGTCGAGGGCCGACCGTTCCTCTACGACGCCTTCAACACCTCGGCCAACGGCGAGGCGTCGTGCTCGAGCTGCCACATCTTCGGCGACATGGACGATCTGGCATGGGACCTCGGCAACCCCGACGACGTCGTCACGCAGAGCCCCATGGCGATCAAGCTCACGATCGGCGCGGACGCGGCGGTGAACGGCGAAGCCGACATCGACGAGTTCCACCCGATGAAGGGCCCGATGACGACGCAGACGCTGCGCGGGATGTCGAACAGCGGTCCCATGCACTGGCGTGGTGATCGCTCGAACGGCTTCTTCGGTGTCAGCACCGACGAGGCGACGTCGTTCAACAACTTCATCGTCGCCTTCTCGGGCCTCGTCGGCCGCTCCAACGACATCACCCCGGCCGAGATGCAGAAGTTCACCGACTTCGCGCTCGCGATCACGCTGCCACCGAACCCGGTGCGGGCCATCAACAACGTCCTCACCGCCGATCAGCAGGCGGGCCGAGACTTCTACAACGGCAGCCGACGCGCGGACGGCATCGCCGCGATCCCGAACCTCGGCTTCAACTGCAACGGCTGCCACACGCTCGATGCCTCACAGGGCTTCTTCGGCACGAACGGCGACGCCAGCTTCGAGAACGAAGAGCAGATCCTGAAGATCGCCCACCTCCGCAACCTGTACCAGAAGGTCGGCATGTTCGGTCTGCCGGTGATCCCCTTCCTCAACGCGGGCAACAACGGCTTCCAGGGCGATCAGGTCCGCGGCTTCGGTTTCCTCCACGACGGCAGCATCGACACCGTCTTCCGCTTCTTCCAGGCGACGGTGTTCAACAACTCGAACGGCGTCGGCTTCGACGGCGCGTCCGGCGGCGACGTGAAGCGCCGGCAGATGGAGCAGTTCATCTTCGCCTTCGACACCGACCTGGCACCCGTCGTCGGCCAGCAGGTGACGCTCACCAACACCAACGCCGCCGTGGCCGGGCCGCGCATCGACCTCCTGATCGCGCGCTCCGCGGCCGCCTTCACCTCGAAGGTCCTCGGCGGCGCGGTCACCGAGTGCAACCTGATCGTGAAGGGCACGCTCGCGGGCGAGGCGCGCGGCTGGCGCCGGACCCCGGGGGGCACGTTCCAGAGCGACAAGGCCGCCGAGGTGGCGGTCAGCGACGCCGCGCTGCGGACGGTCGCCGCCACCGCTGGACAGGCGTTGACCTACACCTGTGCGCCGCCTGGATCAGGGCTCCGCATGGGCATCGACCAGGACGAGGACGCCGTGCTCGACGGCGACGACAATTGCCCGTCGGTGAGCAACCCGACCCAGACCGACACCGATCTGGACGGCATCGGTGACGCCTGCGACACCGGCCCGACCACGACGACGACCAGCAGCACGTCGACGACGTCGACCAGCTCCACCTCCACGTCGACGTCCACCACCAGCAGCACGACGAGTACGAGCACCAGCACCAGCTCGACGACGAGCACCTCGGCGCCGACCACGACCACGACGTCGTCCTCGAGCACGACCAGCAGCACGATCGCGACGACCACCAGCACCTCGGTGTCGACGTCGACGACCAGCACCAGCAGCACGACGACGAGCAGCAGCACGACGTCGAGCTCGACGACCACCACTACGACGTCGCCGTCCACGACCAGCAGCTCGACCTCGACGACGAGCACCAGCAGCACGACGACGTCGAGCACCAGCACCACGACCCTCCCGCCCGTCGGCTGCCGGCCCGCGCCGCGCACCGGCTGCGTGGTCAGCGGTCGCGCCACGGTGGCCTTCAACGAGAAGAGCGCCGGCTACGAGAACATGAAGGTCATCCTGCGCAACATCATCCCCGGCGTCGCCCGTACCCAGTTCGGCGATCCGGTCGCCGGCTCGACCCGCTACGACGTCTGCGTCCACGCGCAGTCGGGTGCGCTCGTGGGTGAGCTGACGGTGAACCGGGCCGGGCAGAACTGCGGCTCGAAGCCCTGCTGGCGCACCGCCGGCGCGGGCTATCGCTACGTCGACACGGCCAGCAGCGCCGACGGCGTCGGCAAGATGCTGCTGAAGGGCGCCGCGCCCGGCAAAGGCAGCGTCACCGTCAAGGGCGGCAACAAGGCCAGCAAGGGTCAGACGTCGCTGCCGACCGGCATTGCGTCGGGCCTGCAGGCACCGAACGCGCAGGCCACCGTCCAGGTGGTGTCGGACGACGGCATCTGCGTCGAGGCGGTGCTCACCACCATCACGAAGAACACGGCGCTGGAGTTCAGCGCGAAGAAGCCCTGACAGTCGGGCGGTGCGCCGGG
>DASYLJ010000145.1:0-9082 GCA_036009625.1 Binatia bacterium
CGTGAGCACCCGGGTGGGGAAAGGGGGTGGCGTGGTGCGGTGCGAGCGCCGCGCGCAGCCGGGCGGTCCCAGCACGCCGCCACCACCCGCACCCCCGACCCCACTCACATGCCGAACAGATCCATCGTGAACTCGTTGAGATCCACCCAGACCTGCTTCAGCCGCGTCAGGTGCTCGATCATCGTCGGCCCGTTCTCGCGCCCGTAGCCCGAGAGCTTGTAGCCACCGAACGGCGAGTTCGGCTCGATCTTGTGCCAGGTGTTGATCCATACGGTGCCCGCCTGCAGCCGCTTCGCAATGCGATGCGCGCGCTTGATGTCACGGGTCTGTACGCCTCCCGCGAGCCCGTAGATGACGTCGTTGCCGATGCGCACCGCGTCGTCCTCGTCCTTGAACGGGATGACCACGCCCACCGGCCCGAAGATCTCCTCCTGCGCGATCTGCATCTGGTTGCTCACGCCGCTGAAGATCGTGGGCTCGTGGTAGAAGCCATTCGCCAGCGACGGCTCTTTCGGAGCGCCGCCACCGCACTCGAGCTTGGCCCCCTCGCGCTTGCCGATCTCGACGTAGCGCTTCACCTTCGCGAGCTGCTCCTCGGAGACCAGCGGGCCCATGCGGGTGGCGAAGTCCATCGGATCGCCGACCTTGATCTGCTGCGAGCGCTCGACGAGCCGCGACACGAACTGGTCGTGGATCGATTCCTGCACGATGAGCCGCGTGCCGGCGGAGCAGATCTGACCGGTGTTCATGTAGAGGCCGAACATCGCGTTCGACACCGCGGTCTCGATGTCGATGTCGTCGAAGATGATGTGCGGCGACTTGCCACCCAACTCGAGCGTCACCGTCTTCAGGTTCGTCGTCGACATGTTGACGACCAGCCGCCCGGTGACGTGCTCGCCGGTGAAGGCGATCTTCTCGACGCCGGTGTGCTGCGCCAGCGCCGCACCCGCCGTCGGACCGAAGCCCGGCACGATGTTGAGCACGCCCGACGGCAGCCCCGCGTCGGCGGCGATGCGCGCCAGCTCCATCGCCGACATCGGCGTGTGCTCGGCGGGCTTCAGCACGACGGTGTTGCCGCACGCCAGCGCCGGCGCCGTCTTCCACACCGCCATGATGAACGGGCCGTTCCACGGCGTGATGCCACCGACGACGCCGAGCGGCTCACGCTGAGTGTAGCCGAGGAACTCGCCCGGCTGCATCGACGGGCTGGTGAACCCGTGGATCTTCGTCGCCCAGCCGGCCCAATACCGGAACACGTCGGCGGCCTGCATGATCATGCCGGTCGAAAGGAACATCGGCATGCCGACGTCGAACGACTCGATCATGGCGATCTCGCTCGCCCGCTCCTCGATGAGGTCGGCCATCCGCAGCAGGTAGCGCGCGCGCTCCTGCGGGAGCGCCGAGCTCCAGCCCTCGTCGAAGGCGGTCCGGGCCGCTTTGACGGCGATGTCGATGTCGGCCTTGTCGCCCTCGGCGACGACGGCCTGCACCGAGCGGTCGTGCGGGTAGATCGTCTCGAAGGTCTTACCCGACTGGGCGTCGACGAATTTGCCGTTGATGAAGAGCTGATACTTGCGGGCCGGGGTGGCGTCGCCGAGGGGCTGCGCGGTGGTCGTCATGGGGCGTTTCCATAGCGCGGGCCGTGGGGGCCTGGGAAGGGCTGCGCGGCACTGCGAACGGCCGGTGGCAGCGACCCGTCGCGCGGGTGAACGGACGGACACAGCCGTCCCCGCCGGTGGCGGAACCCCCGTTGGCACCGCCGATGCTTGGTCGCCATGCGAACCGCCTCCAGGTCCGGAAATCCGGCCGCGCTGATCCGATCGCTCGACCAAGCGCGCGACCTCGCCGCCGTCCTCCAGGCCCTCGCCGCGGCGGTGGACGAGCAGCTCGCGGCGCAGGCCGTGCGCATCGTCGTATGGACCGACGAGGAGACATTGCTCTGGAGTCCGGGGACGACCGCGGGCGTGCTCCCGGACGATGTCGCCGCCATGCTGCAGGCGCGGCTCGGCAACGAGGTGCGCTCGGTGGTGGCCATGGAGCGTCGACCGGGCGATCCGTCGCACGACGCCGCGGTGGCGGCGCTCGGCAGCGGCTGCGTCGTGCCGGTGGCGCTCGACGGGCGAATCCTCGCCGCGATCGGCTGCTCGCTGCCGGCGCATGCCGGCGCCCCCGGCGTCGCCGAGGTCGAGTTCTTCGACACCCTGGCGGCGCTCGCGGCGAGCGCTCTGCGACGCGTCATGCACGAGCGCGCCGCGCGCCACATGGCGGGACGACTCGAGCACACCGAGCGACTGCTGGCCGAGACCCGCGAATGCCTCGTCGAGCGTGATCGGCTGGCGGGGCTGGGCGAGCTACTCGCCGACGTCGCACACGAGCTCGGTACGCCGATCGGCTGCATCACCGCCAACGTCGGCCCACTCGACGACACCCTGCGCCGGATGGGACCCACGTGCCCCGACGTGGCACGTGCCCGGTCGCTGGTCGCCGTCATCGCACGCGGCGCCGAGCGTGCCGCGGCCGGCCTTTGCGATCTGCGGCAGGCGGCGCGCGGGCCGGGCCTCGCGGCGCCGCCGGTCGACGTCCACGACGCGATCGAACTCGCGCTGCGCCTGCTCGCGCATCGCTGGCCGAGCCGCATCACGGTGGCGCGTCACTTCGGCTCACTGCCTCGCCTGGCCGTCGATCCGATCCAACTGAACCAGGTGTTGATGAACCTCCTGGCCAACGCCGGCGACGCGATCGCAGATCGCGGGTCGGTGTGTATCCGGACACGGACCAGCGCGGACGCCGCCGTCATCGAGGTGGAGGACGACGGCGCCGGCATCATGCCGGAGCACCTGCCCCACGTCTTCGAGCCCTTCTTCACCACCAAGGACGCCCAGCGCGGCACGGGCCTCGGCCTCGCCATCAGCCATCGCATCGTCGAGCTCCACGGCGGACGTCTGACCGTGGCGAGCGACGTCGGGCGCGGCACCGTCTTCCGCATGACGTTCCCCCACCCTAGATAGCCGCACTGTGCGTCTCGCCCACCCCAGGTGCTAGAACGGCGACGCCTGACCCCGCATGCCTGCCCTCGACGCCGCGGCCGATCGTGGGCCATCGACCCACACCGTCGGGCGCGCGCCCGTGGTCGCCATCCTGGTCCTCGCCTGGATCGTGGCCGCGGTGGCATCGGTGCACACGCTGGCCTGGTGGTCCTGGGACGGGCGAACGTTTCCCGGCTTCTTCGTCATGGACACGGGCGTCGTTCCGACGGTCAGCCTCGCGCACTGGACCGGCGTCGACCTGGTGCCGTTCCACTCCCGCGTCGTGGCGGTGGACGGCTCCCCGGTGGAATCGGGCGGGCAGGTCTACCGTCACGTGGCCGCCCTGCCCGTCGGACAACCGGTCCGCTACGAGCTCACCAAGGACGGCACGACCCGCACGGTGACGGTTCCCACCATGCGCTTCGGCCCCTACGACTGGTGCACCATCTTCGGCGCCTACGTGCTGAACGGCCTCGTCGGCCTCGTGGCGGCGACGATCGTCAGCCTGCTCAGGCCCGGCGATTCGGCGGCACGCGCGTTCCTCTCGTGGGGGGTCGTCTGGGGACTCTTCCCGCTGACGGGCGCGGCCCTCTACCAGGACAGCCCGTGGTGGCTCACCAGACTCCACTACCTGACACAGGCGATGTACGGCGCCAGCTTCATCCACCTGGGATGGACGTTCCCCGTGGAGCGCCGCTTCCTGACCCGGCATCGGCTCGTCCTGCTCCTGCCGTACCTCATGGGCACAGGACTGGCCGTCTGGATCTTCGTCTCGTACTACGCGGTACCGCCGTCGACGACACCGCTCCATGCCGCCTACGACTTCTCGGCGATCGGCATGTGCCTCTTCGTCGGAACGCTCGCCTACTCGTGGTGGGAGAACCGCGACATGCTCGTGCGGCCACGCACCCAGACCATCCTGGTGGGCGCGCTGATCGCGACCGGCACGGGCATCTACGGCTTCGTCGACACCGCGCGCGCCGGCGCCAGCTTCCCGATCAACTACCTCGCCGTGGTGCCGATCTTCTTCTTCGTCGCCGTGGGCTACTCGATCGTCACGCACGACGCCTTCGAGATCACGCTCGTCCTGCGGCGCACGGCGCTCTACGTCCTCTTGGTCGTGACGCTCACGGCGCTCTACTACGCGGGGCTCGGTGCGCTGGCGTTCCTGCTCCCACCGGACCTCCTGCGCTCACCGACGTTCACGATCGCCGGCATCGCCGTGGTGACCCTGCTCCTCCAACCGCTCAGCCGCTGGATCCAGCGTGCCGTCGACGCCGTGTTCCTCCACACGCGGCCGGACTACCGGCGCACCGTGAGCCGGGTGAGCGCCGCCCTGCCCTCGCTGTTGGCCCTCGACCAGATTCTGGATCGCGTCGGCCGCACGGTGCACGAGGGATTCGCCTCCCCCTACGTGGGCACCCTCCTGTGGACCGGCGAGCGCGTGCGCGCCTGGCGCTGGGATGCCCGCGGCGACCAGATGCGCGACGAACCACCCCCGGCGGCGACGGCGACCCTTCGCGCCCGGCTCCCCACGGACGGGCACGCGCTCCGACTGCACGACACGGAGGGACGGCCGGTCGACGAGGAAGCCGCACGGCTCGTCGCGGCGCTGGGCGCCACGCTGGCGGTGCCGATCGTGTACGCGTCCCGAGTGCAGGGCGCATTCGTGCTCGGTCCGAAGCGCTCCCACTTCCCCTACGATCGCGAGGACGTCGAGCTGCTCGAGACGCTGATCGCCCAGAGCGCCGTCGCCATCCAGAATGCCCTGTCGTTCGAGCAGGTGGCCACCGCCGCGACGATGCTCGAGAGCCGCGTGCAGGAACGGACGCTGGAGCTCGAGGAGCGCAACCGGGAGCTCCGCGACGCGTATCACCAGCTCGCCGAGAGCGAGAAGATGGCATCGCTCGGGCAGCTCGTCGCCGGGGTCGCCCACGAGCTCAACAATCCGGTCAGCTTCATCGCCGGCAATGTGGCGCCCATGCGCCGCCGTCTCGACGAGCTGCGCGCGCGCATGCCGTCCGACCCCGCCATGGCGAAGCTCGTCGACCAGCTCGATCGTTCTCTCGACATCATCGGCCGCGGCGCCGAACGGACGGCCAACATCGTGCACGACCTGCAGACGTTCTCCCGCGGCAGCGACGGCGTTCCCGAGCCCGTCGATCTGCACGAGGTGATCGACTTCAGCGTGACCCTGCTGAAGGAGCGTTGGGACGGACGCATCACGCTGCGGCGCCGCTACGACGCCGTGCCGCTCATCGAAGGCGTCGCCTCACGACTCGGGCAGCTCTTCCTGAACCTGCTCGCCAATGCCTGCGATGCGATTCCGCGCGAGGGCACGATCACCGTGACGACCACGCGCGACGGGGAGACGGTGGTGGTCACGATCAGCGACGACGGCGTCGGCATGTCGGACGAGCTGCGGCGGCGCATCTTCGAGCCCTTCGTCACCACCAAGCCGCAGGGCAAAGGTCTCGGTCTCGGGCTGTCGATCAGCCGCGGCATCGTCGACGGCCACCGCGGACGCATCACCGTCGACTCCACGCCGAACGGCGGCAGCACCTTCCGCGTCGTCCTGCCGATTCGCGCACAGGTCGGCTGATCCCCGGGAACCGCAGGGAACACGCCGGCGCCTCGACGTTCGGGATGTCAGCCGCCCGCGACCGCGCTCCAACCGAAGCGCGCACCACAGAGCGGAACGAAAAGGAGGTGGGTGTCACCGAGCGTGACGACGTCCCAGGCGGCGAGCGTCGCAGACGCCACGAGGTCCTCCCCGTTCACCCAGACCGGCCGTCGTCCCGACCCGGGCTGCAGCGCGAACGCCGCCGTCGCCGTATCGAAGTGGACGATGGCATGGGTGTCGCGCGAGACGGCCGGATCCCCCTGGATGCAGACGTCCATCTGGAGGCCGCGCCCGATGGTGGTGCGGGCGCTCCGAAGCCGAAAGTCCCGCCCACGATCAGCCCCCGCAATGCATACGAGCCAGCCGACCACCGGATCGACGGCGAGCGCACTCGGCGTCGCCCCGGCCGCTGCGGCCCCGGTCGTGAGGGCCTCGGTCGTGCGCACGATGCCGAGCACGGCACAGGGCGGACATGCCGGCCCGCGACCGTCGTCGAAGTGATGACCTCGCGCGCAGCGGCGCAGCGTCATCGGGGACGGCTCCCGTCGGAACCGAGCTGGCGGCCGGCGTTCGTCATCGGCGGGAACAGCAACCGTCGTGCCGACGCGCCACGCCCCGCCCCGTCGCCTGGACCATGAACCCCCGGCCACACCTCCGGCGTTCCCCATGAACGCCGGTCGACGCGACCCCCCGTCGATCGGGGGCCGCCACGCTGGCACGACCGATGCACGACACGACGCATGGCCGCCGCGGATCTTGAGTGGCGATTGACACGAGCAGGGCACGATGGAGTACACCCACGACCGGTCCACGTTGGAAACCCAGATTGACATCTCCTCGCTCTGCGTCCTCTTCGTCGACGACGAGCCCGACATCCTGGAGACCCTGAAGCTCGGGTTCGAGGGACGCTTCCACGTGCGCACCGCGCTCGGCGGCGAGGAGGCGCTCGCCATCCTCCGCCGGGACCCGGTGGCGGTCCTCGTCCTGGACCAACGCATGCCGGAGATGACCGGGATCGAGGTGGCGCGCCGGGCGCTCGATCTCCGGCCCGACATCGTACCCATCATCCTCACCGGCTACACCGACGCAGCCGCGCTGGTCGACGCGATCAACCTGCGTCGCATCTTCCGCTACGTGCAGAAGCCGTGGGACGATCGCGACCTCGAGCTGACGATCGTGCGTGCGCTCGAGGCGTACCACCTCGCCGCAGAGAACGCGCGGCTCGCCGACGAGCTCCGCGACGCCAACCAACGACTCGCCGCCGAGAACGTCTACCTGCGCGATGCGGTGGCCGCCGTCCCACACGCCATGGTCGGCGACGGGCCCGGGGTTCGCGCCGTCATCGAGGGCATCGCACGTGTCGCCGGCGGCAAGACCACCGTGCTCGTCACGGGCGAGACCGGCACGGGGAAGGAGTTGGTCGCGCGCGCGATCCACGACGCGAGCCCGCGCCGCGACGCCATGTTCGTCGCGGTGAACTGCGCGGCACTGTCCGGCGGGATTCTCGAGAGCGAGCTCTTCGGGCACTGTCGTGGCGCGTTCACCGGCGCCGACCGCGATCGCGCCGGGCTGCTCGAGGTGGCCGACAAGGGCACGGTGTTCCTCGACGAAGTCTCGGAGACCTCGGTGGACGTGCAGGCGAAGCTGCTGCGCGTGCTGCAGGAGGGCGAGATCCGTCGGGTCGGCGAGAACAAGGTGCGCAAAGTGGATGTCCGCGTCGTAGCGGCATCGAACCGCGACCTCGATCTGGAAGTTGCGGAGGGCCGGTTCCGCCGGGATCTGTTCTATCGACTGCAGGTGTTTCCGATCCGGGTGCCGCCCCTGCGCGAGCGCCTGGAGGATCTGCCCGCGCTCGTGACGCACTTTCTGCGGCGCCACTGCGCCGACCTGAAGCGCCCCGTGCCACGCGTGATGCCGGAGGCGTTGCGTGCGCTGCAGGAGCTCGAGTTCCCGGGCAACGTCCGCGAGCTCGGCAATCTGATGGAACGGGCGCTCATCAACGCCGACCCGGGCGAAGCGCTCACCGAGGTCCATCTGCTCGACGTGCGGCCCGAGCGTCGCACCCCGAACGCCACCGCGTCCGACGTCTCGCTCGACGCGCAGCTCGCCCGTGCCGAGCGTGCTTTCATCGAGCGTGCCCTCGACGCCTCCGGCGGCAACAAGACCGCGGCCGCACGCGAGCTCGGCATCACGTATCGCGGCCTCATCAAGAAGATGAAGCGTCTCGGCATGCCGGTCGGCGTCACGGACGACGCCGACTAGCGTCGGCGCTTCCACGATCGCCGTCCTACTGGGCCAGGCAGACGACCCACCACGCGCCGGGCCGGCCACCGGGCTTCCGGCATGCCCCTGCGTTCACGCGACGCGCGACGCCGCAGCACCGCGCGTTCAGAGCGGACCGGTCGAACCGACGGCCGGGTGCGCATCCGGCGGCGGCACGCGACTTGGAACGCTCCTCCAACCGCGAGCGCGCCACGTCGCTCGCATACGACGGAGGACCACGATGCGAACGACGACGACGTTGATCACAGGCCTGCTGCTCGCGGTATTCGCGACGACGGCGGCGGCAGGCAAGCCGCCGCCCTGCACAGGAGGGCGCTTCATCGTGACGAACCCGCCCGACGAGCCACTGTTCAGGGAGGAAGGCGGCACCGGGCTCCACGTCCTCACCCTGTCCCAATACCGCCAGAGCAGGAAGCTCGTGCTCTCGCTGCCCGACGGCAGTAGCGCGAAGGGCACCCGCAAATTCACCATTCCCGCACGGGGACTCGCATTTCAGTTCGGTCGCTCGTGCGACGAGCTCGCCGGCACGCTGACCGTCAGCGTCGGCGCGAGCAGCAGCACCTTCGTCCGACGACGGGATCAGACGCGCGTCGTCAAGTTCACCGCTCGCCGCTCCGCGTGCGGTGACACGATCGTCGATCCGGTGCTGCACGAGGAATGCGAGTCGAACATCGAATGCGGTGCGCGCTCGGCCTGCAACGCCGCGTGCGCCTGCGTGCCCGATCCACATGGCACTCCGACGACGACCACGACCACCACGATACCGGACGACGATCTGGACGACGACTGCATTCCGAACGATCGGGAAGCCGTCCTCGGCACGCGTGCTGACGACTGGGACACCGACGGAGACGGCATTCGCGACGGCGACGAGGACCCCGACGACGACGGGCTCGGCAGCTGCACGGAGCTGGTCGTTCTCGGCACGGACCCGGGCGCCTGGGACACCGACGGCGACGCCGACGACGACGGCAGCGAGGTCGCCATCCACACCGATCCGCGCGATCCCGAGTCGCAGCCGCTGTATCCGGCCGAAGTGCTCCATCAGGGGCTGGAGTACGGCACCGACACCGATCTGCTCGCCTTCACGCTGCAGTCGAGCCGGCGCATCTACCTCCGGGTTGCCGACACGGAGCATCGCGAAGCCCTG
>DASYLJ010000146.1:0-33616 GCA_036009625.1 Binatia bacterium
GCGCTCCTGCGAGCGCCGCACGTCCCATGCCTCAGGGGACGACACGTTTGGCCCACCGGATCTCGACGATTCCGGTGAGGTCCGGGTAGTCCGTGGGATGCGAACGGAGGTACGCGTCCACGGCGGCGGTCAGCCGGACCAGTGTGTCTCCCCCGAGCTGCGCCAGCTCGTCGCCCGTCACCTGGTCGCCGGGACGGAAGGCGGCGAGGTGATCGGCACGAATCATCACGTCGAGCGGGACCTCGGTGGAGTGCAGGGGCACGTCGACGTTGTGCGGGAACGGTGCGCCGGTGTCGATGCGGACGTAGAGTCGCCACGACGCCTCGGCCAGCGGCGGCGACGGGATCGTCGTGCTCGTGGTCGTCGGCCCGACGACCGTCGTGCTGGTGGACGTCGAGCTCGTCGTGGTGGTCGTGAACGATACCGTCGTGGTGGTCGGGCAGTGCTGCTGATTGCAGCGGAAGGGTTCGACGACGATGTCGCGTCCGTCGTTGTCGCGGGCGGTGTTCCCCAGGGCGAGCACGTCGTCGACGTCGTCGAACGGCGAGCTGCGCTCGATGCGGAAGCCGGCGCTGCCGTTGTCGTCGGCGACGGAGCGCGCCAGCACCAGGTCCAGCGACGAGGACGCGCGCAGACCATTACGCGCGTTCGCCGTCGTCGTGGCCTCCTCGATGCGCGTCCCCTTCGAGCGATAGACGCGGATTCCATCGCTGCCCTGACTGGCGTGCACGCCCACCCGAAGCAGCACCCCGCCTGGAGAATTGCGGATCGAGATGCCCTCACGCTCGGGCGCATCGATCAGCACCTCCTCCACGGTCGCTGCCGGCGACGACTCGACGAGGATGCCCTGGCGCCCGCGCGTCCCGGCGATCGCGGTGGCGCGTATCGTGTTGCCGCGCCCGCCGATCATCCGGATGCCGAGGTCGTCGTTCACCAGACGCAGCGATTCCAGCATGGCGCCGTCGACGCGGGTCAGTCGCACGCCGACGTTGGCGCCCTCGACGCGGAGGGCGCGCAGGATCACGCCGTCCACCTGCTCGACCTGGATGCCGTCGGTGCTGGTGGACGGATTGCCGAGGATCAGCGGTGGATCCGCCGGATCGGCAGCCTCGAGGGTGAGGCCATCGCGCGCGCCGGCGATACGCACCTTCTCCGCGTAGACGCCGGGCGCGATGCGCACGACGTCACCCGCGACGGCAGCATCGACGGCCGCCTGGATGGAGGGTTGATCCGCCGGCACCTGTATCACTGCGGCACTGGCCGCCGATCCGACCCCGACGAGCAGTGCGGCACACACGATCCCGACGGCGAGATCGCGGCCGCGTCCCATGGACGGCGCTCTTCGCATGACACCTCCCGTGCGGCGCGACGACCGTGCGGCCATCACCACCACCACGGACTGTATGCGAGTCCACGCCCGCGTCAGCCCCCAAAATGCACCGCATGGGCGGCGGCGTTCGATGCACCGCCGCCCATGCGGTTCGCGTCACCCGAGGACGGTGCCCTCCATGGCGGCGCGGCACTCGAGGTCGACGTCGCGGCAGGTGATGCGCGTGCCGCGCGTGCGGCTCGCGGCCGAGACACCCACGACCGGATCAGCCGGTCGCTCGAAGTGGAAGGTGGTCGTCGCCTGGTAGGCGGCGATGACCGACAGGATGCTCTCCTCGGAGAACGGCGGACCACCGACGGAGGTCGCCAGCGGCAACGTGATGCCCTGGGCGTTCGGCGCGAAGCCGATCGCGAAGGTGCAGAGCGGCAGCCCGATGCCGTCGAAGTTCGAGCCCGTCTGCATGATCACATCGCACTGATTGAACATCTGGGTCATGCAGCGATCGAGGAGCAGGAGGCGCGTGCGCAGACCCTTCGCCACCTCGGCGCCGCCCTGCACGATGCTCGGCAACCAGCCCGTGAGCCGGCCACCGAAGAGACGGACGTCCTGCTTGAGATACTTGAAGTCCATCTCGGCGCGCTCGCTGCTGCTGACGTTGAACGCGCCGCTGTTGAGGAGGGTGAACTCGTCGGGCAGCGTGACGTCGACGATCTCGTAGCCGATGGCCGCGAGCTGGTTCAGCATGGCGACACGCGCGACCGCGTTCGGCGTGGTGCCGGTGGTGAAGCCCGGCGGTACACCGACCCGCAGTGCCCAGCGCGGCACCACGCGCCCCTTCTTGACGACGGGCGTCGCCGCCTCCACCAGGTTCGGCATCGGCGGCAGGCCGATCGTACGTGGATCGTTCAGATCGGGACCACCGACCACCTGCGCGACGATGGCTGCATCCTTGGCGTCACGCGCGAGCGGGCCGATGTGATCGCGCGTGATGGTGAGCGGGATGATGCCGTAGACCGACAGGCGTCCGTGCGTCGGCTTGAGTGCGGTGATGCCGTTCGACATGCCGGGCCCGGTGATCGAGCCGCCCGTCTGCGTGCCCATCGTGCACGTGGCGAGACGTCCAGCGGTGGCGCAGCCCGAGCCGCCGGACGAACCCGAGGGCGTCACCTCGGGATTGTTCGGCGCCCACGGATTGCGCGTCGTGATGACGCCGTCCGGCGTCGTCGGCCGTCCGCCCGCGAGCGGCCCCATCTGCAGCTTGCCGAGCATGATGCCGCCGGCCGCCTTGACGCGCGCGATTGCGGTGCAGTCGTACTCGGGAACGAAGTCGGCGAAGATGAACGAGTTCGCCGTCGTGAGGACACCCGCGCTGTAGTAGTTGTCCTTGAACGCCAGGCCGACGCCGTGCAGCGGGCCGATGTACTTGGTGCGGTCGAGACGCTGCGCGTCCGCGATCGCCTGCTCGGCGAGCACCGTGTTGTAGGCCTGGTAGTAGTCGGCGTCCCACGTAGCGATGCGCTCGAGGTAGGCGCCGATGAGCGTCGACGGCTTGAGCGCGCCGGACTTGATGAGCGTCGCGGCCTCGGAGATCGAGCACTCGGTGGGATCGTTGCGGGCTTCCGGTCGCACGGTGTCGGCGAACGGTGTGCCACTGTTCGGGGCCGCATGGGCCACTCTGGCGACGATCGGCGGCAACGCCGCGACGGCGGCACTGGCGGCGCCGAGGCGGACGATGAAGCTGCGTCGATCGATACCGCGATCCTGAGGCTCGTAGCTCGGATCGGGCGTCGGCGTATCGGGGCGATCGACCTTGGAATCAGCCATGTCAGTATCCCAGTGCGAGCTTGCGCTCGCGGAGGCTCTTGCGATCCTCCTCGTCGGGCGTCGTCCAGGCGGACTGGGGCGACGCGTAGTAGGCGGCGATGTGCGTCTGCACGTCGAGCTCGTACTCGAGCAGCTGCAGCGACTGCCGGAGCGTGCTGCGGCACCCCGACAGGACGCTCATCTGATCGACCTGTGCAGACGGGTCGTTGAACGGGAGAACCGAGATGTCGATGCCGAGCATGCCGAAGCGTAACAGGATGTACGCGTCGAGCTCTGCATCAGTGGGGTTGGTAGGTGTCGCCATGAGGTCTCCTCTCTGCGTGAGGGCGATTTGCCCTGAGCAAGAGCGAGACCACGCGCGCCATGCGCGGTGATGCGGCGTCGACGTCGACGTGCCTTCAACGTGCCCACGCAACCGGCACGCCTGCGCTTTGTGCATGGGCAACGTGAAGGCGCGATTCGGGACGAGCTGGAGACAGCCCGCAACATGCAGCCATTCGCGCATTGCAGCCCCCGCGCGACGGGCGTAGGAGCGGGCCATGGACGAGACGACGGCTGTGCACCATCGCACCTGCTCCCTCTGCGAAGCGACCTGCGGCCTCGAGATCACGACGCGCGGCCGCACCGTCACCGGCATCCGCGGCGACGATGCCGATCCCTTCAGCCACGGCTACCTCTGTCCGAAGGGTCCGGCATTGAAGCACCTCGACGCCGACCCCGACCGGCTGCGCCAGCCGCTCGTCCGTCGCGGCGATCGCTTCGACGCGGTGAGCTGGGACGACGCGTTCGCAGAGATCGATCGCCGCCTGCCGCCCATCGTGCGCGATCACGGACGCGATGCGGTCGCCGTCTACCTCGGCAACCCGTCCGCCCACAGCCTGGCGCTGATGCTGTACCCGCGCGCGCTGCTGCGCGTGCTCGGCACGCAGAACGTCTACTCGGCCAGCACCGTCGACCAGATGCCGAAGCAGATCTCGTCGGGCTACATGTTCGGTACCGCGTTGTCGGTCCCGATCCCCGACATCGATCGCACATCGTGGCTGCTGATCCTCGGCGCCGATCCGGTGGTGTCGAACGGCAGCCTGATGACCGCACCCGACGTGAAGGATCGGCTGCGTGCCATCCGCGGACGCGGCGGCAAGGTCGTGGTCGTCGACCCCCGTCGCAGCCGGACGGCGGACGAGGCCAGCGAGCACCACTTCATCCGCCCCGGCACCGACGCGCTCCTCCTGATGGCGATGGCGCACACCATCGTCGCCGAGGGACTGGTGGCGCTCGGTCGGCTCGCACCGCACACCGCCGGGCTCGCCGAGCTCGAGGGACTCACCTACGACTTCACGCCCGAAGCCTGCGGCCCCGTCTGCGGCATCGAGCCGGACGTCATCCGTCGCCTGGCGCGCGAGCTCGCCGGTGCGCCGCACGGCGCCGTCTACGGACGCATCGGCACCTGCACGCAGGAGTTCGGCACGCTGGCGAGCTGGCTCGTCGACGTCCTCAACGTGCTCACCGGCAACCTCGACTGTCCCGGCGGCGCGATGTTCACCAAAGCCGCCGCCGGCGCCGCCAACACGCGCGGCATCCCGGGGCGCGGCAAAGGCATCCAGATCGGCCGCCGTCACAGCCGCGTGCGCGGCATGCCGGAGGTGCTGGGCGAGCTGCCGGCCGCCTGCCTGGCAGAAGAGATCGAGACGCCGGGTGCCGGGCAGGTACGCGCCCTCATCACCATCGCGGGCAACCCGGCGCTCAGCAACCCGAACGGCGCCCGGCTCGCGCGCGCGCTCGGGTCACTCGACTTCATGCTGAGCTTCGATATCTATCTGAACGAGACCACGCGGCACGCCGACGTGATCCTGCCGGGGCTGTCGCCGCTCGAGTCGCCGCACTACGACCTGGCGTTGTGGCAGCTCGCGATCCGCAACTACGCCAACTACTCGCCGCCCGTCTTCCCGCCGCCGCCCGATCGCCCGACCGACTGGGAGGCCATCCTGCGCGTCACCGGCATCGTCATGGGCCAGGGTCCGGCCGCCAACACGACCGCGCTCGACGACATGATCGCGCAACAGCAGGTCGACGCCGCGCTCGGCGCCGCGGCATCCCCCATTGCCGGCCGCGACGGCGCCGACATCATGGCCGCACTCGCCCCGCGCCGCGGCCCCGAACGTCTGCTCGATCTGATGCTGCGCACCGGCCCGTACGGCGACGCATTCGGCGCCACGCCCGACGGCCTCACGCTCGCCGTGCTCGAGGCCAACCCGCACGGCATCGATCTCGGCGCACTGGAGCAGCGCATTCCCGAAGTCCTGCGCACGCCGTCCGGCAAGATCGAGCTGACGCCGCCCGAGATCGTGAAGGACATCCCTCGCCTGCGGGAGAAGCTGGCCCCGTCGGCGCCGCACATGACGCTGGTCGGCCGTCGCGACCTGCGTTCGAACAACTCCTGGATGCACAACATCGAAAGCCTGGTCCGTGGCGAGCCACGTTGCACCCTCTGGATCCATCCCGACGACGCCGGCCGTCTCGGCCTGAGCCAAGGCGCGAGCGCCCGCCTGACCTCACGTGCCGGCGCCCTCGAGGTCCCGGTCGAGATCACCGACGCCATCATGCCCGGCGTCGTCAGCATGCCCCACGGCTGGGGCCACGACTCCAAAGGCAGCGCGATGCGCATCGCCACCGCTCACGCCGGCGTCAACAGCAACCTCCTCACCGACGAACACGCCACCGACCCCCTCTCCGGCAACGCCGTATTGAACGGCATTCCGGTGGAAATCGAAGCCGCTACGCCAGTCACACACTGAACGAGCGGCACATCACGGGCGCACTCGAGCGAACGAAGCTCGCCTCACGCACCGCCACCGACCCCAACCGTCACATGGGGTGGGCGCGGCGTGGCGGCGTGTGCGGGGGGCCGCCGTGCGAGCGCGTCGGGAGCACCCGGGTGGGGAAATGGGGCGGCGTGGTGCGGTGCGATCGCCGCGCGCAGCCGGCGGTCCCCCCGCGCACGCCGCCGCGCCGCGCCCACCCCGACCGCTAGCGTGGCTGCGCGAGCGTTATCCGTGCTTCAGCACAGAGGCGCCCGTCGACGAGCACCCGCCCCTTCAGCAACGTCGCCGCCGCAAAGTGGCGCACGATCTCCACCTCCACCCGCATGGCGTCCCCGATTCGCACCGGCTCGATCAGGCTGAAACCATCCACCGACGCCAGGTAGCCGGGCGCCGGCGTGCCGCCCTCGAGCTCGCTCAGCAGCGCGCCGCCGCCCTGCGCCATCGCCTCGAGCACGAATGCCGCCGGCAGGAGTCCGTCGGTGGCGACGCACGGGTCGCACGCCGTGACGTGCTTCAGGAAGACGCCGCTGCGCTCCCCGATGTCGATGATGCGATCGAGCAGCAGAAAGGGCGAAGCATGCGGCAGATGAGGAAACGGATTCGTCGCGTGACTCACTCGGCCTCCAGTCGGAGCGGCCTGCATATCCCACCGCGGGCGAGCCCGTCGATCATCGCGACGCGTGTCGCGAGCACGCGTGGCACGCCAGTCACGACAGGCAGGCCCGCACGCGGCACACGACAGCCGAGCGTCGGCGGCACCTCGCCCGAGGCCACCGCGAGCGCCCCGACGACGACGGCGAGCGCCCCCGCGGCGCCGAAATCACCGATGGCACCGCGCGGCGCCGTCACCACCGCGCCGGCGGGCAGCACGTCGGCCAGCGCCGCGGCCTCGACCGCGTCGAGCGACGGCTGTCCGCTGGCCGACGCCACCACGAGGCCCGCGCCCGCCACGACGTGGCGCAGTCCGACGGCGATCGCCTGCGCATCGCGCGTCCAGCCGTGCACGGGCGACGGCACCCCGAACCCCGGATGCGGCACGACGACGGCGTAGACGCGCGCACCGCGCGCACGCGCGTGGTCGAGCGCCTCCAGCACCAGCACCGCGCTGCCTTCGCCCGGGCACGGCCCGTCGGCATCGACGTCGAACGGCCGCGGCAGACCGGGCGCGATGGTGCGGGTCTCGCGCCGGAGCTGATGCAGCGACGTCGTCAGCTCGTCGGCGGCGCCGGCGAGGCAGACGTCGACGGCCCCATCGGCCACCAGCTGCGCGCCCCAGGCGATGGCTGCCTCGCCGGACGCCTCCTGCTCGGTCAGCATCGCCGACGGGCCGGTGACGCCGAACTCGATGGTGGCGTAGCTGAGTGGCGCGTTCATCACGAGGTTCGGAAAGACGAGCGGGTTGCCCGTCCCTTTCTCGAGCAGGCGATCGAGGAAGTGCCCGGTCTCCTCGATGTTGCCGAAGGCCGAGCCGAGCCCGATGCCCGTCCGCGCACCGGCGATCACCGCCGCCGCGAGACCGGCGTCGTCGAGCGCGAGTCGCGCCGACGCCAGCGCCAGCAGCGACGTGCGATCGATGCGTCGGCCCTGCGGCGTGTGCGCGAAGCGGCGCGGCTCGAGCATCGGGGCCTCGGCGGCGTGCGCACCCGGCGGCGCCTCGATGCGCTGCACCGGTCGGCACCCCGACCGTCCCGCCCAGAGCCCCGCGCGGAACGCATCGACGCCGACGCCGAGGGCACTCACGACGCCGAGCCCGGTGATCGCGACCGGCACGCTCACCGCTGCCGCCCGAAGACGAGCGACACGTTGTGCCCGCCGAAGCCGTACGACGAGCTCACCGCCACCTCGACCGGCTGGCGACGACCCGGGATGCGCACCAGATCGAGGTCGGCCCACGCTGCATCCGGCGCGCGGAGGTTGGCGGTCGGCGGCAGGATGCCGCCGTCGATCGCGAGCACCGTGATCACCGCCTCGACGGCGCCGGCGGCGGCCAGGCAGTGGCCGAGTTGCGCCTTGCTCGAGCTGACGGGCAGCGCCGGCAGACGATCGCCGAACACGCGACGCAGCACGCCCACCTCCATGGCGTCGTTCTGGCGCGTGCCGGTGCCGTGGGCGTTGACGTAGTCGACGGCGGCGGGCGGCACGCGGCCCGCGGCGAGGGCCGTGCGCAGCGCGGTCTCGGCACCGAGGCCATCCGGATGTGGCGCGGTGACGTGATGCGCGTCGGTCGCGGTGCCGCAGCCGAGGACGACGGCGAGCGGCCGCACCCCCCGCGCACGCGCGTGCGCCAGGTCCTCGAGGACGAGCGCCGCACCGCCCTCCCCGAGCGAGAGCCCGCCACGATCGCTGGCGAACGGACGGCAGGGCTCGGGGTCGAGCGCCTGCAGGGCGTCGAAGCCGGCGTACGTCAGGCGGCAGAGCGCATCGGCGCCCACGACCAGCGCCGTCCGCACCTGGCCGCGACGGATGGCGGCCGCGGCCTCGCCGAGCGCGAGCGCGCTCGACGAGCAGGCGGTCGACCACGTCGAGCGCGGGCCGAACACGCCCAACGCCTGGCTCACCACCGCCGCCGTGGTGGAGATCGGGGTACCGAGGAGGTCGGACAGGCGATAGCGGCGGTCCTCGCCACGCCGTCGCCGTCCCCACGCCTCCTCGGTGTCACGCATGCCCCCGACCGATGCGCCGACCCACAGCCCGGCGGCGCGACGTTCCTCGGGCTCGAGCCCTGCCTGACGACACGCCTGCATCGCGGCCACGAGGCCGAAGCGATCCGGACGGGACAGACGTCGCACCGTGGCGGGCGGCAGCGCGCCGCCGTCGAGCGCCACCGGAACGGGCTCGGGTACCTGGGCCGCGATCCGACAGCGACCCGCGTGCGCGAATAGAGTGAGCGGACCGATGCCGGAGCGCCCGTCGAGGAGTGCCGCGGCCAACGCGGGCACGTCGCCGCCGAGCGCGGTCACGGCCCCGAGGCCCGTCACCGCGACGTCGATGGCCACGCGTTCAGCTCGGACGCTCCGCCACGATGAAGTCGACCAGCGCGCGCACCGACGCGAACGCCCGCTTGCCGACCTCCTCGTCGGGTATGGAGACGTGGAAGCGATCCTCGACCAGCACGACGAGCTCGAGCGCGTCGATCGAGTCGAGGCCCAGGCCCTCGCCGAAGATGGGCGAGTCGTCCTGGATATCGGACGGCGGGATGTCGAGGCGCAGGCCCGTGGCCAGCAACCCTTTCACCTCCGCGAGCAAATCGTGACGATCCATCGGCCCCCCGTTTAAATCATCGTGAGTCCACCGTCCACGTGGAGCGTGGTCCCGGTGAGGTACGCCCCGGCGGGCGAGCTGAGGAAGAGCACAACAGCCGCCACCTCCTCTGGTTCCGCGAAGCGGCCGAGGGGAATCTGCCGGAGCAGCTCGTCACGGGCGGAGGCCGTGAGGTCGGCGATGAGCTTGGTCTGGACGAAGCCCGGCGAGACCCCGTTGACGGTGATGCCGTAGCGCGCGACCTCGCGCGCGAGCGACTTCGTCAGCGCCACCAGGCCGCCCTTCGACGCGGCGTAGCTGGAGGCGCCCTCCTTGCCGAAGTATGCAGCCGGCGAGACCACGTTGACGATGCGTCCGGCGCGGCCCGCGATCATGCCACGCAACGCCGTCTTGCAGCACAGGAACGCACCCTTCAGGTTGACGTCGATGACGCGGTCCCAGCCGCTCTCCGGCAGCATCATGAGGAGGGCGTCGTGGGTGACGGCGGCATTGTTCACCAGCACGTCCGGGGGACCATCGAGGGCGGCGCGCACCTCGGCGAAGAGTGCCGTCACCGCGCCGGCGTCGGCGACGTCGGCCTGCGCGCCGCAGACGCGCGCGCCGGTCGCCTCCAGGGCGGCGAGCGTCTCGGCCGCCTCCGCGCCGTCCTCGCTCCGCGACCAGTTGAATGCTACCGCGGCGCCGGCGCTCGCGAACGCGAGCGCGGTGGCCCGTCCGATGCCGCGTGATCCACCCGTCACCAGCACGCGCCGGCCCGTGAAGTCGCTCACGACGCACCTCCTCGTCGCACGACGAGTGCCGCCACGTGGCCGCTCGGGCAGCAGCCGACGACGAGCACCGGCGCGTCGATCGGAGCCTTCGCCAGGGCGGCCATCACGCCGAGCGGCCCGGCGGCTGCGAACGTGTTCGCGGCGTCGTGCGTCGACATCTCCGGGAGTCCGAGGCTCCCGAGCACGTCGGCCGGCAAGGTTCCGCCCCCGGACACCACGAGTGCCACGTCCCTCGGCACGACGTCGGCCGCCGCGAGCGCCCGCCCGATCGTCGCAACCACGCCTCGGGCGGAGAAGCCCGTCGCATGACCGGTAATGGTTCCGAGCACGCGACGACCGCGCGCGCTTGCCGCCTCCATCGTCTCGAGGACCAGCACACCCGCCGCGCCCGCGATCTCGATCCCGCCCGGGAGCCCCCCATCGGCGAGCCAGGTATCCAGCGCCGTGCCGGCGGCATCCATGCCCCCGGCCACCATCGCGACGGCCTCGCCGGCATCCAGCAGCGCGGCGGCGTGCCCGATCGCCGCCAATCCCGATGCCGCACCCGCCGACAGCGTCACCGTCGGGCCGCCGAGACGCCACGCGATGCCGAGCTCGCCGGCCGCGGCGTTGGACACCGTAGCGGCGAAGAGCCGCGGGCTCGCGGCCGCCACACCGCCCGAAGCGAAGCGTCGCTGGAACGTCGCGTTGGTGAGGAAGCACCCGACGCCGGTCCCGAGCACCACGCCGACGTCGAGTCGCGGTGGAGCGTCGGCCGAGGCGAGATCGGCGTCGGCGAGCGCCGCACCCGCGGCGGCCAGGACGAGCTGCGAGATCGCCTCGACGCGCAGCGCACGGGCACGGACGGGCGGCGGCAGCGCATCGAGCGCGGCGTCCAGGCCCGACGCGGTCGTCGAGCCGGTACCCGTGATCGCGATCGCGGTGTTCATGCCCGCCCGAGCAGCAACGCGGCGTTGGCGCCAGCGAACCCCGACGACGTGGAGAGCACGGTGGCGACGTCGAAGGCACGGGCGGCGCCGTACACCAGGTCGAGCCCGGCGCAGGCGGGGTCGGGATGCAGCAGGCCCGCGGTCGGCGGCACGACGTTCGCGTTCAGAACCTGGACGCAGAGCACGGCCTCGAACGCACCGGCGGCACCGAGCGTGTGACCGATCGCCCCTTTGATGGAATTGACCGGTACGCGCCGGCCCGCGAACACCCGGCCCAGCGCCGCCGCCTCCATGGCATCGTTGTATATCGTGCCGGTCCCGTGTGCCGACACGAAATCGACGTCGCCCGGCGTCCGACCCGCGGCGCGCAACGCGGCCTGCATGGCGCGGGCCGCGCCGCGTCCTTCGCGATCCGGTGCCGTCATGTGGACGGCGTCGCCGGCGGCCCCGGTGCCGAGGATGCGCGCCTGCACCCGGCCGCCACGGCGGCGTGCGTGATCCTCGGACTCGACGACGACGACGGCCGCACCCTCGCCGAGGACGAGGCCCTCCCGGTCGCGGTCGAACGGGCGGGCGGCGGGCGCGGTGGCGCGCAGGCAGTTGAAGCCGGCGACCACGAAGCGACAGAGCAGGTCCGTGCCGCCGGCGAGCACGACGTCGGCCTGGCCGGTGCGGATCCACTCGGCCGCGATCGCGACCGCATGCGTTCCCGATGCGCAGGCCAGCTGGGGCGTCGCGACGGGCCCGCAGGCCCCGACGACCTGCGCGAGCCGCACGGCCGGCCCGAAGTACGGCACCCGCGGCAGATCGGCAGGACGTGCGCTGCCAGCGGCGACGGCGGCGTCCCAGGCCTCGAAGATGCGCATGCCGCCCAGCGTGGTGCCGAGCGCGACGCCAAGGCGCGCCGGGTCGACGTCGGCGAGGGCGAGCACGGCATCGCCGAGGGCCTCCTCGGCGGCGAGGAGGGCGAATCCGCCGGCTCGGTCGGGCTCGTCGGCAACCGCGGCGTCGACCTCGGCCGCCATCCCCGGCACCAGATCGGCGGCATCGAAGCCCTCGATCGCCCGTATGGCGGAATGCCCGGCGACGAGCCCCTCCCAGAAGGCGGACACACCAACCCCGAGCGGGGACACGACCCCACATCCCGTGATGACGGCAGTACGAGCGATCGGCAACGCGGCGGGAGACTAGCCGATGCGCGCCGCCCGCGCACCCGCTCCGACGCGATCTGCGGGGATCAGAGTCCGCCGATTGCCGATTCGCTCAGCGTCGACGTTCCGGCACCGCGCGAGTCGGCCGAATCGCTCGGCGTGGACTCCGCGGGCATGCCCGCGAACGCGATCGCATCGTCGCCCTTCACCATGTTCGGCGTGAGCACGTAGGTGCCGCCCATGGCCGGCACCCAGACCTCGTTGGCGGTGTCCATGTCGCCGCCGGTGAGCCCGAGCGCTGCGCCGCCGGTGATTCCGCCCATGACCGAGTAAACCACCTTGGCCGGCATGTAGAAGACGTTCGAGAGCACCGTCAGCGTGCCCCAGCCAGCGTCTTCGAGGAACTCGGCTCGTGCAGCCTGCGGTACGGCAACGCCCACCGCGAGCACGGCTCCCGCCACCATCGACCTCCACCCCATCATATCAACCTCCTCTGGTCCCCCTGGGACCCGTCGTGTCGTTTACCCCACAACGCGAGAGGGCGCTACTCGGTACGGACGATGTTCTCGGCCGGCAGCAGGGACAGGAGGTGCTGGAAGGCGCGCTCGACGTACGCCGGATCTTTCGACTCGAGCGTGAGCTTCACCGAGTACTCGGGATGACCGATCTTGGGGTACGAGCCCAGGAGCAGCGCCGGGAACGCCGCCAGGGTGGCGTTCAGGTGCTCGGCGATCGTGCCCTCGCCGTCGCGCGTGAAGACCACGCGCAGGGTGTAGGGCGTGGACGAGAAGCGTTCGCGCAGCGAGGCGAACTTCTGCTCGAAGAGCTCGGGGATGCCCGGCAGGATGTAGAAGTTCTCGCACTTGACCGTGGGAAACCCGAGGCGGGCATCCATGATCAGCTCGGCACCGTCGGGCACCTCCGACATCTTGAGACGCGCCTCGTTGACGTTCTCCTTGTAGAACTCGCGCAGCCGGCTCTCGATGACGGGATGCCGCACGACCGGCACGCCGAAGCCGCGCGCGATGCCCTCGATGGTGACGTCGTCGTGGGTTGGGCCCACCCCGCCCGACGTGAACACGAAGTCGAAGCGGGGACGGAACTCGCGCACCGCCGCCGCGATCTCGTCGAGATCGTCGGGGATGGTGACGATGCGCTGCAGGTCGACGCCGAGCGCCCGCAGCTCACGCGTCAGGAACGGTGCGTTCGTGTCGGTGACTTTACCGGAGAGGATCTCGTTGCCGATGATGATGATCCCCGCCGTGCGATCGCCCGTCGCCATGCGTCCGACCTTAGACCGAGATGGCGTCCTTGCGGAAGTCGCTGCCGCCGATACGCACGTTCACCACCGCCGGCTTGCCGCAGGTGAGCGCACGCTTCAGTGCCGGCGCGATATCCTCGGGGCGCTCGACCCATTCGCCGTGGCCGCCCATGGCCTCGATCATGAGGTCGTAGCGCGTCGGCGCGAGCTTGCAGGCGGGCGTGCGATCCTTGCCGTACATCTGCTCCTGGCCGCGGAGTATCTGCGTCCAGGCGGCGTCGTTGCCGATGACGCCGACGATGTTGATCTTCTGGCGGATGCAGGCCTCGAACTCCATCATGTTGAGACCGAAGGCGCCGTCGCCGTACATGATGATGACGTCGCTCTTCGGGCTGGCGAGTTTGGCCGCCATGGCGTAGCCGGGACCGGCGCCGAGGGTGCCGAGCGGACCGGCGTCGAGCCAGTGCCCGAAGCCGCGCGGCCGCAGCACGTTGGCCGCCGAGCCGACGAAGTCGCCGCCGTCACCGATGACGATGGTGTCCGGCGTCAGCAGCTTGTCGACCTCGGCACAGACGCGCAGCGGGTTGGGCGGCGCCTCGTCGGAGGTGAGCTGGGGCTGGAGCTTCTCCCACTTCTCCTTCTCGAGGGTGCGCAACTCCTTCAGCCACGAGCCCGTCATCTGCGGCACGAACTTCGCCGCCTTGGCGCAGGCCGTCAGGCCTTCCATGACCAGGCCGGTGTCGCCGATGATGCCGACGTCGCAGCCGCGGTTCTTGCCGAGCTCCTTGCCGTCGAGGTCGACGTGGATGAGCTTGGCGTCGGGGTTGATGTGCGAGCTGCGGCCGTAGCCGATGCGGAAGTCGAGCGGCGTGCCGAAGATGAGGACGACGTCGGCCTTGCGCAGCGCCTCCTTGCGGGTCTGGAAGAACCAGTGCGGATCGCTCGGGTCGAGGCTGCCGCGCGCCTGGCCGTTGACGTAGACCGGCATGCCGAAGGTGCGCACGAACTCGGGATAGGCCTCGCGGCGACGCGACCAGAAGAGCTGGCTGCCGACGAGACACACCGGCCGCTCGGCGCCGCGGAGCAGCTCGAACGCCTTCTCGACGTAGCGCGGATCGGCGCCGACGCCGGCCTCGGTGCGATAGCGATCGGCGACGATGATGTCGCGGTCCTCGACGACGTCGAATAGGAAGTCGAGCGGCATCTCGAGGAACACCGGGCCCGGCACGTTCGTGGTCGCGACGCGGAAGGCGGTGGAGATGTACTCGCCGAGGCGTCGCGAGCTGGGCACCGCCACCGACCACTTCGTGATCGGCCGCATCAGGTCGACGTGGTTCATGTCCTGCAGGCCGCCCATGTCCTGGAACAGCCGCGGCGCCTGGCCGCCGATGATGATCATCGGAATGTTGGCGCGCCACGCGGTGGCGACGCCGGTGACGGCGTCGGTGAGTCCGGGTCCGGCGGTGACGATGGCCACCCCGGGCTGGCCCGTGACGCGCGCCCAGCCGTCGGCGGCGTGCGCGGCCGACTGCTCGTGCCGCACGTCGATGATGCCGATGCCCTCGTCGAGGCAGCCGTCGTAGATCGACATGACGTGCCCACCGCAGAGGGTGAAGATGTAGGGAACGTTCTCCTGCTTGAGCGCCCGGGCGACGATACGCCCGCCATGCATCGGCATCTTTGGATCCTCGGGGCGCGTCAGGCGCCGAATTCGATGTCTTTGATGTCGGGGATCTGCTCGCGCAGGTACGCGCCGAGCTTCTTCTTGAGCCGGGCTTCGATCTGGCGCACGCGCTCGCGCGTGATGCCGTACTCGTCCCCGATCTCCTGGAGCGTCACCGGCTCCTCGTCGCGCATCAGCGCTTCCAGACGACGCTCGTAGATGACCAGGTCCTTCCCCGTGAGTGTTTCCTTGAACGCTGCCGCCTTCTCGCGAATGAGGCGATGGTACTCCTCGTCCGCAACGGCTTCGGCAGTCTGCGCGGGGCCCGGTAGAAAATCAAGAAGCGTGGCGTCCTCGCCCTCGGCGATGGGCGTGTTCACCGAGAGGTCGCGGCCCGAGAGCCGCTGCTCCATCTCGATGACCTCTTTCTCCTTCACCCCGAGGCGCTGGGCGATGAGCTTGGGCTCGGGCGAGAAGCCCTCGCGCTCGAGCCGCTCGCGCTCCTTCTGCAGGTTGAAGAAGAGCTTGCGTTGGGCCTGGGTGGTGCCCACCTTCACCATCCGCCAGTTGTTCATGATGTAGCGGATGATGTACGCGCGCACCCACCACACGGCGTAGGACGGGAAACGCACGCCGCGATAGGGGTCGAAGTTCTTGAGGGCCTCGAGCAGGCCGACGTTGCCCTCCTGCACCAGGTCGAGCAGGTTGTGCACGGCGCGCTGATACTCGCGCGCGATCATCACGACCAGCCGCAGGTTGCCGGTGACGAGGCGCACCGCGGCATGCTGGTCGCCCTTCTCGGTCCAGCGCACGGCCAGGTCGTGCTCCTCCTCGCGCGAGAGGACGGGGATGCGGCGGATCTCCGCCATGTAGCGCGCCAGCGTGTCCGCCGCCGGGACCAGCGAACCGACGACGGCGGGCAGCTCGGCGGTGGGAGCGTCGTCGACCTCGGGCGTCAGCGCCTCGCCGGCCGCTGCGGCGTCGGACACGTCCGCGACCTCGTCCAGCAGCGGCTGCTGCGGCTCGTCGTCATCCGACACGCGAAGTAGCTTCCGATCTCAGAGCGTCAGGTGCGCGCGCGGGTGCTCACCGTACGCCTCCTCGATGACGTCGAGGGCCTCGTCGAGCGTCGGTGCATCGCCGTCGCGCGGCACCTGCACCATGACGCGGACGTAGAGGTCACCGGCCTCGCCGCCCTTGGGGTCGGGTGCGCCACGCCCGCGGAGCCGCAGTCGCTGGCCGCTCTGGCTGCCCGGGGCCACCTTGAGCTGCACCTTCCCCGACGGCGTGGGCACCGTGATGGTGGCGCCACGGACGGCCTCGCGGACGGTGATGGGAATCTCCATCGTCAGGTCGCGCCCGTCGCGCTGCAGGAGCGGATGCGGGCGCAGCTTGACGACGAAGAAGAGGTCGCCGGGCTTGCCGCCGTTCGCGCCGGTGCCGCCCTTGGCCTTGACCCGCACGCGCGCGCCGTCGCCGACGCCGGCGGGAATCTTGACGGTGAGCTTCTCGCGCTTGTCGACCTGGCCCGTGCCGGCACACGTGTTACACGCGCGGCGGCCGACGCGACCGGTGCCCTTGCACGTCTCGCACGGCGTGGGGCGGCGGATGGTGACCTGCGTGGTGGTGCCGCGGAGCGCGTCGAGGAAGTCGACCTCGATCGGATATTCGACGTCCTGCCCGGCCGTGTTGGTGGGTGGCGCCTCGTCGACGCCGGCCCCTCCCCCGAACATCTCGTTCAGGATGTCGGCGAATCCCCGATCGTTCTCGGGTGACGGTGCGCGGCGCCGACCGCCACGCGTCGTGGTCTCGAAACCGAAGTCGAAGGGCGAGTCCTGCGCGCCCCCGCCGCCGGCACTGCGACGGAACTGGAAGCCCTGGCCGCTGTCGGCATAGCGTCGATACTCGCGGTTCCGCGCCGCATCGAAGCCGGGCTGCAGGCCCTCCATCCCGAACTCGTCGTAGAGCGCGCGCTTCTCGGGGCTCGAGAGGGCGTCGTGCGCTTCGGTGATGTCCTTGAAGCGCTCCTCGGCCTGCTTGTTGCCCGGATTGACGTCCGGATGATGCTGGCGTGCCAGCTTGCGGTACGCCTTGCGGATCTCGTCGGCGCTGGCGGTCTTGGCGAGCCCCAGGATGGCGTACAGATCTTTCGTCTTCGCCATCAGGTGCGGGGATCAGTCTTCGTCGTATACGAGCCGGACCTTCAGGTCGGCGACCTCGCGGAGGGCGGTGACGATCTCCTTGTTGTCCGACTCGACCAACGGACGTGCACCCTTCAGGAGCTGCTTCGCCCGGCGGGCCGCCAGCAGGACGAGCTCGAAGCGGTTCGGGACCTGATCGAGACAGTCCTCAACGGTGATGCGTGCCATGATCCGTAGGGGTCTAACCCAAAAGCCCCCGCGAGGGAACCCAAGCGCGGTCGCACCCGCGCATTTCCTTGACTTCCGACGAGGCCATGGGTACGAGCGGCCCCGGATGGGACTGCTCTCGCGCCTGCTGGGCACGGCCGACGAGCGGCGCGACCTGGTCGAGGACCTGGTCGACGCCTACCGCGCCGAGGCGGCGCAGGCGGTGTACCTCCGCCAGCACGCCGATCGGGCGCGCTATCCGCAGGTCGCCATTGCGCTGCGCAAGCTCGCCGACACCGAGGAGCGTCACGCCGCCCTGCTGCGTGACCGCATCCAGTCGCTCGGTGGGGGCGTGCCACCGGTCGCACCCGTGGCCCTCCCCGGCAAGAACCAGTGGGAGCGCGCCGTGGCGGCGCTGCGCGAGGCCCGTCGGAAGCGCAACCGGATGATCGAACGCATCTCGGCGTGGGACCCCGAGGCACCCGAGGTCGTCGCCCTGCTGCACGGCATCGAGCGCGAGGACGCCTCCGACTTCGGCGTCTACGACGACGTCGTGATGAAGTCGGATCCGCACAGCCTCGACTAGGCCGGGACGGGACTCTGGGGAGCGGTACCCCGCATGCACTCGACGCCGCCGCCGTTCGACGTAGCCGCCATGCTCGACATGGCCCGCGCCGCAACCGGCCTCGACGACTTCGGCGACCCGACCTTCCGCACCGGTCTCGACGTGCTCGCCGAGGCCCTCCCGGGCGCACGCCTGAGCGACGTCGGCACCGCAGCGCTGCAAGGACAGATCATCGGCTACCTCGGCGAACGCCTTCGCATCGAGGACTGGCACGCGCGTCACCCCGAGATCGGCGCACAGTCGGTCACGGCCCCCGTCTTCGTCACCGGCCTGCCGCGCACCGGCACCACCGCGCTCTCGAATCTCCTCGCAGCCGACCCCGCCGCCCGCTCGCTCCGCTTCTGGGAATCGCAACGTCCGACGCCGCCGCCCGACGCGTCGTCGTACTGGACCGACGCCCGCATCGCGGATGCCGACGCGATGCTGGCCGGCATGAAGCAGGTCGCGCCGGATCTGGCCCGCATGCACGACGACACCGGCACCAGTCCCACCGAGCATCAGGACCTGCTCGGCCAGCACTTCGCCACCCAGCACTTCGAGGGACAGGCGAACGTGCCGGCGTACATCCAATGGTGGCTCGGCTGCGACATGATCCCCGGCTACCGGCACCATCGCCGCGTGCTCCAGCTCCTGCAGTGGCGCTGCCCGCCGCTGCGCTGGAACCTGAAGAGCCCACCAGACCTCTCCCATCTCGACGCGTTCGTCGCCGTCTACCCGGACGCCCGCATCGTCTGGACGCATCGCGATCCGGCGAAGGTCCTGCCATCGGTCTGCAAGCTCATCCAGACCATCCAGCGTCTCTTCTCGGACGACGTCGACCCGCACGCGCTCGGACGGCAGCAGCTCGCGCTGTGGGCGGAGGCTGCCCGCCGCGGCCTCGCGTTCCGCCGCCGCGCCGGCGACGCGCGCTTCGCCGACGTCTTCATGCACGACCTGGTCGCGCGCCCCATCGACGCCGTGGCCGCAGTCCATGCGCGCTTCAGTCTCCCCTTCGACGCGGCGGTCGAGCGCGCCATGCGCGCCTGGACCGCCGACAACCCGCAGCACAAGCACGGCACCGTCGCGACGTCGCTGGACGAGTTCGGGCTCACGCTCGGCGCCGTGCGCGACGCGTTCCACGACTACACGCGCCACTTCGACCTCCGTCTCGAAGCCTGACGGCGCCCCCCAAGGAGATCCCATGGCGAGCTCCCGTCAGGAGCAGGATGCCGCGCTCGGCGCGCAGCTGATCGCGAACGACAAGTGGCTGGTGACGAACCTCGTCGCGGCGGAGCGCTGGGCCACCGGCACGGCCGAGGAGCTGCTCGACGGCTCGGCGTGGCGCGGCTTCGCCGAACGGCTGGGTGGGCTCGACACTCGCATCCAGGGCGCGCTCGCACCGAGCGACCCCGCCACCCGCGCCGACGGCTATCGCTACCTCTGCATGTTGGTGCGCAACGCCTTCGACGTCGCGATCGAGGACATCGACCCCGATCGACCGCGCATCACCTGGCTCACGCGGCGCAACAAGATCGGCTGGGACTGCCCGGACGCGCTCTACGGCAACGTCGCCATCCGCGACGACGCCGTCTATCGCGTCACCGGCGTGCGCGGCAGCGTGCACTTCCTCGGACTGCAGGTGATGGCCGGCATTCGCACGATCGCCAACGGGCACGCCGACGAGTGGACGGCGGATGCCGGCGGGCGTTTCGAGCTCATCGTCGGCGGGCCGCAGCGCGCGGGGAACTGGCTCCCGCTCGCGCCCGGCGCCGACACCATCTGGATGCGTCAGTTCTTCTACGACTGGGACCGCGAGACGCCGGCGCCGCTCTGGATCGACCGCATCGACGACGCACCGTCGGCGTCACGATCGGGGCTGCTCGACCCGGCGTTCATGGCGCGCCGGCTCGACGCGGTGGCCACCAACGTCGAAGCCAACGTCGAGCTGTGGCTCGGCACTGCCGCCGCGCTGCGGTCGCGCTTCTGCAACGTGTTCCCGACCGAGGTCTTCGGCGGCACGGCCATGGGTGCGCAGGCGCACCAGGCGGCGGGGACCTGCGCCTGGCGTGTGGCGCCGGACGAGGCGCTGCTGCTCGAGGTCGCCGCACCGCGCGCCAAATACTGGAGCGTCGACCTGTGCAACTTCTGGCTCGAGTCGCTCGACTACGCACATCACCAGTCGAGCCTGAACGGCCACCAGGCGGTGGTCGACGACGACGGCATCTTCCGCGCCGTCGTCGCGCATCGCGATCCCGGCGTGCCGAACTGGCTCGATACGGTCGATCACGTCGAGGGCTCGATGATCTACCGCTGGAACCTCGCCGAGACGACGCCGTATCCCGCGCTGCGCATCGTCCCGCTCGCCGACCTGCGTCAGCACCTGCCCGCCACGACCCCCGTCGTGACGGCGGCGGAGCGTGCGGCGGTGATCGAGCGCCGTCGCGAGGGCGTGCGACGACGGTTCGCGCGCCCGGCGTGAGTCGGTCAGACGCAAAATCACATTGACCCGCGCGGGTCCCGGATCGCCGCCCCTGCCGAGATATTCTTTGACGGCTGCGGAGGCGCGACCGTATACTTCACCGGGGGTTATCATGGGACGACGTCGAATCGCCGGTTGGTCTGTCGGCTCGCTGATGCTCGCGATCGTCGGCCTGCCCCTGCAGGTGTCGTACGCCTTCGACTGGCACGTGATCGGCCCACGCGGCGGGAGCGTACGTAGCATCGCGGTCGACGCCGACCCGACCGTGCTCTATGCGACCGGCATCGGCTCCATCGCCCGCAGCATCGACAGCGGCGCGACGTGGGTGGAGCTGAGGGCGTTCGACGGTGTCTTCCTCGACGTCGCTGCCGATCCATCGACGCCGGGGACTGCCTATGCCACGCAACTGGGCGAGGTCTACTGTGGGCCCGCGTGTGCGACCCTCGTGTTCACGGTCGTGAAGACGATCGACGGCTTCTCGACCTGGTCGACCGTCCACACTGCGACGTCGCCGCTGAGCGGTCTCATCCATGGACGATCGGTCGAGCGCGCCGCCATCGCCGTCGACCCGACGTCGCCACAGACGGTGCACGTCGGCGGATTGGTACGGAGCCTCGACGGCGGAGCCACCTGGTCGGTCGTCTCCGGCGTCTATGACGCGGCGTGGTCGATGCTCGTCGATCCTGCCCATTCGAACATCGTCCTCGCCGCCAGCGGGGTCGGGTCCGGGGGCGGCTCCGGGGGGCTCTACCGCTCGACGGACGGTGGTGTGTCGTTCACGCCCGTCGGTGGTCCCGCCACATCGCTGGCACGTGACGACGCGACGGGCGTCCTCTACGCGGCGTCTGACCCCAGCATCCTGCGGAGCCTCGACGGCGGCGTCACCTGGACCCCGATCGCGCCCCTGCCATCGCAAGCGCTCGCCGTCGCCGCGCGCGACAGCGTCATCTGGGCGACCACCGAAGGCACGCGCTTCCCGGATCCGCTCGTCGCCGGCAGCGTGTTCCGTTCCGACGACGGTGGCGCATCGTGGGAAGAGCGCACCTCGGGCGTGCCGCACCTTCCCCTCGAAGGCCTCAGCGTCCGTGCCCTCGCCCAGCATCCAACTGCGTCGACGCTCTGGCTCGGCATGGACGATTTCGGGGTCTTCCGGAACGACGACGGTATCCGCTGGCGGGCCGCGAACAACGGCTTCGAACGTCTGATCGTCCGCCGCCTCACCATCGATCCGACGCCGCCGGCCACCGTGTGGGCGGCCACGAACAAGGGCCTGTTCCGCTCCCGCGATCGGGGAGCGAGCTGGGCGCCCGCCTCTGAGGGCCTCGGCACGCTCATCGCAGAGCCGCTGGCGTTCGATCCGTTTCAACCGGAGACGATGCTCGCTGCGTCGCCACCATTCGGTGCCGGGCTCTTCCAGAGCACAGACGCCGGCACCACGTGGCACGGCCACAGTGGCGGCCTCGGCGCGAGCGCCATCGACATCGGGGCGATCGCCTACGATCCGGTGACGCCCGGCACGGTCTATCTCGGGCACAAGCAGTTCGGGCTCTCGAAGAGTGTCGACGGGGGCAACACGTGGACGAACACCACGCCGGCGAACTTCTCGAACCCTACCGCGTTGCTGATCGATCCGAACGTCCCGTCGACGCTCTACGCCGCAGCGAACGGCGCAGCCAAGAGCGTCGACGGCGGGAGCACCTGGGCACCGGCGAACAGCGGGTTGCCGAGGAACGATATCCGCGCCCTCGTCCTCGACCCGAACGATACGCAGCGCCTCTATGCGGCGGTTCCCCAGGTCCTGATGCCGCCAGCCCTGATGACGACCACGGACGGTGCGGGCTCGTGGGCGTCGATTCCGTCGGTCCCGTTCGGTCCCTCGTCGCTCGCCGTGCACCCAGCGACATCGGTGCTCTATGCCGGTGGCATCGCCGGGACGGTCGTCGCATCCCCGCCGGGCGGGACGTCGTGGACGACGATCGGCGACACGTTGCAATTCAACGTGATCACGATGGCATTCGAAACGACGCGCGGCTTGCTGTTTGCCGGCGGCGCTCACAACACCATCGCCGGCGACGCCGCCTGGATCCAGCTCACGCCCTGCGCCGCCGACGCCGAGTGCGACGACGGCAATGCGTGCACCACCGACAGCTGCGACGTCCCCACCGGTACGTGTTCCTCTGCGACACGCGCCGAGGGGACGTCGTGCACCACGAGTGACGGCTGTGACGACGGCGTCTGCACCAGCAGCGCCTGCCGGCCCAGGCCGTGCGGCGTCTGCGACGGCGCGGCCGATGCCGACGGCGACCGCACCACGGACTCGTGTGACCCGTCCGACGGCGCGCTCGCGATCACGCTGGCGAAGATCACGGCGCGCCCGACCAATGGCACCATCCAGATCACGGGGCAGGTCGTGCTGGGTCCCTTCCCCGACGCGTTCGCCGTGACCGGCGACCTCACGCTGCGGATCGACGCCGGCGGCGGGCCGATCGCGAGCGTGACGTGGCCTCGGCTATTCTGTCTCACGCGCAGCAACGGCCGCGTCACCTGCACCAGCGCCGATCGGCGGGCGAAGCTCGAGGTGAAGCCCGCGCCGAAGACTCCGGCGGCGCCGAAGCTCACGGTGAAGGTCCGCGGGCTCACGATCCCGACGGTGCCGTCGGGACCGCTCCACTTCACGCTCACGCAGGCGCGGAGCGCGATCCAGCGAATCGGCGAGATCGCCACCTGCAGCGCATCCTCGTCGGCCCTCAAATGCCGGGCGCCGTGAGGCGATCGTCAGTCGAGCGCCGGGAACTCGTGCTGCCCGGCGTCGTCCAGCGGGAGCGCATCGACGCGCCGCACGACGTGCGTCGGTAGCGGCGCATAGAGGTGCGGGTAGACGTCGCCGCTTCCCGAGCGTTCCCATCGCAGAGCGTCGCCGAGCGTGTCGGCGTCGACGCGGAGCAACAGGAGATCAGGCTGCCCGGCGCGATGCTTCGCCGCCGAGCCTGCGACCTGTGCCGCGGTGGAGAAGTGGATGAACCCGTCGCGCTGGTCGTCGGGACTGCCGTGATAGGCCCCGCTCGCCTGCGCGGCGTCCCACGTCGGCCGATTGGCGAGGTGGTAGATCGTCACGCCGGCCGCTCCATCGACAGGAACACCTCGCGGTTGCCTTTCGGACCCGCGATCACCGCATCGGCCTCGTCGCGCACGACGAGGCCGCACGCCTCGGCGGCGCCCCGCACGCGCGCGACGGCCTCGGCGCGGACCGCGTCGTCGCGCACCACGCCGCCCTTCCCCACCTGCCCGCGTCCGGCCTCGAACTGCGGCTTCACCATGGCGACGATCGTCCCGCCCGGACGGACCACCGCGGCCACCACCGGCACGATCAGCGTCAGCGAGATGAACGAGACGTCGACGGTCGCCAGGTCCGGCACCTCGTCGAGCATGGACGCGTCGAGGCCACGCGCGTTGACGCGCTCGAGGACGACGACGCGCGCGTCCTGCCGCAGCGACCACGCCAGCTGGCCGTAGCCGACGTCGACCGCGAACACGCGCCGCGCCCCACGTCGCAGGAGGCAATCGGTGAAGCCACCCGTCGACGCGCCGACGTCGACCGCGACCAGCCCCGACGGATCGACCCCGAACGCGTCGAGCGCGCCGGCGAGCTTCTCGCCGCCGCGGCTCACGTAGGGCGACGCTGGGGTGCGGAGCCGCAGCGCGGCGTCCGCCGGCACGACGGTGCCCGCCTTCGTCACCGGCCGATCGTCGACGAGGACCTCGCCGGCGAGGATCAGCCGCTGCGCGCGTTCGCGGCTCGGCACGAGGCCGCGATCGACCAGCAGGCGATCGATGCGAACGCCGGCCACGTCACGCCGACGCAGCGAGGCGGTCGGGCGCTTCGACCTGCGCCGCCACGAAACCGGCGATGTCGCGCAGCGGGTTCGCCACCGTCCCCAGCGGCGCTACCGCCGCCAGTGCCGCGTCACGTGCGCGCACGAGATGGGCGCGCGCTCCGTCGGCGCCGAGGACGCCGGGATACGTCGCCTTGCCGAGCGCCTGGTCGGTGCGACCGTCGGCCCCGGGGCCGCCGGCCTCGTCGAGGATGTCGTCGGCGATCTGGAACGCGAGACCGAGCTGCTCGCCGTAGGTCGTGAGCCGCCGCAGCAGCGGGGCGGGCGCGCCGGCCACCAGCGCACCGACGCGCAGCGACGCGATGAAGAGCCGTCCCGTCTTGCGGGCGTGGATCGCACGCACTTGCGCCAGCGTGGGACGTCCGCCCTCCCCGGCCAGGTCGAGCGCCTGACCGCCCACCATGCCGAGCTCGCCTGCCGCCGACGCCAGCTCCGCGATCGCCGCCAACGCCCGCGCCGGCGCGACCCCACGCGCCGCCGCCATCAGACCGAACGCCTCGGTGAGCAGCGCATCGCCGACCAGGATGGCGACGCCCTCGCCGTACACCTTGTGGCTGGTCGGACGCCCGCGCCGCAGATCGTCGTCGTCCATCGCCGGCAGGTCGTCGTGGACGAGCGAATAGGTGTGGACGAACTCGAGCGCGCACGCGAACGGCAGGACCCGACTCGGCGGCGCCGCGGCGACCTCGCCCGCGGCCAGCGCGAGGATGGGTCGCAGGCGCTTGCCGCCGGCGAGCAGGCTGTAGCGCATGGCCTTGCGCAGCTGGGTCCGTCCCGCGGGCAGGTGACGGGCGAGCGCCTGCTCGACCAGGCGACGGCGCGTGGCGAGGTAGCGGTCGAGCGTCATGCTACTCGTCCTCGTCGGCGAGCGGCGCCGTGACCAGCGCGCCGTCCTCGCGCTTGAGCAGGACCTCGACGCGCTGCTCGATCTCCTCCAACCGGCGACCGAGGAGCTTCACGAGGCTCATGCCGCGCTCGAACGCGGCCAGCGAGTCCTCGAGCGGCAGCTCGCCCTGCTCGAGGCGACGGACCATGGTCTCGAGCTCGGCCAGCGCCTCCTCGAAGCGCGGCGTGTCGTCTGGCGTCCTGGTCATGCGGGCTCCGTGCGGTCGATGCGGCCGGAGGCGCGGCCCCGCGCGAACAGCAGGTCCACCGCGTCGCCGGGCGCGAGCGTCGCCGCATCCTGTACCACCGGACCCGTGGCGTCGCCACGGCGGACGATGGCATAGCCACGCGCCAGGCAGGCCAACGGCGACAGGTCCTCGAGGCGGCTCGCGGAGCGCTCGACCTGGGTGCGGGCGGCGCGAACGCGGACGTCGAGGGCGAAGGCCAGACGTCCGGCGAGCCCGTCGAGCCGTGCGCGCGCGTGCGCGAGTTGCGCCATCGGACCGGAGCGTTCGAGCCGCTGCGCCAGGCCGTGCAGCTCGCGATGGTCCCAGGCCACACGGCGCGCGAGCCCCTGACGCAGGCGCGCCGTCAGATCGTCGACGCGCAGGATGCGCTCCGCCACCCGCCGTCGCGGATTGCCGAGGCCGCGCTCGAGGGCCACCAGACGTTCGCGTGTGCGGCCCACCCGGCGACGTAGCGCCGCCCGCAGCGCCGCGCGCGCCGTCTCGAGCTCGACACGCAGGCGCTCGCGCTCCGGCACCACCAGCGCCGCCGCCGCGCTCGGCGTGGGGGCGCGCACGTCGGCGACGAAGTCGGCGATCGTGAAGTCGACCTCGTGCCCCACCGCGGACACCACGGGAATGCGCGATGCGACGATGGCCCGCGCCACCACTTCCTCGTTGAAGGCCCACAGGTCCTCGAGCGATCCGCCCCCGCGCCCGACGATCATCACCTCGATGCCGCCGACGCGATTCAGCTCGCCGATGCCGAGTGCGATCTCTGCCGCCGCGCCCTCGCCCTGCACCCGCACCGGACGGAGCACGACGCGCGCCAGCGGCCAGCGCCGTCGCAGCACCACCCGCATGTCGTGGATGGCGGCGCCGTGTCGCGCCGTCACGATGCCGACCGCGCGCGGATGGCTCGGCAGCGGGCGCTTGCGGGCGACGTCGAACAGGCCCTCGGCATCGAGCCGCTGCTTCAGCTGCTCGAACGCCAGACGCAGCGCTCCCAGGCCGCGCGGCTCCATGGCGTCGCAGTAGAGCTGCAGCTGGCCACGGGCGGGGTACATCGCGATCCGTCCCAGCACGACGACGTCCATGCCGTCACGCGGCTGGAAGGGCAGCGTCTGCGCCGCGCTGCGGAACATCACGAGCTGGATCTGGCTCTGTTCGTCCTTCAGCGTGCCGTACACATGCCCGGACGGCGCCACCTTGACGTTCGAGAGCTCACCACCGACCCACGCGGCCCCGACGCCCTCCTCCAGCGACCGCTGGACGAGGTTGGTGAGCTGCGTGACGGTGAGGATGCGCGGCGCGGTACGAGAGCCCGGCATCGGCGCGCGCGCTCGGATCACTCCTCGCGCTTCGCGACGAACGTCTTGAAGACTTGCCAGCTCTTCAGCAGCTCGAGGGCGCGGTCGAGCTGCGGATCCTTGCCGAGCTCCCCCTCCTGGACGTTCGGATCGTCGAGCGGGAGGTCGGTGGGCACGGGCCCGTCCGGGGTCTCCTCCTCGACGGCGGGCACGACCTCGGCTTTGTCGCCGTCCTTCGCCTTGTCCTTGTCGTCCGGCGGATGCACGAGGTGGCCCGGCAGGTTGGCCTCGCGCAGGAGCGCGCCCTGCTTCTCGGCCTTCCCCTGCGCCGTGCTCTGCTCCATGGCGATGTCGGGCACGATGCCGGTGGCCTGGATGGAGCGACCGCTCGGCGTGAAGTAGCGCGCCGTGGTGAGCCGCAGCGCCGAGGTGTCGTCGAGCGGCAGGATCGTCTGCACGGATCCCTTGCCGAAGGTGGTGGTGCCGAGGACGAGCGCGCGCTTGTGGTCCTGCAGTGCGCCGGCGACGATCTCCGACGCGCTGGCGCTGCCGCCATTGACGAGCACGACCATCGGGAAGTCGCTCCAGGTGGATGCCTTGTGCGCGAAGTACTTCTGCTTCTGATTCTCGAGACGACCGTCCGTGTAGACGATGAGACCCGAGTCGAGGAAGATGTCGGAGACCTTGACCGCCTGGGTGAGCAGCCCGCCGGGATTGTTGCGCAGGTCGAGCACCAGGCCCTGCAGGCCACCCGACTCCTTCTCCATCTCGCGCAGCGCCTTCAGGACGTCGTCGTCGGTGCGCTCCTGGAACTGCGTCAGGCGGAGGTAGCCGTAGCCCCCTTCCAGCAGCCGATACTTCACGCTCTGGATCTTGATGACCTCGCGCGTGAGCGTGACGTCGAGCAGCTTGGGCGGGTTCTCGCGTCGGATGGTGAGCTTGACCTTGGTACCCTTCGGGCCGCGCATCTTCTTGACGGCGTCGACGAGGGTCATGTCCTTGGTGAAGTCGCCGTCGATCTTGAGGATGACGTCCTGCGCCTTGATGCCGGCGCGGGACGCGGGCGTGTCCTCGATGGGCGAGACGACCATCAGCATGCCGCTGCGGTTCGTGATCTCGATGCCGAGGCCGCCGAAGCTGCCCTTCGTCTCGACCTGGAGCTCCTTGTAGAGCTCGGGGGTGAGGTAGGCGCTGTGCGGATCCAGCGAGGTGAGCATGCCGTTGATGGCACCCTCGATCAGCTTCTTGGGATCGGTGGGCTCGACGTAGTTCTTCTGGATGATGGCGAGGACGTTGGTGAAGGTCTCGAGGTCTTCGTAGATCTCCTGCGGCGCCGCGCCGACCTTGTCGATCCCGCGTCCGCTGGAGACGAGGACGGCCAGGATCACTCCCAGCGGAATGGCCAGTGCAAGACCGGTGCGCCGATTGCCCTTCATCAAAACCTCGCGATGCCGGCACTATACGTGGCGCGGCGCGGAGTGGGAAACAATTCGATTCGTCCTATTCCCCGGCGGACGGCGGAGCAAGGCCGCTTCCCGCGGCGAGCAGCTTTTCGATGGCCTCGACCTGGCTCGGGGCGAGCCAATCGCGCGGTCCGATGATGCGCTCGACGATGCGGCCCTCGCGATCGACGAGGAAGCTCTCGGGATAGCCCCACACCTCGTACCGATCCCCCACCTGGTGCTCCGGGTCGACCAGCACCGGGAACGTCAGCCCGAGCTGCTCGACGAACGGCTTCACCACCGCCTGCCCGCCCTCGTCCTGGCTCACCGCCAGCAGCACGAAGCCACGATCGCGCAGACGGAGATACAGCTTCTCCATCGACGGCATCTCCTCGCGGCACGGCGGGCACCACGTCGTCCACAGGTTCACCAGGACGACCTTGCCGCGATACGCCGATAGGCGCGTCGCCTGCCCCTGCAGGTCGGGCACCGCGAAGTCGGCGGCGAGCGCGGGCGTCCGCGGTCGCATGGCGACGACGCCCAGCACGACGGCCGCGCCGATCGCCGCCGTCACGAGCCCGATGGTCAGGCCGCGGCGGTTCGCCATCGTCGCTGGCGCAGGAGGAGCTGCGTCCCGCCGATCGCCATCAGCATGAGGCTCGTCACCTGGGCCGCCGACAACCCCATCGCGACGATCGGATTGATGCGCCAGAACTCGATGACGAAGCGCGCCGCCGGGGCGAGCAGGAGGTACCAACAGAAGATGCTGCCGTCGGGCAACGACTCGCGACGCCGGTACCAGAGGTAGGCGAAGATCGCGAAGTAGGCGACCGACTCGTAGACCGGCGTGGGATGCACGACGACGCCGGGCGGATGCGGCCAGCCGACGACGGCGTACGGATAGGCCATGCCCCACGGCACGTCGGTGACCGTTCCCCAGTCGCCGTCGCCCGAGAGCTGGCAGCCGATGCGACCGATGGCCTGGCCCAGCACGAGCGCGGGTGCGACCGCATCGGCGCCGCGCCACCACGGGATGCCGTTGCGTCGGAACACCGTCGTCACCGCGATCGCCCCGCCGACCAGGCCGCCGTAGAAGACGAAGCCGCTGCCGGTGAAGAGCAGGCCGATGGGATCGCGGACGAAGGCGGGCCAGTCTTCGACGACGAGCCAGAGGCGTGCGCCGATCAGGCTGCCTGCTGCCGCCCACACCAGACAGGTGGAGGCGAGATCGGGATCGTAGCCCTTGCGCCCGAACTCGCGTCCGAGCACCTGACCCGCGGCGAGGAACGCGGCCGCCAGCAGCAGACCGAAGATGTGGATCGGGATCGGCCCGATGTGGAGGTTGTCCGGAATCATCCGCCGCGCGATCCTAGCGGAGGGTTCCCACGTGCGCCACTCGCACCCCCCGAACGATCATGCTTTAAGGCGCGCGTGCGTGCCGTGGTGCAACGCGTGCGCGAGGCGCGGGTCGACGTCGACGGGGAGACGGTCGGTGCCATCGGTCGCGGGCTCTGCGTGCTGCTCGGCGTCACCCCCGCCGACTCCGCCGCCGAAGCCGATCGTCTGAGCCGCAAGATCATCGGCCTGCGCGTCTTCGACGACGACGCCGGGCAGATGAATCGCGGGCTCGACGACGTCGGCGGCGCGCTGCTGGTGGTGTCGCAGTTCACGCTCTACGGCGAATGCCGCAAGGGCCGGCGGCCGTCGTTCGCCGCCGCCGCACCCGCCGAGCAGGCGCGCGCGCTCTACGAGCGCTTCGTCGCCACCGCGCGCGCCGAGCGCGTCCCGGTCGAGACCGGCCGCTTCCAGGCCCACATGGCGGTGTCGCTCGTGAACGACGGACCGGTGACGTTCGTCCTCGACACCGAGGCGCTGGCCTGATGCCGCGCGCCGGCTTCACCGCCATCTACTCCGGCACCATCCGCTTCGGGCGCGACGGCAAGTGGTACTGCGACGGCGAGGTCATCCCGAATCGCGCCATCTGTCGCCTCTACGCTCGCGCCATGACCGTCGACGACGACGGCACCGCGCGCCTCGAGCTGGGCGAGGATCGTGCCCGTGTCGAGATCGAGGACACGCCGTGGGTCGTCATCGCCGTCGACGGCGATCCGCAGCACGGCTTCACCGTGCGTCTCAACGACGAGACCAGCGAACCGCTGGTGCCGGCGACGATGCGCGTTGCCGCCGACAACGTCCTCTACTGCCGGGTCAAGGGGGGGCGCCACGAGGCGCGCTTCCTGCGGCCGGCGTACTACGAGTTGATGCGCCACGCCGAAGCCAGCGCGTCGGGCGGGTACGAGCTGCCGGTCGCCGGGGCCCGCATCCCACTGCCGCAGCCGACCTGACGCCGTGCATGTCGTTCTGGTCGCTCCGGAGATCCCTCCCAACACCGGCTCCATCGGCCGGCTGTGCGTCGCCACCAACAGCCCGCTGCACCTCATCGAGCCGCTGGGCTTCGTGATCGACGACCGTCATCTGCGCCGCGCCGGCCTCGACTACTGGCCCCACGTCGACGTCACGCGCCACGCCAGCTGGGACGCGTTCCAGACCGCACGACCGCCGGGGCGCATCCTCTGCTACGCGGCGCGCGCGCCGCGATCGTACGCCAGCGTCGCCTACCGACCCGACGACCTCCTCGTCTTCGGCGGCGAGAGCCGCGGGCTGCCCCCGGGGATCCGGGCGGCCCATGCCGACGACCTCTACGGCATCCCCATCGAGAGCCCCCACGTGCGCAGCCTGAACCTCGCCACCGCCGTCGCCATCGTGCTGTTCGAGGCCCGTCGCCAGCAGGGCCTGGCCTGATGCGACGCGTGCTCGCCGCCGTCCTGCTCGCGCTCGGTGCGGGGTGCTCCACGATCCCGATCGCGAAGACCTCCGCCTTTCATGGCTCGGACGCCAACATCGGCATCACGCGCATCGTGCACGGTGCCGTCATCGTCGAGATCCGCGGCACGCGCGTGCTGATCGATCCGTGGTTCCACTCCGACATCGCGCTGCGCCAGCGCGAAGCCCTCGGCATCACGCCCGAGCGCGTGCCCGATCTCCCCGCGGTCCTGCTCACCGACGACGACGTCGACCACCTCGACGACGACTCGCTCGCGCTGCTCGCGAAGCGCGTCCCGCGCATCGTCGTGCCGGTCGCCCTGCGCGATCGCGTCGCCGGTCTCGGCTTCGGCGAGGTCATCGCCCTCGGCGCGTGGGAGCACACCACCATCGACGACGTCACCGTCACCGCGGTGCCGTCACGCGTCGGCGCCCGCGAGACGGGCTGGGTGCTCGCAAAGGACGACGAGCAGGTCTACGTCGCACCCGCCCGCACCGGCACGACGGCGCTGGTCGACATCGCGACCGCGTTCCCGTCGCTCGATGTCGCCCTCCTCCCCATCGGTGGCCGCCGCGTCATGGGCGCGCTCCGCGAAATGGACCCCGACGAGGCCGCGCAGGCCGCAGCGACCCTGAAGCCCGCCACCATCATCCCCATCGGCTACGGCGCCGAAGGCGTGCCGCCCTTCGTCTGGTACCCGAGCGATCCGGTCACGACCTTCCGCGACGATCTCAAAGCCCGCGGCCTCGCCGGCCGCCTGATCGTGCTCCAATCCGGCGAGAGCTGGCACCGCTATCAGTGAGACGCCCGCCCGCTGGGTCGGACCACCACTCAGTTGGGGCGCAGACGGAACAGCGACGTGCGCTGGATCGTGGCGACGCGCTCGGCGTGGAACCGCTGCGCGGCGAGGAGCACGAGGGCCGGCATGAACTCGACCTTGAAGCTCAGGAGCGTCGACAGATAGACGGGTCGTCCCGATGCGACCAGGCGGTCGAGCGCAAGCGTCGCGGTGACCGGATCGAACTTCCCCGCGAACGCCTGGTCGATCCGCGCGCGCGCGGCCGGATCGGGGATGTCGGGGGCGATCTTGTGCCAGCGCACGGCGAAGCGATGGTCGTCGAGACAGAGCGGCACCCACCGCCGATCCGGCGCCAGCACGAGGAGCGACATGAAGTGGTCGTTCGAGCACGCGAGGATCACCGCGTCGGGCTCGATACGGCGCGATATCTCCCGCAACACCTCCGCCTCGTGCAGCACCTTGTCGCGGCCATACGGACTCGGCCCGCGCGCCACCAGCACGACGGCGAGCACGGCCAGACCGGCCGCGACGGCTCGGAGCGACACCGGCACGGTCGAGGCGACGCCCGCCGCGGCGATCGCTGCCAGCAGCGGAAGGACGGGCAGCAGGTACCGATCCTCCTGCCAAAAGAAGATGCCGTACGACCACAGCATCAGGACCGTGAAGCCGACGCCGAGCCACAGCACCCGACGACGATCGCTGTCACCGCGCGCCGCGGCCACGCCGCCGACGGCCACCATGGCCGCCACCGCCACGCCGTAGAGCGCACCATCACCCGCGAGGAGGCGCGCGTAGTACCAGAGGTTTGGCAGCGTCCCCCCACCCTCGGGCGGGTCGCGCAGGAACCGCCAGGCGAAGCCCACGATCGGAGCCCAGAACCCATAGCCCGTGCGCAGCGGGCCGCCGAACGTGTAGGCCTGGTAGACGAGCAACGGCAGGAGGGCGGCGAGCGTACCGAGACCCAGTGCGACGATCGACGTCACCCGCTCGCGGCGCGAGCGATCGCGGGCGACGATGAGCATCGCGACGATCGGCGGAACGAGCAGACCGTTCGACATCCGTATCGTCGCAAGGAAACCCAGGCCCAGGCCGACGAGCGCCCACGCGACCGGACCGCGTCGCCGGCGGAGCGACACCAGCGCCGCGTACGCGAGCCAGGCGACGCCGCACGACGACGGCACGTCGCTCATCACGGTCGTCGACCAGCGCGCGTGCAGCGGCGAGAACGCGACGATGCTCGCGGCAACGATCGCGCCCGGAATTCCTCCGGCGACGATGCCGAGCGCCCACGCCCCGGCGATGGCACCCGCCGCGGTGAGGAGCACCATGGCGACACCCGACCCCGGTCCGACGTCCCAGACGGCCAGCGCCGGAGCGAGCAGCACCGAGAACCCGAACGGATAGCGCGGGACGTACCGCTCGCCGTCGACCCGCACGTGGTAGCCCTCGCCCCGCAGCAGACTGCGAGCACCCTCCTCGTACTCGAGCGCGTCCGGCCGCGGCCGCAGATCCTGCGCCAGGTCCGGCGTGGTCCAGCGCAACCAGACGCCCAATCCGACGATGGTGGCGAACAGTACAGCCGACGCGATGCGCCGCCCGCTCACGTGCATCCATCGCGGCCTCGCTGGCAAAGAGGTCACCCCGCCTCCCTCCTCAGGCACCCCTACCCAAAGACCCGGGGCGGCGGGGTGCCGCGTGCGGGCGAGGGGCAGCGGTCCCGAGCGAGTCGCGAGACGCGCGGGGGGCTGATGCGGGGCGCGGGGTGCCGCGCGAGCGTCGAGCGAAGACCGCTGTCCC
>DASYLJ010000147.1:0-21192 GCA_036009625.1 Binatia bacterium
GAGCTTCGCTTCACCCTTGATCAACTGCAGGAGCAGCTCGACCTTTCGCCGAGCGGTCCATCGTTGAAAGTCCTTGTCCATCGTCCCTCCCTCTGGACCCGGGCACTATGCCCTGTCCAGTCCTGGAGGGGGACGACCTCAGCGCTCGACAAGGTGGTGCCGGCGCTGCAGCAGAACCAGATGGAAATCGACGTCATCGGCAACACCGACTCCGTGCCGGTCGGTCCCGAGCTCGCCGAGCGCTATCCCACGAACTGGGAGCTCGCCGGTGAGCGCGCCGACGTGATCGTCCGCTACCTGCAGAACAAGGGCGTCGACCCGAGCCGGCTGCGCGGTATCTCGGCCGGCCAGTACCATCCGGTCGCGACCGACGACTCTGCGGCCGGCCGCAAGCAGAATCGTCGCACGGACCTGCTCCTCCGTCCGCGCTGACGGTGTGCGGGCGCGAGGGTGCAACGCCCTCGCGTCCGCGTCATCGCGCGGCCGGCTGCGTCAGCAGATCGGGCGCCGTCTGCTCCGGCTCGCCGAAGATGAAGCGCGGCCGGAGCCGCAGCACCATCACCGGCATGATCGTGAGCGAGGCCACGCACGACACCAGCATGGCCGCCGGCATGAGCGTGCCGAAGAGCCGCAGGCCGAGATACTGCGAGACGCCGATGACGGCGAACCCCGCCCCGATACTGGCGGCGACGAAGATGATGGCGCGTCCCGACGTCTGCAGCGCCACGCCGACGGCGGTCTCGTCGTCGTGCAGCCGGCGTCGCTCCTCGCGCAGGCGGAACAGGAAGTAGATGGCGTAGTCGGCGCCGACGCCGGCGGCCATGGCGATGACCGACGACGAGCCCATGTCGAGCCGGACGCCGGTCCAGCCGAGCGCGCCGAACAGCACGAACACCGTCACGATGATCGGGCTGACGACATAGAGCCCCACCGCTGCCGAGCGCATGATCAGCGACGACACCAGGTAGATCACGCCGAGCACCACCAGCATGTTGAGCAGCTTGCCGTAGGTGGTGTGCTCGTTGACGGCGAGGACGATGGGCCCCTGGCCGCCCGCGACCAGCACCTGCACGCCGTCGGGGGCCGGGTTCTTCTCGACCCACTCCTCGATGTGACGCACCAGCGGGCCGACGCGCGCCGAGTCGTCGCTGCGCAGATAGGCGGTGACGACCGACTTCGACTGCGCGCGGTCGACGAAGCGCTCGAATGCCGGCGAGTCGCCGAGGAAGAGCAGCTGCGCCACCAGCTGCTGGTCTTTCGGCAGGCTGTACGGCACCGGCGAGTCGGCGGCGAAGGTGGCGTGCAGCGTCTTCACGAGGTCGGCCATCGATGCCGTCCGCAGCACCAGCGGGTCCTTCTCGAGCTCCTGCTGGAGCGCGTCCATGTGCTGCAGCACGGCCGCCGACTTGGCGGTGCCGGGCTGGCCCTCGTACAGCATCGTCATGCTGACGGTGCCGGGGAAGTGCTTCTCGATCTCCTCGAGATGCTCGCGCGCCAGGCTGCCGTGCGGCATGTACTCGCGCGTCGGACCGAAGGTGCGGATGCGCAGGATGCCGATCGTCGAGATCACCAGCACGATCGCGGTCCAGATGATGACGGCGCGCCCGCCGTTGTGCACGATGCCGCGATTGAGCGCCGCCAGCATGCGTTTGGTGAGGCCGCCCTCCGACGGCATGCGCTTCGGCGCCGGCAGCACCGAGCGCATGGCGGGGATGAACGTCATCTCGAGTGCCACCGCGCTCAGGATGCCGTAGGCGCACGACAGCCCGAGGTTGGCGATCGACTGCACGCCGAAGAGCGCCAGCGACGCGAAGCCGAGCGCGGCGGTGAGGCCGGCGGCGATCATCACCGGGCCCATTTTCACCGTCGACTCGATGACGGCGGCCTTGTTGTCGCCCGTGCGCGCCACCTCTTCGACGTAGCGCTTCAGCATCTGCGCCGAGTGCGCCGCCGCCACCGCGATGAGCAGGATCGGCATGGCGACGTTCCAGGTGTCGATGGCGATGCCGGTGTGCCCCATCAGGCCGAGCGCCCAGATCGTGCTGAGCGTCGCCGTCAACATGGGGATGAGCATGCCCTGGAGGTTGCGGAACGACGCCAGCAGCATGAGCGCAATGACGAGGAACGTGATCGGGATGCGGGTGCCCACCTGCGCCGACTGCTCGAGGTCGCTCAGCGCCAGCATGGGCTCGCCGGCGGCGTAGATCTTCACCGGGCGGTCCTTGAACTGATCCATCAGGCCGAGCACGCGCTCCGCCAGCTCGTGCGACTGCGGGCCCTGCCAGAAATCGAGCATGACGAGCGCGGCCTGCTGATCGTCGGTGACCAGCATGCCCTTCAGCTGCGGCTGCGATTCGAGATGCTTGCGCACCAGCGCGATGCCCTCGGGCGTCGGCGGCACCTCACGCATCAGGTAGTCGACGGTGATGCTGCCGTCCTTGTCCTCGACGTGACGGACGCCCGGAGCCGACAGGCTGACGACGTTCTGTACGATGACGTCGGGGAGGAGCAGGGCGGCGCGGGTGACGTCGCGCACGACCCCCAGGATCTCGGGTCGCCAGACGTCGCCCTCGTTCGGAACGATGGCCAGGATGACAGTGCGCCGTCCACCGAACTGGGCGCGGATCTTGGTGTCGATCTGGACGAAGGGGTGGCCGGCGGGGAGGCTGCCTTCGACGTTGAACTCGGTGCGCAGGTGCCGCATCCCGGTGGCCACCGCGAGGGTCGCCACGATCACGACGGCGAGGACCAACCAGGCGCGACGGACGAGCCAGCGGACGTATCGTTCGAGCAGCGTCATCAGCCGGGCACCTTCGCGGTCTGGCGCCCCCGAGGCAAGCACCCCCGGGGCCCTTGTGAAATCCACCCCGCCGTGGATTGGTGCGCACCGGGTTTTCCGATGCTGCCGACGAACGAGCCACTACGGCCTGAAACACGCGTCGATTCCACCGAGTTTCTCCGTGTCATCGAGCCGAACCTGGTGTGTCCGGCGTGTCGGGAGCCGCTGCGGCTCGACGGCCACGAGCTCGTGGGCACCGCCTGCGGGCACCGCTATCCCGTCATCGACGGCATCGCGCGCCTGGCCATCCTCGGCACCGAGGAAACCTGGAAGGCGGCGCCATCGGGCGCCGGCAGCGGGGCCTATCAGCAGAACTACCAGAAGGTCGTCGCCGCCGAGGGCTACAACCGCGCCTACCAGGAGAAGACGCTCAAGCGCCTCAGCACCCGCCGCGAGCTGACGCTGCTGCGGGACCTGCTCGGCTCACAGGGGCGTACCCGCACCCTGCTCAACCTGCCTGCCGGGGGCGGGCGTCTCTCCGGACCGCTCGCCGAGACCACCGACCTCCTCGTCGAGGGCGACATCGCGGTCGGCCAGCTGCTCTACGGTGCGGCCAATCGCGACTGGGCGACGCCCGAGGTCCGCATGACGGCGTCGGCGTTCCACATCCCGCTGCGCGACCGTGGCGTCACCGGCACGGTGTGCATCCGGCTCTGCCACCATCTGCCTACCCCCGAGGAGCGCGGACGTCTGCTCGCCGAGCTGCTCCGCGTCTCCGACCGCTTCGTCCTGATGACGTTCTTCGACTTCAACTCGCCGAAGAACCTGCTCCGTCGCGCCCGGCGCTTCATCGACCACAACAAGCCGAAGTTCACGATGCGCGTCGCGGAAGTGGCGGACATCGCGGCGCGGAACGGCTTCACGCTGCGCCAGTGTCCGTGGCTGTCGATGCTCGGCTCCGGACATCGCTACGCGCTGCTCGTCCGCAACGCCGACGGGTCGTGACCCCACTGCGCATCCGCATCCGGGAGTCCCGGCTGGCGCTGCCGTCGACGCCCGACGGCATCCTGGCCGTCGACGTGCCGGCGGATCCGATCAAGGTCGATCGCGGCACCGTGGTGTTTCCCTGGCAGCCGCCAGGCGAGGGTCGGCAGATACTCAAGGTCTACGGCAGCATGGGCGTCCTCAACTGGATGCGGAAGCAGGTCGTCGGCTACCGCGCGCGGCGCGAGTTCCGGACGCTCGCGCTGTTGCGTGCCGCCTCCGTCGACTGCTGCGAGCCGACGTTCTGGGGGACGGGCCGCGCAGGCGAGTACGGGCTCTTCGAGATGCTCGCCACCCGCGAGGTGCCGGGCACGACGACGGTCGCGGACCGCGCCAAGGGGCTCGAGCCGTCGGACCGTGCGGACTTGGTGGGGCGGGTGTTCGAGCAGATCGCCCGCATGCACCGCGCCGGCGTCTACCATGGAGCCCCGTACCTGACGAACGTGCTCATGGGCGACGTCGCGTCGAGCCCCATCACCATGCTCGACCTGGAGAAGTCGGTGCGCTTCCCGCGCGACATCCGCGGCTCGCGCATGGCGTCGTTCGACCTCCTGAATCTCGTCAACTCGACGCTCGCGTGCATGGGCAAGGGCTACGCGCGCGGCGGGCTCGAGCGCTATGGGCTCGACGGTCCCGCGATCGACGCCATCTTCGCGGCCGTGCGTGCGTACCGCTCGTCGAAGTTCCAGCGCTACCGGCGTCGCGCCGAGTATCTCGCGCTCGGCGTGCTGTCGCGGACGCTGGCGGGACGCGCCGGGACCGCTTAGCTGGTTCGACGGAGCGCGGCCAGGTGATCGATGCGGCGCTGCAGGAGCGCCGGCGATCCGATGTCACGGCGGTGCATGACGCGACCGCGCACCGAGCCGATGGCCTCCTCGGCGATGTCGGCGGCGGCGGGAATCGAGTCGGCGATGCCGACGACCGCGAGAGCGCGCGAGCCCGTCATGACGATGTGGCCGTCGTCGTCCGTGCGCAGGGCCGCGGCGTAGACGCGGAGATCGTCACCCGTCTTCGGCATGGCGCTCAGGTCGAGGAGCTCGTTCTTCACCGGGTCGTCGGGATAGCCCTCGGGCACGACGTATTTGCACACCGTCGCGCGCTTGCGGAACGTCATCGGCGTACGTGCCAGCGTGCCGGTGGCCACGGCCATGCAGATGGCGAGGAAGTCGCCCTCGATCAGCGGCACGACGTTCATGGTCTCGGGGTCGCCGAAGCGGGCGTTGTACTCGAGCACGCGCAGGCCGTCGCGCGTCGCCATGAAGCCGCCGTAGAGCACGCCGCGGTAGGGCGCCCCGAGCTGCTCGCGCAGCGCTTCCCCGACGAGCGCGTTGATGTGCGCGGCCTCCGCGAGATCCTCGGCGGAGAGGAACGGCAGGCGATGATCGGCACCGGAGTACGAGCCCATGCCGCCGGTATTCGGACCGCGATCGTCCTCGAAGGCGCGCTTGTGATCCTGGACGGGAATCGTGGCGACGGTGTGCCCGCCGTCGCAGAGCGACATCAGGCTGAACTCCTCGCCTTCGACCTTCTCCTCGACGACGACCTGGCCGCGCGGCAGCAGGCTCGCGGTGTACGCCACCGACTCGTCGATGGTGTGCAGGTGCTCGCCGAACACCTTGACGCCCTTGCCACCCATCAGACCGTCGGCCTTGACGACGAACTGGCCGAGCTCGCGCATGTAGCCCTCGACGCCGTCGATCGACGTGAAGGCGCGATAGCGCAGGCTGCCCGGGATGCGATGGCGTGCCAGCAGGTCGCGCGTGAACGCCTTGCTGGCCTCGAGCTGTGCGAGCGCCCGCGTCGGGCCGAAGCAGGGCGTGCCGAGTGCCGACTGGATGGCGTCGACGACGCCGGCGGCGAGCGGATCTTCCGGCCCGACGACCACGAGGTCGGGACGCACCTCGCGCGCGAACTCGACCACCATCGGCACGTCGTCGGTGCGACCCCAGCGGACCGTCTTCGACTTCGCGGCGAGGCCGGGATGGTTCGCCAGATCGCAGACGGTGTGCAGCTCGGCGCCCGACGCCGCGAGCGCTTCGGCCAGGCAGTCGGTGCGCCCGTCCTTGCCGATCAGCAGCACCCGGGTCGCCATCGGCGGCGGGCGTATCGCCTCGTCCGTGGGATGTCAACGCGACTCGTGGTGTATGAGGACGCGTGTTCCTGACGCGCTACTACCTCTACCAGGCAGCGGCGACGTCGACGTTCTTCCAGGCCATCTTCTTCCCGTACTACGAGCAGCGCGCCGGGCTCGCGGTCTCGACCATCCTGCTGCTGCAGGCCGGTAATACGGGGCTGCGGGCGTGTCTCGACATGCCGTTCGGTGCGCTCGCCGACCGCTGGTCGCGACGGCTGTGCATGGCGGCGAGCTCGTCCGGCATCCTCGTCGGTGCGGCGCTCCTGCTGGTGTGGCCGTCGCTCGTCACCGCGTGCATCGCCGAGGCGCTGTTCGCGATGGCGGCGGCGTTGCGCTCGGGTGCCGACTCGGCGTTGCTGTTCGACACGCTGCGCGCGGATGGACACGTCGAGCGTTACCCGGCGGCGGAGAGCCGAGGACAGGCGGTGGCGGCGATCGGTTCGGGAGCGACGGCGGTGCTCGGCGGCCTGATGGCGTCGGTCGATCTTCGGTTGCCGTACCTGGCGACGATCGTGCTGTCGGTGGTCGGGGTCGTCGTCGCGCTGCGCCTCGACGATCGACGTCCCGCCGACGGCGCGCGGCGGCGCGAGCGCGGTCACATGGGCGAGGCGGCGCGCTTCGCGCTGCACACACCGGCGGTGCGCTGGTCGATGGCGGTCGCCGTGATCGCCGTCACCGCGTCGCACGTCTTCTACTTCCTGCAGCAGCCGTATCTGCAGGCGATCGGCGTGCCCGTCGCGGTGTTCGGCGTGGTGTTCGCGCTGACGAAGCTCGTCACCGCGTGGGTCGCGAGCCTGGCCCATCGTGTCGACCATGCGCTCGGCCAGCGACGCACCACCGCGCTCATGCTGGCGATGCCGGTGATCGGTCTGGGCGGCATGGTGTTCGCGACCACGCCGATCGCTGCGGCGTGGATACTGACGCGCGGCGTACTCGACGGGCTCTGGATGCCGCTCGCGAACGTCTACGTGAACCGCCGCGTCGACTCGCGGCTGCGCGCGACGCTGTTGTCGCTGCAGAGCGTGCTGGCGCGCCTCACGTTGGCGGCGGCCCTCGGGCTCCTGGGTCTCGCGACGACGCGGCTGGCGCTGTCGACGACGTTCGCGATCGCTGCGATCGGGGTCGCTGCGACCGGGGTCGGCCTCGTCCTGATCGCCCCGCGGGTCCCTTGCCGCGAGGACTCGGTGTGATAACGATTCGGCCCCTATGTTCCTGATCTTCGTGGGACTCGTGCTGGGCGCGATCGTGGCGGGCGGAAACCACTACGTCATCACCCAGCTCGATCCCGGCAACGACGTCGTCCTGGGCTGGCTGCTGGCCGCGCCCGTGGTCGCGTCGCTGCTGCTGGCGCTGATCGCCCCGAAGCTGGTGGGCGCCCCGGCACCCATCGACGAGCCGCTCGAGCCCGCCCCGCCGCCCGAGCCCGTCGAGCCGCCGGAGAACGCGGCCCTCCGGCTCCTGGCCGCGCTGCAGGAGGAGGGACGCCTCGTCGACTTCCTCGCCGAGGACATCGGCCCGTATTCGGACGATCAGGTCGGTGCCGCCACGCGCGGCATCCACGCCAGCTGCGCCAAGGCGCTGCGCGACTGCATCACGCTCGAGCCCGTCCTCGCCGGCAAGGAGGACGATGCCGTCACCGTCCCCGTCGGCTTCGATCCGAAACAGATCCGCCTCACCGGCAACGTGCACGGCGAGCCGCCGTTCAAGGGCACGCTGCGCCACGCCGGCTGGCAGGCCACCACGGTGACCCTGCCGGCGCGCGCCGGCCTCGAGCCGCGCGTCATCGCCCCGGCCGAAGTCGAGATCGCCTGAGGCATCCCATGGCCGATGCACGCTACGTGGTCGGCATCGACCTCGGCACCACCAATTGCGTCCTCGCCTGGATCGACACCTCGATCGAGACCGACGAGCCGGCGGCGCAGGTGCTGGCGGTGCCGCAGCTGGTGAAGGCGGGCAGTGTCGCCGACCGCACGCAGCTGCCGTCGTTCCTCTACCTGCCGTCACCCAACGAGCTCTCGCCCGAGAGCCTGGCGCTGCCGTGGGGTGCGAGCGAGCGCGTCGTCGGCGAATTCGCGCGCTCGCGCGGTGCCGAGGTGCCGGGACGCGTCGTCACGTCGGCGAAGTCGTGGCTCTGCTCCGTCGGCACCGATCCGAGCCAGCCGATCCTGCCGTGGGGTGCGCCCGACGACGTGCCACGCGTGTCGCCGGTCGACGCGCAGGCGGCCTACCTGTCGCATCTGCGCGCGGCGTGGGACGCGGCCATGCCGGCGCCGCTCGCCGAGCAGGAAATATACCTCGCCGTGCCGGCGTCGTTCGACGCCGCGGCACGCGAGCTGACGATGCGCGCGGCGGAGCAGGCCGGCCTCGGTGCGGCGCGCCTCATCGAGGAGCCGCAAGCGGCGTTCTACGCCTGGCTCTCGGCGACGCGCGGTGGCTGGCGCGATCAGGTGCGTGTCGGCGACGTCATCCTGGTGTGCGACGTCGGCGGTGGCACCACCGATCTCACGCTCGTCGCGGTCAGCGAGGAGGGCGGCAACCTTGTCCTCGAGCGCAAGGCCGTCGGCGACCACATCCTGCTCGGCGGCGACAACATGGACCTGACGCTCGCCCACGCCGTGCGCGCGAAGCTGGTCGATGCCGGCACCGCCATCGACGACTGGCAGCTGCGCGGCCTGGTGCACGGGTGCCGTGACGCGAAGGAGAAGCTGCTCGCCGCGAGCGGGCCCGCGAAGGCGCCCGTCGTCGTGCTCGGCCGTTCGCGCAAAGTGGTGGGCGGCGCGGTGCGCACCGACGTCGAGCGCGCGCTCGTCGAGCAGACGCTGGTCGACGGCTTCTTCCCGGTGGTGGCGCGCGACGAGCGCTCGCGCACGGTGCGTCGCATGGGCCTGCAGGAGATCGGCCTGCCGTATGCCAGCGATCCGGGGATCACGCGGCACGTGGCGGGCTTCGTCGCGCGGCATCGCGAGGTGGCGCCCGACGGACCGAGCGCCGTGCTCTTCAACGGCGGCGTCATGCGCGCGGCGCGCTTCCGTGATCGCATGGTCGAGGTGCTCGGCAGCTGGCGCGGCGAAGGCGGCAGCGTGCGCGTGCTCCAGGGCGCCGACGCCGATCTCGCCGTCGCCGAGGGCGCTGCGGTGTACGGACTGGCGCGACGCGGTCGTGGCGTGCGTATCCGCGGAGGCACGGCGCGGGCCTACTACGTCGGTGTGGAGACGGCGGCACCGGCAGTGCCCGGCATGGCGCCGCCGGTGAAGGCACTCTGCATCGCGCCGTTCGGCATGGAGGAGGGCAGCGAGACCGCGCTGCCCGACGCCGAGTTCGGCCTGGTGGTGGGTGAGCCCGCCGAGTTCCGGTTCTTCGGCTCGTCGGTGCGACGCAACGATGCGCCGGGCACGGTCGTCGACGGTGCGACCGACCTCGAGGAGCTGGCGCCGTTGGAGGCCACGCTCACGGCCGATGGGCAGGAGGGACGCACGGTCCCGGTGCGACTGTCGGCGCACGTCACCGAGGTGGGCACGCTCGAGCTGTGGTGTGCGGCACGCGACGGCGCGCGCTGGAAGCTCGAGTTCAACGTGCGGCAGCCGGAGCCGTAGACGGCGGCATACCGCCATGTCCGCGCGCTTCCTCGTCGGCATCGACCTCGGCACCACCAATACGGCGTGCGCCTACGTCGACACGCGCGCCGGCACCGGCATCCGCGTCTTCGATATCCCGCAGCTGGTGGCGCCGGGACGCGTCGAGCCGCGACCGACGCTGCCGTCGTTCGTCTATCTCGCCGGTGCGCACGACCTGCCGGCAGGTAGCCTCGATCTGCCGTGGGCCACGGGGCGCGACTTCTGCGTCGGCTGGCTGGCGCGCGATCAGGGCGCGCGCGTGCCCGGACGGCTCGTCAGCTCGGCCAAGTCGTGGCTCTGTCACGGCGGCGTCGATCGCACCGCGGCCATCCTGCCGTGGGGCGCCGGTGACGACGTCGCGAAGATCTCGCCGGTGGACGCGTCGGCGCGCATCCTTCGTCACCTGCGCGACGCGTGGGACGCGACGCTGCCCGAGCCGCTCGCGGCGCAGGACGTCGTGCTCACGGTGCCGGCGTCGTTCGACGAGGTGGCGCGCGAGCTGACGATCGAGGCGGCACGCATCGCCGGGTTGCCCGACGTCGTGCTGCTCGAGGAGCCGCAGGCCGCGTTCTACTCGTGGATCGTCGCCCACGAGCACGACTGGCGCGCGCGCGTCACCGCGCACCCGACGATCCTGGTGGTGGACGTCGGTGGCGGGACCACCGATGTCTCGCTCATCGCCGCCCGTCAGGGACGCGGCGAGCTGGCGCTCGAGCGCATCGCCGTCGGCGACCACCTGCTGCTCGGTGGCGACAACATGGACATGGCGCTGGCGCGCGCCGTCGAGGTGCGCATCGGCACCCTCGACACGCAGCGCTTCCACGGTCTCGTGAGCCAGTGTCGCGCCGCCAAGGAGCGTCTGCTCGACGGCGGCGACGAGCAGCAGGTGCGGCTGACGGTGCCCGGTCGCGGCGGCTCCGTCATCGGCGGCGCGCTGCACGGCGACCTCGCGCGCGACGAGGTGACGTCGATCGTGCTCGACGGCTTCTTCCCGCAGGTGACGGCCGATGCGCGTCCGCGTCGCGCCACCGGCGCCGGCCTGCGCGAGTTCGGCCTGCCGTTCGCGAGCGATCCCGAGATCACGCGCCACGTCGCCGACTTCCTCGGCCGGCAGCGCGAGGCCGCGGGCGAGACGGAGCGCGAGCTGGTGCGGCCGGACGCCATCCTCTTCAACGGCGGCGCCTGCGAGCCCGACGTCGTGCGCACGCGCATCGCCGACGCCATCGCGGCGTGGCACGCGGGTGGCGACGCCTGGCGTCCCGCCGTCCTCGAAGGCGTGTCGCTGCAGCTGGCCGTCGCGCGCGGTGCGGCCTACTTCGGGCGCGTGCGTCGCGGCCAGGGCGTCCGCATCGGTAGCGGCGCGGCGCGCACCTACTACCTCGGCCTCGACGCCGACACCGCGCTCTGCCTGGTACCGCGCGGCATGGAGGAGGGCGAGACGTCGGTCATCGAGGGCCACGATCTCGAGCTGCTGACGAACCGACCAGTGGCGTTCCCGCTCTTCACCGCCACCGATCGCAGCGGCGAGACGGCGGGGGCGCTGGTGCCGATCGTTCCCGACGAGCTGCGGGCGCTGCCGCCCATCCGTACCGTCCTCCGTTTCGGCCGCAAGCTCGAGGAGCGCGCGCTGCCGGTGCAGATCGAGGCGCGTCTCACCGAGATCGGCACGCTCGAGGTGTGGTGCCGCTCGCGCGAGACCGAGCACCGCTGGCGACTCGAGTTCCGGTTGCGCGACACCGTCGGCGCCGAGGCTCCGCCGCCCGAGGCCGCAGCCGGGCTCGTCATCGATGCGGCGCGCATCGACGCCGCGGCACAGGTGCTGCGCGGTGCGTTCGAGGGCAGCGACGATCCGGTCACGCTCGGCCGCCGGCTCGAGACGGCGCTCGATGCCGCGCGCGACGCCTGGTCGCTGGCCGCGATCCGTGCGCTCTGGGACGTCCTGTGGACGCTCGAGCCCGCGCGCGCGCGCACTGCCGAGCACGAGGCGCGCTGGCTCAATCTCGCCGGCTTCCTGCTGCGCCCTGGCTTCGGAGACACCGGTGACGACGTCCGCGTGAATCGCCTCTGGCGCGTGCTGGGCGCCGACCTCCGCAACCCGCGCGCCGTGCAGTGTCGCGCCGAGTGGTGGAATCTGTGGAAGCGCGTCGCGGGTGGCCTGAACGCGCGCCAGCAGCAGCATCTCCTGGCGCAGGTGAGCCCGGCGCTGGTGCGTAAGGGCAAGGCGAAGGGCCCGCGTCCGGGCCCGCAGGAGCTGCGTGAGATGTGGCAGGCCATCGGCAGCTGCGAGCGCCTGGCGGCCGCCCAACGCGCCGAGCTGACGGCGACGCTGGTGGCCGATGCGGTGCGTGGCCGCACCACCGACCAGGAGCTGTGGGCCCTGGCCCGGCTCGGCGCCCGCGTCCCCGTCTACGGGCCGCTCAACTGCGTCATTGCGCGGACGGCGGCGACCGACGCTGCCGAGAAGCTCCTCGGCGCCGAGTGGACACGCCCAGGAGCCACGGCGTTCGCGCTCTCGCAAATCGCGCGCGCCACCGGCGATCGCGAGCGTGACCTCGAGCCGGCGCTGCGCGAGCGCGTGGCGGTGCGCCTCGAATCGGTGCCCGACGGAGCGCGTGCGGCGCGCATCGTACGGGAGGCGGTAGCGCTGGAAGCGCGCGAGGAAGCGCGGCTGCTGGACGAGTCTCTGCCCGCCGGCCTGCGACTGCGTACCTAAAACACGGGATGGACTGCGGCCTTGAGGCTCCGTCCAGCCGCTGATAGGGCAATGCCGGACTGGGAGGGGGCGCGGTTATGGGTCGGATGGGATTGCTGGTGCTGGCGTTGGTGATCGCGGTCGCGGGTCCCGTACGGGCCGAAGACCAGGCCGAGCGCGACCAGCCCGACCGCTTCTACGACACCGGTCGCTTCTACTTCTATTTCGAGGGCGGCCAGGCCTGGATTCTCGACGACAAGTTCGTCGACGACCTCGAGTTCAGCACGCCCGACGGCGCCAACCCCGTGATCGGCGGCGGTGGCGGCTACAACATCTCGGACCACTGGGGCGTCGAGCTGCAGGCGCACGGCACCGAGCCCGAGATCATCTCCAAGACCCGCGGCAAGATCGAGGAGTACAGCAACATCACCATCGTGCCGGCGGTGCGGTTCCGCTACCCGATCGGTGACGGGCAGATCGTGCCCTACCTCACGGCCGGCATCGGCTACTCCATCAACGACGACAACGACACCAGCGATCCCCGCATCAAGATCACGGCCGACGAGTCGACCATCGCCGGCACGATCGCGGCGGGCGTCGACTATTTCCTGTCGTCGAACGTCGCCATCGGCCTGTCGCTGCACTCCTTCATCTATCCCGACCAGGAGGCGCGGCTCGTCGAGCGCAACGCCAACAATCGCGTCATCGAAGACACGACGCACGACTTCAATCAGACGACGATCGCGCTGCTCGCCCACGTGAAGCTCTTCCCGGGCCAGCCCGGTCAGCCGAACCAGAAGAGCCTGCTGCGGCTGATCTTCGCCGATCACGGCCCCTACGATACCGACGAGGTGCGCGGCTACTTCCTCGGCCTCGGCGGCGACACCTTCCTGTTCTCGGACAAGTTCGGCGGCGACGTCGAGATGAAGGCGCCCGGCGACTTCAACGCCACGCTCGGCGGCGGCCTCGGCATGAACTTCGACCGCAACTGGGGCGCGGAGATCATCCTCCTCAATTCCGATCCCAACCTGAACCTGCGGCCGCTCGGCAAGTTCGCCGAGTTCAGCAACTTCACCGTCATGCCGCAGGCGCGCTTCCGCTGGCCGTTCCTCGACGGCCAGCTGGTGCCCTACGCCACCGCCGGTGTCGGCGTCGCCTTCTACGACATCAACGACAAGCGTGGCACGGTCGACATCCCGACGGTGAAGGGTAACGCGGTGACGACGCACACGCCGCAGATGACCACCGACAAGTCGTCGGTCGCAGCCAGCGCCGGCATCGGCATCGAGTATTTCCTGAACCACTCGGTGAGCTTCGGCGTCGCGATGCCGTTCTACATCTACCCTGATCTGAAGACGAAGGTGCAGAAGGGCTCGGCGGCGCCGCAGTACGGCAACGTCAACATGTCCGGGCTGGCGGCGCTGGTCACGATCAAGGCGTACTTCCCCTAGAAGTGGAGAGAGACGCCGGCCAACCCGGGCTGCTCCGGCGCGCGACGGCGGTCTCGATCCTGCCGGCCAACCTGGCCGGCGCGATCGCGGTCTACCTCTACTTCGCCTACATCGACCCGCTCGGCGGCGGGCCGGCGCCGGGATCCGACCAGGCGCTGGTGGTGTTCGCCGGCGTCACCGGCACGCTGCTCGTCGTCAATTGGTATCTCAGCACGCGCTGGACGCATCCCATCCGGCGCTGGCAAGGGCGGCTGCTGTCGGGCGACGATCCGTCGCGCGTGCCGGTGGACATCCGCCGGCGCGTCCTCAACGCTGCGCTCGCGAACGCACTACTGAGCCTCGCCGGCTGGACGCTGGCGGGGCTCTTCTACCTCGTCAATCTGGTCTTCGTCTTCGAGACCGGAACGTTCGAGGCGCTGCGCATCTTCGCCGCCATCGTGCTGGTCGGCGGTCCGGTGACGTCGGCGCTGGCGTTCCTCGTCAGCGAGTTCCACTGGCGCCGCGAGATCCCGCGCTTCTTCCCCGACGGCCAGCTCGAGCGCAGCGGCGTGCTGCGACTGCCGATCCGCATGCGTCTCGCCGCGACCTTCCTGCTGACGTCGGTGCTGCCGCTGCTGCTGACATTGATGGTCGACCTCGTGATCGAGTGGCGCGACGTCGCGGCGCGCGAGCAGATGTGGGCGGCGCTGCTGCGGGCGCAGCTCTTCATCGTCGCCATCACCGGTGTCGCGTCGACGATCATGGCGTTCCTGGTGGCGCGCTTCATCAACCATCCCGTGCAGGCGCTGCGCAGCGGCATGGCGGCGGTGGCCGAGGGTCAACTCGACGTGCGCGTTCCGGTGCGCAGCACCGACGAGCTCGGCGAGATGAACCAGCACTTCAACGCGATGGTGCAGAGCCTGCGACAGGCGGCGCGCGCGCGTGAGCTCTTCGGCCGTTACGTGAGCCCGGCGGTGGCGCGCCAGGCGCTCGAGCGCGGCGTCAATCTGGGCGGCGAGCTGGTGCACGCGACGGCGATGTTCGTCGACCTGCGCGGCTTCACGGCGCTGACGCAGCAGCTGCCGCCGACGGCCGTCGTCGAGGTGCTGAACGCGTACTACGCCGTGGTGGAGAGCGTGTGCGACCGCGAGGGCGGCGTCATCACGCAGTTCCTCGGCGACGGCGTGGTGGTGGTGTTCGGCGGACCGCTGCAGCCGCTGCCCGACCACGCGCACCGCGCCGTGATGGCCGCCGTCGGCGTGCATCGTGGGCTGCGGGCGCGAAAGTCAGGGCTCGCGCTCGAGGCCGGCATCGGGCTGTGCACCGGCGACATGATCGCGGGCAACATCCGCGCGCGGCAGCGCGTCGTCTACACCATCGTCGGCGATCCGGTGAACCAAGCGGCGCGTCTGCAGGTGCTGACGCGCGACCTCGGCGCGTCGATCCTCATCACGGAGAGCACGCGCCTCGGCCTCGGCGACATCGGCGACGTCCGCCTGCGCCCGTGCGGGGTGGTGCACCTGCGCGGGCTGGGCACCCCGGTTTTGGTGCACGCCGTTGAGGCATAGAAGGGTGTCATGAAGATCAGCGCACGCAATCAGCTGAAGGGAACGATCACGCAGATCACGCCCGGCGCCGTCATGAGCGAGGTGGTGGTGGACGTCGGCGGGCAGGAGGTCGTCTCGATGATCTCGAAGACCTCGGTGGAGCGCCTCGGGTTGAAGGTCGGCGACACGGTCGTGGCCATCATCAAGGCCACCGAAGTGATGATCGGGGTGCCATGAGCATCCCGGTTCCGTTGGAGCGGCTGAAGGCCGCGATCCTGGAACGCGGCGCGAACGCCTATCTCCTCACCGTCTCCGACGACGCCAGCCCGCACGCCGTGCACGGTGCCGTGGTCTGGGACGGCGATCGGCTCGCTGCCGACGTCGGCAGGCGTACCGCCGCGAACGCCACCGCGCGACCGACGGTCTCGCTCCTCTTTCCGGTCCGTTCCGACGGCGACTACAGCCTGATCGTCGACGGCACCGCCGTGGTCGAGATGCCCCGCCGCGTACTCATCACGCCGACGAAGGCGGTGCTGCACCGCACGGCCGCGGCGCCCGATCCGTCGACGTCGTGCGATGCCGACTGCGTGCCGCTCCTCTCGAAGACGACCTGAGCGTCAGGGACCGAACAGCGTGCCGTGCCACCAGCGCACGGCGACGGCGAGCACCAGTCCGGCCGCGATCGACACGAACGGCAGCTCGGCGATGACGAGTCGCTGCCGGCGCGCGAGGATGGCTGCGAACGGGACGAACGACGTCGACGCCACCAGCGCCCCGTAGCCGGGACGATCGCGGGTCAGCCGTGCGTCCTGATGCCGCGTCCCCATCCACACCCAGACCGCGAAGCCGCCGAAGAACAGGACGTCGCCCAGGTAGCCGTTCACGAGCAGATGCGCCACGGCCCAGCATCCGTACGCCGCCATCATGGGATGACGCGTGATGCGCAGGATGCCGTGCGGAACGACGCCCACCGTCGACGCGGCGCCGAGAGAGCTCGGCGCCGCTGACGCCGGCACGAGCGAGACGACCAGCAGGACGATTGCCAGCGTGTTGAGCGCGTAGTTGAGAGGACGAGCGACATCGGCAGGGCCGATCGTCGTCCACAGCAGCGGGCCGGCGTGCTTGTTGGTGAAGAATACCCAGAGCAGCGGCAGGAACGATCCGAGAACGGCGGCGGAGTAGACGGACTGGAACGCCGTCGGCCCGAGGCGCGCGACCAGCCGTGGACGCAACGTTTTCGACGACAGGACGAGGTGCGTCGCGCCGAAGACGATCCACAGGACGGCGATCGTGACGCAGGCGCTCACCGACGGTCGTGTACGAGCATCGCACGCCGCGAGTCAACGCGGGGGCGCGTCACTTCTTGAACTTGCCGCTCTTGCCCGTCTTCGCCGTGTAAACCGCGACGACGTCCTTCTGGACGGGGCCACCGCCGCCGCCACCGTTCAGCAGCACCCCCACGGAGACGGTGCGCTCCTCGTGATCGACGTTGGCATTCGTCAGCCCCTCGTCGGCGAGCTCCGTGGCGAACGTGCCCTTCGTGGCCTTGAACGAGAGCAGGGCATCCTGCGCCGGCACCGTGCCACCCACGCGTCGGAGCTTCAGGGTGACCTGCTCGGTCGCCGTCTTCGCCTTGCCCTTGGCATCGAGCGTGAAGCTGCGGACGATGCCGCCCACGTCGATGCTCAGCGACCGGCCCGTCGGATCGAAACCCGCAGGAACCGGGATGGCTGCGGTGAACGAGGCACTGTCCTTCCCCGGCACGGCGAAGTTCAGCTTGATGCTCATCTTGTCGACCGTGAGCGTGGACGTCGGGAGGCACTGGCACTGTGCGCCGCCCTGCACGGCGCCGCAGGCCGATCCGGCGGGACACACGCCGGTGCATGCTGGTGCGGGTCCCGACACGCAAGGCGGCAGTGCTCCGGCCTGCGCGTCTGTGGCGAGCCAATGACCGGCTGGCGCGAGCAGCATGACGAGGGCGAGCAGATGGATCATCGGACCTCCTCGGGCATCTCGCCCGCCACCGGTCAAGGAAAAAAGATTGCCGAGAGCTGCAGGCAGGTCACTTGCCGCTGGCGCTGCCGGTCTTGCCCTGTTTCGCCTTGTAGGTGAGGACCGCGGTCTTCGCGGACCGACTCGCGTCTTCCACCGTCACCTGCACGTCGACGGAGCGGGGCTCCTTGTCGACGTCGGCATCGGTCAGGCCCTCGTCGGTGAACTCGCCGGCCAGCGAGCCCTTCGAGATCTTGACGGTGAACTTGGCGTCCTGGGCGAGGACGATGCCACGAGACGCGCGAACGGTGAGGGTGACCTTGTCGGTGGCCGTCTGCGCCTTGCCCTTGGCGTCGAGAGTGAAGGACCGGACGACGCCGCCAATGTCGAGGCCCAGGACCTTGGCGGTGGGGTCGAACCCGTCCGGAATCGGGAGGGTCCCGGTGAGCGTCACGCTGTCCTTGGCCGGGGTCGAGAAGTTGAGCTTGATGGCGAGCTTGCCGATGGCGAGGGGGGTGACGATGAGGGGGGCACATTCACAGCCTGGGGCTCCCCGCGCGACGCCACAGGACTCGCCGGACGGGCAGGACCCACCGCACTCCGGAGCCGTGGAATCACCGCACAGGAGGGAGCCGCCCGATGCCGTCCCGCCGAGGATCGGCTGAGCGAGGAGCGTGACGAGCGCGAGCATGACGATCGGACGCAGCTGGATCATCGAGATCTCCTTTTTGCGGTGTGGCTGGACCTACGCATCTCCTCGCGGGGCGGTCAAGGAAACCTTCGCCGGGAACATCCGGGGTTGCTCCTCCCCGTCCCGCGAGGCATCTAGGACGGCTGTATGATTTCCCTGGCCGGCGTCAGTAAGCGCTACGGCACGCAGGTCGTCCTCGACGAGGTCGGCTGGAGCGTGCCCGACGGCGCTCGCGTGGGCCTGACGGGCCCGAACGGCGCCGGCAAGTCGACCCTGCTCAAGATCCTCGCGGGGCAGCTCGAGCCCGATGCCGGCACCGCGGCCATGCCGCGCGGGACCCGGGTCGGCTACCTGCCGCAGCACATCCTGGGGCAGGGCGGCATCACGGTTCTCGACCACGCGCTGGCGGCGTTTTCGGAGCTGCATGCGCTCGAGGCCCGGCGCACCGAGCTCGAGCACCAGATGGCCACCGTCGACCCGTCGAGCGACGGCTACGAGACGATCATGGATCGCTACACGGCGGTCTGTGAGGAGTGGGAGCACAGCGGCCGCTACGACATCGAGTCGGAGACGGAGACCGTGCTGCACGGCCTCGGCTTCGTCGACGCCGACATGGACCGCGACTGCGGCGACCTCTCGGGCGGCTGGCAGATGCGCGTCCACCTGGCGCAGCTGCTCCTGAAACGCCCCGACGTCCTCCTGCTCGACGAGCCCACGAACTACCTCGACCTCGAAGCGCGCAACTGGCTCGAGGAGTTCCTGGCGGCGTATCCGGGCACGGTCATCCTGGTGGCCCACGATCGCTACTTCCTCGACGTCGCCGTCGATCGCATCGCCGAGGTGATGCACGGCAAGGTCACCGACTACGAAATGAACTACAGCCGCTATCTCGAGGAGCGCGAGACGCGCATCGAGCTGGCACGGGCGGCGTACGAGAACCAGAAGGAGGAGATCGAGCGCATCGAGGCGTTCATCTCCCGCTTCCGCTACCAGGCGTCGAAGGCGGCACTGGTGCAGAGCCGCATCAAGCAGCTCGAGCGCGTCGAGCGGCTGAAGCCGCCGGACGGCACCGAGCGCGTGCTCAAGATCCGCCTGCCGGAAGCGCCGCGCGGCGGCCGCATCACCATCGCGCTCGAGGGCATCAACAAGCGCTACGGCGACAAGGAAGTGTATGGCGGCGTCGACGTCGCCATCGAGCGCGGCGCGCGCGTCGCGCTGGTGGGCCCGAACGGCGCCGGCAAGACGACCATGCTGAAGATCATGGCCGACGTCATCGCGCCCGACTCCGGCACGCGCACGCTCGGCCACAACATCAGCATCGGCTACTTCGCGCAGGACCACGCCGAGGCGCTGGTGTCGTCGCGCTCGGTGCTGGCCGAGGTGATGAGCGTCGCGACGATGGAAACCGCGCCACACGTGCGCGGGCTGCTCGGCGCGTTCCTGTTCTCGGGCGACGCGGTCGAGAAGCGCGTCGGCGTGCTGTCGGGCGGCGAGCGCAGTCGGCTGGTGCTGGCGAAGCTGCTGCTCGAGCCCGCCAACTGCCTGCTCCTCGACGAGCCCACGAACCACCTCGACCTGGCGGCGAAGGAAGTGCTGCTCGAAGCGCTGCTCGCCTACAGCGGCACGATCATCATCGTCGCCCACGATCGTTACATCCTCGATCGGCTGCCGACGCAGGTGATCGAGGTGGGTGGTGGGCACGCCGTGCGATGGCTCGGCAACTACGAGGATTACCTCCGTCAGAAGGACGCGGCGTCGAAAGCCCCGCCGGTGCCGCCCGCGCGTTCTGCCAGGCGGTAGTGCTGTGCCGCGGCGGGCGCGGTTCGCGGCGGGGGTGCCGCCGGCTGCGCGCGGCGATCGCACGGCACCACTCCGCCCCTTTTCCCCTCCACGCGTGCTCCCGACGCGCTCGCTCGGCGGCACCCCCGCCGCGAACCACGCCCGCCGGGGGCTGAGCATGCCGATCGGTTTACGAGCGCGAAGCCAGGCTGCGCATTTCGGCGGCGTGTCCGGCGACTATGCGTTCGAGGCGGTCTAGGGCTTTCAGGATGAGTTCGTCTTGGTGGGCCAGGTGTTCGAGGACGACTTCTAGTTCGCGCTCCGAGGTGCGGTTCACTTCGTAGTCGCTTTCGGCGGCGATGCGGTCTTTTTCGGCTTGGCGGTTCTGGCTCATCATGACGATGGGGCCGGTGTAGGCGGCCTGGAAGCTCAGGACCAGGTTCAGGAGGATGAAGGGGTAGGGGTCCCACGCCTCCATGAAGGGCTTTCCGGACGTGGCAGCCTGCGCCACGAGGATGATGTTGGCGATGATCCAGAGGGCGAGCGTCACGCTCTGCGTGATGATGAAGGACCAGCTGCCCACCACCGTCGCCACGCGATCCGCGACCCGGTCGCCGAAGGAGCGCTGCTCCTCGTGCACGACGTTGACGTTCTGGATGGCTGGGTGGTCGTGAACGTAGCGCTGCGCGGGGCCACTTTCGGCGTCGTCCGTCATGGGCGCCCGCTACACCCGGCGGAGGCGGCATCGCAAGCCGATCTGGTGTACAGAGAGCGCCATGCCGGTGCATCCCGTCGTCACCCTCATCGATGTCGACAACACCCTCCTCGACAACGACCGCGTCGTCGGCGATCTGATGCGCCACCTCGAACGCGAGGTCGGTGCCGAACGGCAGAAGCGGTACTGGGAGCTGTTCGAGGAGATGCGGAAGGAGGTCGGCTACGCCGACTACCTGGGTGCGCTGCAGCGCTACCGCATCGAGCACCCGCGCGATCCGCACCTGCTGACGGTGTCGTCGTTCCTGGTGAACTACCCGTTCGCCAACCGCCTCTTCCCCGAGTCGCTCGACGTCATCGAGCACGTCCAGAAGTGGGGCCCGGCGGTGATCCTCTCCGACGGCGACGTCGTCTTCCAGCCGCGCAAGATCGAGCGCTCCGGCCTGTTCTCAGCCGTCGACCGCAACGTCCTCATCTACGTCCACAAGGAGCAGGAGCTCGACGACGTCGAGCGCCGCTATCCCGCCGAGCACTACATCATGGTGGACGACAAGCTGCGGCTGCTGGCGGCGATCAAGAAGCACTGGGGCAAGCGCGTCACGACGGTGTTTCCGAAGCAGGGCCACTACGCCCGCGATCCCAAGGAGCTCGCCAATCCCGCCGCGGACGTCTCCATCGAGCGGATCGGTGGGCTGCTCGAGTGGGACCTCGATCGGCTGCGGGGTGCGGTCGGGGGGGGGGGGGGGGGGGGGGGGGGGGGGGGGGGGGGGGGGGGG
>DASYLJ010000148.1:0-11783 GCA_036009625.1 Binatia bacterium
CCATGACGAAGAACGCCTCGCCGTCGGGGGCGCGGAACTGGAACCATTCGACCTTCTGGACCACGTAGGGGGCGTCGCTCATCGCTGGGTTCTCCTCCGGCGCCGTCGCTATCCCCGGTCCGCGCCGTACGCAAGACGGTCGGCGCGACCCTTGACCTGACCAGACCCGCGGACGACAAGCACCCGCATGGGGGGGAGCGCCGGCACGCGAGCCGAGCCGGCAGGGCTGTTGGCGATGGACCCGCTGCCCGCGATCATCCGGCTCGCGGCACCCACCACGCTCGTCATGGCCATCTCGGCCATCTCGAACGTCGTCTACACGTACTTCGTGAGCCAGCTCGGCGTCGACGCGATCGCCGCCGTGTCGCTGGTGTTTCCGGTCTCGCTGCTGGCGATCACGGCGATGGGTGGCGGCATCGGCGCCGGGGCGTCGTCGGCGGTGGCGCGCGCGCTCGGTGCGGCGCGGCCGCGCGACGCGGCGGCGCTGTCGGGGCAGGCGCTGCTGCTGAGCATCGTCATCGGCGTGACGTTCGGGCTCGCGGTGCTCGTGGGGGCGCCCTGGCTCTTCGGCCTGCTCGGAGCGAGTGGTCCCATTCTCGACCAGGCGACGTTGTTCGCCCGCGTCCTCTTCGGCGGCGCCGCGATCACCTTCCTCGGCGGCATGTTCGACAGCGTCATGCGCGGCGAGGGCAACGTGCGCGTGCCGGCGATCTGGTCGAGCACGTCGCTCGCGTTGCAGATGTTGGTGACGCCGATCTTCATGTTCAAATTCGGCTGGGGGCTCGTCGGCGGCGCGCTCGCCATGCTGGCGTGTCAGCTCGTGGCCACGATCCCGCGCGCCTGGTACGTGCTCGGCGGCCGCAGCCACGTCCGTCCCGAGCTGTGGCCGCGTTCGCTGGCGCCCGTGCGCGAGATACTCCGCGTCGGTGTGCCCGCGGCGCTGTCGACGTCGATCAGCAACATCGGATTGATGGTGCTGACGGGCGTGGTGGCGCGACTCGGTGCCCCCGACCTCGCGGCATACGGGCTCTGCACCCGGCTCGACTTCCTGCTGCTGTCGTTCGCCTACGGCTTCGGCGCCGCCGTGCTGACGCTGGTCGGCATGGCGTCGGGCGCGCGACGCCACGATCTCGTGCGGGCGTTCGTGCTGCGCGCCGGCGCCATCACGTGCGTCATCCTCGCCGTCGCCGGCGGCATACTGTGCTGGCGACCGTCGTTGTGGATCGGGCTCTTCAGCCAGGACCCCGGCATCCACGCCGTCGGTACGCAGTACTTCCACATCATCGGCCCGTCGTATCCATTTCTCGGCGTCAGCATGGTGCTGGCGTTCGCGTTCCAGGGGCTGGGACGCGCGTCGGTGCCCATGGTGTGGATGGGGTTCCGAGTGCTCGGCGTGTTGGTGTCGGCGTTGGTGTGCACACGTGTGCTCGGGCTCGCGGAGAGCGCGGTGTTCACGTGTGTCGCGCTCGGTAACGTGGTGTCGGCGGCGGGCATGCTGGTGCTGTTCCTGCGCACTGAGCGCGGGCTGCTGGCGCCGGTGCCGGTGGTGGTGGACGTCGCTCAGGCGTCGGCGACGACCAGCCGATAGCCGACGTCGAGCTCGGTGCGCCCGGCGAGATCGGCGTAGGTCGCGTCCCATCGGCCGCTCTCGAGATCGCGACCGAGGCGATCGACGGCCGCGGTGACGAGCCGCTGGTCGAGGAGCGCCAGGCCCGAGATGGCGGCGCGGACGGTGGGATCGCGATACGCGTGCGGCCGCGCCCAGTAGGCTGCGAAGAAGCCGTCGGTGCAGTCGGACGGGACGGGCAGGGGGCGCACGTCGGCGCCGCGCAGGTGGCGTCGCACGTCGTCGAGCGTCGCGAGACCGGCTTCGTGTGCCATCACCTCGGGAAGGTAGTCGCGCACGAACCAGAAGCGCGTGCCCACCAGCGCGGGATCCCACGTGACGACGACCAGCCGCCGCGCCACGCGTCGCATCTCCGCGATGCCCGCCGCGAGGTCGCGCCAGTGATGCACGGTGAGGACGGCCATGGCGGCGTCGGCGACGTCGTTCGCGAGCGGCAGCGCCTCGGCGACCCCGCGCACCACCGGCGCGCTGCCCGCCGGCCGCTGCGCGATCATGCCGGCCGCCGGCTCGACGGCGACGACGCGTCGATCCGTCGGCTCGTACGAGCCCAACCCGGCACCGACGTTGACGACCACGGCGGCGTCGCCGAGCGCGTCGCGGATGTGCGCGGCCCAGCGTGGATCGGTCCGGCGATGCGTCGCGTAGTGTCCGCCCGGTCGCTCGTAGAGCTTGGGCACTAGCGCCCCGTGAGCAGGTCGGCGCAGAAGTAGCGCAGCGTCTGGTTCAGGATGTCGGCGCGCTCCCACTGCAGGAAGTGCCCCGCACCCGGGACCAGCAGCGGGCCGATGCGCTCGGTGAACGCGACCTCGCTCTTCGCGACGAAGCTCTTCGTGACGACGTGATCCTCGGGACCGTACAGGATGAGCGTCGGCAGCGGGTTGGTGGTGAAGAAGTGCACCATCTCCGACAGCGGTCGCTTGCCCGCCGAGATCTCGTAGTTGGCGATGCCGGCGCGGAAGCGCTCGGCGTCGGCGAACGGCTCGACCATGAACGCCACGTCGTCGGCGGTGAACGCGCCCGGCGCGCCCCAGAATCGCGGGCCGTAGAACGTCTCGACGTAGTGACGGCGCAACGCAGCTGTCGCGAGCTCGGCGGCGAGGCCGTCGGCGTCGGTGGCCTGGCGGACGAAGTAGTCGGTCTCGGGTCGCAGGTGGCGCGGTGGATCGGGTGGGATGCCGGCGGCGGCGTAAGCGTCGTCGATCATCGGCAGCACGGTGTTGAAGACGCACTGACGGACGACGAAGCCGGGGAAGCGCAGGCCGAGGTCCTGCACCACCACACCGCCGAGATCGCCGCCGACGGCGACGCAGTGGGTATGACCGAGCACGTCGTGCACCAGGGCGTGCATGTCGCGCGCGTGCGCCGCCGGATCGTAGAAGCCGTCGGCGGCGAGGTCGGAGTCGCCGAAGCCGCGCAGGTCGGGGACGATGACCTCGAAGCCCGCCGCCGCGAGCGGCTCGACGTTGCGCCACCAGATGCGCTTGGTCTCGGGCCAGCCGTGCACCAGGAGCAGCGGCATACCGCCGATGCCTTCGCGCACGAAGGCGAGCGTCAGGCCGTCCCGCACCGCGGCGCGGTGAACCTGCATCACTCGAGGCGCGTGTTCTTGGCGACGACGACGATGCCGCCGTCGCTGACCTCGAACCGGGCGCGGTCCGCCGCGAGGTCGTAGCCGATGGTGGTGCCGGGCGGGATGGTGACGCCTTTGTCGATGATGGCGCGGCGGATGCGCGCGTGGCGGCCGACGTCGACGTCGTCGAACAGCACCGATTCGCTGACGCTCGAAAAGCTGTTGACGCGCACGCGCAGACCGAGGATCGAGCGATCGACGTGGCCGCCCGAGATGATGCAGCCCTCGGACACCATCGAGTCGGTGGCGATCCCGACGCGGTTCTGCTCGCGATCGGAGAAGACGAACTTGGCCGGCGCGCTCGGGTAGTAGGCGGTGTAGATCGGCCACTCGGGGTTGTAGAGGCTGAACGACGGCGACACCGAGACGAGATCCTCCGACGCCTGCCAGTAGGCGTCGAGCGTGCCGATGTCGCGCCAGTAGCCGCGCTCGTGCTCCTTCATGCCCGGCACCGCGTTCTGCGAGAAGTCGTACGCGAACAGCTTCTTCGACGGCACCATCAGCGGCAGGATGTCGCGCCCGAAGTCGTGCGTGGAGTCGGTGCGCCCGGCGTCGCCTTTGATCTCGCGCGTGAGCGCATCGGCGCGGAAGATGTAGAGGCCCATCGAGGCGAGGCGCGTGCCGGTGGCGGTGGGGCCGAGGTCGGGCTTCTCGAGGAAGCCGGTGATCTGCTGGCGGGCGTCGGTCTCGATGATGCCGAAGCCGCTCGCCTCGCTCGCCGGTACCGGAATGCAGGCGACGGTGGCGTCGGCCTCGCGCTCGATGTGGAAGGCGAGCATCTGGCGGACGTCCATCTTGTAGATGTGGTCGGCGCCGAAGACGCAGACGTGCGTCGGTCGCTCGTTGTCGATGACGTCGAGGTTCTGCAGCACGGCGTCGGCGCTGCCCTGGAAGAAGCGCGGTCCGAGGTTCATCGCTGGTGGCACCGGGGCGACGTACTGCCCCATCTGCGGCGCCAGCTGCCAGCCACGCGCCAAGTGCTGCATGAGCGACCCGGCTTTGTACTGCGTGATGACGTTGAGCTTGTAGATGCCGGAGTTGACGAGGTTCGAGAGGACGAAGTCGATGATGCGGTAGCGGCCCCCGAACGGGACGGCGGGCTTGGCTCGATCGCGGGTCAGCGGGAAGAGGCGTTTGCCTTCGCCGCCGGCCAGGATGATCCCGACCACGGAGGGTGTACCAGGGGAGGGCATCGGGAGGACTCGATCGGGTATAACCCGTGCCGGCGTCCGGGTGAAGCACCGTGACGTCGGGTTGACTGCGCCTGAGTCGGTCCGGTAGCGGTGCGCCCCATGGGACGGTTGTCAGGGAGGACGCCGCCGTCGCGCACGCTCGACGTCGTGGGGCTGCTGGCGCTCGTGGTGATGGGGCTCGGGCCGCTGCTCGCGTGGCTGCGGCTCGTCCCGGGCCTGGTCGGGTTCATCCTGTTCGCGCTCGGCGGGCTGGTGGCACTGATCGTGGGCGTGATGGCCGTCGTGCAGGCGGCGCGCGGACGGGGCACGGGTCGGATGCGATTCGTCGCCGGCCTGGTCGGGGTCGGGTTCCTGGCCCTCGGCGTGCAGAGCCGGGGCGCCCCCGCCATCAACGACTTCACCACCGACCCCGACGATCCGCCGGCCTTTCACCAGGCCGCGAGCGAGGCCGCGAACGCCGGACGCGACATGGCCTATCCGGCCCCGTTCGCCGCCGTGCAGCGGTCCTGCTGTGCCGATCTCGCCCCGATCCGTCTCGCGGTCCCGCCGGCGACGGCGTTCATCCGCGTCGAGAGCGTCGCACTCGCGCAGCCCGACTGGATCGTCACCCGTCGTGATCCGGCGGGCGGCGAAATCGAGGCCGTCGCCACCACGCGCGTCTTCGGCTTCCACGACGACATCGTCATCCGCGTCCGCCCCGAGCAGGGAGGCGGCAGCCGCGTCGACATCCGCTCCAAGTCGCGTGACGGTCGCGGCGACATGGGGACGAACGCCGATCGCATCCGCCGCGTGACGGCGGCACTCACGGCAGCACAGGAGCCCCCGGCGTCGTGAAGCGCTTCCTGATCTGGGTGGTGGGCATCCTCGTCGCCCTGGTCCTGGTGGTGCGTATCTTCTTCGGTGGCGGCGCGCGGCTCGACGACCGCAGCACGGCGCCCGAGCTGCCGGCGTCGGCGATCGAGAAGGTCGTCGACCTCGACTACCCACCGGGCAACGTCGCGGTGTCGGCCGACGGACGCGTCTTCTTCACCTACCATCCCGACGGTGGCCCGCCGGTGCACGTGCTCGAGCTGCGTGGCGGCAAGCCGGAACCCTACCCGTCGACGGAGCAGCAGGAGCTCTTCGAGACGGTGTTGTCGCTCCGCATCGACCGGCAGAATCGTCTCTGGACCCTCGACCACGCCGACTACGGCCGCGGGCAGCCGACGTTGCTGGCGTTCGACCTCGCCAGCAACAGCGAGGTGCATCGGCACGAGTTCCCGTCGGAGGTCGCCGGATTGTTCTCGATGCTGAACGACTTCCAGGTCGACGCGGCGGGCGAGACGATCTACATCGCCGAGGCGAGCCCGCTCGTACACACGCCGGCGGTGATCGTCTACGACGTGAAGACGCGCACCAGCCGTCGGGTGCTCGACTCGCACCCGTCGGTGCTGACCGAGGACTACCGCATCCAGGCGCCGGGTCGCGACATGGTGGTCCTCGGTATCTTCACGCTGCGCATCGGCATCGACTCGATCGCGCTCGATCGTGGGACGGGCGAGTGGCTGTACTACGGACCGGTGACGGGCGGCACGATGTCGCGCGTGCGCACGCGCGACCTGAAGGACACGTCGCTGACGCCGGCGCAGCTCGCCGAGCGCGTCGAGCGCTTCGCGCCGAAGCCGATCAGCGACGGCCTCAGCGCGGACGCACAGGGCACCGTCTACGTCACCGACCCGGAGCACTCCGCGGTGCTGGCGCTCGGGCAGGACCGGAAGCTGCGGACGCTGGTGAAGGATCCGCGGCTGCGCTGGCCCGACGGGCTCAGCTTCGGTCCGGACAACTGGCTGTACGTCTCGTGCAGCGACCTGCAGGACGTGCTGTTCGTGCCGTCGTCGAGGATGCGGGCCGCCGCGCCGTTCCAGATCTTCCGGTTCAAGCCGGGCGGCACGGCGCCGGCGGGGCAGTGATGCGGTGCACCGTGCCCGTCTCCTCGTCGGGTGGTACGCGGCACGCATGACGCGTCGAACGTCGCTCGTCGCCATCGCGTTGGTCGCCACGGTCTGGTCCGCGCGCGCCGGGACCGGAGACGACGATCCCACGTTCGGGGTCGACGGTTTCAGCAGCGCGATCGGGTCGTTTGCGGTGGTCCGGCCGGACGACACCGTGCGCTCGTTCGGCAACGTGTTCACCGGCGACCAAGTGGCTGCCAAGTTGACGCAGGCGACGGCGGACGGTGCCCTCGACCTGACCTTCGGGGGCAACGGCACCGGTACCCGGATCATCCCCGTCCCGAACCACAACGTCTTTGCACAGGGCCTCCTGCGCCAGAGCGGCGGTCGTACGATCGGTTTCGGCATCCTTCGCCCCGACGGGGACGACGATGTGGCCGGCCTTTTCGGCTTCCTCGACGATGGATCGCTGGACGCGACGTTCGGCGTCGATGGGGTCGTCGCCGGACCGGCGCTGCTCGCGACGTCCGTACAGACGGTGTTCGCGGCGCTCCTGCCGGACGATCGGATCGCGGTGCTGACGATCGGGCCCTCGTCGATGCTGCTGTCGCTGTACCTCGCCGATGGAACGACCGACCCCGGCTTCGGCGATGGCGCGCCGGTCTCGATGGAGGTTCTCGTCGAGCCGGCGATCACGACGTCACCGTCCGGACAGATCGTGATCGCAGGCGTGCTTCCGCCCAACACCCTGACGGTGCGGCGCTACGATACCGACGGGAGCATCGACACGGACTTCCGGAGCTTGCCCTTCGGAGCCATCGCGGCTCGCGTCACGGACGTCATGGTGCTGCCGGACGGCTCGGTGCTGACATTGGGCACCACACGGAGGGATGCGCCCAATGGCCAGGCGTTCCTCACCAAGGTCCAGGCGGATGGCTTCCCCGATCTCGGCTTCGGTAGCGGCGGCATCGTCTACCTGCGCCACTTCGCGCTGCATACCGAGGGTGTGCGCATGCGGCGACAGAGCGACGGGCGCGTGCTGCTGCTGAGCTCCGCATTGCGGTCCGGCAACGTGGCCACCTTCGTCCTCGCACGCCTCACCGCCGATGGCGCGCTGGATCCGACGTTCGGCACCGGTGGCCGCGTCATCGTCGGGGGCGAGGCGCTCCGTGGCAGCCTGATCCTCCAGTCCGACGGCCGGGCGATCGTCGCTCACGATGCCGCACAGCGATTCGAGACCGGGTGTCCCGCGTTGCCGGACGCCGACGGCGACGGCATCGGTGATGCGTGCGACCCGTGCACCGGCGGCAGCGTCGTCACGGGATCGAGGCTCAATCTGAAAGGCTCATTCGCGTCCCCGGGCGGGTGGACGCAGCTCACGTGGCGCGGAAAGGTCACGACGTCACTCGCCGGATTCGCGCCCACGTCCAATGGTCCCTTGCTGCTGATCGAGGACGCGAATGGCAGGGTCGTCACCAGCACGTGGCTGCCGGCCAACGCGTTCCTCAGCACTACGGGACAGGCGAAGTGGACCGTCAGCGGATCACGCTTCATCTACAAGGACCGCGGCAAGCCAGGTCCACTCGTCGACGGGATCCTGAGCGTCAGCGTGAAGCGCGCGAGCGGAGGTGTCGCCACGATCAGCGTCAAGGAGAAGGGCGCCACCTATCGCGTCGACCCGTCGGCACTGCCGCTGCGGGCGACGCTGGTCCTCGTGCCGCCGCGCGGCGCGGGCGATCAGTGCGTGGTGTCGGCGTTCGCTCCCGGCGGTTGCACGCTCAAAGGGGGAACGAAGCTGTCGTGTCGCTGAGCCGCGCGGCGCTCGGGCTCGCATGTCTGCTCACTGCATGCGGTGAGTCCAAACCCGAGCAGGCCGTGCGCGCCGTGCTGGCACAGTGGCCGCGCGACTGGAACGCGCGCAACGTCCCGGCGGTGTGCGGTCTCTTCGCGCCCGACGTGGTGCTGAGCTTCCCGGGCGGGCCGGACCGCGACCACGCCACCATGTGCCGCGGCTTCACCACGACGCTGGCGCGCACCGACCGCATCCTTCGCTACGACGCACCGGAGATCGAGGACGTCTTCGTCGACGGCGACCTGGCGGCGGTGCGACTGGTGTGGACGCTGCGCATCACCGGCGACGGGCTGCCCGCCGAGATCGTCGAGAAGGAGCGCGGGCTCGACGTGTTCCAGCGGCAATCGGACGGGACGTGGAAGATACGGGTGTCGTACGCCTATCCGGACGTGCGGAGCTGACGCGGCTCAGGGCGTCGCGGCGAAGCGACGCAGCTCGGCCGACAAGCGGTCCATCAACGTCAGGATGCGCGGCCCGCTGACGAACGCCTCGGGCGCATCGATCACCGCGATCCGGTTCGCCCGCACCGCCGGCAGCGTGGGCAGCTGCTTCCAGGCGGCGAGGAGCTTCTGCGCCGCGCCGGGATCGGGCTTCGGCAGCAGCAGGATGACGATGTCCGGCGCGATCTTCAGCAGGCGCTGACGGTTCATGCGTGGGAAGCCGGTGACGTCCTCGTCGACGGCGTTGCGCCCGCCGGCCGCGCCCAGGGCCGAACCCTGGATCGAGTTGCGCTGGATGAACCACACGTCGTCGACGGTGGCGTCCTCCGATGCGAGCACGAGCAGCACGCGCGGCGCGGTCGCGGGTGGCTTCGCGGACAGGCGGGCGCCGAGCAGATCGGCCAGATCGTCGGCGGCGGCGGCGTGGCCGGTGAGGCGACCGAGCTCGCGCATGCCGCCGAGGACGTCGTCGAGCGTGGTCCACGGCAGGAGGCAGGTGGGCGCCAGGGCGCGCAGCTCGGGCGCGCGCACGTGCATGCCCTCCTCGGCGAGGATCAGTCCGGGCGTCGCGCGGGCGATGCCCTGGTAGTTCGGTGCCATCGTCGTGCCGAGACGGGGAAGCTTCATCGCCTCCGGTGGATCGACGCAGTAGTCGCTGACGCCTGCGACCTGTGGACCGGCCTCGATGGCGAAGAGCGTCTCGGTGATGGCGGGCGTCAGTGAGACGACGCGCTGCGGGGGCGTCGCCGGCTGCTGGCAGCGCGGGGAGGCGGCGTGCGCGGTGACCGCAACGAGGAGGACGAGGCCTGCGAGGCGAAGCATGCGTGGGAGGCATAGGCCGCCGACGTCACGGGCTCAAGCGAAGCTGCCCGTCCCTACGTCGCCGGCGTCGGGTTCGTGTACAGCGACAGACGGGGTGCCGTCTTTGAGATTCCGATGCGCATGACGTATGGCGCAAAGATGCATCCGCTGCGCGTCGCCCTGGCGCTGGTCGTCCTCCACGCCGTGATGGCGTCGGGGGCGGAGCTCGAGTGTCCCGCCGTGAAAGGTAGCGCGGCACCGGGGACGGTCGTGGCGCGGACGAACTTCGGCTCGGGCATCTACGATCTCGGGCGGAGTGATCGGATATGCCGTCCGAAAGACGGACTCGGCCTGGGCGCGCTCCGCTCCCACCCGGTTCGCGGCGCCAAACCCGCGACCAATCTGGCCCGGGTCCGGGTGGGCGTCAGCTTGATCGAGGGACAGATCGACGTCGACACCTCGACACCGATCGCCATCCTCCTGCCGGAGAATCCGGGCCAGCCGGCCTACGCCTGCTACCGCCTGCTTCCGGAGCTGCCGCCGGCTCGCCTGTGCCTATTGGCCGACATCGATGGCAAGGGCCTGCCCACCGGCAAGTTGTTGCTCTGCAACCGCGGGCGATGTCGCGAGCGGGAGCAGACGGGCCTCCTCTCGCCGGGCGTCGACCCGTATCAGAGCGCGTCGGATGCCACCGTCTCGCTGCCGGGCGCGACGTCAGCGATCGACGCCGTGATGCGAACGGAGCGGGGGCGTGTCGGACGCCTCACGATGGACGTCATCCTAGACTTGCACAGCGTGATCGAGCTCCAAGTTGCCCTGCGTACCAAGGGTCGGTGGGGCCTGACGGGGTCGGTCGTGACCGATGGCATCCCGGTCACCGAGATCAGCGGCCTCGGGCGGACGCGCCACATCCTCGCGACCAAGACACTGTCGCTGGACGCCGACCTGTCGGACAGCCGGGGCACGACGACGATCGGCATGACGCATGTCGACGAGCCCAATCCGAACCCCAACAACTTCAGCCTGTGCTGGCTGCTGAGCATGGACGGCGATGACGGCCTCCAGACGACGATCACGTTCCCGCTGGTCGTGCCGCCCACCGGCCTGGGTGCGTCGCGCACGACCACCGAGATCACGACCGAGGGCGAAACGCGCGCGACGCTGGCGAACGGCGATTGCTCGGTGACACCGAGCGGTCGACTGGCCTGCGTGATCCCGGCGACCACGACCACCGGCGCTGTGTCATACGATCTACGGCTGCTCGGGACGCTGCAGGTGGGGGGACCCAGTGGGGGCACGTTCATCGAGCGCGAGACCCGACGTGCGGGTTCCTGGACCGCGAGGACCACGACCCCGCTCTCGCTGACCTGCCCGGCCTCCTGACCTCGCCGCCGGGGCGGATCGAGCGGGCGCACACGGGCGCGTGCCCGGGGAGCGTGGGCTCCCCGGGCACGCGTGTGATGGAGCGTGTTACGGCTGCAGGAAGGCGCCGCTCGGCGAGCCGGCGCAATTGACGACGACGTTCGAGCCGTCCTGCTCGAACGGGGCCTGCAGCGGGCTCGGGCGCGGATCACCCGGCAGCAGCAGGCCGCAGTTGGTGCACTCGACGTTGCTCCACAGCGCGGTGCCGTCGAGCATGCCGTTCACCCAGTCGACGAGCGTGGGCACGCCGCCGGTGGTGTCGGTGTAGACCTTGTTGCTGCCCCACATCGTGTGCCGCGAGCCGGTGCCGATGTAGTAGCGGTAGTTGTCGTTGGTGACGTCCGCGAAGGTGGCCTGCACCTGCTCGCGCATCTTCTCGTTGTAGGCACAGCTCGACTCCCACCAGTTGAGCCACGCCGGAATGTTCCCGGGGTTGCGCATCACCTGGTAGAAGCCCGTCTGGCCGCCGGTGCCGCCGTCGTAGGCCGTGCTGTAGTGCGCGAAGCGCGTGTCCGGGAAGTAGTCGGTGACGACCTTCGTGTAGCCGGGGATGCCGGTACCGTTGGTGAGCGTCTCCTCGAGCCCGGGGATGTTCGACGGCAGGTTCGCCGCGAAGTTCCAGTTCGGGAACTCGTTGTCGAGGAAGTCCTGCGTGATGACGCCGTTGCCGGCGTCGGCGAGGATGTCGAAGTGCGACGCCGGCCACATGAACTCGTGCAGCGGGCCGTTGAACCAGGCGCCGTAGGCGCCGGCGCTCGAGCCGGTGACGAACACGCGCTCGGGATTCACGAAGTGCTCGCGCGTCCATTTCTCGACCACGCGCGCGTTCGGATAGCCGCGGTGCTCGACGTGGATCGCCGGCAGGATGTTGGCCGGGTAGTCCTGTG
>DASYLJ010000149.1:0-39725 GCA_036009625.1 Binatia bacterium
CGGCGATCTTGTAGCCGTTCAGATGCAGCACGGGGAGCACGGCGCCGTCGCGTATCGGGTTCAAGAAGCTGACGCCCTTCCACGATCCCTCGAGCGGGCCGGTCTCGGCCTCGCCGTCGCCGACGACGGCGACCACGAGCAGGTCGGGATTGTCGAACGCCGCGCCGAAGGCGTGCGTCAGGACGTAGCCGAGCTCGCCGCCCTCGTGGATCGACCCCGGCGTGGTGACGCTGACGTGGCTCGGGATGCCGCCCGGGGTGGAGAACTGCCGGAACAACCGGTGCATGCCCGGCTCGTCCATCGACACCTTCGGGTAAATCTCGGAGTACGTCCCTTCCAGCCAGACGTTGGCGACGACGGCGGGGCCGCCGTGACCGGGCCCAGCCAGGTAGATGACATTGGCGTCGTGGTTGCGGATCAGCCGGTTGCAGTGCGCCCAGATCAGGCTCAGCCCGGGCGACGTGCCCCAGTGTCCGAGCAGCCGCGGCTTGATGTGCTCGACCCGCAGCGGCTCGCGCAGCAACGGGTTCGATTGCAGGTAGATCTGGCCGCCGGTGAGATAGTTGGCGGCGCGCCACCATGCATCGAGCGTCGCGAACGACTCAGCCATCGTCGTGTTCCTCCCGTGCCACGCGGGCATCCTCGGCCACGGCGGGACGTCTGTCCACTCCCCCGCGACGAATCGACAGCACCTGGTGCACCGCGAACAGCAGCATCGCCGCGGGGGGGAACGCGAGATACGGCCACAACGCGCGCAGCGGCGGCGCCGCCGGCTCGACCGGCAGCGACGCGGTGACGTGTGCCGCGTCCGTGTCGCGCGCGACGGTCACGTCGACAGTCCACACGCCGGCAGCTGCCACGTCGACCAGCGCCGCATACAGCAGCTTGTTGTCGGCCGCAGCGCGCGTCGCCGTCACCGTCCGCACGGCGCTGCCGTCGGGTGGCGTGAGACGCAGCTCGACGTGCGCGTCGAGCACGGGCGCATCGTCACCGTCCTGCACCAGCACGCTGACGTCGACCGGCCCGACGGCGAGCGGCTGCGGCCGCGTGAACACCGTCACGACGAACGGCCCCGCCGGCGCCTGCACGCGGACCGTCCCGCCATCGGCCCACGCCAGCGACGCCATGCACACGAGCGCGGCCAGGACCGTCGTCACGGATGCATCATGCCGGGGTGCGCCATGGTGCCGCGCATCTCCATCGGCTGCATCACCGTCCACACGCCGCCGAGCCAGAGCACCAATGCGACGGTGGCCCACGGCGCCGCCAGCCCGAAGGCACCGCTCGGGCGCGCGCGCTGGTCGCGTGCGATGCGCCACGCCAGGATCAGCGTCAGGACCAGTCCGGCGTCGAGCAGCAGCAGCTCGAGCCGCAGCAGGCGCGACGGGTCGAGTGCCATCGCCGCGCCCGCGGCCCAGTCGGGGTGCGGGTCGCCCACCATCCGTTGCAGCACGGGCAGCGCGGTGCCGAGGCCGGCAAAGAGATGGAAGCCGAAGTGGGCCGCCCACATCGCCGCCCCGAGCGGCACGAGCGCCAGTGCGAAGCGTGCTCGCAGCGCGCTCGCCGGCGCGACGAATCGCGCCAGCACCGGCAGCACGCCTACCGCCAGCAGCACCATTGCCGCCGCGACCACGGCCGGCGACACGCCGAGCTCGATGCCCATCGCGCGCTGCCATGCCGTCACCGGCGCCACCATGGCAGCGGCCGACGCGAACGCCGCGCCGACGAAGACCAGCACCAGCGCCGTCGTGTCGGGACGCAGCAGGCGCCGGCGCGGCGCCGCCAACGCCGCACCGGGCGCCGTCACCAGCAGACCGATGTTGTCGTGCGGGCAGGCACGGACGCAGTCGAGGCAGAAGGTACAGTCGAGGTTGCTGGTCTTCGTCGGCAGGAACAGGTCGAGCTCGCAGCCGCGCTGGGTGGCGTTGCCGCGCAGGCAGTCGTGCGTCGTGCACGTCGCGCACGCCTGTGGTTGGCGCACGCGCACCTCCAACGGCGACACCAGCGACTGCACGAACTGGAACTGGCCGATCGGACACACCCAGCGGCAGAAGCTCGCTCCCGACCAGCGCGCGTCGACCGTGAATGCGACGGCGAAGTACGCGACGACGAGCCACGCCGTCCACCGCGGACTGTCCCAGGGCGAGAGCAGCTCGTAGGCCGCGAAGAACGCCACCAGCAGCCCGACGGCGATCCACTTCGAGCGCAGCGCGCGCGGCCACGGACGACGCGCACCTCCCAGCCGTCGCGCCAGCGCACGCGGCAGCGTGAAGGGACACGCGAAGCAGAACAGGTTGCCGGCGATGAGCAGCCCGATCACCACGCCGCCGCGCCAGTACGTCCACGGCAGCACCCCGGCGAGATTCATCGGGCTCGACGTCGGACCGAGCAGCCCGTCGACGACGACCGCCGCGGCCACCACCAGCATCGCTCCCTGCGCGACGGGCCGCGCCCAGCGCGAGCGCAGCAACCGACCGACCACGGGCAGCGCGAGCACGTCGAACGGCCGCGTGCGTGGCAGACGCAGCCGCGGCGCAGCCGCGGCTGGCCGTGGCGTGGGCGAGAGGAGGCTCCATGTGATCATCGCCGCCGGCACCAGGAAGGCGATCGAACCCGGCACCCACATGATGGCGCCCGCCGCCGCCTGGTCGTCGAGAGCCGACAGTCCGCCCAACCGCGGCACCGCGGTGTAGTGCGCGTAGAGGACGCGCTCGGCGAAGACCAGGAAGCCGGCGAGCACCGTGTTCTGCACGTCGGCGAGGAGCAGATACGGCACCATCGCCCAGCGCGGCCACCACGCGCGGCTCGGCCACGGCTGCACCACCGGCCACCAGAACAGCAGCGCCGCGACGAGGAACGAGGCGTGCTCCACCGCGTGCCAGCCCGTCGACCGCAGCGCCAGCTCGTAGGCCGCCGGCACGTGCCAGCCCCACGTCACCACCGCCAGCGCCAACCACGCCACCACCGGATGCACGAGTCGCGCCCCGATGCGCTCCACGGTCGGTGATGCCAGGAACGGACCGAGCGCACCCCGCGCCATCCCCGCAGGCAGACCGCGCAGTAGCGGCATCGCCGGTGCGCCGAGCAGGAGCAGCGGCGGCGCCACCATGATGAGCAGCAGATGCTGCACCATGTGGGCCTGCAGCAGCAGCGCCGCGAACGCGTCGAGCGGCGACGCCACCGCGAGCAGCACGGTGACGAGCCCGGTGAGGAACGCCGTCATCCGCCACCACGGGAAGCGTGCCGGCATCTGCGCCCGCAGACGCGCCGAGCCGTGGACGTAGAGCAGAGCGGTCAGGACGAGCGTCAGGACGATGCCCGGCGGGAAGGTCCACGACGCCAGGACGGCCTGCGCGGTCGGGCTCACGTCACGGACGCGGTGGCGCGGTCTGCGAGGCGTCGCGGGCCGGCGGAACACCCGTGGGATGCATCGTCCCCAGGAACGCGACGATGGCGTCGACCTCGGCGGGCGTGAGGTTCGTGCCGTAGGCGGGCATGTTGCCGCCGCCCTGCAGTATCTGGCGGATCAGCTGGTCGCGCGTCAGCCGCATCGCGGTGTCGTCGAGCGCGGGACCGCGGAGCCCGCCCTCCCCGCCGAGCGAGTGACAGTTGCGGCACTGCTTGCTCTGCAGCAGCAACGCGCCCTGCAGCTCGAGCGGCGTGCGTCCGCGCACATACGCCGGCGGCGTCGCGTCGCTGCTCCACGCGTCCATCACCGGCGACCACGGCGAGTAGGTGCCGAGCCAGATGAGCGTGCCGATCGACAGCAGCGTCATGACGACGATCACCACCGAGATGGGGCGTCGCTTCCAGCTCTTCTCGCCCGTGCCCGAGACGAACGGCACGGCGAAGAGGATGCCGATGGCGATCACCGGCCCGACCAGCATCAGCACCGTCTCCGTCCACGGCGGCAGCAGCGCGAAGACCGAGAACAACCACAGGAAGACGAAGTCCGGCCGCGGCACCGTCTGGATGATGCTCGGATCGGGCGCGCCGTTCGGTCCGATGGGCCCGACCAGTGCGGCGCAGGTGACGAGGCTCAGGATGACGATGCCCGCGAAGACCAGGTCTTTCTGCAGCGCCCACGGCACGAACGCCTCGCCGTCCTTCGCGACCAGATCCTCGTACTCCTTGCGATAGTGTTCGCGGGTGACGAGGCGCCCCGGCATCGGCCACTCGTTGATGCCGATGCGCAGGACGAGCAGCAGATGGAGGCCGACGAAGGCGATCAGCAGCCCCGGCACGACGAATACGTGCAGCGCGAAGAAGCGCGACAGCGTCTCGCCGGCGATGATCGGGCCGCCGAGGATCAGGTGCACCACCTGCGGGCCGATGAAGGGCGTGCGGCCGGCGATGGCGGCGCCGATGCCGAGCCCCCAGTAGGCGTCCTGGTCGAAGCGCATGATCTGGCCGGTGAAGGCCATGCCCAGCGTGCAGAGCAGCAGCACGACGCCGGCGACCCAGGTGAGCTCGCGCGGATACTTGTAGGCACCGAACAGGAACACCTGCACCAAGTGCACCGTCATCAGGCCGACCATGAAGTTCGAGCCCCAGCCGTGCAGCGCACGCAGGAACCATCCCAGCGGCTGCTGGTAGTCGAGCCAGATGAGGCTGTCCCACGCGCCCTCCGCCGACGGCGAGTAGACCGTGGCGAGGCAGATGCCGGTGACGACCTGGAGCATGAACACGACCAGCGTCGCGCTGCCGAAGACGTAGAACCAGCTCGCCGAGCTGCGTGGCACGCGGTGCGTGGCGGCGTCGACGATGGCGTCGCCCACCTGCAGCCGGTCGTCGATCCAGCGGCCGACGGCCCCGAGGCGTTGCAGCAGCGGCATGCTCACGCCTCTGGCTGTCCCAGCGTCGGCATCTCGCCGGCGCGGATCCAGAGCACGCCCTTCTCGACCTTGCTCTCGTAACGATAGAGCGCGCGCGGCGGCGGTCCCGACGCGTGTTTGCCGTCGGCGTAGAACGCGCCGCCGTGGCACGGGCACAGGAAGAGGCTCGACTCCTCGAACCAGCGCACCGGGCACCCGAGATGCGTGCAGTTGATGGCCATCACCTGGAACGTTTCACCCTCGAGCCGTCGCACCCAGCACGGGATGCGCGTGGTGTCGCCGTCCCATGGCTTGGCGAACGGGTTGTCGTAGGTGGCGAGACGAGTCTGGTGCTCGGGGAACGTCGCCAACGGGCCGAGCGGTATCCACGCCAGCCACGCCATTCGGCGTACCGGCGACATCACGTAGCCGATGATCGGGATCGCGAACAGCGTCGCCGCGACGGCGTTGAGCGCGATGCCGAGGCCCAGCAGGACGCCTCGGCGAGAGGGCTCCGTCGGTGCGCTCACGGCGTTCCCCCCTGGGCGTACGGCCGACCCGGCAGCGCGCTCCGCTGCGACACGAGCCACGCCACCACGTCCGACACCTGCTGCGCGGTCATCGATTGTCCCTCCACGTACGAGCGCCAGTCCGGATGTCCGAGGTCCGGCCGTCCGGTGATGACGAGCGTACGCAGGTTCTGGGCGCTGACGAGCGCCAGGTACGATCCGTCGACGATCGAGCCCGCCGTCCCACCGGCACCAGCGGGTCCGTGACAGCGCGCGCAGAACGTCGCGTAGACGGCGACGCCGCGCTGCGCGTCGCCTGAGCCGTCGCCGGCCCACGGTGGCGGCGTGGCGCCGCCGAGCGCATCGGCACGACCCCAGCGCTGGCGGATGCCCGTCGCCAGGATGTCGACCTGCGCATCGGTGAGCATGCCGCCGGCGCTGCGGACGAATGGCGGCATCGCCGTGTCGGCGACGCCCTCGGCGACGATGCGACGGAACGACGCCGGGTCGATAACGGCCAGGTAGACGGGATGATCGAGCGGCAGCGCCGGACCGAGCACGCCGTCGTCGCCGTGACAGCCGGCGCAGTTCTCGCGGTAGAGCTGGTCGACGTCCGTGACCTCGGTCGGCCGCAGTGGACGGTCGGCGGGGTCGGGCTTGCCCGGCAGCGCGTCGCACGCGGCGAGGCCTACCGCGAACAGCAGCACGACGGTGCGCCTCATCGCCCGTCCTCGCGATCGAGCGGCGTCTCGATACCGGCGCGCACCAGGAACGGCAGGTGCTGCATGGTGCGGATGCGCTCCGAGCGCGACACCACCAGCCCGGCGACGATGCCGAACGCGAGCTGCGACGCGATGAACGCCGCCCAGTCGATGCGCGCATCGAGCACCGGATTGATGATGCGCAGCGACGCCCACAGCAGTCCCGACCACATCAGCGGCGCTGCCACGCCACCGAAGAGGATCGGATGGCGCGGCGCCATCGGCAGCAGCACACCGTAGAGCAGCCCGACGACGAGGCAGACGATGCCGTGGATGATCGTCGCCGCCACGAACGCGGTGGCATTGAACGCCGCCAGCGTCGCGCCGTCGGCATCCGCCAGGTGCGCCATCGCCGTCGCCGCGAGGATGTTGATCGTGTACCAGGGCGATCCGTAGACGACGAGGCCGTGGACGACGGCGAGCACCGCCATCGCGATGCCACCCGCGATGCCGCCCTTCACGCCCGCCGAGTACGGATAGACCTCGAGCGGCAGGCTGGCGCGGTGGAAGTCCTCGCCGACGGCGAGATGCGTAACCGTGGCCTGCACCGGCACGATGACGAAATCGTCCGCCTCCACCACCACCGGCTCGAGATGCTCCACTGGCAGCACCTCGCGGAACCAGCCCACCGCGCCGGCGAGCGCCAGCACCAGGCCGACGACGCTGACCATGACGTGCGTCACCAGCCCGGCGAGCAGCAACGTCAGACCGATGGCGGCGATCGCGGGCGCCGCCGTCGGCGCCGGCAGCTCGATCGTGCGCGTCGTGTCGCCGTTCGCCATCAACGTCCGACCACGTAGACGGTGAGGAAGACGACGACCCACACCGTATCGACGAAGTGCCAGTACCACGACAGCACCTCGGTGCGCTCGGCGTCTTCCGTGCGCACGTGCCCCCGCAGCGCCAGCACCGCCACCAGGCCGATCAGGATGAGGCCGACGATGACGTGGATCGCGTGCAGGCCCACCAGCGAGTAGTACGTCGTGCCGAACAGGTTCGTCTGGATGGTGAGGCCGCGTTCCCAGATGAGCGTGTGCCACTCGCGTGCCGTGGTGACGAGGAACGCGGTGCCGAGCGCCAGCGTCGCCAGCCACCAGGTCGTGAAGACGCCGACGCGGCCGCGTCGCAGCGCACCGGTCGCGATCATGATCGTCACGCTGCTCGACAGCAGACAGATCGAGCCGACGATGGGCAACTCGAGCACCTCGGCCGGCGTCGGGCCGCTCAGGCTCTTGCCGAGATAGAAGACGTACGCCCAGACGAAGATGCCGAAGAAGGCGCTCTCCGTCAGGATCAGGCCGACGATGCCGACGCGCCCGCGTGGCGGCAGTACCCGGCCCTCGATGGCCCCCGTCGCCGCCGCGTTCACTCGTATCTCCAGTCGGGATCGTCGGGATGCTTCAGGTCCCACAGCGGACGGCGGCTACGCACGACCGGCGGCGACGCGAAGTTGTATTCCGGCGGCGGCGACGTCGTCGCCCACTCGAGCGTCCATGCGTCCCACGGATCGTTGCCGGCGGGCTCACCGGAACGCAGCGAGCGCACGACGTTCACGAGCAGACACAGGACGCCCGCGCCCTGGAACGCGACGCCGATCGTCGCAATCAGGTTGAGCAGCTCGAGGCCGCGGCCGGGCTGGTACGCATAGATCCGTCGCGGCATCCCCAGGATGCCCGCGACGTGCAGCGTGTCGAAGGTGAGATGGAACCCGATCAAGAACAGCCAGAAGTGCCACTTCCCGAGCCCCTCGGAGAGCATGAATCCGGTGGCTTTCGGGAACCAATAGTAGATCGCGGCGAAGATCATGAAGACGATCGCGCCGATCAGCACGTAGTGGAAATGCGCGACGACGAAGTAGCTGTCGGTGAGCTGCCAGTCGAAGGGCACCACCGCGAGCATGACCCCGGTGAGACCGGCGACCAGGAACTGGAACAGGAAGGCGAGCGCGAACAGCATCGGCACGCGCATGCGGAGCTTGCCGCCCCAGATGGTGCCGATCCAGTTGAAGATCTTGATGCCGGTCGGGATGGCGACGAGCATCGTCGACGTCGCGAAGAACGCATTTCCGGCCGGCGTCATGCCGACCGAGAACATGTGGTGCGCCCACACGCTCAGGCTGATGAAGCCGATCGCCGCCGTGGCCGCGATCATGACGGCGTAGCCGAAGATCACCTTGCGCGAGAACACGGGAATGATCTCCGACGCGAAGCCGAACGCCGGCAGCACCAGGATGTAGACTTCGGGATGTCCGAAGAACCAGAAGAAGTGCTGCCAGAGGACCGCCGAGCCGCCTGCCTGCGTGTCGAAGAAGTGCGCACCGAGGAAGCGGTCGAGCAGCAGCATCACCTGCGCCGCCGACAGCGGCGAGAGCATGACGATGATCATGCTGGCGACGACGAGCGCCATCCACGGCAGCACCGGCATCTTCCGCATCGACATCCCCTCGCAGCGCATGCACAGGATGGTGGCGACGAGGTTGATGGCGGTGGCGATCGAGCCGACGCTGGTGAGGAAGATGCTGAGGATCCAGTAGTCGGTGGAGTTGCCGCGCGAGAACGCCGGCTGTGTCAGGGGCGCATAGGCGAACCAGCCCACGTCGGGCGCGCTGCCGGCGCCGTAGAGGCCGTCGCCACCGACGTAGCTGAAGTAGAGCAGGAAGCTGCCCGTCAGCCAGACCCAGAAGCCGAAGGCGTTGAGGCGCGGGAACGCCAGGTCGCGCGCGCCCAGCATGAGCGGCACGAGATAGTTGAAGAAGCCGGTGAGGATCGGCATGCCGACCATGAACACCATGGCGGTGCCGTGCATCGTCATCAGCCGGTTGAACGTCTCCGGCGCGACGATCTGGCCGTTCGGGAACGCGAGCTGGAGACGGATCGTCGCCGCCTGCAGGCCGGCGATGAGGAAGAACACCAACCCGAACCCGATGTACATGATCCCGAGCCGCTTGTGATCGGTGGTGACGACCCAGCCGTGCAGCCGGTCGAGGAACGGCAGCGTCGTGGTCGGTCGCAGCGGGATGTCGTGTTCGATGACGGCCATGGTGTCAGTGGAGCGTCGCGAGATACGCGACGAGGGCATCGAGATCGGGTGGCTCGAGCTGCATCGCCGGCATGAGCGCGCCCGGCTTCATGACGCTCGGATCGGTGACCCACACCTTCAGGTGCTCGGCCGTGTTGAGCGCGACGCCGGCGCCCAACGTCTCGCGACTCATGAGATGCGTCAGGTCGGGACCGAAGCGGCCGTCGGCGACGGTGCCCTGCACGGCGTGGCAGCTGATGCAGGCCGTCTGCTCGAACACCTGCCGTCCGCGCGCGACGGCCGGATCCTGCGCGGCGGGCCGCCGCTGCGCCTCGGCCCACGCCGCGAACTCGGCCTTCGGATGCACGACGACCCGTAGCAGCATGAAGGCGTGCTGCGTGCCGCAGAACTCGGCGCACTGCCCGAGGTAGGTGCCCGGCTCGCGCGGGTCGATCCACATCACGTTCGTCTTGTTCGGGATGAGGTCGGTCTTGCCGGCGAGACGCGGCACCCAGAAGCTGTGCGCGACGTCGGCGGACTGGAGCTGCAGATACGTCGGCGTCGGATCGGCGGGATCGCTCACCGGCACGTGCAGCTCGTTGGCGGTGACGATGCCGAGATCGGGATAGCGGAACTCCCACCACCACTGGTGCCCGATGACGTGCACCGACAGCGCCCCCGGTGGTCGTACCGCGGCCTGGATGGTGTAGATCGTCCGGCCGGTGACCAGGATCAGGACGATGACGATCAGCAGCGGCACCATCGTCCACGCCAGCTCGACCGGGTTGCTGCCGTAGACCTGCGCCGGCTCGCGCATCTCGTCGCCGGCTCGGGCACGGAAGCGCGCGACGCCGTAGACGAGCAGCCCGGCGACGATGACGAAGATGACGCCGGTCACGGCCAACACGAAGAACGCCAGCGACTGCACCTCGTCGGCCGGCGTCGACACGGGCGAGAACACGCTCGCCTGCGGGATGCGGGCATTCGACTCGCCCATGCCCCAGTCGTTCGCCGCACGTGCGACGGCGGCGCCGCCGAGCACGACGAGCCCACTCACCATCCCTCGCCTCGGACCACCACCCACGACCCGCGGAGCATTAACCAGATGCGGGCCAGGAGTCCAAGCCCCACCACCCCGGCTTGTCGAGGCGCGGTCCGCGCGCTACGCCACGACCATGCGTCTCGATGGCTCGTGCCAGTGCGGCAAGGTCGGCTTCCGTGTCGAGTCCGACACGCCCTACCCCTTCATGTTCTGCTACTGCTCGATCTGCCGAAAGACGAGCGGTGCGGTGACGTCCAACATCATGGGACGGCGCGACACGCTGCGCGTCACCGGCAAGCGGCATCTGCGCTGTCACCACGCCGTGATGCGCGCGCGCGGCAAGCGCGCCACCCGCAGCAGCGCCGAGCGCTGGTTCTGCGGCCTGTGCGGGTCACACCTCTACCTGCTCGACGATCGCTGGCCCGAGGGTGTGTGGCCGAACGCCGCCGCGATCGACACCGCCCTCCCTGTCCCGCCGGAGCACGTGCAGCTCATGCTGCGCTACAAGCCGGCATGGGTGCCGACGGTGAAGGACGGGCCGCGCTACCCGGAGTACCCGGAGCTGTCGATCGCCGAGTGGCACCAGCGCCACGCGCCGAAGAAGAAGCGCAAGCGTAGCTAGTCGACGACGATCGTCGGGTGCTCGGGATGCGGGCGGTAGAGGATGACGGTGTGCCCAACCAGGCCGCAGAGCGCCGATCCGCTGCCCTCGGCCAGCTGGTCGGCGGCCGCGGCCTTGTCGTCCGGCGAGCGCAGACGGACCTTGATCAGCTCGTGGTCGGTCAGGGCCTGGTCGACCGAGCGCAGCACCCCCTCCGTCACCCCGTGCTGCCCCACCTGGACCACGGGCTCGAGCGCGTGCGCGCGGCCGCGCAGAAACTTCCGCTGCTTACTGGTGAGCGTGGGGGCTGGGGCCAGCGTCGCCGGCTCGGGTGCATCCGTCATGGGGCGCCGAGAAGACGCGACCACGCCCGACGTGTCAACCCGCGGCGCCCCGCTGCTTGACCCCGACGGCGGCGGGTTCCATCGTCGCGGAAGCCCATGCCCCTCGCTGCGCACGGCCACACCTTCGCGTCCCTCGCGGGGGTGATGGCGAAGGCGAACGAACCCAAGTCGGGCGACGACCTGGCCGGGCTCGCCGCCGCCGATGCCGCCGAGCGCGTCGCCGCCAAGGCCGTGCTCGCCGACGTCCGGCTCGGCACCTTCGTCACCGACCCGCTGCTGCCGCCCGAGGACGACGAGCTGAGCCGCGTCTTCCTGACCGAGCTCGATGCCACGGCGCATGCGCGCACCGCCGCCTGGACCGTCGGCGAGCTGCGCGAGCATCTGCTCGCCGACGCGCCGGAGGCGCTCGCGGCGCTGCGACCCGGGCTGCTGCCGGAGATGGCGGCTGCCGTCGCCAAGCTGATGTCGAACCTCGACCTCATGCTGGCGTCGCGGAAACTGCCGGTCGTCGTCACTGGACGGACGACGCTCGGGCTGCCGGGGCGCCTCTCGACGCGACTGCAGCCGAATCATCCGCGCGACGGCGTCGACGGCGTCGTCGCCAGCACGCTCGAGGGTCTCGCATACGGCTGCGGCGACGCCGTCCTCGGCATCAACCCGGTCGACGACCGTGTCGAGGTGGTGCGTCGTCTCGCCGATGCGCTCGCCGAGCTGCGCGCGCGGCTCGCGATCCCGACGCAGGTGTCGGTGCTGGCGCACGCCACCACGCAGATGCATGCGCTCGCGGCCGGTGCACCCCTCGATCTGCTGTTCCAATCCGTCGCCGGCACCGCCGCCGCCAACCGCGCCTTCGGCATCGACCTGGCGCTGCTCGACGCGGCCGACGCCGCCATCCGCGCGCACGGCCGACTCGACGGCGCACAGCGCTGGTACTTCGAGACGGGTCAGGGGTCCGAGCTGTCGAGCGGCGCGCACGCCGGGCTCGACCAGCTGACGCTCGAGGCGCGCTGCTACGGCGTCGCGCGACGCTACCAGCCGCTGCTCGTCAACTCGGTCGTCGGCTTCATCGGTCCCGAGTACCTGTGGGACGGACGCCAGGTGATCCGCGCCGGGCTCGAGGACCACTTCATGGGCAAGCTCCTCGGCGTCCCGATGGGGGTCGACGTCTGCTACACGAACCACATGGCGGCCGACCAGAACGATCTGGAGAACCTGGCCGTCCTGCTCGCCGCCGCCGACTGCAACTACCTGATGGCGGTGCCGATGGGCGACGACTGCATGCTGTCGTACCAGACCTCGTCGTTCCACGATGCGGCAGCGCTGCGCGAGCTGCTCGGCCGCCGTCCGGCGCCGGAGTTCGAGCGTTGGCTCGAGACGCGCGGGCTCATGGTGGACGGACGCCTCACGGCGGCCGCCGGCGATGCGCGGGCGCTGGCGTGACCTTCGACCTCGATCGCGCCCGGCGCACGACGCCGGCACGGCTCGACGTCGGACGCGCTGGGACGCGTCCGCGAACCAGCACGTGGCTGGCGTTCCAGCGCGATCACGCTGCGGCACGCGACGCCGTCTGGCAGGCGTGGAGCGACGACTTCCTGGCGTGGCTGCGTGCACAGGGATTCCTGATCGTGGCGTCGGCAGCACCCGATCGTGCCGCCTACGTTCGCCGGCCGGATCTCGGCCGCACGCTGCCGGCGGACGCGCTGCAGACGATCCGTCGAGCGAGCGGCGCATCACCCATGATCCAGGTCGTGCTCTCCGACGGCCTCTCGCCGCAGGCGGCCGAGCATCACTTTCCGGCGTTGTGGGATGGCCTCGGGCGACACCTTGGCGCAATCGGCACCGTCGGCGTCCCCGTCGCCGTACAGAACGGGCGCGTCGCCGCCGGTGACCCCATCGGCGCCGCCGTCGGCGCGATGGTGCTCGTGCACGTCATCGGCGAGCGCCCCGGGCTCGGCACGCCCGACAGTCTCGGGTGCTACCTCACCTGGCGACCGGGGCCAGCGACGACCGACGCCGACCGCAAATGCATCTCGAACGTCCACGCCGGTGGGCTGCCAGCGAGCGAGGCCGGCGCGACGATCGCCGGCGTGTGCCGTCGCATTCTCGACGTGCGCTCGTCGGGCACCGACCTCGTGCTCTAGCGTCCACGCCGGGCGTCGCGCGGAATTTTCACGACGGCCGTGTGCGCGGCGTGCTACAACCGCAATGTGCTCGCGTCCGATACCCCCCGCATCAAGCCCAAGCTCCGCGGCGTCCTGCATCACTACGCATTTCTGGTTTCGCTCCTGACCGGCGCCGTCCTCGTGTCCCTGGTGCCGACCGGTCACGCGTTCGCGGCAGCGGTCTACGGCGCCAGCCTGTCGGCGCTGCTCGGCGTGAGCGCCCTCTTCCACCGCGTCACCTGGTCGGTCTCGGCCCGGCGCTGGATGGCGCGGCTCGACCACGCGATGATCTGCGTGCTGATCGCCGGGACGTTCACACCGTTCGGCATCGTCGCCCTCGACGAGAAGCTCGGACCGATGCTGCTGGCGGTCATCTGGACCGGTGCCACGGCCGGCATCCTCCTGCACCTGCTCTGGATCGACATGCCGAAGTGGCTGAGCGCCCTCGTCTACGTCCTGCTCGGCTGGGTCGGCATCGCCGCCGCGCCGCAGGTCGTCAGCCACGCGGGCTGGACCGCCTTCTCACTCCTGCTGGCCGGCGGACTGATCTACTCGGCCGGTGCCCTCGTGTACGCCACCCGTCGCCCCGATCCGCTCCCCACCGTCTTCGGCTACCACGAGGTCTTCCACGCCCTCGTCGTGGTCGCCGCCGCCGCGCACTACGCGGCAGTGGCCATCGCCATCCTCTAGACGCCGGGGTCGTCGAGACGGACGACCGTGCTGCTCGAGTGCGTGAGCAGCCAGTCCTGGGCGGAGAACGGCGGTTCGCCGGCGGGAGGCGTAGCGCGGTGGTAGGTGCCGTCGGGGCCCATCACCCAGGCGTTGTGGCTGTCGGCGAGATAGCGATCGAGGATGCCGTCGCGCAGGTGACGCACGAGCTCAGGGCGCGTCACCGGCACCAGCGTCTCGATGCGACGGTCGAGGTTGCGGCTCATCATGTCGGCGCTGCCGATCAGCACCTCGGGCTCGCCGCCGTTCTCGAACCAGAGGATGCGGCTGTGCTCGAGGAACCGGCCGACGATGGAGCGCACCCGGATGCGCTCGCTGAGCCCGGGCGTGCCCGGTCGCAGGCAGCAGACGCCGCGAACGATCAGGTCGACCTGCGCCCCCGCCGCCGCCACCTCGTACAACGCATCGATCGTCTCGGGGTCGGTGAGCGAGTTGAGCTTCAGGATGACGTGCGCCGGACGCCCTTCGGTCGCATGCTCGGCCTCGCGCTGCAGCCGGTGCAGCACCTCGGCACGCAGGTTGACGGGAGCCACCAACAGCGTCCGGTAGTGCCGCTGGCGCGAGATGCCGGTGAGAAAGTTGAACAGCTCGAGGATGTCCTGCGTGATCTCGGGGTCGCAGGTGAAGAGCCCCAGATCGGTGTACACGCGCGCCGTCGACGGGTTGTAGTTGCCGGTGCCGATGTGGGCGTAGGTGCGAATGCCGCCGCTCTCGCGCCGCACCACCAGGCAGAGCTTGGCGTGCGTCTTGAGCTCCGAGAAGCCGTAGGTGACGTGCGCACCCGCGCGCTCCAGCGCGCGCGCCCAGACGAGATTGTTGCTCTCGTCGAAGCGCGCCTTGAGCTCCACCATCACGGCGACCTGCTTGCCGGCTTCCGCCGCCTCGAGCAGCGCCTCGACGATCGGCGACTCGGCGCCGACGCGGTAGAGCGTCTGCTTGATCGCGATGACGTCGGGATCGCGCGCCGCCGCGCCGACCAACTCCTCGATGGTGCGGAAGGCGTCGAACGGATGATGCACCAGCACGTCGCCGCGACGCACCGCCGCGAACAGATCGTCGGAGCGCGCCAGCTGCGGCGCCAGGAACGGCTTGTGGACCGGCCAGCGCAGTGCCGGCAGCGGCATGTCGGCGAGCGCGCCGAGGACGTCGAACCCGAGCAGCCCATCGACGGTGCAGACGTTGAGCGGATCGAGGCCGAGCAGCGTGGCCAGACGGTCGCGAACCTCGGGCGGCGTCTCCTGCCCGACGTCGAGCCGCACCGGATCGCCGAAGCGACGGCGGCGGATCGTCTCCTCGATCATGTCGATCAGGTCGCCCGCCTCGAGCTCGCGGATCTCGATGTCGGCGTCGCGTACGACACGGAACCGGAAGGTGCCGGCAAGCGGCACGTCGGGGAAGAGATGCTCGAGGTGCTGGCGGATGACGTCTTCGAGCAGCACGTAGACGTGCCCGCGCCGGCCGACGCGCACCGCGCGCGGCAGCACGCTCGGAATCTTGACGCGCGCCAGGGTGGGCTCGTCGGTACCGTCCTGCACCAGCACCGCGAGGTTCAGGCTGCGGTTCGAGATGAAGGGCACCGACGGTGCCGGGTCGAGCACCAGCGGCGTGCAGACGGGGAACACCTCGCGCTCGAACCAGCGGCGCAGCTTGGTCTGCTGACGCCCGCTGAGCTCCTCCCAGTCGAGCATCTCGAGGCCGGCCTCGGCCAGCGCCGGTCGCAGCTCGCGCGTCCACAGCTCGCTCGCGGTGCGGCGCAGCGGCATGACCGCCGCCGCGATGCGCTGCAGCTGCTCCTCGGGAGCGAGCCCGTCGGCCGACGGCTCGAGCACGCCGCTCTCGACCTGCTCGATCAGGCCGGAGACGCGCACCATATAGAACTCGTCCAGGTTCGATTCGAAGATCGACAGGAAACGGCAGCGCTCGAGCGGTGGCGTCTTCGCATCGGCCGCTTCGTCGAGGACGCGGCGGTTGAACTCGAGCCAGCTCAGCTCACGATTGACGTACCGTCCGAGGGCCGCCTGCCCCGAGGCGCGACGCCGCGGCGCGCGGCGTGGCAGGACGAGGGCTCCCCGGGATGCACGATGAACGGCCATGCTGGCCTGGGACCTGTATCAGCTCGCCAGCTCGCCTGCGACGGTTCGGAGCATTTCGAGGAGCACGCCCCGCCGTTCGCGCGGGAGCCCCAGGAACACGTCGAGCAGGTCCTTCACCATCGGGTCGGCGAAGATGCGGAATCGCTGAATGGATACCCCACCTGGAGATGGTGGGCCGTGCTCGTCGGGCATCGCCAGGTAGTCGAGGTGTTCCAGGAAGCCGCTGATCTCCGGCGTGAGGAGGGCCTTGTCGACCTGCCGCAGGCGCTGGGCCATGGCGCGGTTGATGCGGATCACGTCGATGAACGACAGCTCGAGGAGGAGACCCTCCTCCAGCCGGATCACCGTACCCTCCGTGACCCCGGCCTCGGCCGCGACCTCCGCGGTCGTCAGCCCGAAGAACCCTCGCAGGAAAGCCAGAATGGACCCGAAGGTCCGCATCCAATCGCGCCACTCGTCGCTCAATCGTTCGGAACGCACTGTCCCGTCTTTCTGCGTGTAGTCGACAATGACTGCAAGTGTCCTGGCGCCAAATGGCAACACATTTCGGGTTTCACTCGATGGTGCCGTACGCTCCCTTCCGACCGGCCGTCCCCGCCACGCGCACCTCGGCAATCGACTCCCGGAATGCCGCCAGGAACTCGTCGAGCACCGTCGCGTGCACGGCGTTCACCGTGCAGTGCAGGCTCGGGGGCGGCCCCTGGCGATCGACGTACCAGCCGCGGCGCCAGAGCGCGTCGGCGACCGCGTACGCCTCCACCGCCGGGTCGTCGAAGCCGAAGGCGAGGAGCGTGGTCTCGGGCGTCCCGCGCAGCACGCAGCCCGGCGTCGCGCGCAGCGCGGCGTCGAGGCGGATCGTGGTGTCGCGTGCGGCACGCGTCAGACGCCGGTAGCCGTCCTCGCCGAGGTGGCGCATCACCGCCCATGCGGCCGCGATGGCCCCACCCGACTTGGTGCCGAGCACGCCCGAGGACCCGTATCGTCCGCCGAGCCAGTTGTCGGTCGTGAACGTCTGGAACCGGCGCAGCGCGCGCGTGCGGTGCATGATCACCGACGCGCCCTTCGCGGTGTAGCCGAACTTATGCAGGTCGACGGAGATCGACGTCACGCCCGCAATGCGGAAGTCCCACGGCGGCAGCGGCTGTCCCTCGCGCTCGAGGAAGGGCAGCACCATGCCGCCCATGCAGGCGTCGACGTGGCAGGCGATGCCGCGCGCCGCCGCCAGCGCCGCGATGTCGGCGATGGGATCGATCACGCCCTGGGGGTACTGCGGCGCCGAGCCGACGACGAGAACGGTGCGCTCGGTGACGGCCGCGGCCATCGCCGCTGCATCGACGCGATAGTCGTCGCCGACGGGAACCCGCACCGAGCGCACGCCGAAGTAGTGCGCCGCCTTCTCGAACGCCGCGTGCGCCGACGCCGGCAGCACCATCTCCGGCGCGGCGACGCCGCGCTCGGCCCGCCCGCGCTCGCGCGCGGCGAGCACCGCCATCAGCAACGACTCGGTGCCGCCACTGGTGAGGAACCCGGCGGCCTCGTCGCCGCCGCCGAGAAGCGACGACACCCACCCCAACACGTCGCGCTGCATTGCGGCCAGACTCGGGAACGCGTCGGTGTTCAGCGCGTTCTCGGCCATGAATCACCGTACGCCTCGCGCGCGAGCGCGAGCACCTCGGGACCGGCCGAGTACGCCAGCGTGAAGGCGCGACCGCGACGCCAGTCGACGTCACGCGCCCGCAGCACCTCGAGGTCGTCGAGGACCGCAGACGCCGGTCGTCCCTGCGACGGTAGCATCACGGCGACGGTAGCCCGGGGGGCGAATGGTCCCGGCCAGCGTCGTTCCGCCGCGTCGCCATGGTCGTTCCCCCCTTTGGACCGCGAGCCGTGGTCGGTTGGCGAGCCCCGGCAACGGGGCAACGGACGCCGCAGCTTTCGGGTCGCGACGGTAGTGTCGCGAGCCGACGCTGTCAACGAAAACCCCATGCGCACTGCCCGCTTCCGGTGCACCGGCGTGACCGTCGCCTGCCCGCCGCAGCGGTGCAGGCATGACGGTTTCGGGTCCAAAGACGCCTAGGCAGGTGCCGCTGGGCCTGGTACCGCACGGGGCATACCAATTGCTTCAGAGTCCCCCACGATGCGAGTCCACCGCTTTCTCCTGTCGCTGCTGGCCCTGGCCGTGCTCGCCCCTGCGCCGGTCCAGGCGCGCGTCTTCAAGGTCTGCGCCTTCAGCTTCCACAGCCCCGACGAGCTCGAGGTTTTCAAGGCACGCCTGCCCCCGGACCGGTTCGAGGTCCTCGACCTGAGCCCGCATCTCTTCGCCCCGCCCCCCGCCCCCGCGTCGAGCACGCCGGCGGCCGCCGATGCCCGTCCGACCCCCTGGATCCTGAACCTGTGCCGCGCCGACCTGACGTGCGACGTGGTGGTGTACTCCGCCGAGTTCGCCGGCCGCTTCTTCGGTAAGCTCGGCTCGTCACTGAGCCTCCAGGACATGGAGGAGGCCTCCTGCCAGCAGCGCTGCCGCGGGCTGTTCCACGATCCGCAGGAGGTGTTCCTGCTGGCGTGCAACACGCTCGCGACCAAGGACCAGGACAGCCGCACGCCGGACGAGTACCTGCGCGTCCTGCTCGAGCACGGCTTCGATCGCGCCTCCGCCGAGCGCGTCGTCGAGCTGCGCTACGGTCCGCTCGGCCCGAGCTTCCGCGAGTCGCTGCGTCGCATCTTCATGGGCGTGCCCCGCGTGTACGGCTTCTCGTCGGTGGCACCGATCGGGCTGTTCACCGCCCCCATGCTGCAACGCTACTTCTCCGCCAAGGGCGACTATGCCCAGTACTTGACGCGGTCCGCCGGCGACGCCGCGCCGAACCGCGAGCTGCTCTCGGCGATGGCCGGCACCGGCATCGTGCAGATCGCGGGCCTGCGCCCCTCCGAGCCCGGCGCCACCGACCGCGATCTCGTCTGCCAGCTGTACGACGACAGCATGCCGGTCGCCGACCGTCTCGAGATCATCGAGACCATGGTGTCGCGCGACGACTTCCTGTCGTTCGTCCCGACCATCGAGGTGTTCTTCAACCGGCATGCGCCGGCCGAGTATCAGGGCGACGAGCGACGCGTCTTCGAGGAGATCCAGGACCAGGACGCGGCCCGCGAGCAGGTGCTCCGCCTCGTCCACGATCTCAACGTCTCCGTCATCAAGATGGAGATCGCGCACCTGGCGCTGCATCTCGAGTGGCTCAGCCGCGACGAGTTCCGCAATCTCGCCGTCAGCGGTGCCAAGGAGCTGCTGACGCAGCCGCTCACGTCGGAGGTGGTGGACATCACCTGCGAGATCACGAAGCACGAGCCGCTCGGCGACGCATTCTCGTCCGCCGATCTTCCGGGCAGCCTCTTCGGCATCCCCGAGGGACTGCGGCTCATCGACTGCCTCTCGCCCGACGACGAGCAGACGACGCCGCGGCTGCTCGCGAGCATGAACGACACGGACGTCGTCGTGCGGCTGTGGGCGGCGTTCGCGGTGTCGCGACGGCTGCCGCTGTCCGAAGCCGAGCAGATCACGCTGGCGTCGCACCTGAACGATCCGTCCACCGAGCTGCGCGAGCGCCTGCGCTGGACGTTCCGTTCGCAGGGCGCGACCTCGGAGGCGGTCCTGGTGGCGGTGCGGGCACGCGATCCCGAGCTCGCGGCCTCGCTCGTGCCGCAGGAGCCCCGGCGTCGCGGCCTGTTTCGGTGACGGCGACGGCACGCTACTCCTGGCGGCAGGAGGATCGCGCATGAGCGTCGAAGCGACGACCTGGAAGCGCTGCAGCACCTGCAAGAAGGAGATCGGCTTCACGGCGGGCTACTGGGCCTGCAACGTCTCCACCTGCAACCGGCCGCGCACGGCACTGGCCTTCTGCTCGGTGGATTGCTGGGACGCGCACGTCCCGCTGCTGCGTCATCGCGATTCGTGGGCCGAGGAGCGCCGCTCGCCGCGACGCGAGGAGTGGGAGCGCCAGCAGCGCGAGGAGGCCGCGAAGGAAGCCCGCATGGCGGCACCCCCTGCCCGCCCGACGTCACCGGCGCCAACCCCACGCGCGCCCGCCGATGGCCCGGTGCCACGGGAGATCCTGGTCGTTGCCTCGCGGCTCAAGGACTACGTCCGGGCGCGCTCGGGCTTCAACACGTCCGACGCCGTCCTCGACGTGCTCTCCGATCAGCTGCGCCGCCTGTGTGACGACGCCATCGCCCGCGCCCGCGTCGCCGGCCGTCAGACCCTCATGGACCGCGACTTCTGACGCCGCCCCGAGCTACAGCTCGGGGCGGGGGCGAGAGTGTAGCGACTGCGCTCGATTCACCGGCGTGCCGCGGCCGGCGCGGCATGGCGGCTTCGATCGGCGCCCTGATCGTTGCCGGATGTGAATCCGGTCATTTGGTGCCGTTGTCGACCAGGGTCCAGCCGGCGGCGCGCATGCATTTGACGAACTCGCCGCCGACGACGGCGGTGCCCGTCGGCTTGTCGGAGGTTTCGGCCAGGGTCTGCACCTTGCAGTTCTGACGCGCGTCCTCGAGGCCCGGGGCCAGGTCCGAGGTCTTCTGCCACTCCATCTTCGACGCCGACTTCGGTGCCGGTGGGGTGCACGCGCCGAGGAGCACCATCGTGAGGACGAGCGGCAACGCCTTCGCGGTTCTCATGGCGCGCTTATCTGGTGCCGCTGCGCCGCGTGCAAGCGACGAGCATCCGATCGGCACGTCCGCTCCGTAGTGGTGGGTGCCGCGGCACACCATCGACGGGGAGGACGGCCGCCTTCCGGTCGCACACACGCAAGGGAGGACTTCCATGTCCATTGGACGAGGTATGTCTCGCATCACCGCTGCATCGATGGCTGGGCTCTTGGCGCTCGGGCTCACCACCACCGCGACCGCCGGCAGGCCCGACTGCACGCGCGGCAATCGCGTCTACCAGAACGGCAACGTGAAGCGGCTCACCATCGTCGGCCTCACCGCCGACAGCCGGCTCGTCTGCTTCGGCGATCAGACCGCCGATCGCGCCGTCGAGATCGGCCCGATCACCGGCCTCGGCGGCGCCGACGCGACGATCGTCGGCATCGACTTCCGCGTCCAGGACGGAAAGCTGTACGGCGTCGGCTCGGGTGGCGGCGTCTACGCGCTCGACGTCGCGACCGGCGCGGCGACATTGGCGGGCACGCTGTCGGTGACACTCGACGGCACGGCGTTCGGCGTCGACTTCAATCCTGCGGCCGATCGCCTGCGCATCGTCAGCAACACCGGACAGAACCTGCGCCACGACGTGAACACCGGCGGCACGACGCTCCAGGACGGCGCGCTCAACTACACGGCCGGCGTCACCACGAGCGGCATCGCCGGCGCGGCGTACACCAACAACGATCTCGATCCCACCACCGTCACGAGCCTCTTCGATCTCGATACGGCACTCGATCAGATCGCCGTGCAGGCCCCGCCGAACAACGGCTCGCTCGGCGCCACCGGCAAGCTCGGCGTCGACGCCGGCAGCGCCGTGGGGCTCGACGTCTTCAGCGCCGTGGTGGACGGCGTCACCGTCGGCAACCACGCCTTCGCCGTGCTCGACGACGGCAACGGTCCGGCCTTCTACACGATCGCCGTCCTCACCGGGACAGCGACCCTGGTCGACGCGTTCGTCGATCCGGTGGTCGACATCGCAATCCCGCTCGCGCGCTGATCGATGCGGCGGCCGCCGTCCCCCGGGGTCGGCGGCCCCCCCGCATCTGCCGTACGAAGAGATTGCTTTCGACTCGGCCCACGCACGTTTACTGTAGCTCCTCATGAGCGAGGCGACGCGTCGATGAGCACCACGGTAGCGATCATAGGTGGGGGGTTCAGCGGCACGATGGTCGCCGCGCACCTCCTCAGACGAGGCGTGCAAGGGCGCGTCCTCCTCGTCGAGCGGCTCGGGCCCTTCTCCGGCGGCATCGCCTATGGCACCCGCTGCGGGGCCCACCTGCTCAACGTGCCGACGGGACGCATGAGCGCACTGCCGGACGACGAGGACCACTTCCTGCGCTGGATGCAGAGGCGTGAGCCCGAGACGACGGGCGGGACGTTCTCGCCGCGACTCGTGTACGGGCAGTACCTGCGCCAGGTGCTGGCGGAGGCGGAGGCCGAAGCGCCGCCGTGGTGCGGGCTCGAGCGAATGCCCGGTGAGGCGATCGCCCTCGAGCCGCTCGGCGGCGGTGGCGTGCAGATGCGCCTCGCCGACGGGCGTCGCCTCGCGTGCGACGCCGCAGTGCTCGCCGTCGGCAACTTCCAACCCGCGGACCCGCCATTGGTGGACGCGAGCGGTCTCGACGATCCGCGCTACGCGCGCGACGCGTGGGCGCATGACGCGCTCGACGTCGATCCCGACGCGCCGGTGCTGCTCATCGGCACGGGACTGACGACGATCGACATCATCCTGCGCCTCATCGATCAGGGGCATCGCGGGCCGATCCACGCCGTGTCGCGTCGCGGCCTCCTGCCGCAGGCCCATCGTCACTCGGCAGTGGCACCCGCTGCCTATCCCCGACCGGTGAGCATCGACGGATGGCCGCGCAACGCGGCCGGCCTGGTCCGCGCCCTGCGCGACGAGGTGCGGATGGCGGCCGCGCACGGCGTCGACTGGCGCGAGGTGTTGGCGGCGATACGCCATGACACGCCGCCGATCTGGGCCGAGCTCGACGCCGGCACACGTGGCCGACTCCTGCGGCACCTCCGACCGTACTGGGAGACGCACCGTCACCGCGCCGCCCCCGAGCCCTGGGCCGCCGTCCAACGCTGCATGGACGCGGGCCAGCTCCAACCGCGGGCTGCACGCCTCCTTGGTATCGCACCATCGGCACGCGGCTTGGCCGTCACGCTGCGCGCGCGCGGACGCGACACCGTCGAGCAGCTGGTGGTCGGTCGGGTCGTCAACTGCACGGGCCCGGATACCGACCTCTCGCGCGTCCGCGAGCCCCTCATCGTCTCCATGCGCCAGGCGGGGCAGCTGCGGCCCGACGCATTCGGCCTCGGCCTCGACACCGACGACGATGGCGCCCTGCTCGACGCGTCCGGGCAGCCGGACGATCGGCTCTACCTGGTGGGGCCGCTGCGGAAGGGTCGCCTCTGGGAGAACACCGCCGTCCCCGAGCTCCGCGTCGAAGCCGCCGCACTCGCTGCGCGGCTCGCCGCGCGCTTCGCCGCCGCATCACCATCGCGACGGCCGAAAGACGAGGTTCGCGTCAAAGCATCGGCCATCGCGCCGGATTTTCGTTGACAGAGTTGCCCGAGGAGTGGTCTAGTCCCGGGCTGTGATGGCCGTGCATCAGTCGAGCTGTTGTTGTCCGCGTTCGGTGGTGGGCTCCTGCCCGCCGACGGCCGGATAGGCATCGGCGCACGCACGGCAAGATCAGCCCACCACCCCCCCGGGGCCGGTGGGCTTTCGTGTTTCTGGAGCCGAAAGTCGCCCGCCCCGGCGAACGAACGAAACCAGGAACCCACACATGAACGCACTCAATATCCAACCCGACCTGTTCGAGGAGCCGGGGCACGCGGCCGAGCTCGACGAGGTCGTCGACGCGCTCACCGCGGCCAATCTCGCCTTCCTTCCCGAGCACGGGCATCGCCCCGAGCGGCAGCTGCTGCCGTCGCCCGAGGCCCTCGAGGTGATCGTTTCCGATCTGCGCGCCATCCTCTTCCCGGCGCACTTCGGACCCGCGGATCGATCCGAGGACGGCATCCGCGACTACATCGCGCAGCGCCTCGACGCGACGCTGCTCGAGCTGCAGGAGCAGGTGCGGCGCGGGTTCCTCTTCACCGGCACCCACGGTGACGACGCCGCCTGCCACCAGCGTGCGGTCGAGGTCATGCGCGAGTTCACCCGTCGCCTGCCGGCGATCCGCGGCCTGCTCGGCAGCGACGTGCGCGCGGCCTACGACGGCGATCCCGCGGCGACGAGCCTCGACGAGGCGGTGTTCTGCTACCCCAGCATCACCGCGATCACCCATCACCGCATCGCACACCAGCTGAACCTGCTCGGCGTGCCGCTGATTCCGCGCATCATCACGGAGATCGCGCACGACGCGACGGGCATCGACATCCATCCCGGCGCGCGCATCGGCGCCAGCTTCTTCATCGACCACGGCACCGGCGTGGTCATCGGCGAGACCGCCGTCATCGGCGAGCGCGTGCGCCTGTACCAGGGCGTGACGCTCGGCGCGAAGAGCTTCCCCGCCGACGACCGGGGGCTGCCCATCAAGGGCGGCGCGCGGCATCCGATCGTCGAGGACGACGTCACGATCTACGCCGGCGCCACGATCCTCGGCCGCATCACGATCGGCCGCGGCTCGAGCATCGGCGGCAACGTGTGGCTGACGCGCGGGGTGTCACCGGGCAGCTGGGTGAGCCAGGCGCAGGCCCGCGACGATCTCTTCGACGGCGGATCCGGCATCTGACGGGCCTCAACTTGTAATTTTCTAGAGTTTCGGCAGTATCGCCGAAACCCCGCGCGGCGACGCGACATCGTGAGCTGCTGCATCGATCTCAAGGAGGAGATGATGGCAGAATCACAACGCCCGGTCGGCAACCACACGCTGACCGTACGCGCCGCTCGTACCCTTTCGCACCCGACGCTCACCGTCCCGCAGATGCTGGCGGTGACACCCCGCTGGCTGCTGCATCTGCTGCCGTGGGTGAACGTCGAAGGTGCCACCTACCAGGTCAACCGTCGTCGCATCGTCTTCAAGCAGGGCGGCCGCATGGTCGCCGGCGTGGAAGGCGATCGCGCCCAGATCGATCCCGATGCGCTCCGTGCCCTGCCCCTCCTGCGCGACGCCGAGGGCAAGCTGATCGAGGCGATCACCGGGTTGCTCTTCGACGAGCGTCACGTCGCCAACGAGGTGCTCTACAAGGAGGGCGACGCCGGCACGAAGCTCTACATCGTGGTGCAGGGCAAGGTGGAGGTCACCACCACCGACGCCCATGGCCAGCGCATCCGCCTGGCGCTCTATGCCGAGGGGGACACCTTCGGCGAGACCGCGCTGCTGAACGACTGGCGCCACACGACCACCGCGACAACGCTCACGCCCACGGTCTTCCTGACGCTCGAGCGCGATCGCCTGCGGGCGCTCCTCGCCGCGTCACCGGAGCTGCGTTCGTCGTTCGACTCGCTGGTGGTGCAGCATCGCAAGGAGAGCACCGACCACAACGAGTACGGCGAATCCTGCATCGACATCAAGACGTACCAAGAGGGCGAGCCCGAGCTGACGCGCACCTTCGTCGACTACGATGAGTCACCGCGCCAGTACCAGCTGAGCGTGATGCAGACGATCATCCGCCTGCACACGCGCGTCACCGACCTCTACAACAACGTGCACGACCAGCTGCGCGAGCAGCTCCGCCTCACCTTCGAGGGCATGAAGGAGCGCCAGGAAGCGGAGATCATCAACCATCCCGAGTTCGGCCTGCTCCACAACGCCGCGCCCTCGATGCGCATCGGCACCCGCACCGGGCCGCCGACCCCCGACGATCTGGACGATCTGCTCGCCAAGTGCTGGAAAGAGCCGGCGTTCTTCCTCGCCCATCCGCGCGCCATCGCGGCGTTCGGACGCGAGTGCACCCGCCGCGGCGTCCCGCCGCCCACCGTCTCCATGTTCGGCTCGCCGTTCATCACCTGGCGCGGCGTCCCGCTCGTCCCATGCGACAAGCTGCAGGTGAACCGCACCGGATCGAACGGGGCCTCGGGCCTGACGAACATCCTGCTCATGCGCGTCGGCGAGCCGAAGCAGGGCGTCGTCGGGCTGCATCAGGTCGGGCTTCCCGGCGAACAGTTGCCGGGGCTGTCGGTTCGCTTCATGGGCATCGACAGCTACTCGACCGCCTCCTACCTCGTGACGCTGTACTTCTCGGCCGCCGTCCTCACCGAAGATTCGCTCGCCGTCCTCGAGAACGTCGAGGTCGGGAACTACCATGAGTACAAGTGACCCGGGCGGCATCGGGTTGGGCCCACCGAGCGGGCTGGCACTGATCGACGCCGCGGCCATCGAACGGATGACCGCGGCGCTGCTGGCGGAGACCCAGACGGGAACGGGGACGGGAACGGTACCGCCCACGTTCACCGGTGCCCCGCCGATGGGCCCGAGCGGCGGCACGTCGGTTCCTGGCGCGGCGATTCCGGCGCTGCCGATCCCGAGCACGCCGGGCATCGGCGGCGTCCCGCCGTCGGCCATCACCGCCCCGCCGCATCTCGGCGTGGCCATGCCGTCGGCACCGACGCCGAGTGTTCCGAGCCTCGGGATGCCGACGGCACCGAATTCCATTCCTGCGACGTCACCCACTGGAGACCCGTCGCTGCCCGGAGCCGTCGCCGCCGGCGTGCCGGGTGCGGTCGCACCCGGGGTCGCGGTCCCGCCGGCGGCGGGCACCCCCGGTGCGACGACGGCTCCATCCGCGCCGCCGTCGCCCGGCATCCCGGGGATGGCCTCGTTCCCGACCTGGGATCTGCGGTCGCATGGCGTCGACAGCGCCGCGCTGCCGCCGTTGTTCGACGATCCGCCGACGGTGCCCACCGTACCGAGCCCCTCGACGGCGACGGTTCCCGACACACCGACGTTCGGCATGCCCAGCACGCCGAGCGCCGCTCCGGCGCTGCCGATGGCCGGGCCGTCCGTACCCGGGGCCGCCGTGTCCGGCATCCCCGGCGTGGTCGTTCCCGGCATGACCGCGCCACCGGCCGGGATCCCCGGCGCGAGCATCGGTGCATTCCCGTCACCGTCGTTTCCGGGCGTCGCGGGGATGTCGTCGCTCCCCACCTGGGACCTGCGTTCGATCGGCGTCGACAGCGCCGCGCTACCGCCGCTGTTCGCTGACGCCAGAACACCGGCACCCGATCCCACGCCCGCGGCGCCGACGTACTACTTCCTGCGCTCGACGCCGTCGTCGACGGACGTTCCCGCTACCAGCCTGCCAGGTCGCCGCACGTTCGACGTGCGCGACATCCGCAAGGACTTTCCGATCCTGCAGGAGCGCATCAACGGCAAGCCGCTGGTCTGGCTCGACAACGCCGCCACCACGCACAAGCCGCGCGCCGTCATCGACCGTCTGACGTATTTCTACGAGCATGAGTCGTCGAACGTGCACCGCGCCGCGCACACCCTCGCCGCGCGCTCCACCGACGCCTACGAGGGTGCGCGCTCGAAGGTCGCGCGCTTTCTCGGCGCCGCGGAGCCCGCCGAGATCGTCTTCGTGCGCGGCACCACCGAGGCCGTGAACCTGGTCGCCAACACCTGGGGGCGACGCCACGTCGGGGCGGGCGACGAGATCGTCCTCACCACGCTGGAGCATCACTCCAACATCGTCCCCTGGCAGTTCCTGGCGCAGTCGGTCGGCGCCGTGCTGCGCGTCGTACCCGTCAACGATCGCGGCGAGGTACTGCTCGACGAGTACCAGAAGCTGCTCGGCTCGCGCACACGCATGGTCGCCATCACGCACGTCTCGAACGCGCTCGGCACCATCCTGCCGGTCCACGAGATGACGCAGATGGCGCACCGCTACGACGCCGCAGTCCTGGTCGACGGCGCACAGGCCGTGTCGCACTTCCCCGTGAACGTGCAGGCGATCGGCGCCGACTTCTACGTCATGTCGGGGCACAAGCTCTTCGCACCGACCGGGGTCGGCGTGCTGTACGGCAAGAAGGCCGTGCTCGACGAGATGCCGCCGTGGCAGGGCGGCGGCAACATGATCCAGCGCGTGACGTTCGAGCACAGCACCTTCGCGGACCCGCCGGCGCGGTTCGAGGCCGGCACCGCGACGCTCGCCGATGCCGTCGGGCTCGGCGCCGCGGTCGACTACCTCGACCAGATCGGCATGGCGAACGTCGCCCGCCACGAGCACGAGCTGCTGGCCCACGCCACCGAGCGCATCGGTCGCATCCGCGGCGTGCGGCTGATCGGGACGGCGGCCGAGAAGGCCGGCGTGGTGTCCTTCGTGACCGACTCGATCCCGGCCGAGGAATTCGGCAAGATCCTCGACCAGGACGGCATCGCGGTGCGGGCAGGCCACCACTGTGCCCAGCCGACGATGGACCGCTTCGGCCTGACCAGCACGGTGCGGCCGTCGTTCGCGCTCTACAACACTCACGACGAGATCTGCGTGCTCGAGCGCGCAGTCCGCAAAGCGTTGCAGGAGCGGGGATAGGCGAGACACTCGGGCGGTCGACCGCTACCCTGTCCGGAAAGGGAGCCCGCATGCGCGACACGATCGGATCGGAAGCCATCGACGACACTGGAACCACACCGGACCTGGCCGCCCTCGTATCGGCGGAGGTCACCCGTCAGCTCGGCGGTCTGCGCACGGAGCTGGAGCGGCAGATCGCCGAAGTACGCGAGCGCACGCCGGACGACCGCGCCTCGCTGGTGGTCTTCAGCGGCGACCTCGACAAGGTCCTCGCCGCCTTCGTCATCGCCACCGGCGCCGCGGCGGCCGGGCTCGAGACGTCGATGTTCTTCACCTTCTGGGGGCTGTCGTCGCTCAAGAGCAAGACCGCGAAGGCCGTCGAGAAGGGTCTCAAGCAGCGCCTCTTCACGCTCATGACGCCGGGCAGCTCGGAGAGCCTCGGGACGTCCAAGCTCAACTTCTTCGGCATGGGCTCGGTCATGCTGCGCTCGATGATGCAGGAGCAGGGCATCGCCTCCCTCGAAGACCTGATGCAGATGGCACGCGACCTCGGCGTCACGATGACCGCCTGCACCATGTCGATGGACGCGATGGGCGTCACCAAGGAGGAGCTCCTCGACGGCATCCAGTACGGTGGCGTGGCTGCGTTCATGGCCGACGCATCGCGCTCCCGCGTCTCGCTCTTCATATGACGCCGGCGCCCATGCCGATCGCCGAGCTGCTCGACGCGATCGACGCCGGCACGCCGCTCCTCCTGCTCGACCTCCGCAACGAGGACGAGCACGCGACGTGGCGCATCGAGGGCCGCCGGCCCGTCGACACGGTGCACATCCCGTACTTCGACTTCATCGAGGACCCCGACGCCGCCTGCGCCCGCCTGCCCCGCGACCGCCCCATCGCCGCCATCTGCGCCAAGGGCGGCTCGTCGGTGATGGTGGCGGAGCTGCTGTGCGACACGGGACGACCGGCGCGGTCGGTCGACGGCGGCATGGTGGCGTACGGCGAGTTCCTGCAGCCGATGGCGGTGGCGCGCACATCCGACACCGGCGGCCGCTTCGCGTTGTGGCAGCTCAACCGGCGCGGCAAGGGGTGCCTCTCTTACGTCGTCTGCGCCGGCGCCGAGGCCGTGGTGGTCGATCCGTCACGCGACGTCGACGTCTACGAGCGCTTCGCCGCCGGGCTGGGGGCACGCATCGTGCGCGTGCTCGACACCCACATCCATGCCGATCACGTCAGTGGCGGGCCGGCACTCGCCGCGCGCACCGGCGCCCCCTACTGGGTGGGGGCAGACGAGCACGGCACCCTGCGACACGACGTCACGACACCGCCGACCGGCGCACCCATCCGTTGCGGCGGCATCGAGATCACCGTCGTCGCGACGCCGGGACACACCCCGGGCTCGGCGGCGTACCTGGTCGACGGCCGGTATCTCCTGACGGGCGACACCCTGTTCGTCGGCGGCGTGGGCCGTCCCGATCTCGGTGGACGCGTCGACGAATGGGGGCGCGCCCTCTTCCACTCCCTGCGCACCCTGGCCGCGCTCCCCGACGACACCATCGTCCTGCCGGCGCATGCGAGCGGCGTGGACGACATCGGCGGCGACGGCATCGTGTCGGCGCGGCTCGGCGCGTTGCGACGCCTCCCCGAGCTGCAGATCGGCTCGGAGGACGAGCTCGTCCGCATCCTGGCCGCCGCCGTGACCCCGCCGCCCGCACACTATGCCGACATCGTCCGGGCCAACCTCGGATCGGCTCCCGTCGATCCGCTGCGCGTCACCGAATGGGAGCTCGGCCGCAACCAGTGCGCCGCGGGCGGCGCCGCCCGATCCTGATCGGGGGAGGAATCAGTGGAGACCAAGACGCTCGACGTCCGCGGCGCGAAGTGCCCCGTCCCGATCATCAAGGCCAAGCAGGCCCTCGACGCCATGGCGCCGGGCGAGCGCCTCGAGGTGCTCGCCACCGATCCCGGTTCCGTGGCCGACTTCCAGGGATGGGCGAAGACGAGCAAGCTCGCCAGCCTCTGGGAGCAGCGCACCGAGACCGACGACAGCGGTCGGGAAGTGTACATCCACATTCTCGCGCACCGCTGAATAACCCCGCACCCCCCACGTCCGAGACGCACGATGTCGTGGCTCGTGCTCGCCGTGGTGCTCGCCGGTCAGCCGGCGACGACGCATGTCGGCCTCGCCAGCCACCCGGGTTCGGCATGCTGCGTCATCGCCGACCTGGCCGAGCCCGGCGACCTGCTACCGTCACCGTCCTCGACCGCCCACGTGGATACCGCCGTGGTGGTCCCCCGGGCGGTCGTCTCGGTGGCTCCGGTCAGGGGCCGCCCCGCCAGTCGACCCACCGTTCACCGCATTCCGCCCGAATCATCCGACGACGAGCCTCCACAACGATCCGCCTGACCACTCACCCACGCGGAGAGAGGCGCCGGCACCACCGGCGCGGGGAAGGATCGTCGGATGATGCATGCAGTGATTCGCAATGGGACGGATGCGCTCCACCTGATCGGACCGGTCGACACCTACACGCTGGACGCGTTGCGCGACTACGCCAGCAGCTACGGCCTGGGCATGGGCCCACGGCGTCTCGAGATCGAGGTCACGCCCGATGACGAGCAGGCGCTCGCGCGACGCGTCGGCGGTTGGCTGATGCGGCTCGCCAGGCACGGCGTCACGGTGGAGATGCGGCAGCATCCGCCCTGCTGACACGACGGACGCGACGCGACTTGCCCGCATCGACGACTGGGTCTACGTACCGGCGCGCGGAGGCTTCGTGCTGGACGACTATCGCGGCCCATTCGACCCCACCTTCCACACCGGGCAGCTGTCGCGTCGCGCCCTCGCGGCGCTCGCGCGCGAGTACCAGATGGCGGCGCACCTGCAGGATCGCGCCGGCATCCCGCAGGTGCTCGCACGCCACGGCGCCGCGGCGATGCGCGAGATCGCCATCGCCGAATGGATGGGGGCCAGCCCGGTCTACACGCAGCGCATCCAACGCGCGCTCGGCTTCTCGGGGGACGACGTCGCCACCATCTTCAAGGGCATGCAGTTCGACGTCGGTGCCCCGCACGGCTTCCTCGACTTCCGCTTCCGCGTCGATCCTGATGGCCGCGGCGAGTTCTGGCTGCCGTACTGCGGCGCCCTGATGGACGTCGAGCCGATGGGCGAGTCGTTCGTCGTCGGCATGTGTCACGACATCGAGGACCCGACGTTCGACGCCACCGCCGTCGCCACCAACCCGCGCGCGCAGGTACGTCCCATCCACCGGCCGCCGCGGCAACCCGCCGATCGCATGCCGCACTGCCACTGGCGGGTGGCGATCGAGCCGGACGCGACGCCGGTCGAGGAGATTCCGCTCACCGCCGTCGTGCGACGCTCGCGTCTGGCCCAGCTCGAGCTGCCGCCGATTCGCGCCAACGGCGACGGTCGCAGCGACTACGCTGGCGCGCTCGACCCGGAGCTCGAGCTCGAGGACCTGTCGCACGACGCGCTCCGACGCGTCGCCGACGAGTTCTGCGTGCAGGGCCACCTGCTGGTGCGCTCGTTCATGCTGGCCCTGGCCGAACGCTGGGGCGATGACGCCGCGCGCGAGATCGCCACCCACCAGTGGGTGGGCATCGCCGGCATCGCCGCGGAGCGCGTCGTCGAGGCCATGGGCGTCGGCGGTGACGACCTCGACGCGGTCGCCCGTCTCTTCCAGCTCCATCCCGCCTTCCACCCGCGCGCGTACATCGACCTGCACGTCGAGCGTACGACCGACGCCGTACGCTGCTGGGTCGTCGACTGCCCTGCCCTCACCGAAGGCGACGCCTACGGCTGGCTCGCGCTGCCCGCGCCGGCGCGACATCGCGCCCTCGACGCGATCGCGCGCGTCGCGAGCCCGTGGGCCCGGACCCAGCCTTGCGAGGTGCCGGGCGCAGCCATCGCCTGGACGGTGACGATCGACCGCGTCGCCGAGCCCGTGCCCGAGCCACCCGAGGTGGCGATCACGCGGCTCAGCCGGGGGTCGACGTTTCGCTTTGCGTCGCGTCGGGCTGCGGGCTGAGCCCGAGCCAGCGCGCCAGCATCGCGCCGAGCGTGCTCGCGCGCACCGGCTTCGGCATGTAGTCGCTCATGCCGACGGCGAGACAGCGCTCGCGATCGCCCGCCATGGCGTTCGCGGTCAACGCCACGATCGGGATGCGGTGGTCGCGCACCGCGGACGTCGGCTCGCGGATGATCCGCGTCGCCTCGTAGCCGTCCATCACCGGCATCTGGCAGTCCATCAGGACGAGATCGAAGGCCTCCTGCTCGAGCCGGCGCACGGCATCGGCACCATTGTCGACCGCCTCGGCGCGGTAGCCAAGCTTCTTCAGGAGCGCCAGCGCCACCTGCTGGTTCACCGGGTTGTCCTCGACCAGCAGGACGCGATGCCCGCCATCGACGCTGGCCACGGGGCTCGGCACCCGCGCGGCCGCCGGCTGCCCGAGCACGGTGTGCAGGCACGCCAACAACTCGGAGCGCCGCACCGGCTTGGCGATGCGGGCGGCGAAGACGGGCGGCTCCGTGCCGTCGTCGGCCACCGCGAAGGCGACGCGCACGAGGTGCGGCGTGCCGACGGCACCCTCACTGCGGATGCGCCGCGCCAACGCGTCCCCGTCGGTGTCGGGCATCCAGCCGTCGATCAGCGCCACCACGAACGGATCGCCGTCGCGGGTCGCCGCCGCCAGCGCCGCGAGCGCTGCCGCGCCGTCACCTACCGCAACGGCGCGACTCCCCCACCGTCCGAGATGCGCGCAGAGGAGACTTCGCGATGCCGCGTTGTCGTCGACGACGAGCACCCGTGCGCCCGCCACCACGTTCGCCGCCACCGGCACGGTCAGGTTCGCGATCGTGGCGACGCCGAGCCGCGCCGTGAACCAGAACGTCGAGCCGCGTCCCTCGTCGCTCTCGACGCCGATCTCGCCCCCCATCAGCTCGACGAGCTGCCGCGAGATGGCGAGGCCGAGGCCGGTGCCGCCGTAGCGACGGGTCGTCGAGCTGTCGACCTGGGTGAAGGGATCGAAGAGTCCCGCCAGCGCGTCGCGCGGAATGCCGATGCCGGTGTCACGCACGCTGAAGCGCACCGTGCTGGCCTCGGCGTCGGACGACGCCAGGGCCGCCTCGAGCACGACCTCACCGGTCGCCGTGAACTTGATCGCGTTGCCGAGCAGGTTGAGCAGTACCTGACGGAGACGCCCGGCGTCGCCGCGCACGACCTCCGGTACGCCGGCGTGCACCAGCCCGGTCAGCTCGAGACCCTTCTGATGCGCGCCGAAGGCCATCGCCGACGTCACGTCCTCGAGCAGCAGTCGCAGGTCGACGTTCACCGTCTCGAGCTCGAGCTTGCCGGCCTCGATCTTCGAGACGTCGAGGATGTCGTTGATGAGATCGAGCAGATGATGGCTGCTGCGCTCCAGCGTGCGCGTGTACTCGCGCTGCTCGGACGACAGCTCGGTGTCGAGCAGCAGCTGCGACATGCCGATCACGGCGTTCATCGGGGTGCGGATCTCGTGGCTCATGTTGGCGAGGAAGGCGCTCTTGGCGCGGCTCGCCGTCTCGGCGCGCTCCTTCGCCGCCGTCAGCTCGGCGGTCTGCTCGGCGATCCGTCCGCGCGACTGCTCGAGCTCGGCCGCCTGCCGCCGCAACGCCACCTCGACCTCCTGGCGCGCCGTCACGTCGCGCACGAGTGCCACCACACCGGCGCCACCGTCGCGCACCGTGCCGTGCCGCGCCACCGACAGCTCGAACCAGCGCTCGCCCTCGGGCAGTGCGAGACGGTACTGCGCGCCGAGCGACGTCCCGTCCGCGAGCGCCTGGCGGATCGCGCCCATGACGATCGCCGCCGCGTCCGCCGGCAGCACCTCGGCGACGTGACGTCCGACGACGTCCGCACTCGGCAACGCGTGCAGCGCCTGGCGCGGCGCGTGCTGGTGCAGGATGCGGCCCTCGGCATCGAGCTCGACCAGCAGATCGGGGATCGCCTGCAGCGTCGCCTCGAGCCGATCACGCATGGCGGCGATCTCGCCGCGGGCGACCACCTGCGCGGTCAGGTCGACGGAGAACATCAGGAGTCCCCCGATGTGCCCGTCGTCGTCCCGCCAGGGACGGACCTCCCAGCGTAGCCACTGCATCCGTCCGTCCGCGCGGCGGAAGGGGTCCTCCTCGCGCGACATCACTTCTCCGGCCAGGCAACGCTGGTGGATGGTGCGCCAATCGCCACCGATTTCCGGGAAGATCTCGTAGTGCGAGCGGCCGATGACGTTCTGGACATCGAGCCCATAGTCGCGCAGCCAGCGGCCGCTGACCGCCAGATAGCGGACCTCGCGATCGAACATGGCGATCGCACTGGGCGCTTGGTCGACGAAAAGCCGAAGCTGGGGAGTCGCGGGCACGGATACGATCCTGCGAGGGATGTGTCGGCCGGTCCCCCCTGGACCTTGAGCCTCCCGGCCCATGGGCCGATATTCCTGCATGCGCATTGCGTCCCTGCTCCTGACCCTCCACCTGCTCGCCGTCGGCCCTGGGGCCGCCATGGCACAGCCCGCGGCCGGACGCGGCTGCGAAGCTTCGAAGCTGCTCGCCGTCGGGCAGTATCATCTGTGCCGCTCGCGGGTGGACGCGAAGGCGGCGCGCAAGGGGACGACCGGCGATCACACCCGCTGCGACGCCCAGCTGGCGAAGAAGTTCACCAAGGCCGAGGCCCGCGCCGACGGCACCTGCCCGACGACGAACGATCGCGACGACATCCAGCTCGCCGCCACGCGTCACGGCGACGAGGTCGCCACCCGCCTCGCGGGCGCGGCGACGACCTGCTCCCCCGTCGGCCTGCCCTTCGCCTACAGCTACATGGTGACGAACCGTGCCACGCCGTTCGCGACGATTCGGGAGGACATCGTCCCGGCGACGGGCGACGCCCTCACCTTCTTCACGGCGACGGGACCGTATGCCTCCCAGAACGTCGCCACCGCATACACCGAGGTGACGCAGGCGGTCTTCGTCGAGCGACTGAAGGCCGACCTCGCCCTGACGGCGTCCGGCGGTGGCCTGCACCTCGGCGTCTACGTCCACGGCCTCGGCAACACCTTCAGCGATGCCCTCACCGAGGCGGCGCAGTTCGGCTGCAACCTGGCGACGCCGGGCGGCTACCCAGGGCTCGTGATCGGCTACTCGTGGCCGAGCTACGATCTCATCGACTCGACGTTCTTCTACGGCACCATCGCCCCACCTCCGCCGCCGCTCCTCCCCCAGCGCAGCGGCTCGATCCGCGACAACGTGCTCGGCAGCCGGGCCAGCTTCCAGGCGCTCCTGACCCTGCTCGACGCCGACGTCGTCACCGGCGCGATCGCCCCGGTCGCCCTCTCCTTCCTGACGCACTCCGAGGGCAACTACATGCTGATGACGGGTCTCGGCGCCGCGACGTCGTCGCCCCCGATCGCGCAGTGCCTGATGCTGGCCGCCGACGTCTCCTCGGTGTCGCTGCAGACCGGCGAGCAGGGTGCCGGCATCACCGACCGCTGCGGCGGCGTCACCGTCTACTACTCGGGGGCCGACGGTGATCTCGTGACGTCGGACTACGAGTTCTTCGCGTACCACCGCAGCGACTATCCGACGCGGCTCGGGCTCACGGGCCCGCACTACATCGCCGACCCCACCCCGCTCGCCGCCAACGTCACCGGCGTCGACTGCTCGAAGGTGACGGTGGCACCGGCGGTGAGCAGCATCATCGACGTGCACTCGTCGTACCGCAGCGTGCCGCGCATCGTCACCGATCTCGTCGAGACCATGCTCGGCATGCCGAACCTCGGGCGCGCCGCGATCGCCGGCACGACGCAGGGTTTCACGCTGACGCCCTGACGTCGCAGCCTTGCTCCACCGGACAGCGCGGCGCATCCTCCCCGGTCGTCACCCACAACCGGGAGGAGGGACCCCCGCCATGATCACGCTGTACCATTCCGCGCAGAGCCGTTCCGGACGTCCGCGATGGATGCTCGAGGAGATCGGCGTTCCGTACGAGATCACCCGCGTCAATCTGCAGTCCGGCGACCAGAAGAAGCCGGAGTACCTGAAGCTCAACCCGAACGGCACCGTTCCCACGCTGGTCGACGGTGACACCGTCCTCTGGGAGTCGGGCGCGATCGTGCAGTATCTGGCCGATCGGTTCCCCGAGAAAAAGCTCGCGCCCGCCGTCGGCACGCCCGAGCGCGGTCGGTACTACCAGTGGGTGCACTACGCGATGTCGGGCCTCGAGCCGCCCGCCGTCACCATCTTCATGCACTCGGTGCAGCTGCCAGAAAGCGAGCGGCTGCCGCAGCTGGTGACGACGGCGCGCACGCAGCTCGAAGGCGCCGTCAAGGTGGTCGACGACGCGCTCGCCGGCCGCGACTGGATCCTCGGCCAGCAATTCTCCGCCGCCGATGTCATGGTCGGCTCGACGCTGGTGTGGTGTCAGATGATGGGCCTGGTCGGCAGCGACCGTCCCAACGTCGCCGCCTACCTCGCTCGCTGCGCCGAGCGTCCGGCGCTACAGCGCGCCAACGCCGACTGAGCGCATCGCCGTCGCGACGGCCGTCCCGGGTTCGGGACGGCCGTCACGGCGATGTCAGCCCCCGTTCGAGGCGGGGACGTAGGTGCGGCAGGGCTGCCCGCGCAGCGAGTTGCACGGGGCCAGGGTCTCGGGAGTATCCGGGCTGCTTGCCACCACCGGCAGCACCAGTCGCGACGCATGCGCGTAGCTGCGCGCGACGTCGTTGACGACCGTCCCATCGGTGGACGGGGTGTCGAAGGCCCACCGCGTCTTGTCACCGCCGGGCGCCTCGAGGCTGATCCGGATGCGCGATCCCTTGCGGAAGACATGGGCCGATGCGAAGAGCCCCACCCGCACCGGCGTGAAATCGCCGGGCATCGGCTCGGCGTCGGCCTCGAGGTGCGTCGGGACCGGCTCGAGCCGCGTGCTGCGACGGCGATCGAGCTTGCGGTGGCTGGCTCGCAGCCATCCGCTCTGCACGTAGCTCTCGAGACCGTCGGGACGGATCTCGGTGAGCGTCACCTGGATGTCGGTGTCGGCTGCGCTGGAGCGCAGCCACAGGTCGACGCTGCCGTGACCGACGACGGTGGTGTCTTCGGCGAGCGGCGCGGTGGCGTAGGCGACCGCCGTGTCGCCGAGGAGCGGCTCCCAGTCGTATGCGGGGACCAGGGCCCACGAGTCGTCCTGGCCCGTGCCGGGCAGCGTCTGCATCGGACGTGCCTCGGGGTCGGGACGGTAGGTGTCGTAGTCCTCGCTGCCACGCGACGCGCGGCGGCGGCTCAAGGTGCCGTCCTCACCGAAGTACCACTTGGTGTTGTGCGCCTTCGGCGGCGGCCACTTCGCGTAGCCGAGCTCGAAGCGCGCCGCCGGCAGGCCGAGGGTGGCCGTGCCCGCGCCGTTCTCCATCAGCACGCGCACGCGCGGATCGGACTCGAACAGCTCGCGTGCCTCGTCGAGGCTGGTGATGCCGTCGAACCGGTCGGCCGGCACCGGAGGCGTGGGCGCGGCGCCGCCCAGGATCTGCGAGTAGATGATGGGCGCGAACGGCGCCGCGCGGCCCGGATCGGGGATCTGCTTGGCGACGTAGATGTCGAGGAAGGCGATCCAGTTCCAGAGGATCGCGGGCTCCATCGGGCTCGCGTGCACACCGTTGATGACGCTGATCTTGACGTCACGCCCGCGCGGGAAGCGCTTCAGCATCGACGCGAAGTCGGCGCCCGTCTGCTCGTCCTGCCAGGCGGCCGAGTAGAACATCGGCACCTGGATCTTCGACACCCAGTTGATGGGCGAGCGCGGGTCCATCAGCGCCGGATCGTAGTACGGACGCGCCTCCGTGAACTCGATCGGGTCGAGCGTCTGCAGACGGAGGCGCTGGTTCTCGAGGCAGACCTGGTCACCGTTGAGGACGCGACGGCGGGCCCAGCCCTGGCCACCGCCCGGTGCCGGCGCGGCGTCGTCCTTGCGCTCCTGGAGCCAGCTCTGTGCGAAGCCGTTGTTGAAGATGCCGCCCGGGAACCCGGGGGCGCGATAGATGTCGGCGATGGTCGAGAACGGCGCCAGCGCCGCGAGGTGCGGCGGGCGCGCGCCACCGACGAAGATCTGGGAGATGCCCGGGAACGAGATGCCGATCATGCCGACCGTGCCACCCTTCACCCACGACTGCGCGGCGACGGTCTCGATGATGTCGTAGCCGTCTGCCGTGGTCGGCAGGTCGAACAGGTCGATGACGCCGCCCGAGCAGCCGGAGCCGCGCATGTTGACGCCGACGGTGGCGTACCCGAGCGCGCTCGCCAGGAGCGAGGAGGCCTGCGGGCTGTCGGGATCGGCGACGGCGTAGCCGGAGTACTCGACCACGGTCGGGAACGGTCCGTCGGCGAGCGACTTGCCGAGCGGCGGGCGCACCATGGCGGACAGCTTCGTGCCGTCGCGGGCGGTGATGTACTGGAGGCCGTTGCCCAGCGTCTGGAAGTGGTAGAACGCCTGCTGCGGATGGTCCTCGAAGACGAGGGTCGTGACCGGCACGGCGTCGCCGCCAGACGTCACGTCCGTCAGGAAGAAGGCGTTGCCCTCACCGAGCTCGCGGAAGATCAGGCTCCCGAACGTGTCGGTGACACCGCGGTTCACCTCGGTGTGGCTCGAATCCTCGAGCACGACTTCGACGCCCACCGGGGCGTCCTTGACGGCAACGAAACCGATGCCGGCCTGCACGTTGAACGCCGCCGCGGGGGCAGCGAGGCCGAACAGGGCGATGACGGCCAGTATCACGGTCTGGGGCTGACGCTTCCGCATGGATCTCCTCGTCTCGGAACGGTTCACGGTTTGCTGTCACCACTCGGAGGCGAGGTCCCCCCCCGGCCCGATGGCACCTGCGACCCTACCCGGCGCTCCGGGGTTTCGTCCACGAAAATCGCATCGCGCAGATGCGTAGTCGTGGAACGGATGGGTGCCGGCACCATCGTCCCGAGCAACACCAGCCCGACGGCCAGCCATCCCACCCAGTCGCCGGCCAGCCCGTAGACGGTCTCGCCCTCGAGGGCGTAGACGGTGGCGCGCAGCGTCTCGCGCGTCAGCACCCCCGTCCGGACGACGAGTCGGCCGGCCGGATCGACGACGGCGCTGATGCCGCTGTTCGTCGAGCGCACCAGATAGCGCCGGTGCTCGATGGCGCGCAGCCGTGCCAGCGACAGGTGGATCCACGGCTCCTGCGAATCGCCGAACCAGGCATCGTTGGCGAGCGTCACCAGCAGGTTCGGCCGCGCCGCGCGCATCATCCGTCGCACGAACTCCGGACGCACGACCTCGTAACAGATGGGGACGGCGATCCGCCACGCACCGAGACGCAGCGCCGGCGTCTCGGTCGAGGCGGTGAAGTCCTGCACGTGCGGGAACCAGCCGGCCATCGCCGGCACGACCCCGGCCAGCGGCAGGTACTCGGCGAGCG